>NZ_CALMFY010000191.1:0-57715 GCF_937863485.1 uncultured Nostoc sp. | reverse complement strand
GTCTCTAATACCCGCCGTTTAGCTTTGGGATCAATGCCGATTAAACGCACATACTCGCCTTGATGGCTTTCTATACATTCTTCCAAGGCGGAGATTACTTGATTTATGGCAGTTGCTTCAATTGGCTTGCAACTAGTCCAGGAACCAGTTCGGAAGCGGCGCTCATCTACGTGTTCCATGCCAATTTTGTAACCACCTGCCAGAAGTTGGCGGATTTGCTCTACAGTTTCGCCATTGACTTTGCCACTGCTAGAGCCGTTACTGTTACCATTACTGCTGCTGTAACTGCTATTGCCACGATTAGCAGGAGCTTTAAAGTTGGTAGCTGGTTTAATATCACCATCCGGGCGTTGGATGATGTTTTCTAACACACGTCGTCTACCTTTGTCAATGCCAAATAGTCGGACATACTCGCCGCTATGGTTTCTTACACAGCTTTCTAATGCTGCGATCGCTTCACCGATGGATCTCGTTTCAATTGGTTGGCAACTAGTCCAAGAACCCGTGCGGAACCGTCTTTGGTCTACATGTTCCGTACCAATCTTATACCCTTGCTCCAATAGATAGCGCAACTGCTCTATTGTTTCTGCACCCAAACTATTGCTCGACACTTCACTACTCCTTTCCAACTCTAAGACCGTAATACCATTACCTGTATAAGATTTAGCGTTCTCATCCCGAATGGGTACTATACATTTGCTATCCGCAGCACAAAGATAACCAGCTCGGAGTGCTTGATTAATCCCAACCACATGATGAGCAAATTCCTTATCCTGATCTTGCACATCTGGCAAGCGGTCAGCTTGCTGCTGGCTAGTAATTATCGCTCCCGAAGGTACATATTTACCTGGGGGAATTTCTACGTCTTGAATTAAAGCGTGCAGCATCACGATGCAACCTGCACCCACTCTGGCATTAAACACCGTAGAGCGAAAGCCAATGAAGGAATTATCCCCTATATAAGCTGGTCCATGAATTAGAGCCATATGGGTAATACAAGCATTTTTGCCTACCCATACCGAGTATTTATTTTGGTCATCGCCAATTACTCGACCTTGCTCCAACCCATGAATCACAACCCCATCTTGAATATTAGTGTTTTCACCAATATAAAAAGGTCTGCCTTCATCTGCTCTAATCGTAGTCCCCGGGGCAACGATTACATTTGCACCTATCCGCACATCTCCAATCACATTGGAGAATGAATGTACAAAGGCAGTTTCATGGATTTTGGGTTCAGCTAAATTCCTTGACCACGGGGTTGGGGGTGCCGCCGTGTTGCGGACTGCCATTTCGAGACTCCTCCTGTATTAAGTTAGGAGTTATGAGTTAGGAGTTATAAGTTTTAACTTTCACTCCTCACTCCTCACTTCTCTAACTGTTGACTATCGATATTGATCTTTTTTGCTGTAGATCATGCGATCTTCAACGTGAATGGTATCTATGATCGCTACTACCACTGCATCTAATGGTCGCTGTTCATTGCCAACAACTTTACGAGCAGCACTGCCACGACTGACAAGTACCCACTCATCTACTCCTGCTCCCACACTATCTGCTGCTACCTCATATTCTGGCAGGATGTTTCCGTCTTCATCTACTAATTGTAACAACAGTAGTTTGACACCTCTAAGACTTGGATCTTTTTGGGTGCTAACTACTGTGCCGCGAACTTTAGCGACTTGCATTACAAATTACGGTCTTCTACCGAAAGGACGAATTGCATTCACATTTTCCCGGAACTGCTCTACGTCTTCTGTATACCGAATTGGTAAGACGTATTCCAAGTTCTCGTGAGGACGAGCAATAATGTGAGTAGATAACACTTGTCCGCCGTTGACTCGCTTCACTGATTCAACACCTGCGGCCACAGAAGCTTGCACTTCCGACACGTCACCCCGAACAATCACCGTAACTCGACCACTGCCAATTTTTTCATAGCCGACTAGAGTAACACGGGCAGCCTTCACCATCGCATCAGCAGCTTCCACTACCGCTGGAAAGCCTAGCGTTTCAACCATTCCCACTGCAATTGACATTAGTTTTAATCCCTATTTAAAGTTTTTAGCCTTGGACAAAAGCGATGCTCAAAAAAGGTAAAGAGCGTTAATTAACTTTGTTAAAACAGCTCTTAGGTACGGAACTGTTCCACAGCTTCTGTGTAACGAATCGGCAAGACGTATTCCAGGTTTTCATGAGGACGAGCAATGATGTGAGTGGATAAGACTTCACCACCATTTACTCTTTTCGCCGCTTCAACCCCGGCAGCTACGGAAGCTTGCACTTCAGATACATCTCCCCTAACTATTACGGTGACGCGAGCGCTACCAATTTTTTCATACCCTACTAAAGTGACACGGGCGGCTTTCACCATCGCATCAGCAGCTTCTACGACTGCTGGAAAGCCCTTCGTTTCAATCATTCCAACTGCAATTGGCATCGCAGAACTCCTACAAAATGAATCTAATCAGTACTGTCGCTTAAAATTTTTGACGGGGAGAGCTTTATCTTAGAGCTAAGAAAACACTTCCAAATTAAGCATAGGAAAGCTTGGCGTTCCTGGCAATATAAATTACTATAATAGTTTATGATAAGAAAGTTTTAAAAAACTTAACATAAATTTATCTGCGCTTCTGAGCAATTAAAGTTTACTGATTCCTAGAGCAGCCACTTATGCTTTATAATTTCTTTATCACATTTCAATAACGACATTCATAACCAAGGGTAATTTTATCTGGCGAGTGGCGATAAACGGCTGTATCTTATGCTGCCACTATCTTCTGCCAATTTTAGCTAGATGTACAAGGACTAGGTGAAAAATATATAATTTTTTCAAATATATCGTATAAAGTACTTTGCCCAAAGTAGAAATACAAATGTAAAAAGGTCGGTGAGGTTAAGGCAAGTAAATGCTTTTACATATGTAAAGTTATATTTTATCGAAGTTTAATAGAGGAAAGTGAAGTAAAAATACTTCTGATAATTTAGTTTAAACAATAGTAAAAAACATTGATATTTTCTTAAATTAATTTTTTAGAATAAATAATTGTGTGAAAGCTTTTTTAAAATCAAGGCTGAGTCGTCAAGGGAAATTTAAATGAATCAATTTCTATTTTCAACAAGTTGGTTTGTGCCTTTATATAGCTTATTGGGTGCAATTTTGACGTTGCCGTGGGGAATAGGGATAATTCGGCGAACAGGGCCAAGACCTGCGGCATACATAAACTTGTTAACGACAGTTTTTGCTTTTGCTCATAGCCTGTTTGTATTTAAAAATATCTGGGATAGAGAACCAGAAAACCTACTGGTGAGCTGGTTCAAAGCTGCGGATTTAGACTTATCTTTTAGCTTGGAACTATCGCCAATCAGCATTGGGGCAACAGTTTTAATTACAGGGTTAAGCTTACTGGCACAAGTTTACGCTCTGGGTTACATGGAAAAAGACTGGTCGTTGGCGCGTTTTTTTGGGCTGCTGGGATTTTTTGAAGCAGCGCTGAGTGGTCTAGCAATCAGTGATTCTTTGTTTCTTAGCTATGCCCTATTGGAAGTCCTAACACTTTCGACTTACTTGTTGGTGGGGTTCTGGTATGCTCAACCGCTAGTGGTGACAGCGGCGCGGGATGCATTTTTAACCAAACGGGTGGGAGACTTGTTGCTGCTGATGGCTGTGGTAACGCTTTCTACCTTAGCCGGCAGTTTGAACTTTTCAGATTTATATGAGTGGGCGCAAACAGCTAATTTAAGCCCAATGACATCAGCATTGCTGGGGTTGGCGTTAATTGCTGGGCCTGCTGGTAAATGTGCCCAATTTCCACTGCACCTGTGGTTAGATGAGGCAATGGAAGGGCCCAATCCCGCCTCGGTAATGCGAAACTCGCTGGTAGTAGCTGGTGGTGCTTATCTACTGTATAAACTGCAACCATTGTTAGCCCTGTCGCCAGTTGCCTTGAATGTATTGGTAGTCATGGGCACGGTGACAGCGATTGGGGCAACATTAGTATCCATAGCTCAAATTGATATTAAGCGATCGCTGTCTCATTCCACCAGTGCATACATGGGCTTAGTGTTTTTGGCGGTGGGGTTGCAGCAAGGGGGTGTGGCCTTGATGTTGCTGTTAACTCATGCGATCGCTAAAGCATTATTATTCATGAGTTCTGGTTCAGTAATTTTGACTACCCAAAGCCAAGACTTGACAGAAATGGGCGGTCTGTGGTCACGGATGCCAGCCACCACCACTGCCTTTATTGTCGGTTCTGCGGGGATGGTAACACTGCTACCATTGGGAGGCTTTTGGGCAATGCTAGCATGGGCTGACGGTTTCGTGAATATTAGCCCTTGGGTGATTGGGGTTTTATTATTGGTCAATGGCTTGACAGCATTGAACTTGACCAGAGTTTTCAGATTAGTCTTCTGGGGGAAACCGCAACAAAAGACCCGTCGTACCCCAGAAGTTGCTTGGCAGATGGCCTTGCCAATGGTGATTCTCACAGTGCTGACTTTGCTTTTGCCTTTGATGCTACAGCAATGGTACTTACTACCAGATTGGGAAAGTATTAATTGGTATGTGGCGTTAGCGTTGTTTGCTTCTACTGCGGTGGGTATAGGTGTAGGGTGTACAGTTTATCTGCATAAAGCTTGGTCAAGATCCACAATCTTGGCGTGGAGATTTCTGCAAGACTTGTTAGGTTATGATTTTTATATTGATCGAGTTTATCGTGTAACTGTGGTAGGTGCAGTAGCACTGCTATCTAAAATTTCTGCTTGGAGCGATCGCTATTTAGTCGATGGTCTAGTAAACTTGGTTGGGTTTGCGACAATTCTCGGCGGACAAACTTTAAAATACAGCATTTCTGGGCAATCTCAGGGCTATATGTTGACCATCCTAGCAGTTGTCAGCGTCCTGGGTTTTTTCATCAGCTGGTCATCGGGTTTACTAGATAAATTGCCTTTTTAACTGAGACGCGATTAATCGCGTCTGTACAGGAGTTAGGAGTTAAAAGTTTATTCTCTTCTGCTCCCCTTTCCCCTGCTCTCCTTATCTGAATTCTATGCTTAGTGTTTTAATTCTAGTGCCGTTAATCGGTGCAGGTTTAATTGGTTTCTCGCCCTCTGGTATCAGTGGGAAGTTTGCCCGTGGGGTGGCTTTGGTGTTTGCCAGTATTGTTTTCTTGTGGACAATCGTACTAGCAATTCAGTTCCATCCAGGGGAAATCACTCAACAGTTTGCCGAGTCTGTCCCTTGGGTAGATGTTTTAGGCTTGAACTATAATCTTGGGATAGATGGTTTATCTTTGCCGTTGCTGATTTTAAATGGATTGTTAACTTGCATTGCCATCTACAGCAGCGATGAATCTTTACAGCGTCCTAAATTTTATTACTCTTTGATCCTATTATTAAGCGCTGGGGTGACTGGAGCCTTTCTGGCACAGGATTTACTGCTATTTTTCCTGTTTTACGAATTGGAACTAATTCCGCTGTATCTCTTGATTGCTATTTGGGGTGGAGCCAAGCGGGGTTATGCGGCAACAAAATTTCTCATTTATACCGCCGTTTCTGGAATCTTGATTTTGGCAAGTTTCCTTGGCATGGTTTGGCTGAGTGGTTCCTCTAACTTTGCACTAGCAACCTTGAACGCGACGACTCTACCTTTAGCGACACAGCTTTTACTGCTAGCGGGGATTTTGGTAGGTTTCGGGATTAAAATTCCCTTAGTTCCCTTCCATACTTGGTTGCCAGATGCTCACGTTGAAGCTTCCACACCAATTTCTGTGCTGTTGGCTGGGGTGTTGTTGAAGTTGGGAACTTACGGCTTACTGCGGTTTGGCATGAATTTGTTACCAGAAGCTTGGGCTTATGTGGCTCCTTGGTTAGCGACTTGGGCAGTAGTGAGTGTACTGTATGGTGCATCCTGCGCGATCGCTCAAACTGATATGAAAAAAATGGTGGCATACAGTTCCATTGGACACATGGGCTACGTACTTTTAGCGGCGGCTGCGGCTACACCATTAAGCGTGTTGGGTGCTGTTATGGAGATGATTAGCCACGGCTTGATTTCCGCCATGCTGTTTTTACTAGTAGGGGTTGTGTATAAAAAAGCCGGAAGCCGCGATTTAGAAGTTCTTCAAGGACTGCTGAACCCAGAACGCGGTATGCCCGTAATTGGTAGCTTGATTGTTGTGGGAGTCATGGCCAGCGCTGGTATACCGGGAATGCTGGGATTTGTTTCCGAATTCATTATTTTTCGGGGTAGCTTCCCAGTTTTTCCGGTGCAAACGCTGCTATCAATGATTGGTACAGGCTTAACCGCGGTTTACTTTCTAATACTTCTCAACCGCGCCTTTTTTGGACGCCTGTCTGCACAAGTTACCAACTTGCCGCGAGTGTATTGGAGCGATCGCGCCCCAGCTGCAATTTTAGCTGTGCTGATTGTGATTTTCGGCATTCAACCTGGCTGGTTAGTGCGCTGGACTGAACCAACAATTACAGCAATGGTAAATACCCAAAACGTAGTAGCAACAGTGTCCTTGGATAAAACAATGGGGACTGGGGATTAGGGACTGGGGAAGAAGCAGGGGAGCAGGGAGCAGGGAGCAAGGGAGAAGAAAGAGTTTTCCCCTCTGCCCCTTGCCTCTGTGGCTCTTTTCAATGTCCAATCCCCAGTATTAAATCCCTAATCCCTATACTTTTGGAGAGATAGCAATGGTAACTATTAAAAAGAAAACGACTCACAATCCCTTAGCTGAGTATATTGAACGTTTGCAAAAAGGAGAGGCATTACTCCCCGATAATCCAGAAAATGTCCTGGAAGTTGTTGGTATTCTTAAAAGCTATGGCGTAGTTTTAGATGCCTACTCAAAAAATCTTAACTATATTGCCGAGCATCAGTTTTTAATATTTTTCCCATTTTTTAAATACTTTAATGGAGAGGTTTCTTTTCAGAAACTACTCCGTCACTGGTGGCATGAACGAATTAATTTTGAATATGCCGAGTATTGCATGAAAGGCATGATGTGGCACGGTGGCGGCGGACTAGATACGTATTTAGACACACAAGAATTTCAAGAAAAAGCGCAAGCCGTTATCGCTGCAAAATTTAAAAATAATCCTTTTATTCCGGGTATTAACCAACTGTTTCCAGACTTTTTAACAGAACAGTTGCGTGTCTCTGCTTACTACACGGGTTTAGGTCAATTCTGGCGAGTCATGGCTGATATGTTCCTCAACTTATCAGACCGCTACGACCGAGGCGAAATCAAATCAATTCCCCAAGTTGTAGACCATATTAAAGCAGGTTTAGTGGCAAATGCATCAAACCCAATTACCTACGCCGTCAAAATTCGGAATGAAGTCTATGAAATCATTCCCAAAAGCGTTGGTTTGACCTTCTTAGCAGATACAGCAATACCTTATGTAGAAGCAGTATTCTTCCGAGGAACTCCTTTCCACGGTACTGTTTCATATAACGCCCAAGGAGCTCAAATTCCCCCAGATCAAAGTCGATTTCAATATGGCGCATTGTATGCCGATCCCTTACCCATAGGCGGTGCGGGTATTCCTCCCACCCTGTTGATGCAGGATATGCGTCATTATCTTCCAGAGTATTTGCACGAAATTTATCGTCGCAGTCTCCGGGGTGAAGATGATTTGCGAGTCCAAATTTGCATGAGTTTCCAAAAATCGATGTTTTGCGTGACGACAGCAACGATTTTGGGACTGATGCCTTATCCTTTGGATACTAAAGATCCTTCTGAGGAAAAAGGTAATCGAATTTATTTAGAGAAGTGGATGAGTCGGTTACAAACTTCGCGGTTGTTGGATGTGAATAAATAGTTGATTTTTGGTCAAGATTATGCATTTGGTTCAACGCCGAGCGATCGCAATTGGGCAGTTAAGCGATCGGCCCTTTCCTCACCAGTCAACAACAAATTACCTTGCGAATCCCACCAACGTAGCCAAGGTAATTCCATATTCTGATATTGTCCATGCCAAATTCCTAACTCAACCTCTAAAGGATGTATAGGATAATGTCCACGTTCATTTGCTGTTAATAACTGATATTGTCCACCAATTAATTCATAAACTTCCACACAGGCTTTATTCACTTCATAAATGCCATAGAAGGGTGGACGAATCACCTGCTCATAAATCCAAAATTTCCCCTTCCAAGGAGTTTTATCTCTTTCTTCACTACCATCGCCAGAAACAAATTCCAATGCAATCAATGGGGCAATAAACTCTCGCCATAGTACATAAGACCTGCGCGTTTGCCCATTCAGAGTAGGTGGTACATTCCCTACATAAAACCAGTCTGGTGCTTCTGCACCTTTTTCTGGGGGGTCAGTCATCCGCCAGTAGATACCGCTATCTTGACCAATACAGTATTGCCCATCAGGATGACGTTTTTGTAATATCGGTTTAATCGAGTCTGTTAGAAGAATGCTTTGGGGATGTTCCTGAAAGTTTTTCACGAATGTACCGTCAGACTCAGGAAGCTGTGTATGGTCTGGGAACGGGGTGAGGGCGGTGGATGGATCGGTTGCAGAGGTCATAAGATTACCTTTGCAGGAGTAAGGGTTGTTTTTTAGTTTAGCAAGCGTAGATGTAAAGCGGCTTATTATGAGACATAGTACTGTTTCTGTAAAGCTAGGCTCAGGCTGCCAACACTTTTGGACATAAATTGTTGGAAGATAGATAAAGGCGATCGCTTTTTATGATTAGGCTTTAAGATTATTGGATTTTTGGCCCGATGTACCCAATGATGATTTTGCCAAGCCCTAATTCTGTAGAAAAATGAAGCCGCCAAGCCCCTGCACCAGTCATTCTTAGGTGCAAACTGAATATACGATACACATCATCAGGACACTTAAAAGTTAGCTTATCCTCTAAACTTTGAAGCCTAGAGTCACTTTCTGGAGTAACTTTACTGGCAACAAGGTCTAAATCAAAATCTCCATCTCTCCAAGTTTTACAACAGTTTTCTAGTTCAAACAACTTTCTGACAATTTGTCGTAACATAGGGCTACCATTGCCAAGGCTTTGTATTTGTTGACCGACACTTTCACAAAAGCTGAGAGAGGGAAATAAATCTTTTTTACGTTGCCATAAATTGCAACCATCACGAACCCCTGTTTTCAGCCGTTCCTGTATCCAAGAAAGATTTTCCTTTACGTTTTGTATGGTACTAGCATGAGTAACTGTGACTGTATCTAAATTCAAATTATCATATTCAAGCCAAGTATATTCCAGTGAAATGCTATTAAATTCCCATTTTTGATCTGAGTTTATGCTTAATGCTAACGATTCAAGTAGATAGGCAATTCCCAAGCCTTCGCTTTTTTCTCCTTCATAGAGAAAATCTGAGAGGATATTTTTATTTTCAATATCTGAATCTTGAATATCTTCGAGATAAGGTGTCTTTGCTGCTGTCAGAATAAATCGTATATCGTCTCCATTTACAGTTTTATCTACTAACCAGTTAGATAACGAGTAATTATCTGCTAATACAGTATTGTAAAACTCATGATTAGTGCGAATTATTGGCTTAACACCTAGCTCTGCTGCTTCACGTGCGGTCAGAATTAATTCTGACATTCTTTGTTTAGCCATCTTAATATTATTAGCAGCAGATCGCAAAGATAACTCATTCAATACCATTTCCAAGTCCATCTGCTACGCATCCCTTGGCTTAAGTAAAGTTATTAAATCTTTTTCCCATTCATCAAAAAATCCATCAGGCCAATAATCAATTCTGCCATTACGATCAATTTTTGGTGATATTACCTCTGTCAAAGCTTGTCCTTGTTTTTCTTGTTGCTGAAAGTAATGCAACTGGACATAATGTGGGGGAATAATACCGCCATGAACAGCAAGACGAATTCCGTTTAAAACATGATCGCTATGAGTTTCTATCACCACTTGAACACCACAACTAGCAGCCAGTGCTAACAATTCACCCATTTTTGCCTGTCCTCTGGGATGAAGATGAGCCTCTGGGTTTTCAACTAGAATTAGTGTATCAAGAGGAGATGAAAGTATAGCTACAATAATTGATAAAGTGTAAGTAATTCCAAAACCAACATTGGTTGCACGGTAACGATTACTATCTCCATAAAAATATTTTATAGTCACCAAACCCATTGCTGAGTTAGCTTCTATTTTAATACGTATACCAGGACTAACCTCTCTCATCCATGCTTCCACTTGATCTATCAGATTCATTGATTTTGCTTGTGGATAGCTGAGATTGGCGATGGGAATTGATTCATCTCCATAAATATAAAGAAAATGGGCTGTATATTCTCCTTTAGTACCAATTTGTCTAAGTCGTCTGACTTGATAATCAGACATTTCATTAAATGAACGTGGGCCGATACGTTCTGCTTGAAGGTAGTGAAAATATTTACTAAAAATATTTGATTTATAGATTTCAGAGTCATTTGGTTCTAAAATCACATTTAATACATCTTCTTGTTTTTTTTCTGGGTTGTAATTAAAATCCCATATAGCTTCATACTTTTCAGAAATAATCTCAAAGCTTATATGGTTATTTTTAGCACTCTCATGTAGGGCATCTTGTGCCGTACCAATATTTACTAAGTCACCGTTTAGCGCCAAGCCAGTTTTTGGCAATAAACCCTGTTGATATGATTGACGTAGTAGTAGTAGTGATTGAAGTACAGAAGATTTACCAGTGCTATTGAGACCAGAAATTAGTGTTAAAGGTCTAAACTCAAGGAACTGATTATCAAAACGTTTGAAGTTGATCAGGCGAAGAAAACGAATCATTAAAGCACTTCCTGAATTATTTTTTCTATAGTACTAAATCTATACTGTACTTTCTCGGCAGCCTGAGATATAGATTCTAAAAAGTCTTTATCATTGTCTATATATGTCTTGAATATATCAATCAAATTTTGTTTTTTATCTATTAAAATTTGTATTTTATCATCACTCAATTTACTCAAAAGTACTGACCAAGATTCAAATAGAGCTTTATTGATAGGAAACTGTCTTTTCTGAGAATTAGATATTTTCCGAAATGCATCTTTACCAAAGATATTCCAGTTAGCTAGAATTGTTCTTTGAAAATTATTTTCAATGTTATGTAGCTCGGTTTCAGAGAGTTTATTTGTCTTAGATAGTGCTTTAGTTAAAAAAGTATCTCTGTTGTCGGCATAATCTTTATAAGAAGTCAAAGTAAAGGCTAGGAAACCTAGTATAAATTCTCGATCATCCATACGCATTATCCGCTTATCTCCAATTTTAACTACCTGTTGAAATTTGGGATATGCAGCAAGTTTAGTTAAAAACTTTGTTCCCTTACCAGGATTAAGAGCATGGCGTAATTCTTGAGGAGATAAAGCAAGCCCTCCTGTATTAATGCGTTTGAAAATATTATATTTAATTTCTGGAGGTGTGCCTTTTTCGATCAAATATACTGTTAGTTGAGTTTCTTCAAGGCGGCGTTGGTATCTGCGATCAATTTGATCGTAGGTTTTACCTTCCAGATTTGTAAGATATTCTAATCCAGATAGTTTGAGTTTTTTGTCGAGAATAAAACGCTTTAGTGCAAATAGACGCTGTAATCCATCGACTACTAACCATTTATCTTCATTAGTAGCATCTATATAAAATGCTGGTATGGGGATGCGGATAATAATAGATTCTATAAGCCTGCTTTGGGCATCTTCTTTCCATATATCCGCATGACGTTGGAAATCAGGTGCTAAATCAAGAGCTTCTTCATTGATTCTTTTAAGCAATAACTCTATTGTTGGTTCCCTAGTTACAATGTTAATTTTATCAGGGTCATACTGGAAAGTAACTTTTTCCTCTTGTTCTTCTTCTAAAGTTTCTTCATCAGCTAATTCTGCATTGTAGTTACTCAAATCTGTCACAGCGCTTACTCCTTAGTATTAACACTTGTTTGTTCACTCAGTTATTAGTGATGCTTGGTGTTACTACATCACCAAATGGAGCTTTTTAATTGGCATATTTCAATGCTACTATCTTTCAAAATGATAGAGACGCGAAATTTTGCGCCTCTACGTGTCTAGTCTATTACTTGTTTATCTTCCCCAGCCAAATTCAAAATTGGCGCGATCGCCTCCGGTAACATTAGAGCGATCGCACCCTTAAACCAAATACTTAAACCTCTGGTCCAATACCGAGCGATCGCAATTGAGCAGTTAGGCGATCGGCTCTTTGTCTTTCCTGTTCAGCCCGTTGGGATTCTTCTTCAGCTCGTTGGCGTTCTTGTTCGGCTCTTTCTGAGCCAGTCAACAACAAATTACCCTGCAAATCCCACCAACGCAACCAGGGCAATTCGACATTTTGATAAACTCCTTGCCAAATACCTAACTCAACTCCCAAGCGCGTAATCGGATAATGTCCGCGCTCATTCGCTGCTAATAACTGATATTGTCCACCAATTAATTCATAAACTTCTACACTGGCTTTATTCACTTCATAAATGCCATAATAAGCCGGATGAATTACTTGCTCATAAATCCAAAATTTACCTTGGAAAGGAGTTTTATCTCGTTCTTCACTACCATCCCCAGAGACAAATTCCAAAGCAATCAAAGGGGCAATAAATTCTCGCCACAGTACATAAGACCTGCGTGTTTGTCCATCGAGCAAGGGCGGTACATTTCCTACATAAAACCAATCTGGTGCTTCTGCTCCTCGTTCTGGCGGGTCTGTCAAGCGCCAGTAAATACCTAAGTCCTGACCTATACAATATTGGCCTTCAGGATGTAATTGTTTAAGGACGGGTGTAATCGAGTCAGTGAGTAAAATACTTTGGGGATGCTCTTGCCAATTTTTCACGAAAGTACCATCTGACTCTGGTAGCTGCGTATGGTCGGGGAAAGGAGTGAGGGCTGTGGATGGGTCGGTTGCAGAGGTCATAGGGCTGTCCTCGCGCAGGAGTGAGGTTTGTTGTTGATTTTAGCAAGCACAGACGCAAACAGAAATCTGAAAAACTAAGTATTCTAGCCTACGGGAACCCCTGACGGCGATCGCTCGCTAAACGATAATCTCAAAGTACACGCAGTAAACTGGGAATGCTTTCTATCGCTGACAAATTCCGAATTTCTGCCAAAGCTTGCCGAAAGTTGCCTTCTGGCACATCATGGGTAACAACCACAATCTCTGCTAGTTCCCCTTGAAAGCCAGTTTGGACAATTGACTCTAAGCTAACGCCGTAGTTACCAAAGCAAGTCCCTAATTTCCCGATAACTCCAGGTTGGTCATTGGTGAGAAAACGGGCGTAAAACCGAGTTATCAGTTCTGCCATCGGCGCAATTTGGCAGTATTCTTGATGTCCACAAGCTAATAATGGATTTGGTATTGCTGTATTGGTTTTGAGGACAGCAACAAGATTCAAAATATCTGATGTGACAGCACTGGCGGTTGCACCAGCACCAGCACCGGGGCCGAAAAACATTACCTGGCCGATGGGTTCTCCTTCGACAAGAATGGCATTGTAAACGCCGTTGATGCTAGCCAAAGGGTGGGCTTGGGGCACCAAAGTAGGATGAACTCTGACGGAAAGAGCGGATGAGGGAGGATTACGTTTGGCGATCGCTAACAATTTAATCACAAATCCCAATTTTTCGGCGTAGGCAATATCTGTTTTGCTGACTTGCCGAATCCCCTCAGTATAAACATCTTGTAAGTTGATGCGTCCACCAAAGCCTAATGATGCCAAAATGGCAATTTTATCTGCTGCGTCTAAGCCATCGACATCGGCTGTGGGGTCAGCTTCAGCATAACCTAAGCGCTGGGCATCAGCTAAGACATCGCTGAAGTTGCTGCCTTCTGTTTGCATCCGCGTCAGGATGTAGTTAGTTGTACCGTTTACGATGCCTGTTACAGTATGAATGCGGTTAACACTTAAAGACTGCTTTAGGGGTTGAATCACAGGAATACCACCACCCACAGCGGCTTCTAGCATCACGTATACGCCAGCTTGATTGGCAGTTGTGAAAATTTCCGCTCCAAAGCGGGCGATCGCTGCTTTGTTGGCAGTGACTACATGCTTACCATTACTTAAAGCTTTGAGGATGAGCGATCGCGCCGGCTCCAATCCACCCATCACCTCCACAACTATATCTACCGCTGGATCGTTGACAATAGCTTCTATATCTGTAGTTAAAACTTCCGTAGACAATTCTACTGCCCGGGGTTTATCTAGCGATCGCACTCCCACCCGATAGATTTCTATCTCTTGCAACAACGGGTGACGCCCAGCCCCATCTTGCAACAACTGCACTGTCCCCGTTCCCACGGTGCCTAATCCCAGTATTCCTAGTTTCACACCCACAAATTTTGCACCCAATTTATTTTTTAAGTACTGAGTGCTGAGTGCTAAGTGCCAAGTAGTTAGAAGTATTTAGTACTTTACCACTCAGAACCGAGAACTCTTTCCTCAACTATTTATAATATTCATAACAAAACAATTGTAGGGTGAGCATTGCCCACCCTACTTATTCATAACTCAGAACAGGCTAAACCATAGCTATCCGCTAACGGAACTCAGCACTTAGTAGGTTTCTACGTGCCAGCGATGAGCTTTTTTGAGTTGCTTCTGGTAATCACTCCAGGTTACGCCTTCCTTAGCAGCAGCAGTAGTTAAGGCTGCATCAATACCTTCTTCCATACCCCGCAAACCGCAGATGTAGGTATGGGTTTTTTCATTTTTAATCAACTGCCACAATTCATCAGCATGTTCCGCTACGCGGTCTTGGATGTACATTCTACCGCCTTGAGGATTTTTTTGTTCCCGGCTGATCGCACCAGTGAGGCGGAAGTTTTCAGGATATTTTTGTTGAATTTCTTCCAGTTCTTCCTTATATAAAAGGTTTGGAGTTGTCGGCACACCAAATATTAGCCAAGAGAATCCTTTAAATTCGTATTCTGGGTTAGCTGCTTTTTCTGCATCTTTAAACTGACGCCACAGATAAGCTCGCATAGGGGCAATACCTGTTCCGGTTGCCATCATGATTACATTAGCATCAGGGTCATCGGGTAATAACATTTCCTTACCCACAGGCCCTGTAATTTTTACATCTGCTCCTGGTTCCAGGAAACACAGGTGTGTAGAGCAAACACCGTAGACTGTTTCGCCAGTTTCTGGGTGCTTGTACTCCAACTGACGGACGCACAGTGAGATTGTCTTATCATCGACATCATCGCCATGACGAGTTGAGGCGATGGAATATAGTCTAAGTTTTTCCGGCTTGCCGTTCTTGTCTAATCCTGGTGGAATAATCCCAATACTTTGACCTTCTATATACTTCAAATCCCCGGCAGAAAGGTCAAATTTGAGGTGTTGAACAATACCAATCCCACCTTCTTTGACTAGCGGTTCATTAGATATTACCTTGCCAATAAATGGAGCATTGGGACGGTAAGTGTTGACAGGAATGTCACCTTGGTCTTTTTTGGCTTTCGCTTGAGTCATGGTGTTGCCCTTCTTGTCCTTGTTCTTGAGCTGTTCTTGTGCTGGTGGTTTAGCTAAGTCTTTAGCTTCACTATCAGCATTTACAGGTGTGGCTTTACCATTCCCTTCACTGTTAGCAGTTTCCCCAGATGTAGCTAACTCGCTGACAACGCTTGTAGCATTCCCAAGTGAGGCTTTACCATTAACTTGCTCTAGAGCAGTTATGGGCTGGATGCTAACAATTGTGCCGCCTAGACGAGTGATACGTCGCATTTCTTGATTCATGCGGTTGTAAGGCACTCTGATGAACACACTGCCACTTTTACGAATTGGGTAGTTAGTTTGATCAGTTTCTTCCGTCTGACGCAAACCCACTACTTCATATACGAAGAGGCGGCTACCTAATTCTGTGTTGGCAGCACCCTCAACAGCACCTTGATTGTACATTCGTTCTACCACTCCGATAATTTACTTAACCGTTTTTCAAAAAAAACTATTCCCCTACCTTGCCAGCTTTAGTTTAGCGGATTTTCGTTTCACAAAACTGGAGAAAGAAGGAAAAACGGCATCATTAAATTAATGCCTTGCTAAGTATACTCACCAAAGACATGCAGGCATAGCAAAAAACACACCTGTTCACCTTCTAAGGTAAAGGATAAGTCTTGTGGAGAATGTTAATAATGAGTCAATTTAATCTTTTTTTTGTTAACTACCACCCCCGTCAGGGAGATAGCTTTTTACCTTACTACCTAACGAGCAACTTCCAATGGCAGATATTGTTGGAGGGCTGCTTTGATTGGTGGAAATTACTACTCAGTTTCCCTCCAAAAATTGCCGTTGTGCTTGCCTACTCCAAGAATTTCAATCGGAGAATGGCAAGGAGAGGAAGGGTTTCTTCCGATTGGTTTTACTTGTTTAAATCTACTACTCTCTCGGAATGTTATTAGCTATATTCATCACCTGTCTATAGATAATTAAATGACTAGTACATTGTGGCGTCAGTTTGCCTACCTTTAACAAGGGATTTTGCCCCAAGTCTGGTCAGTATAGGTAGTTTACAGCCAATAATTTGACTAATGCAATTTTTTTGCTCATTCGTTGGATAGATTTTTGCTTTGAATATCTTAAGCATTGTCAAGCCGGAATTACAATTTAAGAAGATAAACAAATTCGTGGCAATAATAAATTATACCTTATAGACTTAATTATATATCACAAGTAACAGCTTGACAGAGGTACAACACTGATGGGCGGTACTGATCCCCATTTTTAAATTAACAGCTAAATCAACAAAATGATTGATGAACCACGCTAATTCTTCTAAACAGCAATCTTGTATGGAATACCCCCTTCTGTTAAAATCAAATACACCACTAGGATTAAATACTTACCGGCACCAACATTCAGGCTAGTCCGACGAGTAGCAACTTAATTACTTTGTTGCCTACCCGCTTGGTGTCTTATAGATGTGCTAGGTAGCAAGAACGCAGGATAAACCAAAGGGGTAAACTCCTGGCTTCAGAATCTGCTGTGTGAAAAAATATTGACACAATTTTAGTATTTTAGAGGAGATTTATGACAAGTAAGTCGGAACGCGTGGTACTGATTGGAGTAGCCGGAGACTCTGGGTGCGGGAAATCTACGTTTTTGCGTCGTTTGATAGATTTGTTTGGTGAAGATTTAATGACAGTCATCTGCTTGGATGACTATCACTCCCTGGATCGCAAACAGCGTAAAGAAACAGGGATAACTGCATTAGACCCCAGGGCGAACAATTTTGACCTGATGTATGAGCAAATTAAAGCGCTCAAAAATGGTCAAGGGATTGATAAGCCGATTTATAATCATGAAACCGGCTTGCTTGATCCGCCAGAGCGGATCGAGCCGAATCGCATTATAGTTGTTGAAGGATTGCATCCTTTATATGATGAGCGGGTGCGATCGCTAATCGACTTCAGTGTTTATTTTGACATTAGCGATGAAGTCAAAATTGCCTGGAAAATTCAGCGAGATATGGCTGAACGTGGTCATCGCTACGAAGATGTGTTAGCGCAAATCAATTCTCGCAAACCTGACTTTGATAAGTTTATCGAACCACAAAGAGAATTTGCCGATGTAGTTCTTCAGGTATTACCCACGAACTTGATCAAAAACGACACCGAGCGTAGAGTCTTAAGGGTACGTATGCTCCAGCGGGAAGGTAAGGAAGGCTTTGATCCAACCTACCTATTTGATGAAGGGTCAACAATTAATTGGACTCCCTGTGGACGCAAGCTGACCTGTTCCTACCCAGGTATGCAACTATACTACGGTTCAGATGTTTACTACGGCCGCTATGTCTCAGTACTAGAGGTAGATGGTCAATTTGACAACTTGGAAGAAGTAATTTATATCGAAACCCATCTCAGCAATACATCCACAAAATATCAGGGTGAATTGACTCATTTGTTACTCCAGCACCGTGAGTATCCAGGTTCCAATAATGGTACTGGTTTCTTCCAAGTACTTACAGGTTTGAAAATGCGTGCTGCCTATGAGCGGTTGACAGCTACGGAAGCAAAGTTAGCGGTTCAGGTTTAAAAGCAGCAGTGTTTGTGTCAAAGTTTGTGGGGGCGCTTCTGGGTGTCCTCCTTTTTTTTGTGTTATTAAATACATTTTATCCACAAAATAATTAGCATAATTTATCTTATTTACAGATACTTACCTTATAGATAGTGGTTTTTATCAATATTAAGAAGATACTAACTACTGAAGTATAAATATTGTTATGATTTCATAAATTAGATAGTTGAACTAAATACCCACATTTAGTCAGCGAAAAAAACTCAATAAAGGAGGAATTTCCTTTGTCTCGTCGATATCTATTTACCTCCGAGTCAGTCACCGAAGGTCATCCTGATAAAATCTGCGATCAGATTTCTGATACCATTCTGGATGCCCTACTGACACAAGACCCCAGCAGCCGTGTCGCCGCTGAAGTAGTAGTTAATACTGGTTTGGTGTTAATCACTGGTGAAATAACCACTAAAGCCAATGTGAATTTCGTCAATCTTGCCCGCAAAAAAATTGCCGAAATTGGCTATACCAATGCTGATAATGGCTTTTCTGCTAACAGCACCAGCGTTCTGGTAGCTTTAGACGAACAATCACCCGACATTGCCCAAGGCGTTAACACCGCCCAAGAAACCCGCGAACAAGATAGTGATGAACAATTCGACAAAATTGGCGCGGGCGATCAAGGTATAATGTTCGGTTTTGCCAGCAACGAAACACCAGAACTGATGCCCTTACCCATCAGTCTCGCCCACCGCATTGCTCGCCGATTGGCAGCAGTCCGAAAAACGGGTGAACTACCATACCTGCGTCCTGATGGCAAAACCCAAGTAACTGTGGCTTACGAAGACGGACGCCCCATAGGTATTGATACTATCCTGATTTCCACCCAGCATACAGCCACTATTGGGGAAATTACAGATGAGGTGGCGGTACAAGCCAAGATTAAACAAGACCTCTGGTCAGCAGTAGTCGAACCTGTTTTTGGCGACATTGACATTAAGCCTAATCAGGAAACACGTTTTTTAGTTAACCCCACTGGCAAATTTGTCGTTGGTGGCCCTCAGGGAGACTCTGGTTTGACAGGACGGAAAATAATCGTTGACACCTACGGTGGTTATTCACGGCATGGTGGCGGCGCTTTTTCTGGCAAAGACCCCACCAAGGTAGACCGCTCTGCTGCCTATGCAGCTCGCTATGTGGCGAAAAATATTGTCGCCGCTGGGTTAGCAGAAAAAGTTGAAATCCAGCTATCATATGCTATTGGCGTAGCGCGACCAACAAGCATTCTGGTGGATACCTTTGGTACAGGCAAAGTAGATGAAGAAACCTTACTGGAATTAATCAACCACTACTTTGAACTGCGTCCAGCAGGGATTATCCATGCCTTCAAATTACGCAACTTACCAAGTGAACGAGGCGGACGTTTTTATCAGGACGTCGCGGCTTACGGTCACTTTGGGCGGGCTGATTTAGACTTGCCTTGGGAACAGACCGATAAAGCCGAATTGTTGAAGCAAGCAGCAAACGAGTCACTTTCGGCAGTAGCTGCTCCGGCACTAACTTAGACTAATACGTTACTACAAAACATCTAACATGTTTATCTGAGGGTATAAGCAACTTAACAACTTGCTTATACCCTTATTTATCTTTCAACTGTCGTCAGCCATTTCACCAATATCATAACCGTCTCAACCCAGAACCAAGCTTCTGTACGGGCGAAATAGCACCATTAGGGGATCGGTCTTAACTGTCAGGACACAATAAGAGTGTAGTTTTTTTCGGTGCATCTTTTTTTGTTTCTTCCATCCATAACGTAAGCGATAGCGTCCGTAAACAGCTTCTGTCACTCTCTGGAGTGAGCAAGTAGTAACTAAGTGAAATTATCCAGAAGCATAGCAGGGTTTAACGCCAACACAGAAACCATGTACTGATCATTCATAGTGGCTCGCCGTGACTTTTGGCAAATACAAGGGTTAGCTCAACCAAGTACAGCTTTGAAATAACCTGTTATTTAATGAGAAGCGATCGCCAAGCATAACACCTCGAACAATCAGAGGTGGTAACTCAGTGATGTAAAATCCTGAAGATAGTAAAAGGTGATTAACAGAGTCTGAATAGAATGGTACAGGATAGGAAGTCAACGGTTGTAATCACAGGTGCCTCTTCAGGGGTCGGTTTGTACACTGCCAAGGCTCTTGCTCAAAGGGGATGGTACGTAGTGATGGCCTGTAGGGATATAGCGAAAGCTCAACTTGCAGCCCAATCTGTGGGAATCCCCCACCAGGGCAGCTACACTATCATGCATATCGACCTTGGCTCAATGGATAGTGTTCGACAATTTGTGAACAACTTCCGAGCAAGCGGTAACTCCCTAGACGCTTTGGTATGCAACGCCGCAATTTATATGCCTTTGTTAAAGGAGCCACTGCGAAGCCCAGAAGGATTTGAATTAAGTGTTGCTACAAATCACCTCGGACATTTCCTTTTGTGCAACCTAATGCTAGAGGATCTGAAGAAGTCATCATCTTCAGAGCCAAGGCTGGTAATTTTAGGAACTGTCACCCATAATCCTGACGAACTGGGTGGGAAAATTCCGCCGCGTCCAGACTTGGGCGATTTGCAAGGCTTTGCAGAAGGATTTAAAGAGCCAATCTCAATGATTGACGGCAAGAAATTTGAACCAGTCAAAGCTTACAAGGACAGCAAGGTTTGCAACGTGCTGACTATGCGGGAACTACATCAGCGCTATCACGAGTCAACTGGTATCGTTTTCAATTCTCTCTATCCGGGATGTGTTGCAGAAACGCCGCTATTCCGAAACCACTATCCTCTGTTTCAGAAAATCTTCCCATTATTCCAGAAGTACATCACTGGGGGATATGTGTCTCAGGAGTTGGCGGGAGAAAGGGTTGCGGCGGTGGTTGCCGATCCTGAGTACAATCAATCTGGTGCTTATTGGAGTTGGGGAAATCGCCAGAAGGAAGATGGGAAGTCCTTTGTTCAAAAGGTTTCTCCTCAAGCCCGCGATGACGACAAAGGCGATCGCATGTGGCAACTAAGCGCCAAGTTGGTTGGACTTGCATGATGGGACAGGACTTGGCATTACTATGCGTGTAGGTAACCAATGGTTGAGGTGATTCTAGGTCACCTCTGACTTTATTGATAGTTTTATTTAAATTACGCTATACAGTCAATACAGTTTTGAAAAAAGCTGGTATTAGTGCTAACAGGAATAAATAGATGATGAGTTTTTACCTCAGTAAGCACTGAATCGGGCTGTATGTGCCGCTTCACTCTCCATTCCCTAATCTTGACTTCTAACTGTAACAGATGTATGATTGTGATCGCATAGAAGGGGAGTAGCTGCTGGCAAAAAAACTTCAAAGCCAGTACATCTGAATCAACATACTGGCGATGAGCCTGGTTCAGGTGGCAAGTAATAAATATTTGAAAGCGAGACCTTCACTAAGTTCACACCGAAAAGTGTAAACTTGGTGAGGTCTTTTGGTTCTCATCAAGCTTCACATCGGTAAACGATTCTTCAGGAGCTTGAGAGAGTGTTAACAGCTTTTACCGCAGCTTTATTATTAATTACAGTTTCAGAATTAGGCGATAAAACATTTTTTATTGCTGTGATTTTGGCAATGCACCACTCGCGGCGACTAGTATTTACAGGTGTGACAGCCGCTTTAGCCGCGATGACAATCCTTTCGGTACTATTTGGACAAGCGGTATCTTTGTTACCAAAAAATTATATTCATTACGCCGAAATAGTTTTGTTTATTGCCTTTGGTATCAAGCTGTTATACGACGCTAGTAAGATGTCCGCAGCAGCTTGTGATACAGAAGTTGTACAAGAAGCTGAAGCTGCGGTGAAAAAAGCAGATTTGCAACTGCCAAAGCAAAAGACTTCCTTGGGAATTGTAATAGAAGCCTTTGTGTTGACATTTATGGCAGAGTGGGGCGATCGCACCCAAATTGCCACCATTGCCCTAGCAGCCGGAAATAATCCAATTGGAGTGACAATAGGTGCAATTTTAGGACATGCCATTTGTGCTGCGATCGCAGTTATCGGCGGAAAAATGATTGCCGGACGCATTTCTGAGCGTCAACTCACCCTGATTGGCGGATGCCTGTTTTTGGTCTTTGGTGTTGTTGCTGCCATTGAAGGAGCGTGAGGGGACTGGGGAGTAAGAATTTTAGATTTTAGATTTTAGATTTTGGATTAAAGAATTGAAATTTAATCTAAAATCATCAATTCCATTATCCAAAATTGAATTGCCCAATGCCCATTACTTGGGAGTACTTTCCAATGAAGGTGCGGGAGATGCAGCAGGATTTGGGATAGGGGAAGCCGTTGCTGCGTTTTTAATTTCATCTTTATACTGAGCAGGTGCTAAAGCTGCGGCACTATTAAACAAAAGTTTTGCATCTGCGTCTTTGCCCTGTTGTTTTAGGAGCATCGCTTTTGCCACAACGGGGCGAAAATCCTTGGGATCTTTCTTAATTGCTTGGTCATATACAGAGCTAGCTTGAGCGTAGCGTTTCTGGGAAGCGTGAACAGAACCTAACAGTACAAGTACTGCTACTGTATCTACACTTCCAGACTGAATTGTATTTGCTTGGGCTGCGTTAGAAAGGGTTTCTTGCAGCAAACCAATGGCCGCTTCTGGGCGTTGCTGACTGATCAACAGAGCCACCATTCCTTGCAAAGCCTTCAAATCGCCTGGTTTCGTGGACAAAACCGAGCGATAAGCTTGAGCGGCTCCTTCGCGATCGCCAATTTGCTGTTTGGCTTGAGCCAGTAGCACTGAATATTCTGACTGTTCGGGATTCAGCTTGGCTAGCTTTTCTAGGGGTTCAATGACGACTTGGATATCAGCTGGTTTAACCTCACTTTTTTCTTTTTGACTCAGTAGTTGTAGCCGCGCCTGCAATAATCCCTTAAGCGCAGTCTGATTTTCTGGTTCCCTTTGCAAAACCTGTTCATAACCCCGTACTTCGTCTTCCAGTTTTGATTTTTGGTCAGCGGAGGTCAAAGTGCCTCTGCTGCTAGCTGCATTCTGGCTTGAGGGTGGCGTATTATTAAATGCTCCAATTATGGGAATCACTGAAACACCCACAAAAGCAAGAATTGCCAGCGCCAAGACGACTTGAACTATCCAACGATTGCGCGGTTGAGACACAATTTTGTCTTTCTCCTAAATTTTAATGACATTATCATTTACACAAATCATAAAGTTAAAAATTTCCAAAACTTTGCGGAATACTGCCAATTGCCTGTGAATTTTATAACAATTAACTATCTACACTGCTAAAGTAAGTGATGACTTTAGGAGGAGCCGTCAGAATTGTAGCTATGATATGCTTCCGAAACTAGTGTAAAGGCGCTAAATTACACATTTAGTGTATAAACACTAAATTTAGCGCCTTTAGTATTGTATAGAGTACCCTAGTGTGACTTTGTGAAAAGCAAATATATTTTCATTAGTCGCACAAATGCTCTTTCCATCTGCGTTTGTAAAATCCCACAATGGGATGTGTCTGTGCCGCAAGGAGTTTTTATGAATTCCGACCTGATGCCGTTGCCTGAATCCTCCAATTCTTCTGCCTCTAACCAGGGCCCAACTAACGTAGAGGCAGCCGCTAATGTTCACATAGCAGCCCACTCCTCTAAATCTGAAAATTCGCCTGTCAAACCCAGTGAGACTGACTCAAATGATGGGTTTGCCAATCGACAGCAACCGATTCCGCCTCCCAGCGAACCGATGCAGTACCGAGCAATCGGGTTACTCCGGGGTCGCTATCATGCTAGCAGCGAACAATTTACTCAAGGTACGCTGCTGACCAAAGATGGTGTAGAACTCAATGCCGTCCTCCTAGGCCGGATTATGAGCTTAGTTAAGAATCACCTAGACTTAGAAAAAGAACATTTGTGGGTGGTATATCCACGCACAAGACAAGAAAATGATACCTTGCACATCCAAATCGTTGGAGTTTGGGAGCCAGAAAATCTGGCTAAAAACTCAACAGATGAGGACGAGTCAGACTTAGAGTTGCAAGAGGTACAGACCCCTGATCATGGCTTATCCGAAAACTCTGAATTAAGTACAACTGCCTTAATACCCTCATCAGAAGTTGCAGATGGTGGTTTTTCTGTTCGTGGTGAGGTAGTATACCAATCTTTTGACGCTAAGAGCTTAGTAGTCAAAATTAGGCAGGCTGCACGCAAACCAACTGACAAACCCAAATATTTTAAGTTGAAATTGAGGGGTGTGCTGACTACCAAAGCAGTAGGAAAGTTCTGGGACTTCCAAGCCAAGCGGGAAGCTGACGTTTTGATCGTAGAAAAAGCTGAGGCGATCGCTGACTTGCCCAAAAAACGCAAACCACCATTCAAAGGTGGTCCTCGTGCTGGTGGTGGTGGTGCTGGTGGTAGAAAACCATTCCCCCCCAAACGCAGTGGCGAAACCCCTCGTCCCATCAAGAAAACAGGCGCAGGCGGCGACCCCTCTGTAGTGTCAAAACCTATACCAAAAACGCCCGCTCCTAAGCCCATTAAGCGACCAAAACCAAATCAAGAGTAGGGCTTTGGGCATGGGGCAATTCAATTTTAGATTTTGGATTAATGATTTTAGATTAAATTTCAATTCTTTAATCCAAAATCTAAAATCTAAAATCTAAAATTCTTACTCCCCAGTCCCCAATATCAAAAATCCGTTCGACGGTCTTGGGGTAGAAAAGATCGTTCCATCGGAATTGGGGAAACTGGTTCTGTAAGGGTAAACGTACCTGCTTCGATCCACTTTTTCAGCTCTTGGGCGACTTGCCTAGAAAAAAACAAACTCGCTAAAGGGGCAACGCGTACTGCTTTGCCCTCAATGGTGATACTCCCAGACTTGAGTTGAGCGTAACTCACCAAACCAAAGGTGGGACGGACGCGCCGCGGAATCGAAAAGTCCACTATTGGGGCTACTAAGTCTTTATTTTGCACGGCACAGTGTTCAACTACTTGTTCATTTAATACAGGCAGTGGTACACCAACGCCTAACATCAAAGAAGGGCCATAACTTTTGAAATAACAACCCCGCACCCAATGAGCATCCATTTGCTTGGCATCACCAATTAAAGCTAAAGTGGCGGAAGGTCCAATCGGTGTCCGATTAGCTAAACGCTTTTGTAAAGGGAAGTGCTGAGTGCCTTCCCAAGCAACATAGCCAACACCGCCGCCTAAAAAAATTCTTGTACCTATACCAATGAGTTGCAAATCGGGGTCGTTGAATAAGGGGGAAATAGCACCGGGGTTAGAGTAAACGGCATTCCCCAGACGCGGTTGTAAAGGGCCAAGATAGGTGAAGAGAGGGCGATCGCCACCATTTACCCCAACAATAAAATTTTGATAAAGATTGCGCGGATTGAATAAATAAAACTGATTAATTGTGTCTCTAGTAACTGTAGTTTCAAAAGTTGCTCTAGGGTAACAATCTGTTACTTGTCCCTGTGCTTTGACGTGTATAGGTTTACCAGCGATCAAATCTTCGATTACATGACCGCCGCCGCGTTCTCGGACTTCTTCCCCGTCCATCGTTTCCACAGCACAACTCGCACCCAAATATAAATCTACTGCCCCAAAACCAGAGTATGCTGGCACGCCATCTAACCAGCAACGGCGAATTTTTATCGGGGGGTCAGTGTGTCCGAGATTGATAATTGCACCACTTGATTCCATCGGCTCAAAAGTGCCAGTGGTAACTACATCAACTTCTTTAGCAGCTTTAGTAACACCGATTTCTACAACTCGTGCTTTTAATTCTTCAGTTGTCAACACTACCGCACGTTGGCGGCTGATTTTTTCATTAATTTCGGCAATTGTTCGCATTTTATCAGTGCTAGCGCTTCCTGTCTTCCTCTTTGAAGGATATCTTGATAAATCACAGACTCTTGCATAATTTCTTCTGGAAATAGTTGTCGCCAATCCTACGCGAGTGCTTAAACCCCGCCCATTTTGAAAAGGAGGAGTTCTTAGAGAGAGCATTATTATTCTGTCGTGGCTTGAGTTATGAGCTTTACCTTGATTCCAAAAAACTACGGTTTTCAAGGTTTCACCTAGCCTATTCATCTAAGCCCCAATTTGAACTATAGGCCAGAGGCAATCATTCACTTCGATTGAGTTTCTCTCTTAAAAGAGCTTCTACCTCACTCTCAGGATTGTCAAGATCGAAAGGATAAGGTTGTTGTGTAGCAGAGTCACTACGACTCATCAAAACTTGTAATGCAGCCCGAAACGCTTCTTCCTCATTCCTATGTTCTGAAATATACCGTTTTAATTCAGTATTGGTCATCTGGTTGAGGTTCTGCATCATAGAACAAATTTCCAATTCCCATCTTGATCAATTATGACTGCAATCTTATCGTTCAAACCAGCTTGAATATAAAGCGTTTTTAACTTTTGGTCGTAGCGGAAAACCTGGATAGACTGATACAGATTAGAAAGTAACTGGCAAAGAAATATCGCTGTATCTGATTGTTTCTGTGTTGGCATGAGGTTGTGTGGCTGCTACGTTTTATATATAAATATGTTACATTTATATAAATATAGTGAATATACAAGCATATATGATGCCAGTTATCAGAATACCTGATCCCATTTACAAGAGGCTCCAAGCCATCGCTGTCCCTTTCGAGGATACACCTATCAGTGTTATTGAGAAGTTGTTGAATGAATATGAGGCACGTCACCAGCCTCAGCAAGTTTCTGAAATCGAAAATTATAGAGTTCTTGAACCTGATACTGTAAACAATTTGCACCATACCAGAGTGCTTCGAGCCGTCATGGGTGGTGAGGAAATTCATCAACCAAACTGGAACAAAATCCTTGATCAAGCACACGAACTTGCTATTCGACAAGGACTTTCTATAGAGGATCTGATCAAGCTAACCCTTGCTCATGTTGTTAAGGGTGAAAAAACTAATTTTGGTTTTCACTATTTGCCAGAGGTAAACATTTCGGTGCAAGGCGTAGATTCAAATCTTGCTTGGCGTAACACTTTGCACTTAATGAAGAATTTGAAAATGCCAATTGAAATATATTTCGAGTGGCGCGACAAAGAGGGAGCAGCATATCCCGGTGAGAAAGGTAAGCTTATTTGGAATGCTAAATAGGATGTGAGAATCACAACTATGACAGCATCAGTGGATAGTTTTATCTGATTATAAGTGTTACAGATAAATTTGTAAAAAGAAAAATTTATGATAAAAGAATTAACGGCTGACGAGCTACAACCAACAGCAGGACAGCTACAATGCTTGTATAGACTTTGCCATCAACTTACAAATGTGATGTTCCAGCCAATTCACATCGTGCGATTAGATAAACGATCGCTGAATATATTTATATTAGCTGGACAAAATGAAGAAATAGAGCTAGAAATTACACCAGATGGTAGTATAGAACCATGAATCAGGTAAACTATGCAGTAATGAGTGACCAAGAGCTAAAAAGTTACCTTCTTACCCACAGAGATGACAAGGATGCCTTTTATGCTTACATGGATAGACGAAAATCTCGTCCTCATGATGCTGCAATAAAATTAAACGATCCAGCTTGGGAAGAAAAGATAATAGCTGTCATTCAGAAACAATTAGGTTCTGATTGATAGCTTAATCATTTATATTCATATTCTTAATCGAGGTAGACTAAATTTTTATAGTCACCTCGATTTTCTAAATGAATTTATCTTTGACTAATACTTCCGCTCTTTTGGCTCAAACATGGTAATCGCCACCGGTCGATATTGAATGTCAATTCCCGCTGGTGAATAGTAAGCCATTGTGTGTTTGAGGAAATTAGCATCATCTCGCTGGGAATAATCTTCGCGGAAATGAGCGCCACGACTTTCTTGGCGATTCAGGGCTGATGCCAAAATCGTCTGTCCCACTACCATCAAACTTCGCAATTCCAAGGCTTCCACAAGTTCTGTATTCCAGCAACTGCCTTTATCATCTAAATAAATTTGCGGAAATTGCTGTTGTATTTCTTCTAATTTGTGTAACCCTTGACTCATTAATGCCTCAGTGCGGAAAACACCGCAGTACTGAGTCATACAATCCTGGAAGGCTTGACGAACATGGTTAATGCGGTACTGCCCTGGTTGTTCTAGCAAAGCTTGAATTTGTTGCTGGGCTTCCGTTACATAGCGTTGCTCATCCACAGAGGGCAACTTACGTTTTTGTACAAATTGGGCGATCGCAGCCCCAGTTCTTTTGCCATAAACGACACATTCCAGCAGGGAATTACTCCCCAACCTATTAGCACCATGTACGGAAACACAAGATGTTTCGCCAGCAGCAAAGAAAGCATCAACTAGACCATCACCACTGCTGCGGACTTGCCCATCAGTATTAACTGGGATACCACCCATACAATAGTGAATTGTCGGGCGGACTGGCATAGGTTGAGTTACCGCGTCAACACCTACCAAACGGTGTGCTTCTTCCCAACAGAAGGGGACACGACTCATAATTTTTTCTTTGCCCATGTGCCGTAGATCCAGATAGACAAAAGGGCCACCAGCGCTACCATTGAGATGAATACCACGACCAGCACGAATTTCATAAGCGATCGCTCGTGAGGTAATATCACGAGGAGCCAATTCCATGCGACTGGGTGCGTAGTTCGCCATAAAGCGATCGCCTTCACTATTAATCAGATACGCCCCTTCTCCCCGTACCGCTTCCGAAATCAGCACCCCTACCGGATATAAACCAGTGGGGTGAAATTGGACAAATTCCATATCTTCGAGCGGCAAACCTGCGATCGCAGTCATTGCCAAACCATCACCTGAAGAAGCGTAATCATTAGAGGTGGTGTTATAAACGCGGCCATAGCCTCCGGTGGCAAACATCACCGCCTTAGCCCGTACCACCTCGATATGTCCATCTAAAAGATTGAACATTACCACACCCTTGGCCTCATTTTCTGACAAAATCAGACGCATCACGTACCATTCTTCATAAACTTGTACGCCATAACGCCGCAGGTTATTAACCAATTCGTGCAAAATCGCATGACCGGTCTTGTCCGCAGCGTAGCAAGTGCGGTTGTGGGAATGTCCGCCAAAAGCCCGTTGGGCAATGCGCCCATCAGGTAAGCGAGAGAATAAAACGCCCATGTGTTCCAAGTCAATCACCACATCTGGCGCTTCCTGGGCGAGAATTGCCACAGCGTCTTGGTCTGCCAAGTAATCAGAACCCTTGACAGTATCAAAGGCATGTGCTTCCCAACTATCTTCTGAATCAACATTTTTCAGCGATGCAGCCATACCACCTTGAGCCGCAACCGAGTGGGAACGAATTGGGTGGGTTTTAGCAACCACAGCAATATTTAAACTAGGGTCAGTGCGGGCAATTTCCACAGCAGCGCGACATCCCGCCAATCCACCCCCGACAATAATCACATCATGTTCCAGCATAATTAGCCCCCGACTGCAAACCACTGCTGTTCTATTGTAGAGACGTGATTAATCAGGCAGTGCGTTGGGGAGCATCCCAATTTTGCCAAAATACACAGGATTGGCACAAAAACCCTTTATAAACTCTTTCCTTTATCTTCTTTGTGATAGCACTCGCTCATGGGGAGCCAGCGTTATGCGTTAAAGCGTCTCACGCCACTTGCTACAACTCTTGGAACCACCAAGGGCGCAGTGGCTCCCCTTCTCACATTGCCAGAGGCTAACCCTAAGGCAGAAAACTGTGCTGCCTTTGCTTTGCAGTTGATTATTTCCTTCTCCTGTCTAAGTCAAAATACCATATGAAAGAAAGTAAACTTGCATATTTGGGAGGTTCCCGTGCGTTGCAACAGTGGCGTCTCTCCAAAAAAATTCCCTGCCTATAGACAGGGATGTTATTACAAATTTTGAAATTAAGAGTCAAAAGTTAAAAATGAAGGGTTATGGGACAGATGGAGTAGAGACGCGATTAATCGCGTCTCTCTTTAGCTAGTTGCTTGTACAGGTTGTTGCTGAGACACATTACCTGGTATGGGTTCCATTTTGGTTCCCGGTCCTACAGGAGTGACTTCAATATGATTTAACAAGGTAGTGACAAACGCAAACAACAAGAAAGGTAGCGAAAGCAGAACGACAAGACCCGCTGTTGCTAAAGCGTAAACGGGTCGCTTGGCACCCATCAGCGCCAAGGCTGATGCCAAACTTAGGGTAATTGTAATCAACCAAACAATTATTTGACCGTAGATATCACCGAAAGTCAGGGTACAGACAAACCGGTACTTTTGAGTATTATTTCCGCTCATCACATTTGCCTCAAGTCTCTCCTAATAGGTTCTACGTTAGAACCATGTTTACCTTCTAGACAATTTCTAAATATTTTTGCAAGCTTCGTAATATCACTTCACAATCAACTTTTTCTGTTGTTACAAAACACAATTCCTAGTACAGCATGGCGTAAATAGACCAACCATACTTTATGGAAAACCCTTCTCCTGTAGTCATCGCAGCTTGGAATTCTCCCCCTTCCCTTGTACTATGGTGTACACACAAGTCCTAAAAGCATAGTAATGCAAGAGTGTGTTATGCCGTAGGCTAACGCACCAGCCTAGATTCAAGCCAATGTCCTGAACAGTTGGTACAAAGACTAAGTACAGCATTTCATTAATTCTATAGCGAACTAAATTTAGCAATATGTTGCAATGCCAATGTATCCCGATACAATGTTAATGCATCGGCCGCATTGTGAATGCGTCTCCCTGCAAGCCAATGCATCCCGATACAATGTTAATGCGTCGGTCGCATTGTGAATGCGTCTCCCTGCAATGCCAATGCATCCCAATGCAATGTTAATGCATCGGCCACATTGTGAATGTGTCCTCCTGCAATGCCAATGCATCCCAATGCAATGTTAATGTGTTGGCCACATTGTGAATGTGTCCCCTTGCAATGTTAATGCATCCCGATGCAATGTTAATGTTAATATGTTCCCTTGCATTAAAAAGGCTACGCTTTTACGCAAAACTGGATTAAGAAAGCTCAGTGTTGATATAGACTAAGTTTTTTGGTAAAAGTTTTTGCAATCCTGATCACCTCCTCAACAAATAGACTGTTTGCTTAAAGCCAAGATAATTTTTGTCATTTGTCAAATTCCGGATATTTAGGATATAGTATTTAATTTTTTGCTGGGAAATATTAACTAGATAAATCCAGCAAAGTCAAGATGTAAAAACCGATTTTTTGATGTTAAATTTTGAGTATTGCCCGAATTTGTTGACTTCAATCAACAAAACCCTTTATTTTTCGTGGCAATATTGTTTTAGGAGTGAATGTGAATACTATTTTTCTTCGTAAAGGTGTTTTTTGGTTGCCAAGTATAGCTGCTCTTACAGTCCTGAGTAGCGGCTTATCTGCAATTGCCCAGACAGTTGATAAGGTGAGCAGTCAGCCATTAACCGACCCTTCCGCAACCGTGGCGTCTCCCAACGACTTTAGTACAGAACTAGACACTGCAAGCCAAAATCTCTCTACAGAAACAACTGAAACATTTACAGTCACAAATTTAGCTAAGGTACAGCAGCCCCCCAACGTTGCAATACAGGAAAATGCCAGTGTAACGCCTACACCCATTCCAGGCACAGTGGCAACCTCATCTGCGACGCTCACTTCTGAGTTTGTACAACCAACTTCTCAAACTACTGCTCAACCATCTGCTCCCAAAGTGGCGCAATCGGATATTGATTTAGGTAGAACTACCCGTGGTGGTGGCAGCAGCTATATTGGCGTTGCTGCTAACATTGGTTTGAGTGGTGATGCTGACTCGTCTTTGGGCGACGGTAACTTCGCGGTAGTCAGCAAAATCGGACTGACAAATTCTATATCGGTGCGACCCTCAGCCGTATTTGGGGACAACACCACAATTCTACTTCCAATCACTTACGATTTTACCTTCAAATCAGCAGATGCTTTTAGCGAACCGTTAGCTATTGCACCTTACGTCGGAGTGGGTGGAGCTTATAAAACCGGTGATGATTCGCAATTTGCCTTTTTAGTAACTGGTGGGATTGATGTGCCTCTAACTCCTCAATTCACGGCAACGGCCGCTGTGAATGCCGGATTTTTCGATAAAACTGATGTGGGCTTGTTGTTAGGAGTTGGTTACAACTTCACTGGCTTTTAAGCTCGACTTTATCCATTTTTTTCGCAACGTGATTGCTATCGCTGAAACCTTTGTGGTCCGGTAGTTTTACTTTTTTAACTTCATCGATAATCTGTGACATGAAAAAAGTATTTGCCGAAAAACCAGGGTTTTTGCCGGATAAAGAAAAGCGAGTTCTTAATTTTGGATAAAGTCGAGTTAAGAGGATGTTTGGAAAGTCGTAAAGTATACTATAAACTTTGCTTTCATTCCTCTCTCCCGAAAGGTCGAGAGGCTTTGAAACGCCGATTCACTTGTAGAGAATCGGGGCTGGGAGTTAGGTTTTCGAGATTTTAGTGTTAGCAATAAGACTTTTAAAACATCCTCAAAGAGTTAGGAGTTATGAGTTAGAAGTTAAGAGTTAGTAATGTTTCACTCATAACTCATAACTCATAACTGCTAACTTTCTACTTGGGGGTAACTTTGCCAATTACTTTGATTTTGCCATCGTCTCCTACTGTCCAAACATCGTATACACCAACGACATCGCCGTTAGCATCAACATCTACGTTGCCACTGGCTCCTTGATAGTTAATCTTCTTACCATCTTTAAGTAACTTTAGTCCCTCGCAGACATCAGTAACTTCTGTACCAGGTCCATCAGCGACTTCACGAATTTTGTTGGCTATACCAACACCTGTATTTTCTTTAGCAGCTTGCGCTGCCAACGTCAATAAGGCAGTTGCATCCCAAGTTTGAGGAGCGTATTCCCCTGGTGCACTACCTTTTTTATCCTTCCACAGCTTGTTGAAAGCTAAGAGTGCTTTACCATCAGAACCAGGTACTGTACCGATCGCTCCGGTCAAGATATACTTACCGTCACTGTCTTTGCCAACTTGTTCTGGGAAAGTCGGTGATTTCACACCATCTGTAAGCAGAATCTGTACTCCCTTAGCCACGCCTTGCTGATAGGCGGCCTTCAAGAACAGACTGCCAGTTTCAGCGTATAATACGGCCAGCACTGCATCTGGCTTACCAGCAAATGCAGCAGCTGCTTCTGTATCAAAAGTCTGCGCTTTTGGGTCGTAGCGAACAGGCTTATCTTTATTAACGATGGTTCCACCCAATTTTTCAAAAGTTTGCACAAATGCCTTTTCAAAGCCAACGCCATAGTCGTTATTAATCACGACTGTAGAAATTCGCTTGAAACCTTTTTGATTGGCAAGTTGGGCTAATGCTAGTGCTTGGTAAGTATCCGGGGGAGCAGTACGCGCCCAAAAGCCTTTAAAGTCACCCTTTTGGGCCTTTTCAGTAAAGACGGGACTGGTACTACCAGGGGAAACCAGCATGACTTTATTCGGCGTGGCAATGGAGACTGCTGCACTAGAAACACTACTGGCAAAGGAACCAACTACACCTGCTACTTTATCTAAAGTTGCTAATTTGGTCATACCCGCAGCACCAGCTTTGGGGTCGGTTTGGTCGTCTACTTGCACCAAGGTCACTGGTTCGCCATTGACACCACCGCAAGCGTTGACTGTATCGACAAGTAAAGGGACAGAACCTAGCATCTGTTGTCCGACAGAAGCCAAGTCGCCTGTTGTCGGTAGCAGGGAACCAATTTTTAACCCTTTAGCACTGCTTGTAGTAGTTGAATCTGCCGCTGGGGTAGCGGTACTTCCATTGTTCGCTGTGCCATTGGGGGTACTAGTATCACCACAAGCCCCAACTAGGAACCCAATTGCTAGGGTAGCTATACTGAAGGTTAAGGCGGCGCTAATTTTTTTCATAAATCACTTTTACTCCTCAGATATTTAGAAGCCTAAAAGTAAGATTCAAACTAGATTTGTAACTTAGCTGGATCTTATCAAGACTCCAAAGGATAAATCATATCATCCATCTTTGGAAGTAGAAGTATTTACCCCTACATTAATATTTACTTTTGTACACAGAATATACTGCGTATATCAAAGGCTGGAAAACGGAGAGGGAGGGATTCGAACCCTCGGTACGGAGTTGCCTGCCGTACAACAGATTAGCAATCTGCCGCTTTCGACCACTCAGCCACCTCTCCTGACTTACGAACATCAATGTTAGCAGACTTGTTGGGAAGAGTCAATAGTCATTTGTCATTAGTAACAACAAATGACTAATTGCTCAAAGGACTTGCGATCGCATCCAAGCTACGGGCAAAGTGCGTAATTTTTTCCACTGGGGAACGTAAGCCCGCCGACTGAATACATCGTAATCGTTGCGTTCAATCACCTCCAAAATCTGACCGTACAACATTGATGCTGCCCACACGGGCCAACGGGCATCCGGTGCTAAATAAGTAATTCCCTGGTCGGACGTGGTATAGAATTGGCGGGCCCGTTCAATTTGAAAGCGCATCAATGCCCGCCAACGTTCATCTACCACACCTTTGAAGAAGTCTTGCTCGGTGTAGTTGAATTTTGCCAAATCCTCAAGGGGAATGTAGATCCGTCCCCGTCTGGCATCTTCTCCCACATCCCGTAAGATGTTGGTGAGTTGATTGGCAATTCCCAGAGCGATCGCTTCTTCTGTGGGAATATATGGTTGTTTGTTCTGACGCCACGGAGCTGTATATATGGTGCTATCCACACCCATAACTGCTGTTGACATTAAGCCAACAGTGCCAGCGACGCGGTAACAGTAGAGGTATAACTCCTCAAAGGTTTCATAACGACTGCGATATAAGTCCATCCGCTGACCAGCAATCATATCCCGAAAGGGCTGAATGTCCATCGGAAAGCGTTGGAGAGTATCAACTAAAGCGACATCGTAATTTTCTAATGGGCGTCCCGCAAAAATCGATTCCAGCTGCTGTTCCCATAGGTCTAGGGTTTCTGGCGTGGTAATAGCAGATGCGGGCCCATCCACCAATTCATCTGTACGGCGACACCAAGCGTAAATTGACCAAATAGATTGACGTTTTACCGGACTCATGAGCAAAGTACCCAGGTAAAAAGTCTTGGCATACTTTGCTGTGAGATGCCGACAAAGTTTGTAGGACTCGTCTACAGAGACCAGCGTTTTCATGCGCGGGGGGGAATCAGGCAGTTGCAGCATTCGTTGCGGGCGGTCGGGTGAGCGTTTGCAGGTTTGAGGGATTTACTACCGGGAGAGCCTCAGAAATTGCCTGCGCTGTCAGCTTACCAGAAAGTACGGCACCTTCCATACTGCCTAAGTAGCGTTGCATGGTATAACTTCCGGCAAGATAGAAGTTGGCAATGGGCGTAACTTGTGCGGGACGGTACTGTTGACGACCAGGGGTCGCTTTGTAAACTGAACGCGGCGTTTTCACCACATGAGATTTTAGCAACGTTGCTGGGTTGTCTCCCCCAAAGTGGTCGGGAAAGAGTTTTTCTAACTCGGCAATCGTTGCAGCCACAATCTCCTCATCGGATTTGGCAATCCAATCTTTTGCCGGAGCTAGAACTAATTCCAGCATCGAGCGATCGCGGTTGGCGTATTCACGGCAGGTATTGCTCATATCAGCATAAACGCTTAGGAGGGGCGATCGCGAAAATAGCAAGTGATCAATTTCTGTAAGTTTCCGGTCAAACCACAGATGCAGGTTAATCACTGGTACTCCTTCCAAACCTTCTAGCTTCTTGAAAAACTCCATTTGCTTCCAAGGCTTAGGCAACATCACTTTCATTGGGTCAACCGACATAGCAGATACGTACACATCAGCTGTGAAAACTTCATCTTCTGCCCCATTTAACCCTCGAATCAAGTATGCTTTCACCGTGCCATCGGCGTTAAGCAAAATTTCTTTCAAGGGGGCATTCAACCGTACTTCCCCACCACGTTCTCTGATGTAATCTACGATCGGGCTGCATAGACGTTCTGTTGGAGAACCATCCAAAAATGCAATCTTGGAGCCATATCGTTCTTGCAGAAAGCGATTCAGTGCAGTTAACAGGATCGTTGCAGAAACTTCATCAGGATTGACAAAGGTGAGTGCTTTACATGCGGCGATAAAAACGTCACTAGTTACTCGCTCGTCAACTCCTTGCCTTTTCAACCACTCTAAGAAGCTGTACTTGTCCATGTCTTCAACATACTTTTGACCCCGCACCACTGCTGGAAGTAGTCCAATTGCAAACCGAATCTTCTGCTCCCAAGTCAACATGTCTTTATTGCGAAGAATCGATGCAATCACGTTGAAAGGAGATGGAATATCTGGAACATCAAAACGTGATAGTGTCCCAGGCTTGTCTGGTTGATTGAAAATCAACGTATGCTCTTTCCACTGGAGTCTGTCCTCAATGCCCAACTCCTTGAGCAATTGGAGCATATTAGGATATGCCCCAAAGAAGGCGTGTAACCCGGTTTCGTACCAGTCGCCATCAGAGTCTTTCCACGCCGCAACAAGACCACCCAGTACGTCCCGGCTTTCCAAGACAATGGGAGTGTGACCTGCGTCTGTGAGATATTTCGCGCAGGAAAGTCCTGCTAGACCAGCACCCGCGATCGCTACTCGCATTTAACCTTAATGCCCTTAAATATTTCTTAATGGTTTTATCGTTCTCATTATACGTTGCAATCCGTTACATTTGGCAGTTCTTGTGCGATCGCTTCCCAAAAAAACTTCTGTAAAAGCGAATTTTACCTGACATACACCTACCAGAATAAATTGCCAATATCATTGTCAGCAATGGGTTTGCGGCGTGCATTTCATCTAGATTTACATTACCAAATCTCAACAAACAAAAGTCATTCCTTTGACTGAGAATTAGGTTGTTATAAACTCTTGTCTTAAAGTAGTTGATTTCTTTGGTAATCCGTGTATTTGCTCTAAGGAAATATTTAAGGCATTGGTAAAGCCTGCTAGTTGATATCCAGTTTACTTTCAATCGGCAAACACTTAATAAATGTAAATATAAAGATTTAATATGTTTTAGTTTAAGTATTTTAACTTAGATAATGAAGTTATAATCGTAAAAACTTATACTACATAAATCACTAAATACATTTCAGTAGAGAAGCTGCTCGGAAGTCGTGCTGCATCCCATAGTCAGTTCGGGCAAATTCTATTTGTAATATTAAACGGTCTTTATGAGTAGGAGTAATTCCTTTATGAAAACAAAGCGGATCTTCTGCAAATCCAAAACCAGCTTTGCCACAAATCTTTACTAAAGATTTAGAACCATAATAATCGGTGATATCTTGATCTGTCTCTCGTTTACGTAGCCAAAGATGTGATGGCTTCTTCTTATTGTGACTACCACGAACACAGACATGAGGACCGCTTTGATCATCTACATCAGTCAAATAAAAGAAAAACTTCAGAAAACGATAATCGTCTATATCGTAGTGAAATAATTGAGCAGCTTGACTTTTTTGACGATATGTTATTTCACCTGAAAAACTCCACCACATCAGATTCCCTTGATGTACTGCTTGAGCATCTAAATATTTAGTAGCTATTGCCAATAACTTTGGATCATTTTGAAGTTTTTTTATAGCAGGGCAGAGTAAAGACGTATTAAAATAACTACCGATGATAAAATGTTTTCCTGACTTAGTTTCTGCTTGTTCCTTTTGATCATAAAAAAAACCCATGTTTGTTTTTCTATTGCCATAACAAACTGTTGAATGAGCAAATTCGACTATTTCTTTAACAATATCTTGGGGTAAATTAATTCCTAAATATAACCCTTCAGTTTTCAGGGTGTTAACAACGTCATCTACATTCACATTTGGAAAATAACAATTGCTCTCATTGAGAATGGATGAATATAATTTAACTGAACGTTTTAAAAAAAATATCATCATGGCTCGCCCAGTTTTAAATCGAGCAATTTTACGCATTAAAAGCCATCTAGGATTTTTAGTCAATCCTTTGTAATTTTCATAACAAATATCATAAAATTTGGAATAAATTCTATTTAGATTGTTATTGAATAAACTTATAGACATAAGTCTCCTGAGATTTAGATGGTAGGATGCGCTCACGGAGTGACTCTAAAGGAGGATCACAAAAATGCTTTTGCAGAAAAACTAATTTATGCTTGCGTAGGTAACACCATGTAATATATATTTTAATTGTTAAAAATCAAGAATAATACTTGCTGATAGTATATTTACTGTTTCTTTTTACAAAGTTAGTATTTTTTAAAGAGTTAGTCAGAGGTTGAAGGGTATTGAGCATAGGGCATTGTTCAAGAAGCAGGGGACAAACAGAAAATTCTTCCCCTTTAGTACCTCTGCCCCCTGCCTCTTAAAAGTCCCACTCTCCATAAGGGTGTAGAATCAGGGTTTATGTTTTCTAGGTTAAACATCCCAAGTTGTTTGCTACACAACTATAGGTAAAGGATTATGCCAGTATCACAAGAGCTAAGGCGCTTTGGACATCACCTGATTCTAGGTATTTCCAGCACTATATTAAGTGATGATGATAAACGTGCACTCAATGAATTGAGACCGATTGGGGTGATCTTTTTTGCTAAAAACTTTCTGGATGGCACCCCTTATGAGGTTTGGCTGGAGAGCTTCAAGGATTTGAACAGCCAGATACGAGAATATACTGAACGTGATTCCATGTTTGTGACTTTAGATCATGAAGGAGGTCGTGTAATTCGTACACCACTGCCGATTACCCGCTTTCCTCATGCCTTGTTGCTGCGATCGCACGCCCGTGAGGTAGCAAAAGCCACAGCACTAGAACTCAAATCACTGGGAATAAATTTATCGTGGGCACCTGTAGCAGATATTTTTTCGCATCCGAATAACCCTGTGATTGGATCTCGCGCCTTTGGTAGCAATCCCGAAACTGCTACTCAAGGTGCTTGTGACTACTACCTTGGACTTCAAGAGTCAGGAATTTTGGGATGCGCCAAGCACTTCCCTGGACATGGAGATACCAGCAAGGACTCTCATATCGAGCTACCAATACTTAATCTGACTCTAAAAGACCTGCGACTTCGAGAACTTATACCCTTCAAAGCCCTGATCGAATTACAGATTCCTTTGATGATGACTGTCCATATCTTATTTCCCAGGATAGATGCTGATGTACCAGCAACCCTTTCTAAGGCTATCCTCAAAACCATACTTAGAGAGCAACTTGGCTTTAAGGGAGTGGTTGTATCTGACGACTTGGATATGAAAGCTATCTCAGATATGTTTACTAAAGCTGGTACTGTGGCGCGATCATTTCATGCAGGCTGCGACCTATTTATTGTCTCGCGTAATATTAATTCATCATCTATTGAAAGAACTTATCAGATTGCTGAAGATTTCGTCGATTCCCTCACTAAGGGCAGCTTAGATGAATCAGTAGTGGAGGCAGCCAGAGAAAGAATCGATAAACTACTGGCAGTAACACCGCAATATCCCGTACATGCTCTGGATAAAGATATACTATTGCAACATGCTCAACTAGCGATCGCTAGTTCCTATTCATAATGGGTGGTATAGGGGTCGAACCTATTTCTGCGGGTTAAAAGCCCGCTGCACAGCCGTTATGCCAACCACCCTGGTTAATTTAAATAAATATTTGAGCCGGTGCGATCGTATTACATCACAAGCCTTGTAACACCAATGCTAGATATAAATCCACCTGGGAGGTACTGCCCCTCCTCTCTCTGTGTTATCAGCACAGTGCCTCGCTTTTCGGCTTCAGGTGGAAAAGAGGAAGATGGAGGAATCGTAGCTTGCTTCCCGTAGGGTACCCCTACAGTTGCCCATACCCTGGTTTTCAAGACCAGTTGCTGTCCATACTCTTCGAGAAGGCTTCGCCTAGAGCAGCATCTTCCATTGAGGGGTGTCTGACCGGACTTGAACCCGCTATGACTGGTTCCACAAACCAGCGCCTCGACCACTTTGGCTTCAGACACCATCAGTGGAATCAATGGGAATTGAACCCATAACCTCCTGCTTGCAAGGCAGGCGCTCTAGCCATTTGAGCTATGACCCCATCAAACAAATAAAAAGAGCAAAGTAAAAAGAAAGAGAAATAATTAAATTCTTTCTTTTGACATTTGACATTTGACTTGTTTAAGCGGGAGTGGTAGGACTTGAACCCACAACTTTCGAGGTAGAAGCTCGAAGCTCTATTCCATTGAGCTACACTCCCAATATTTGGTAATTCTGGCAGGAATCGAACCTGCAACCCTTTGCTTGTAGGGCAACTGCTCTACCGTTGAGCTACAGGACTACGCAAGCGAGTGGAGGGACTTGTACCCCTACGGGGAAGCAAGCTACGCGCAGCGTTCTCGAAGAGTACCCACGCACTGAGTATGGCGTACTCAGATACTACCGACTACATCACACCCGCAAGTTTTAGAGCGGACGGCGAGATTTGTAGCTTGCTTCCCGTTCGCGGAGCGTCGCGTTGGCGCAGCCTCTCGTAGAGAAGGGAAGGGTACTCGCACGAAGACGTTGGAAGCGTCTCATGCTGCCGTTACATCACACCCGCATTAGTCAAGCTGGTAACAGGAATTGAACCTGCAACCTACTGATTACAAGTCAGTTGCTCTGCCAATTGAGCTACACCAGCACTAATTTTGGTGACGGGGGCAGGAATTGCACCTGCTGATGTGAGACTTATGAGACCTCCAAGCCACTCTTGCTTCATCCCCGCAAAATCACCAATACCCCTGACTGGATTTGAACCAGCAACCTCTTCGTTCTAAGCGAAGCGCCTCTTCCGTTGGGCTACAAGGGCAAAGTCTGAGTGGCAGGGATTAAACCTGCGACCTCAAGTTCCCGAAACTCCCGCGCTTCCAACTGCGCTACACCCAGATATTTTGGTAGTTTCGACAAGATTTGAACCTGCAAAAAACTAGATCCTCGGTAAGCGTGCGTCTTCCATTCCGCCACGAGAGCTTAGTACCCCTGACAAGATTTGAACCTGCAAAATATGGACTCTGATTCCAGCACTTATGCCACGTTCCGTAACAGCGGCATATCGGGATGGCAGGACTCGAACCTGCGACTCCATGCTCCCAAAGCATGGCTTCTCGCCACTGAATTACATCCCGTTGGTACTCCTGGTGGGAGTCGAACCCACAACAAACAGATTTTAAGTCTGCCACCTCTTCCAGTTGGGCTACAGGAGCAAGTTTTGGTACTCTTGGTGGGAATCGAACCCACAACATACCGTTTTTGAAACGGCAGCCTCTTCCAATTGGGCTACAAGAGCAAAGTTTGGCAGCCCCACCAGGACTCGAACCTGGAATCTTCGCCTTCAAAGGGCGCGATGTTGCCAATTACACCACAGGGCTTTATTGCCAGGGCAGGGTTTGAACCTGCAACCTCATCGTTCAGAGCGATGCGACTTACCAATTCGTCCACCCGGCAATGAATGGCTGCCTCAGTAGGACTCGAACCTACAACCGCGCGGTTAACAGCCGCTTGCTCTACCATTGAGCTATGAGGCAATGAAGCCCCCCAGGTCGGAATCGAACCGACGACCTCCTGTTTTTCAAACAGGCGCTAACTACCAACTGAGCTACCGGGGGATAAAATGAAGAGATCATGTAACGAGAGCGGAGGGATTTGAACCCTCAAATCTTCAGTTTCGTAGACTGAGATGTTATCCGGTTACACCACACTCTCAAAACGGAGAGAACAGGATTTGAACCTGCGACGGGTATTAACTTCCCGCTTCCTCTTAGCAGGAGGACGCTTTCAGCCACTCAGCCACCTCTCCATAGTGGGTCGAGCAGGATTTGAACCTGCGTGCAAAAAAGAACAGTTTTACAGACTGTCGCCTTCAGCCAGACTCGGCCACCGACCCATAATCATTCCCTCGACGAGAATTGAACTCGCATCTGTGCTTTGAAAGAACACTGACTTAACCATTCGTCCACGAGGGCATAATTGACTGAATTTTAGATTTTAAATTTTAGATTTTGGATTAAAAAATTTAAAATCCAAAATTGTCTGACATAGGGACTAGGATTTGAACCTAGAACATCGGATTTGGAGTCACGAGGTGTTGCCGTTACACCATCCCTGCATTTGGTGGCAGCGGCGGGATTTGCACCCGCATATACCAGGGTATGAACCTAGTGCTTTGCTGGTTAAGCTACACTGCGATCGCACCAGAGGCTGAGGTGAGATTTGAACTCACGATATCGGTTTTGCAGACCGACGCCTTCGGCCACTTGGCTACTCAGCCATTTGGGAGTCCCGACGAGATTCGCACTCGCAATCTTCAGTTTGAGAAACTGACGGCTTAAACTATTCGCCTACAGGACTGCAACCAGGGTGACGGGATTTGTAGCTTGCTTCCCGCAGGGTACCCGCAACATTTCCGCAGACAACGGAATGCTCTAGCCAGTTGAGCTACACCCCGATTTTTTAGAATCTGTGCCTAAACTTTTAGGTTTTTATGCACAGATTTTTGGTGAACTTGCCCATTTCTTATTTAGTTTTCAAGGTTCAGAAAAATTAGCTTTTACTATTAGAAACTGTTAGGAAAACAACCGAAGTTCTAGGTAGTAAGCCTGTTGTATATTACGGATGTATTCTGTGGTTTTGATGAGTGCAAACTTAGAACTTTTTTCGTTTATTGCCTCTACTTCCGATGGTTTGCAAGTAGGAGCAGCTTTGTTGACTGGGGACTCTGGTTTATTCCAACGCCTGTCCTTTAGTTGTATGTAGAACATGACTTTAACTCTTGGGAAGCTTGTCCTTCCCTTTACTACATTTATACTACAAAATACTACAAAAAGTGTCAAGGGGTTTTAGAAAGTTTTTTTAAAATTGTCTAAAAAAGCTTCTGCACTTAGATTTGAACTTGCTAACCCCCCTTAAAAGTCAAACTACAGCTTATGATTGGGTGAGTCTTTAAAAGCCTGACGTGACAGACAACTACCTCAAGCGACAAAAGATAATTAGTTTTGTCGCGATCGCCTCTACGATTACAGCTTGTAGTATTGCCCCAGGCACTTCCCCACAATTGGGGTTGAACCAGCCAGTGAGCAAAAGCCATACTCCACAAGTTCAAGATCATCTGGGAAAGGGCCAAGGTAATGTTCAATTACCGCCATCAGCTAAAGTAGAAAGCCCTACATTTTCAGTCCCAGCTAAATTTCAGGGAAAAACAGTTTATCAGGTGCATCCAAGGAACAACGAGAAGGTTATTGCTCTAAGTATTGATGATGGGCCCTGGCCAAAGACAACCTTACAAATGCTGGATATTCTGAAGCAAAACGATGTTAAAGCAACATTCTTTTGGGTAGGACAAGCCTTACAAGCAAATCCCGACCTAGCCAAGCGCGAAGTAGCTGAAGGATACGCCATTGGTAACCATACTTGGCATCATTGGTATCGGCGAATGGATGAAGCCACAGCCAAGAGTGAAATTGATCGCACATCTGACCTGATATACAAAACTACAGGAGTCAAAACTGCTCTGTTTCGTCCTCCTGGAGGCTTTTTAAACAACGGACTAGCCGCTTACGCTAAAAGTCAGAAAGATGCTGTAATTATGTGGTCGCTAACTTCAGCTGATACTGACCCTCACGCGAAACCGCAAGCATTTGTAAATAATGTCTTGAAAGGCGCGAAACCAGGTTCTATTGTTTTGATGCATGACGGTGGTGGTGATCGCCGAAGAACTGTAGAAGCTTTGCCACAAATCATCAGCGGACTCAAACAGCAAGGCTACCGATTTGTGACAATTCCCGAACTTCTAAAAATGGGGCAATAAAGGGTGAGAAATTCTCCTCACCCGATGATTTAGTTTATTCGCTCATGACAGAAGCACTGCTCTCTTGAGCTTCCTGCCAAAGTTTGTGCAAAAAGAACTCAGCGCGATCGCTCATAGTGGTGACAAACACACCTACAGCATCCTTAGAACTATCTGATAGCCAAGAACCTTGCAGAGTGACTTCCATATATTGGGTATCGCAGGCACACAGAGCCATGATTTCTCTGTCATCTCTTTTTACCTCAGCTTTAAGCACTTCTACTTCTGGCAAATCAACAGGAAGCAAAAAGGAAGCCGTACTGGGTTCAATGCACAAACTTTGCCCAACTCGCAGGGCCAAAATCGCTCGCTGCGCTACCCATTCTTCTAGCGACAGACTGAAACATTCCAAATCAAAGCTGCTTTCAGTGTAAGTTAATTTCAGCATTCCTTATGCTCTCCTGCTATTCCAGGCTTGCTTGCATATCTATCCAAAACTGTTCGGCAAAAGAAATCGCGGGGTGGATTGGTGCTTTTGGTTTGGTACGCAGTTGCATACCAGCCTCAAATAAGGTGCGATCGCCTTTATGGGAGTTACATCTTTCACAAGCTGTGACTACGTTATCCCAAGTGTGAGAACCGCCCCTTGATCGCGGCATCACATGATCTAGCGTTAGATGTTTGCCGCTACCGCAATATTGGCAACTGTGATAGTCTCGCCGCAACACTTCCCGCCGATTGACTGGCGGAACTCTCCACATCCGCTCATTAGAAGTGATTGTCAAGCGAATGTGTTTTGGCACATCAATTACCAAACTGGGTGAGTGAACTTGCCATCCGCCTTCTGTGGTAAAACCCAGCGGTTGAGCTTTGTTGGTTACTAACAGCACAATCGCCCGCTTGATATTGATCCGACACAGTGGCAAGTAATTTTGAGAAAACACCACCACAGATTGCTCTAACACTTGCATTGCGTTCGCGCCGCGCATTGAAGATATCGTCACAGCTTCACTCCTTATAAAAAAACCCCCGCTTCAAGTTTTAAGTGAAGCGGGGGTTAGAATTGACCGGAAAATTTTCTGGTCTCATATTGGTACAGTATTCTTTTGCCTGTACCCCCCGCTTTCTTCGTCTAGTTGTGGTTTTGCAATCAGCCTACTAATGCTGAGATGTCTAAAATCATAATTACCCTCTGTGATTTGCCCAAAATTCCGGCTACCATCGCCCATAAATAAATACTCCACTTCCATAGCAGCTGATTCCCAACCGGCTCGGAAATTGGTAGCGTACAAAGAAGTGGAGATGGGGTAAATGGATTTCACAGAAAATTTCACCTATTGAACATTCCTTTAAACATACTACACTTGTATTACTATCCTGTCTATACCTTTAAGGAGAAATCAGTGATGCATACGATCGCTCGCACCCCAACTACCGATATGGAAGTTACCAGCATCCGCCTAGAGCGGGAACTCAAAGATAAGCTCAAAGAAATAGCTGGCAATCAGGGATATCAAGCTTTGATCCGAGATATCCTTTGGAATTATGTCCAGCAAAAATCAGGTGAGTGGAAGCCTCGATTTTCGCGAACTGACATTCGAGCTAGCATAGCTGCCACAGCTCAGCAAGAAGAACGCTGTGTACTCACAGGTCAACTAATTCAACCCCAACAACCAATGTTGTTAGGACTGACCAGGAATGGCGATATGGTTCCTCTGAGTGTCGAGAGCTTGGCTGGATAGTCTTATATTCAGCCGAATGCAGCCCAGTTATTAGTAAAAATAATTGGGCTGCATTTAGAATTTAGCCTTATTAATATTTTACTGAGAGTTACGGAGATAAAAGAGTAGCTTGTTAAACCTACTAGTTAAAAAAAAATGTAATAAAAATTTATCAAGCAAGCGAAATAATTTTACGTAATATTTAAGGGCAATTTTGCTGGAATTCCAGAGGAATTACGGTTTATGTATACTTAAAGACAGGATAAAATTAGTAAATTATTTCAACATAGAGCAGTCAAAAATAAGCTAGCTGAAGCATTTATAGGATATCTTGAGTATTTTATTACTTATTTAGAAATGTAGCAATTTGGTTTATCAAGCGGAAACTTGACCATCTGAGATAGAAAAGGGCTATAACAGGTGAGAGAAAGTATTCATACAAGATTTGTCAATTATCAAGGGTGTATCAACACATAACGCTGAAGAATATGCCAAAAGGTTGGGTGCAAGAAGAATGGGGTTATTATCCGAGGGCGTGCCAAGAATGAAAAAGCCTTTATCATCGCCGCCAGATTACGTAGATGACATAGATCGACTACAACCTTACCAAGTTAAGCTGATGCAGCATCAGGAAGAACCTACCCGCCAGTTGGTGCAAAAGATTAACCAAATCATTGCCAACAGTTCAGCGATGGCATTGATGGTACAAGATATTGCCCAATTGCTAGGAGTTACTTTTCAAGTAGATTGCTGCTGCTTGGTTTCAGTAACGGGTGAGAAATTCGACGAAGCGACTACTACTAATTGGTGTGCTGATGAGTATCTAGGGTTACCACACCCAGAAGAGATGTTTTCGATGGAACAGTTGCTTATGCACTCGCCAGTGCTGCAATGTGCTGCTGAACCATTGACTATTCAAGATATTTCGATCATTCAAAATAGTCTGGTAATTGGCTGTCAGTATTTGCCGCTACCGATAAAAGCCGTTTTGGCAATTCCTACCCGATTTGGTGGCAATAATAATGGGGTGATTAGTCTGATTAAATTCCAACCCTATGATTGGAGTGAATCAGAAAAACAACTGCTCAAAGAGGTAGAGTCGTCTTGCGCGATCGCTTTTTATCAAGTGGCGCAAGCTAAACTAATTACTCATCAACAACAGTATTTGCAAAAGAGCAATCAGTATCAAAGCTTGATCAAGCAATTGACCTTATTGAGTCGGAGCAACTTGGAGCTGAATCAAATGCTCCAGTTAATTATCGCCTCTACTGCCGAATCTCTACAGGCAGATCGGGGTTTGCTTATACTACTAAAATATACAGATCCACTATTTAGAACTCAAGCTAAAAAACAAATCCCCAAAGCGAAAGCTACCGTGGGTGGTGAATGGGCTAGGGAAACACAAAATTACAGCACTACTAAACCAGATATCTTGAATCAGTCTTTCTTGATATCAGAGTGTGATTTATGCCAGCGTGCCTTCATAGATTCTGTAAAACCAGTAATCTTTTATAACTATACAGAACAAAACGATACCTCTTGTGTAGCTCCATTATTTGCAATAAAGGAATTGCCTGCGGTATTATTAGTGCCATTAGAGAATCAAGGTAAAATCTTAGGATTCTTGGTGCTACAGCAATCTGTTACTCGCAATTGGCAAGCAGCAGAATTAAATCTTGTAGAAATGGTTTGTGCTCAAGTAAGTAACGCCATAATTCAGTCACAGACATTGCGCCAAATGCAAACTTTGGTAGATGAGCGGACAGCGAAACTCCAGAGTAGTCTCGAACTCCAGGCAAAATTGCATGAAAGAACCCGGCAGTATGTTGAGCAACTGCGGAAACTCAACGAACTTAAAGATGAATTTTTGAGCAACATGAGCGATCGCTTGCGCTATCCTTTGACAAACATGCTGATGTCAATTCGTAACTTACGTTTGCCAGGAATCGCGCCAGAGCGTCAGGTTCGATACATGGATATCCTTGAGCAGGAATGCACAAAGGAAATCAACTTGATTAATGATTTGTTGACACTCCAGAAACTAGAGTCGCCTCACGAAGCTCCACAATTAGAAACTATAGATTTAAATACTAGAATCCAGGATATAGCAGCATCTTTTCAGAAAAAATTCCTAGAGAAGGGATTAAAGATTTCTGTAGATTTACCACAGAAGTCGCTAAAACTGCAAACGGAGCTGGAGAGTTTTGACCGCATCCTCCAAGAACTGTTAACTAATGCCTGTAAATACACAGAGCATGATACCACCGTCCATTTGGAAGCTGTTCACCGAGTTGATCAACAAATTGATCAAGTTATCATAAAAGTGACGAATACAGGACGTGCCATCTCTGAAGAAGAAGTGACCTACATCTTTGACAAGTTCCGTCGCGGAAAAGGACGCTGGACTCCAGGGGCTGGCTTGGGACTTGCTCTAGTCAAGTCTTTAGTGCAGCATTTGAATGGAACGATCGCAGTTGAGAGTCTCCAAATCTCAGATTCTGAACAGAGCGAAATTTGCTTCACCCTGACTCTGCCCCAATTTTGTGACGAAAGTAAACCATAATTCTGAAAGTGACTAAAAAACAGAACACAACCCAGAACCTTGATTTCCAGTCTCTTAGTAATGACATCATCCTCGAAGGGGATTTGACTGCTGATACAGTCGCTTTGGCAGCTAAGGTAGAAATTCAAATTGAGAAAATAGCAGAGCGACAGCGACAAATCAGCGCTAAAGTTCAAATTCCCCAACCAGTGGAACAGATATGGAAGGTTCTAACAGATTATGAAGCCTTACCTGACTTTCTCCCTAACCTCGCCAAGAGTCGTCTAATCGAGCATCCCAATGGTGGAATTCGACTTGAGCAAGTAGGCTCCCAGCGCTTACTGAATTTCAACTTTTGGGCGCGGGTAGTTCTGGATTTGGAAGAATGCTTCCCCAAAGAAATTAATTTCCGCATGGTAGAGGGAGATTTTAAAGGCTTTTCTGGTAGCTGGTGTTTAGAGCCTTATTCCCTCGGTGAGTATGTAGGAACAAATCTTTACTACACAATTCAAGTTTGGCCTAAACTCACTATGCCAGTGGGAATCATTGAAAACCGCCTGAGCAAAGATCTGCGGCTAAATCTTCTGGCTATTTACCAACGTGTAGAAGAGTTAGCCAGCAAAGAACCTTATGTTCAATAGTTAAACTATCATTCAGGAAAAATCCTGGATGATAGTTTTGATTTCTAAATTTGCAGAGAAATACACAACTACTTTTTTAAGTACCCCCAGGGGAATTCGAATCCCCGTTACCTCCGTGAAAGGGAGGTGTCCTAGGCCTCTAGACGATGGGGGCATCGAACTCAGACCTTTTATAAGGTAACGAATTTCCTTGCCGTTGTCAACAGCTTTTGCCAAAAAAAGTTTGTGGCAGCTAAACTAGGTGGAGGCAAAAGCTTGAAGAGAATACAAAAACATGGAGACACAAAAAGAATTTCGTAGACGCTTGTGGGGGAAGCTGCAAGGTGCCTCAGCGTCCGGCACTTGGAATTTAAGGGGATGCCCAGATAGAAAAAACGCTAAATTCAGCGAGGGGCAAAGGGTATGATGTTGTACCCTGTAGAGTTAATATCTCCGATTTTTTACAAAAGATTTTGAAATAAATCGCTCAAAATCTACAACATGGAAGCATCTTTTGAAATTACCCTACAGATGGCGATCGCTGTCCTTGCAGGCATTAGTGCCCAAGTGCTGGCTGCATACTTTCGGATACCCAGCATTGTCTTGTTATTGCTGTTGGGTATTCTCTTTGGCTCTGATGGACTAGGACTGTTGCATCCCCATTTGCTAGGCACTGGAGTGGAAGTTATTGTCGCCCTAGCAACGGCAATAATTTTGTTTGAAGGCGGACTTAACTTGGATCTGCGAGAGTTAGGCAGAGTTTCAGTCAGCTTGCAATTGCTCGTTACCCTAGGAACGCTGATCACATTGCTTGGTGGGAGTATGGCTGCTCACTGGCTGGGTGAATTTCCCTGGAACATAGCTATTCTTTATGCTTCCATAGTCGTGGTGACAGGCCCAACTGTCGTTGGCCCCTTGCTCAAACAAATCAATGTAGATCGCCAAGTAGCAACACTTTTGGAAGGGGAAGGGGTTTTAATTGACCCTGTAGGAGCTATCCTTGCCTTCGTTGTCCTCGATACCATTTTGAACGGCGATGCTGGCCCCATCAATGCGATCATCGGTTTACTCATGCGCCTGGGTGTTGGTGCGGCAATTGGTGGTGCTGGCGGTTATCTGATGAGCTTGATTTTCAAACGCGCCAGTTTTCTGTCATTTGAGCTAAAAAACTTAGTGGTGTTGGCGATACTTTGGAGCCTGTTTACCTTATCGCAAATCATCCGCAGTGAATCGGGAGTAATGACAACAGTGGTTGCAGGAGCAGTATTTGCTAACTCCTCAGTCCCAGAAGAACGTCTGTTACGGAGCTTTAAGGGTCAGCTGACAATTCTCAGCGTCTCAGTGCTATTTATCTTATTAGCCGCTGATTTATCCATTGCCAGTGTGTTTGCTTTGGGTTGGGGTAGTTTATTCACTGTTTTGGTATTAATGTTTGTCGTTCGCCCAATTAATATCCTTTTTTGTACCTGGAACAGTGACCTAAACTGGCGACAGAAACTATTTTTAAGCTGGGTTGCTCCTAGAGGAATTGTTGCCGCTTCTGTAGCTTCTTTTTTTGCAATTTCGCTGACACAGCGTGGCATTAACGGCGGTGATTCTATCAAAGCTCTAGTCTTCCTGACAATTATCATGACTGTTGTCTGTCAAGGTCTAACAGCTGGCTGGGTTGCTAAATGGCTACAAATTACCTCTAAAGACGTAACTGGGGCAGTGATTGTGGGTTGTAATCCGTTGAGTCTTTTGATTGCCCGGTTTTTTCAAGAACGGGAAGAAAACGTGGTCATGATTGATACTGACCCCCAATATCTTGTTCAAGCTGAGGCGCAAAATCTGCGGGTGATTGCCAGCAGCGGGCTGGATGCTGCTGTTTTGGAAGAGGCAGGACTTGCCTCTATGGGTACTTTTTTGGCTATGACAAGTAATGGTGAGGTGAATTTTGTTTTGGCTCAACGGGCGGCTGAGGAATTTAAGCCGCCGCGTGTCTTAGCTGTTTTCCCCCGTGATCCGCAAGCAAGTACCTCGGTTAGTAATAAAGTTAATCAAGCTTTTATCCCAGACTTAGCGATTAAGACTTGGAATGAATATTTGAATGATGGGCGAGTCAAGCTGGGGACAACTACGCTAAATGAGTTGGAATTTTCCACTCAATGCGATCGCATCCAAGAAAAGATTCAGACTGGGGTGTTGATACCGCTATTGGTAGAACGAGAAGAACGCTTACAGGTAATACCAGCTAACCAAGAGTGGGAAGTTGGCGATCGGATTATTTACCTATTGCATGATCCCAGACCTAGCCTTTTAAAACGCTTATCTGGTGCTACCCAATCCACTCCCCTGTCTCTAGAAAAGTTACCAGAGGTTGAAGACCTATCCCTCGCCCAATTATCTGAAGTTTCCGCTAGTGAGGTTGTTGGGGGATGAAGAGGCTGAGGAAGAATATAACTCCTAATTCAGCACTGGCTCAACCATAGCTATCCGCTAACAGCACTCTTTATTAGCTTTGGGAAGGAACAAACTCGCCTTCTGGTGGTTGTTGCAAATTACCAATTTCTGGTTTTGGCGCTTCTTGATACATTTGCCATTCTTGCCACAGTAAAGCAGATAAATGAACTATGGCAAGAATTAGCGTCGCCATCGAAATTAGATAACTGTGTATTGTGTAAAGGTGTTCGACAGTAACTGTGTTAATCGCTCCACCCCCAGTTAGGATGTCGCGCAGTTGTCCACCTATGAAAGGAATAGCTTCGATGGTTCCCAACTCAATGTTAAAACGCCAGTATCCTTCCTGAGTCCAATCTAGAATCATCGCTGTCCAGTCCAGCCCGATCGCACTTAAAGTTAACAAAATCCCGCTAATCCAAGCAGCCAGCCAACTTTTGCGAAATTGCCGACCTAAAAACATCACCACAATTTGAATCAGAGCGATCGCAATTACTGCGTTACCAGCAATATCATGCGCTCTCAGAAACAACCAGCCGTATGGCAGTTGTGTATTAATCATCTTCAAGGAGTTATAAGCTCCGCCTGCTGTCGGTTGATAGTAAAAAGACAGCAAAACTCCGGTAGATACATAAATTAAGCACAGAGTCAGAATCACAACTGATAATATCGTCGCTATTCGTCGCAAAATCTTATCGAACTGGGTGCTTTGCATGGCTCACCCCTCCTGTTCTTAACTAAGTATTTATTCTTATTACAATTTTAGCTAAGAAATATTAATAAATATTGCATTTCTCAAAAAAAGCTCAAGTCTTTTAAATCAAATATTGCACCCAAGCTTTTAAGGGTTCTGCTGAACCATACCAAATCCCAGGACTTCTCGGTGAATGCCTCACATCTTCAATCACCAGATTTTCTGCGCCTTCTAAGTGAGCAGCTTCAATCGGTGTGATTCCATCTCCCCAGGTGTTACCCTTGCCACAGGTTAATTGGTAACTACTGTAAGCTAACCAGCTACCGCGCCGCCTTTCCCCAAAGATAGTTTTGCCAGCCACACAAACGTAACGAACGTTTTTGTAAAAAGCTCCTGGGTAGTTATTGGTCACAAAATCTAGATTGGAGCGTGTCCAGCGTTCTTGGCTAATATGGGGTGTCCCCAAGGTGATGAGAGTAGCAACCAGGGGATGCGCTTCCCAGAGAAATGGTTTGACATCACCGCGTGCCAAGTAGGGCTTTTCTCCCATGTAGATGCGGGATATCCAACCTCCGGCTGAGTGACCAATCAAGTTAATTTGAGTAGCATTATGTTGCTGCAATGTATGCTTGATTGTAAGATCAAGTTGTTGCAGAATCGGTGTTACTGATCTTCCTCCAATAGTGGGTAGCCAGTCACGCCGTCGTAGTGGTACTGTAACTGTGGGAAAATCTAACTCTTGTAGGGATTGTTCTAGTTGGCGGTAAGCGATCGCATTTTCTAGATATCCAGGCACAATAACTGTCGGTAACGGCATTTTAAATTTCGGCTGCAATGATTGATGGGTTGAAACTTTTTTACGAAGAAGTAGTCAGATTCAGAAGCTAGAATTGCGATTGGATAACTGACTCCTTTTATAAAAATTCAAATAGCTTTAGTGGGTACTAGAATGTCAATAAAATTGTACAATGTGCAACAGTTTTAGGGGCTGCTGATGTGGTAGTATTTTCACATAGGGACTAGATTCGGACAAGCAAGTGTGCCATCTGTTACAGAAGCGAAGTTAAACTGGAAAACAGTAGACAAAACCAGGCAACTTCAGCACATGTCGTAATGTATTCAGACTTGTACGTTCACTTAAACTTTATAAATATCTTAGATATTAATTTTAATTGTATGCGTCATAACAGTAAAAAATCAAAAGTAGTAATTTTTCAAATATCTCTTTAGCAAAATCAAATTTGAAAATATGATCCAGCGTCATTGATCAATTAAAAAATTGAATAAATAAATGAAATGGCAATTTTGGCGTTTTGATTGCCAGCATCGGAAGTTACTATTTCTTTAGAGGGACGCATCTCTTACAATATCCTGCAAGTCGAAAAAATAAAATCGCTAGTCAACTGCAACTGAGCCGAGTGAACGATAACAGCTATGTCTTACGTCTCCCTGTTTAAAAATATACCAGAAATCTTAAGCCAGCCAATTGGGATAGCAGCTATAGCTTCTCTTGGCATCCACGGTGCTATTGCGATGATTGTGCCATTGATGCCTATGGATTCTAACAAGCCCAAAGAAACAGCATCATCCAAAACAGTCGGACTTTTGGAATTGAGCCAAGCCGACCAAAACCGTTTGCCGCAAAGCACATCCCAAGTTGGTTTACAACAATTTCCCCCAGTAGCGCCACTTTCTGCCCCTAACTTTAGTGCCCAAACTGGATTGCCCCCATTGGCACCAGCGCCATCCAGTCAGCTAATACTGCCTCCGCTACCCCCATCATCGAATAACTATCGAGTCTCCTCCTTGCCTACAAGGCAGTCTTTGCGGATGATTCCTAGTGAAAATTTGCGATTTGACGCCTCTAAATTTGACAGTTCTAAATTCAATACCAGCCCGAAATTCTCGCCATCAGTTCCTCGTTTGAATAATAGTGACACCAAATACCAGGTAGTTAAGCCACTGGCTGTAAGTTTGAATAATAGTGACACCAAATACCAGGTAGTTAAGCCACTGCCTATTAATAGGTTGCCAGAGTTGCAGTCGCAGAAAATACCTGATGATATTCTGCAAAATGCCCAGTCTCCGAACCTATCTGAGACTACCCCCGTTCCAACAGCACAGGGAAATAGGACTTTACAGATGATGCAACCGGGTAATGATGCGTCTAGAATTGCTCAAAACCCGCTGATGAATTCTCTAAAACAAGCTCCAAGGGCTGGGGATAGTTTAACCCTAAGTAGGGGAACCACGCTCAAGACACCTGCTTTATCTGGAAAAGGATCTGAACTAGCGATCGCACAGTTAGACTCCTACGCAAACTTGAGAAAACAAGTCCAGCAAGAATATCCTAATGCTGAACAAAAACCAGTCATCCGCCAAACATTACCCACAGATAAGCCGAATCTTGAAGGTGCTGTTTTGGGTGTATTAGTGGTAGATCCTGATGGTAAGGTCTTAGATATCAAGTTTCAAAACAAGTTAGTTTCCCCTGAATTGCTTGTTAAAGCAAGGGAATACTTCAACAAGCAATCCCCTAAGGGAGATAAACAGATTAGTTCCTATCCATTTAACCTACGTTTCCAAAACAACACTAGCAACACCACTGGGACCACTCAATTATCTGCACCGATAATCAATAACAATCAGTTTACCCCCTCACCAGCAGCTACTTCTAAACCATTTCCTGAACTGCGAATCAGAAATAACCGGCCTGCGTTGCCGATAGGTACTTTTAAACCATTATCTGCGCCGGGAGTCAATAGCAATCAACCTACGCCCTCACCAGCAGTTACTTCTAAACCATTATCTGAACAGCAAATCATAAACCAGCCCACGCCTTCATCACCAGCTACTACTTCTGAAATGTTATTGCTGCCGAGAGTCAATAAGAGTCAGCCTACACCGTCTGCGGAATCAGATGGAAAATTAGTAGAACGGTTGCGCGAAGTGAAGGAAAAGAGACAAAAGTCTAATCCAGAAAAATAATTACCAGCGGGTGATCTTGGATTAACAAGAAGCTAAAAGCTATGAATGATAAAGATTTTGAATTTATCATTCATCTTTAAAATATCGTTTTTAGAAGTTGACGAATTGGCGATCGCCAGTTCGTCATACTTAAGTAGGTAGGTATAATTAAGCATATAATAAAATCCTAGTTTGTAGTGAGTGATTCATCGCTCATATCATGGTTTATTAGGACTAAAGTCCTTAGGCTTCTGGCTTAGCGTTAGCTTCTAGCAATGTGAGAGGTTAACGCCTACCGTAGGATGCCCGAACGGCAAGAGCGTCTTTTGTCTTGAGAAGGGCTGTAGGGAGAAGACTGCGCTAACTTAGTACAAACTTTAATTTATTTACGCCTAGCGAACTTTGAAGTTCCTTAGAAGGTTCTAAGAAGGAAATGCACTCAGGGATTTCCAACAAATAAATTCTCTAATGTTGTGGGGTGGGCGTCTCGCCCGCCAATCATTAAAGGTAGGCAAAGACACTCACCCCACAAGAACTAAACGGTATTCCTACTTTACCAGCCTTGTTCTGCATTCTGAAAAACGTAAGCAGCTACCTCCAAAATCTCCTCAGGGCTTAACTTGCTTTTAAAGGCAGGCATGGCATTTTTTCCATTTTGCACCTGGTGGATAATCGCCTCGATTGAGTCACGATCATAATTTTCTAGGTACTTTGACAATGCTTCCTTTTTCAAGGTTTTCTGGCTAATAAGGATGTTACCGCCACCTATATGGCAAGAAGCGCAGTTAGCCTCGAAAATTTTAGCACCGTTAGATGTTTCGGCAGCTAGTGCTGGACTAATGAATGTCAATTTGAATTGAGCGATCGCTAACAGTAGGATTAATAAAAGTATTCTCAACAGTATTTCCTCGCAACAAGCCTCCAGCAAGAGTATAAACGTGATTAATCCCTGATTAAGTCAAATTTGATCAAAAGTGGCGGTAACGAGTTCACACCTCCATCGCCACTGGTTGTTTAGCGTATTAAAGGAGGATAGGATTCGTTACCGCCATTTATGCATTTTGTGCGTCACTCTAGAAGTGTGGCGTGTTGCTATGAGCTAATTTCACTGAGAAATCATTTTGTGTCAAAGGTTGGTATTTCTAGCCTTGGACAGTGATTGTACCAACCATGCCAGCACCACGATGAGGTTCACAGTAGAAGGTGTAGTCACCAGCAGCTGCGTCTACTGGAAAGGTGGTTGTTTCCTTTTGACCAGGACTCATGAGCAACTTCTTATGAGACAGAGATTTTGCTGTATCGGCGCTCTTATTGGGGTTTTTGGCAGAATCAAACACAACATTATGGGGGGGAACTTTGTTGTTCACCCATTCAACTGTGTCGCCTGGTTTAATGCTCAACTTTTTCGGTTCAAATACTAGCAATCCTTTATCACTACCCAATTTCACCTGGTAGGTTTCAGCCGAAGCACTGGGAGTAAAAACAGCGAAGCTGCTAACAACTAAAAGGATTGTCAACACAGCTAAACCAAGGCGTCGCCAGCTTGCTGAAATCAATTTCATGGCTCTCTCCTAACAAAATAATTTTTTTCCTTTTCTCATTTTAAATAAAATCAACACCAAATATGACAATCTGTCATAGATACAATTTTTTTTTTAAGAATGGGCAGCAATTTATTGCCAAAAGCTGTGCAATCACTAATAAATACTAGACTGCGATCGCCCAAAAAGACTGTAAATAAAAGTAAACTGTCAAACAAGAGATTTTTATTTTTTCTTTAGGAATATCTTGACTTTTCAGAAGTTTTTTGTGCAGCAACCAGGAACATTTTGTGCTGCGGTGAGAAGGAAAGCAGCTAAACTTTGGTGAAAACTAGGGATTGGGGACTAGGGACTAGGGACTAAATTCTCTCCAATCCCCAATCCCCAGTACCCAATACCCAATGACTCAGTACTAATTACGGGATTTAGTAATAGATTTTTCCGCCTCCCCACTTAGTGCCAACGATTTTGGGTTGTAAGAGAATATGACCGGCGATCGCCTCCAAGTCATCATCCGTCAGATTTCGCATTGCTGTGAAAATATCTGCGCTTTTGATACTAGGGTGTATTTCGGAAATCTCTTCTTCCCCGTCGTAAGTAGTGGGATTTTTCAGGTAATCCACCAAGCCTTCAACGTTGTTACGGTTGGGTGTTGCCAATGCCAGATCGTCTGGAGTAAGTCCCACGTTCTGGTTTGTCTTGGTAACTCCCCCAGCATGACATTGGGCGCAAGCGTAATTAAATAAGCGTTTGCCTTCTTTGACTTGTTTCAGGCTAAGTACGGTGGTTTCACCTTGAGTATTTAATGGCACTGTTCGGGTAGCTTTGTCTAGTTCCACCGCTGTCGCGCTACCGACAAACAACTGAAACGAGAGTAAAACAGTGGCCACAACAACGCCAATTAGTCTTCTAAACATGTTTCCCCTTAAAAATTTTGATGCTCAACACAGCTAAGAAAGCGATTCTCAATCTCCAAGCTACTAATTGCTAATGACTCATTATTTTTTATCATTAGCTATCAGTGATTAGCCAAAGTCCGAGATAACCCTTCAGGTGATCTCGTTATCACCCACCAAGTTGCTAGTACCTTTTGGGCGTATTTCAGACGATATTTGGGAAATAATTGCCTTTGCATCTTCTAACGCCAAACGGGTCTTTTGGTGTCTGTAGGCAATTCCCAGTTGGTTGCACAGAGAAAACACTTTTTCTACAGGAATGCTGTAGTCGGCTGCTATCTCTGCGATCGATAGGTCTACAAAACCCATAATGCTTGTTTACTGATAGATAGAGATTGAGTCGCTGTAATACCAATATCACGTTAGGAGTGCAATTTGTTGCCCGAAATACGGTTTGGGGATCGGGAGGGGGGAAGAG
>NZ_CALMFY010000190.1 GCF_937863485.1 uncultured Nostoc sp. | reverse complement strand
AAACAAGCTATATACGTCCCAGGTTGCAGCACCTCACAAAATCGCGTTGCTCCCAATGTTTTGCTGTCTTGGTACCGAGGGGCTTGTAAAAAGTTGCGTTTAAATCCCCAGCCCCAGATACTAGGATTTGTACCTACTAAGTATGACAGTGGCGAAGCAGCGCAAAGGGATTTGCTCGGTCAGTTACCAGAAATGCTTTCACCTTTGAAAATAAAATGTTATCCGCACGTCCGCTACTCTTGCGAATTCAGTAATGCTTCTGGAAAAGGCATCCCTTTGCATTTGCATCGCTCAACACATAAAGCTATCAAGGATCTTCATCCTATCTGCCAAGAATTATCAGCTATATTGCAGGAGGATAAGGATGACAACCAAAGGACAAAATAAGAGTTATGACTATTTCTCTGCTAATGCACAAGTAGCAGAATTTGAAGAACAATTACTTCAATCGCAACAGCGTATTGCTGAACTAGAATCACTAAATGCTCAATTACAAGCACTCTTCAGAAGTGAGAGCATTGACGATCCGACTGCTAAATTCGCTGTACCAATTGATAAAATTGTTTGCAATCCTGAACAAGTACGCCGTTATTTCGATATAGATAAACTTGCTACGTTAACTGCTTCTATTAAAGAAGTGGGAGTGCAATCACCATTATGGTTGCGTCTTGAGCGGGACGGGAAGTATTTATTGATTGCGGGTGAGCGTCGCTATCGTGCAGCACTAAATGCAGGCTTAATGGAAGTTCCTGCTCTGATATTAAACGTTGATGACGCTTCAGCTCTAAAGCTATCCTTATTGGAAAATTTACAACGAGAAGATTTAAATCCAATAGAGGAAACAGAAGGAATACTAAATTTACTTTCCTGGCAAATGGATTGTACTGTCAAAGAAGTAATTGCTTTATTGAACAGGAAAGCACATTTAGATAAAAAGAAAGTTGAGTGGTCAGATGAAAACACGGAAAATGTTTTCCGTAAGCAGTGGGAAATTGTAGAGAGTGTCTTTATGACGGTAGGTAAGCTATCACCAGAAAGCTTTCGCGTCAGTCGGCTACCTCTACTGAATATGCCAATTGACGTAATAGAAGTACTACGTTCTGGGCAAATAGAATACACTAAAGCTAGAGCGATCGCCACACTGAAAGACAAAGCTAAGAGAGCTAGTTTGTTGAAAAAAGCGATTGCTGAGAAATTATCTTTAGCAGATATTCGTAATTGGATCAAAGAGACGAAGGATCAGGAACCTCCTTCTTTGAAGAGAGAATTTCAAGACATATCTCAGAAAATATTAAAGTCTTCACAGTGGTCAGATCCCAAAAAAGCTAAGAAGATTGCAAGTCTTTTAGAACAACTAGAATCATTGTTAGCGGATTAACAAAAAATTGGAAACTACTACTTCGGCAAGTCCACTGAAATCAAGATGTCCATGAAATCTACTCAACGTCCGTCAAAAACACCATTACCACAACCCGAATCCAACGTTCAAAGCCCAAAACTTGACCTTGTTGCTTATAAACCAGTAGAAAAACAGCAGCCAACCTCTCAGCCTGACATTACTCATTAGATTAACAACGGGTCAGGTGGTTTCAACAACAGCGATTCCTTCTCCTTGGCAGCAATGATGGCACACTCCCTCTTCAAGAGTGATTGGTGAAAGATATTTACAACTGATAATGCAAAAGCTGAGATTTTTACCCTCAATAATAACTGCACTAACGGCACTGACATTAACTAGTTGCAGTACTATTACTGCTGAACAGTATGAAGCTACCGCACTCACCAGTTACACCTGGCAAGTTAATTATGCGAATAACCTAACTAGTCAACCACAACCACGCATTGAAACTTTTGCGAATACTTCAGTGTTGAATCGAAATGGATTGAAACCGGCAGGAGCAGTTGTTGGCCCAGATGACAGAGGGTTATGGTGGCCTACTTTACCGCCGCGACCAAGTGTTGATGAAGTTGAACAACGTAAAAGACCCCAAGAAGAGGTAGGTAAACCTGAATTGGTGAAGAATGTAAAGTACAAATTGACCTATGGAGTGGGTAATTCTCACTACTACACTGCCTACTAATTATGATGTTTATCGACAAGTAGTAAAAGCTTACCCCCAAAGAACTCCTTTGGAATTGACTCTGGGTGTGAATGATAATTCAGTTGAGAAAGCTGAACCTGTAAGCAAGTAGTAACCCGCTCATTACGTAGTCAGCAAGAAGGGTGCGGGGGGTAGGGTGTAGGAGCAATACTATTCGCTTTGTACATTTTGAGCGTCAGAATTTAGTTTTGGGAAAAGGTTAAAGGGGAAGGGTTAAAGGTTTTTTCTTTCCCTTTTCCCCTTACCCAAAAAGTATTGGGTGTAGGAGAGACGGCATTGGTCGGGGCTTGAAACCCAGACCAATGAATCGTGAGTCAAAAACAGGGCTTGTAACGAAGAGGGTTGTTGGGGCTTTCTCTCTGACTCCACCCGACACCCTATACCCCGCCCAACGGGGCTTGGTCAGCAAGAAGTTAGAGATCAAGACTGAATTGCTTTTCAACTACCAGTGTTGAACTTACAAGTCCTCCCGACAATCTCAAGTCTTGCAATCTCTTGAAAAGTGACCAATTTATTGTAAGTAAATTCCAAGTGGATCAGGGTAGAGCTACATCTTGCGGGAAAGTAAATTGGTAATAAAAAGAATAAATCAAAGAGTCAACGATGATCTAATTTAATTTCTGCTGCATGATAAAAAGATTTCAAAAATTTCTATTGGGGGCTATATAGGGGCTATATATACCCCAACAATAGTTCAAGACTTTGGTGAGATTTTGACCCCTATATAGGGTGCATATAGGTGCTAAATGGGGTACATTAGACTAGTTGACATTTTGTACCCCATTTAGCCCCCAAGGGGTTATGATAAGCTCTTGAGATTAGGAAAAAAGGGGAAGTTATTTTATTCTTCTTTCTCTTGCCCTTGCAGATCACTTGAACAGATAATTTTCACTTTCTTAAAGTGTATTACCTTGAAGCAGATGTCAAACATTCACACGTTACAAAAAATTTTTCCTGCGGGTTTCGATAACGGTTACGGAAGTCTCAAACTTTTAGTCGATGGCTTTGAAGTAGTTCGTGTCCCCAGCTATATAACCAATGCCGAGATGGAAGATGTTCCAGGACGGGTAGTTTTTAACGGTAGTGCTTACACAGTTGGAGAATCAGCTTACCGAACAGGAAATTATTTTGACCGCAATACCGATAATAATGAAAACAAAGTCAACAACGCATTATTGACTTTATTGGGTGCATTGGCACATCTACCACACCGTAAGGCTTGGCACTTAAAATTAGTCGTCAGTTTACATGATGTTGCTCTGGCCGAAGAATTGCAAAAAGTACTCAATGGAGAATATCAGCCAATACTTGCTGGCAAACAATCAGACGTAAAAGTAGAAGTCATCAAAGTTGTACTAGAGGGTATGGGTGCATTATTTGGGCATCCACTACCAAAAAAATTAACCATTTTAGACTTTGGTAATGGAACAACCCTATATTCTCGTTACAACCGGGGTCAACGAGAAGTTCACACTGCCTACCCCATCGGTGTAGAAGTTCTCATCGATGATATCTCCCAAAAGATGAAACATCTAAATGGCGGAAAAATCGGGGATGCTTCCAAAATCCGATTTTGTCTGGAAATGGGGCATACCAGGTACAGCCGTGACATCGATATCAAAGATATATACACCGCTTGTTTAAAAGATTGGTATGAAAAATACTTGAAGAAAGTGGTGAATCTGACACTTGATGCCAAGCACCAAGGGGATGAAATCTGGGCGATTGGTGGAGGCTGCCTTTTACCAGGATTTAAGAAGCTGTTGGAGAAAAACGGCTTTAAAATCTTGGACAATCCAGTAGAAGCCAATGTCTTTGGGCTTTTAGAGATGGCAAAAACTATTTTTGCCAAGAACCCAACTACTACATCTTTTAAGTGAAGTTACAACAATGGTAGATAAAAAAGACTTAGCACCGGAAAAAGTTCGCCTTAAAGATAATTACCGAGAGCGCATATTTGCAGAATCGCAAAAACTAGATAAAAGTTACCTGGAGACGCTTTACTTTATAGTTGATTGCTATTTTGTTTTCATTAAAGCTGGATTACCTGCACAACCAGTAGCAAACACACCGATTAACATAGAGTCGAACAAACTCCCGTCAATGGCTCCAACTCCTTTTCCTCTGGAGAAGGAAGAGGATTCTTCAGGGGAAACATTCAGTCTTGATTTTGATTTGTAACGAGGATCTATTGGCACAAGAATGCAATAGTTTTGACACCGTAGCTCCAAAGGTTTATTGTATAATTCAATGCAACTTCTTACATTTTGAGTTTAACCCTTTGCCAAGTATGTCAGTTCATCTGATTTTCTCAAAATGCTATTAACAATATGATATTAGAATTATGTATAACTGAAATTGAGCGGCTTCAGCAGTTAGCATTGAAGAGAAAAAAGGTGATAAAACGTCATCGCAGATAAGGAGGTTTGTGCCATAGTTACTTTTACGAATGGCACGCTTGTTAAGCGTAAATTCCTGGTATTCCTGGATGAGAGGGTGTGGGGTTGCAGGTTCAGGTGTAGGGAATTAAAAAGATGTTGAACTACTTGACGCACTCGCATTCAATTGTCTGGAACACACGAAGCTGCAACCCTACCCTCTACACCCTGCCCTCACGAGGTTTCACCTTTTCTTAGCGCCATTCGTTACTTTTACATTGAATTTTGGATTTTAAATAGTCCCCAGTCCGCGGCTATAGCAGTTTAGCAAGCTGCCGCATATCGTTGAAAACTATCTTAGCTCCTGCCTCAGCCAGAGCAGTGCGATCGCTCTGATGGGCATAGCCAAAAACTGTCATTCCTGCCGCGTATGCTGCTTGTACACCTGTTACAGAGTCTTCAATTACAGCACAATCTTCTGGATTGCTGTTCATTTGCTCGGCTGCATAGAGATACACATCAGGAAAAGGTTTGGGGCGTGAAACATCATTAGCACTATATAACTTCCCATCAAATTTATCCAGAAGCCCCGTTAATTTCAATACCATTTGAATATGGCGGTGGCTACTATTTGATGCCACACATTTGGGTAATGTAATTTGCTCCAATATTTCAGTAATTCCTGAAACTGGCTGTAATTCTTGCTGCAAGGGAGCAATTTCTCGTTCCTTGCAAAGTTCGACAAAGTTTTTGGGCAATGGTTTCTTGTAAGATGCTTCGATAATCTCTAAACAGGTTTTTAGAGACTTGCCGATAAATTTTTGAGTTACTTCTGCATAAGTGATAGGAAAACCAGCTTCCGTGAGCGTTTCTGCAAAAATACGATTGATGATTGGTTCACTATCAACCAAGACTCCATCACAATCAAAAATTACAAGCTTGAACCGATTTTTGACCATGTTTTTGCCTCAAATAATTAGAATAGAGGAGTTAGCGTGATGATTTACCAAAGATGGCTACCGAATAAGAGATGGACTTGTTTGACCAACATCTAAAGAAAATAGAAGAAACCCAAGCACCACTGGCAGCGCGGATGCGTCCACGAACCTTGGATGAATTTGTTGGTCAAGATCATATTATTGGTCTAGGCAGGCTTTTACGACGCGCCATTAGTTTAGACCAGTTATCCTCAGTGATTTTTTGTGGCCCGCCAGGGACAGGAAAAACAACACTGGCACGTGTGATAGCGAATACAACTCGCGCTCATTTTATTGCCATCAATGCGGTGCTATCAGGAGT
>NZ_CALMFY010000189.1 GCF_937863485.1 uncultured Nostoc sp. | reverse complement strand
CGGGTGGGGTATTTTTATACCTCACAAACTTGAAATCTGCTGTAAGTTCCTGGCTTATAGCCCAAGTCCACTCAAGTGGACTAAAATTATTTACTCAGTCCTCTGAAGATAATTTTAGTTATTAGCCTCGGATTTATTCAAAGGCGGAATGTCAACGAATTGAGATATTTTAAAGATAGTAAGAAATTAGAAAATTCTTAACTCTGCAAATTTTTGATTTTAGATTTCTCCTTTAATCTAAAATCTAAAATTAAAAATCTAAAATTGAATGGCTCCTAACTCAGCACTTACCTTTATGCTTGACCTGACAAAACTGGCGCGACAGATGCAGGGTTTAAGTCAGCATCTTACCTTAGAAGCTGCTGCCAGTCGCCAACGTTTAGAATTGGCGCAACAACATCTCAAAAATGCTTACGAGTCTCAACAAGATTTAATTGATCGCCAGGAGAAATGGCGCGATCGCATTCTCTTTGCTAATGCTACCCCAATTGAGCCGCTAGAAACCTGCATTGATATCCCAGTTCCTCCAAAAATTCATACTGTCGTTGCTACTGATGGTTCGCAAATTGCCCCCAATCATCACGAAATTGCTTACTGTTATCTCCTGAATATCGGCAGAGTAGTCTTACACTACGGACAAAACCGCCATCCATTACTCGATAGTTTGCCAGAAGTATTTTACCACCCAGAAGATTTATACATGTCTCGGCAATGGGGAATTAGAACTGAGGAATGGATGAGTTTTCGCCGCACTGCTTCAGAAACAACGGTGTTGGCAGAACTTGCATGTGCAGCGAAGGGGGAAGCACCAGCATTGGCAATGGTGGATGGTTCGTTAATTTACTGGTTTTTGGAACAGTTGCCAATAGATGCACGCAATCGCATTTTACCTCCCATCCTAGAAGCTTGGCAGCAGATGCGTGATGCTCAAATTCCGTTGATGGGCTATCTTAGTGCCTCTCGCAGCATTGAAACAATGAACTTTTTACGGTTGTTGGCTTGTCCCCATCCAGTACCAGACTGTAAAAGTTATTGCCCAAATCAGCTAGAAAAAGTAGCTTGTAAAGTTTTTGAACAGTTACGAGATACTTCTATTTGGGCAACCCGACTCAAACCAGGACAACGCACTACCCTGTGGCGCAGTAATTCCCCCATTCTCGAACTCTACGGTGATCAAACCATTTACTTTTGCTATGTCCATGTTGGCACCGAAATCGCCCGGATCGAAGTTCCGGCATGGGTAGCGGAAAATATAACCATGCTAGACCAAGCTTTGGGATTAATGCTGGCACAAGTACAAAAAGGATATGGCTACCCTGTAGCGATCGCAGAGGCCCATAATCAAGCAGTAGTTAAAGGTGGCGATAAAGCGCGTTTCTTTGCCCTCCTTGAACAACAAATGATTAAAGCTGGTTTGAAAAATGTTGGAACTTCCTACAAAGAAGCCAGAAAGCGTGGGAGTATTGCGTGAAGGAGGCAGGAAGCAGAAGGTATGAATTAAGATTATTGACTGAATAACCTGCGATAAATTGTGTTTATCTATTTTGCTTTATGGAAATTTTTATGCATACACAGACAGAAAAACGCCACTCGCCCTACTTTTGACCTATTGTCTCAAACTTTTGGACTATTTCTGAGCTACTTTAGAGTCCACCTAGCATTGCAATCACCAACAATTGAACGCTAGTGAGCGATAAGGATGGATGATTTTTTGGTACTAGCTCTAGTACTTAAAATACAGTTTTGTATAACAGACCTTGTTTAGTAGAGTGGCGATCGCTTTTCCCACACTGTTCTTATTTAACATCGTAGTCTAAGCAAATTTAGCCGTTAAGCTACTGTTTGTGTAAGTAATCGTAACAACACAGATTATCAATGGCAGAAAACAGAATGAAAGCTAGAGTGATCGTCCTTAGTAGCTCTGCCAACTTTTTACTCATTTATCAAGCCACTTTCGTCTAAATTAACGCGATGTGCGACTTATTGTTTCGTTACACAAGTCGGGTGTATGAACGATTGAAAAGTAAATTCCCACAATCCGCACTGGTGCGAGAAAATCGTTACCAGTGAGTGGAACGAGGGAAAAATGTTTTCTATTGAAGAGTTTATCATTGCCGTATTTTGCTGTGTTGACGACGTGCTGATTGAAATCACCCAGATATACCCAATTAAGAGACGAGGTTTTGCTCCGAGTTTAAGAGAGAGTGAAGTTTTAACAATGCAAGTAGTGGCAGAGTTTTTGGGAATAGATGCTGACAAAGACATTTGGAAATACTTTCACCGTCATTGGTTAGGGCTATTTCCGAATTTAAAGAGTCGCTATGCTTTTATTCGTCAAGCAGCTAATTGTTGGCAGTACAAGGAACTGTTACAACAAAAATTAGCACAGCATTTAGGAGCATTTTCCGATCAACTTCATTTGATTGATGGATTACCAATACCTTTGTGTAGCTTCAGTCGCGCTCCCAACTGCCGGAGTTTTAAATCTCAAGCAGATTATGGCTTTTGTGCTGCTAAGAAACAGACTTAATATGGGTTTCATGGGCATTTAATCATTACTGGCACAGGAGTTATTAGTGGGTTTACCCTCGCTCCGGCAAATGGTAGTGAACGAGAAGCAGTTTGGGATTTAATCACGCGAGTTAAAGGTTTATTAATCGCATATAAGGGGTATTTAAGTCAGTTTTTGTCAGGAGAACTTGAAGGAATGGGTATTAATTTACAAACCCCTCTGCGTTCTAATATGTCTGACTCTCGTAGCCAATCTTCAGTTCGATTAATGCAACGCTTTCGTCGCCTAATTGAAACAGTATAGCAATCGAAGTATAGGTTAGGACGTTAAACGAATAGCTGTATCAACTCTCTCCGGAAAATTTTCGATAGTACCAACTGATTTTCTGACTCGGTTTTTTATCGGAAACCAATAATGTTCAATATCGTTTAAATCAGGAGAGTATCGTGGTAAATATTCAAGTTCACACCCGACAGATTCAATTAATTCACGAATTCTCTGAGATTTGTGGAAAGTGGCATTATCTAAAATAACTGTCTGTCCTGATTTGAGTTCAGGTAAAAGTTTTTCTGCAAGCCATTTCTCAAAAACTAATCGATTACACGAACCTTCACTCGTTCAATGGGGCAATTAACTCTCCTTGGCATAAAGCACTCATAATACTTACTCTCAAGTTTCTTCTTCCTGATTTTAAATCGTAAAATCTTTCTCCTTTGGGGTTCCATCCATAACCATAGTCTTCTCTATTATCTATTCCTGACTCATCAACGTAAACTAGCTTTGAGCGTTCTTTTTGGCTGATTCTGCCTCGAAATTCCTGCCTTTTTTCTTCATCCCTTTCTCTATACCCGTAAGTTTTTTTTTTCGGGTATAACCAATTTTTTTTAAAGCTTTTCCTATAGTGCGTTAGCGTAGCTCGCCGAAGGCATCGCTAATCTTTTCTGGCCAAGCTTCTGCCATTTCTGCTTGAGTTTTGCTGCCATTTATTTGCAGAAACTGCTGAAATTTCTCTAAATCATTAATTTTCGGCTTATATCCTTGTTGATAGCCTACTTTCCCCTGATAATCTCCTGTATCTTCTCTCTTCTTTAACCAAATATCTATTGTATTACGGCTAATTTGAAAGATGCGACTGGCTTGAGTTTTTCTCATCCCACCATCAATCGCATTAATCACCCTAGTTCTTAAATCGTAACTATAAGATGCTGGCATTTTTTTGGTCATTTTTTTCTATTATGTCCTAATCTATGCTTCGACTGCTATAATTGGTCAATTATTTGAGAGATTTCATATAGAGAAGATTTGAGCTAGAGATATGTGGCATCTTATCAGTCGTCTCAATCGCAATTTAGCTCATACTGTCTGTTTATGGCTTAATTGCCACAATTGTGACCCTCTTCAGTTCGACGATCTTGTTACAGAATATTGAGTCGCACATGGCGTCAATTACAGGGGAATCCTCATACTCAAATCCAACCACTTCGACTGAGTAATCGGCGCACTGGTAGAAATATAGTCAACACCCGCCTCTGCTACACCGCGAATAGTTTCCAAAGTCACATTCCCCGAAGCTTCAATTTTCACCCGGCTATCCTGTTGGCGAATCAACTGCACCGCTTGATTCATCATATCCACAGGCATATTGTCCAACATAATAATGTCCGCGTTATGCTGCAAAGCTTCTTTGACCTGCTCTAAACTTTCAGTCTCTACCTCTATTGTCAAGGGATAAGGTATCTGAGAACGAATACGGGTAACTGCTTCTCCAATTCCACCAGCAGCCGCAATGTGATTATCCTTAATCATCACCGCATCATCTAACCCCATACGGTGATTAATCGCCCCGCCCACAGCAGTCGCGTACTTTTCCAACAGTCTGAGTCCTGGTGTAGTTTTACGCGTATCCACCAACTGAGCAGGTAAATCGGCAATTTTCTCTACATATATATTAGTTAGCGTGGCAATCCCACTCAAGCACATAGCTAAATTCAGAGCAACTCGCTCTCCCATCAGTAGCGCATCCAGCGAACCATGAATTTCAGCTACTACCTGTCCTGGCTCACACCATGCGCCTTCAACCGCAACCGCCACAAAGCTGACTTTTTCATTCAAAATCTGAAACACCCTAGCTGCAACTGGTAAGCCAGTAATTATCCCTGAAGCTTTAGCTATCCATTTAGCCGAGCCTAACGTCACATCTTCTACTAGTAGCGTATTTGTTGTGCGATCGCCCCTACCAATATCCTCCAACAACCAGCCATGCAAAAGTGGATCTAAAACCAGCCAGGGCGGCAAAACAGCAGAATTCATCACAACTTTATTGCTTCCTTAGTGACTTCCAGGAATACTATAGCCTAAAGCCCTAACTCTCTAAGGCTTTGATAGTGATAGAAAAGCGGTCCAAAATATTTTTGGAAAAATAGTTGACAAGCTTAAGGAGGTTCG
>NZ_CALMFY010000188.1 GCF_937863485.1 uncultured Nostoc sp. | reverse complement strand
TGGTTATAGTTTTCTGTGCTTACAAGTATCAGAGGCTACAATTATTTTAGCGATCACAGCTAGTTCTGGGGGAAAGTCAGTTAAGAGCGTAGTTTACCGCCTTTTGCATCGCCCTCCTGAAAATCAAGCGAGGAAAAGTTGCCAAACAGCGATCGCTATTCTCCAGAATTTTTTATATAGTACAAGAATACTATTAAAATTACCCATAATTCTTACCAGTTAGCGACTGAGGGGTTCTGGTAGCAATTGTACAGAAACTTACGCCAAGACCAACTTTGCCTAAAACAGAACCCAGGCACGGCAATCACCTTCATAAACCAGAGGTTTGTCACATCCTGCATGGGCGCAAGAGCCGTGAGGGGAAGGTCTGGATGCAGCGATTGGGGGAGCGATACTTGGGACGACATAGAGATGAACAGCGTTTGACAAAACATTACTCTATCGTAATTAGGGGTGAGTAGTTATTCTGATTGCCACGACCAACCCAAGGGATTAAGAAAAGATTTCTTCAGAATAATAGTGGCAAGAGAAAGGACAATCCCAGTTTCAGAAATTGGCTAATTGCATCCAATAAAAACAAACCCACATCTTCATGCAATGGTTCATTATGCTGTGGACAAGCTGTTGAATGCAGTCATATAGGAAAAAACCAAATTCAGATGACTGATCAGGTGATTGAGAAGATGTTATAAGCGCTAAAACTCAACATTCTTATTTTTCAATTAGCCAGCCTTCAAAGAGGAACGCACTTTTTCAACGACTTGAGTAAGTGCGCCAGGTTCAAATGGACAAATGAGATTTGCCGAGCGCACTAATTCTTGAAAGGACGCAGAACCACTGTGATCGCATAAAGCAATATACTCTGCTAGCGTCTTTTCATAATCTTCTTCTGCTTTGACCCAAAACTGCAACGCGCAACACAGAGCCAAAGTGTAGTCAATGTAGTAAAACGGCGAACAGTAGATGTGCTGTTTGTCTTGCCAGAGTCCACCTTTGTTAAAATATTTCAAATCTCCATATTTTCGCCAAGGCAGATAACGAGCTTCCATCTGTTGCCACATTTGATGTCGTTCTTGCACCGTTGCTTCTGGGTTGGCATAGAGCTGCCCACGCACTCACCCTTCGGGTTCGCCAGTCGCTACAACGGGGGGAACCCCCGCAACGCGCTGGCTCACCATCACAATTGCACTTTGATCGCTACCCGCACAATTAGTGGTAAGCCTAGTAATAGCAATGAGCTTTTGGTCTAGAGACTCAATGCGGGACGTGCTTAAAAATCTAATAGATGGGATGTCAGAGGCATGGATTAAGGTGGGAAAATACTGGCGGATGCCCTGCAAATCAGCTATTACACAAGCTCGGCAGCGATTAGGAGCGAGAGTGATGAGCGATTTGTTTCATCGGCTAGTACGACCTATGGCGACAATCGAAACCATGTTCGCATTTTTAAATGGGCTACGAATTGTAGTCATTGATTTTTTTCTTATCCCGGTTTTCTGTTCCGTTGATACTCACGCCCCTAGCAAGCCTTTGGCTATTACTCTCCAGCATCATAGTCAGGCACAATCCTTTCTACATTTCGCAGCCTTTGCCAGGTATAGCCAAATAAACCAAGAAGTACGCCTAAAAAGGAAAAGATAGTATATTGCAGTGCCATCCCTGAACTAGAACCAGTACCAAATAAACTGCCGAATATAGGCGCTAGGCTACCTTCAGGCATCATCGCTGGGCGGAAAAAATTATCCGCCAAAGGCCCAGCGATCGCCAAACCTAAAGGTGAAGCAATGAAAGTAAATAAATAGCGAGTAGTAAAGACTCGACCTTGCAGATTAGGTGGTACTTTTGATACCCAAATTACTTGATTTGAACTAGAGATCCACGGCCAAAATACAAATGCCAAAAAGCCGGTAATCATCCAAATTGAAGGTAAATTTGCCAAGCTAAAGGCCATCATAATGCTGTAATGTAATATGATGCCTAGTAATAAACCATAAATACGGGGTTTAAAACCGCCCCAGACACTCAGTCCTAAAGCACCAACTAGACCACCTAAACCAATAGCAGATTGTATGCTGGCAAATACTGCGGGATCGCTACCACTACGAGCCAAAAGAAAAGACGAATGTATTCCAAAAAGAATAGAATCAATTGAGTGAAAAATGAATAGGAAGAATAAAAGAGAGAGTAAACCAGAGTTTTGAATAATGTAGCGGAAACCAAACGTCAAATCTTGCCAAATTTTTACACCTTTTAAATCTGCTTCACTTGGTACAGGTTGGGGTATATGTACAATGAAGATGCTAATGATCGCCAGGATAAATGTAACTATATCAACTGATAAAATACCTTGTAAACCAATTACATAATAAAGCACCCCAGCTAACCCTGGTGCTATGATATTCGAGCTAAACTGACCAATGTGTTCACTCATGACAACAGCTCTAGTGTAATGCTGTTTTGGAACAACCAAAGAAATCGAAGTTGAAAATGCAAATTGTTGCAGATGACGAAAGGGTCCAAGGATGACAGCAGAAGCGTATATATGCCAAATTTCTAGGTGATTAGTTAAAAAAAGTAAAAAAATAGTAATACTAGAGAGACCCGATGCTGCATCTCCTAAAATCATTAAAATTTTGCGATTAGAACGGTCAACAATTATGCCAGCAAATAAAGTAGTGATTAATCTGGGCAATTGGTTAAAAAGAATAATTAAGGATAAAGAGCTTGCTTTACCTGTAATATTCCATGCCCAGAGTGTAATAGCAAAATCAGTCATTTCGGAGCCAAGCATTGAAAGCACCTGAGTACTCCAGATGAGGATAAAGGTGCGGAAGTTGGGTTGATCAATATCTTCTGATTTCAAAGTTTAACTCCTACAAGGAAGACATAAAATTTTGCCATTTTTAACAAGTTTAAGCTTTACTTAAATTCCGAGTAAAAGCAGGATGTTGTTCCCACACCTTACATATTGCTTCGGTATACAACCACATATTAATGTTTATAGTTGTCGTAATAGATAATGCTTGATGCCACCAAAAAGCGGGAATAAAAAGTATATCGCCAGGTTGTAAAGAAGCTTTCAATGCGTGAGCTTGACTAAACAGGGGAAATATTTCTAAGTTTGGTTGTTGTGGATCAACAGGACTTGTCCAAAGTTCATCATCCCATTTTTTTACATAAAGTTTTTCTTGTTCTTCTGGTGGGAATAGAAGAAATAGTTTTTCACCAAATATCTGGGCATTAAAATTATGGTATGGGTCATTATGAATTGTTGATTTTTGATTAGCGGCTCCCATCCAAATGCGAATATCACATCCACTATTTTCAGTAAAATACTTAGGAAAATCAAAATGTAACTTTAACTGGTCAAAGTATTCTTTAGCTAGTGGCGAAGTTAAGGAAAGATTACCAAGATATAATGGACGTTGGCTATCTGTATTAAGTGATTCAATGCTATCTATATAATCAGCAATAGATATTTCTGTGACTGCTGTTGATTTACCAAAGAAGACATCGAGTTCATTGTCACTTTGTCTTACAGGAACACGTACATCACCAAACATACTTTTCAAGGTGTCTGGCTTCCACAGAGAACAAGCTGGCCAATCATTGGCAACACCAGAAATAACTACTGGCTTGTCTTGAACGACAAACTCATTCTGAAATTGTTCTAGTGATGGTTTGTCAATACGTTCTATAGGTTTAAATTGCATATTATTGAGATTTTGCTAGTATTTTTTCGGGTGATCGCTCTTAAGTAAGCTAGAATTATCCTTACAAAAAATATCCTGAGCGCAAGTCATTAATGCTATTTTTCACAGCCTGAATTATGTAATTAATATCTTCATCTGTATGCGCCATTGATAAGAAACCACTACCACCTCGGCTTAAAAACCCTTGCTTTATTAAATGATAAGTTAACAAACTAAAACCCAGTGTTGGAGATTCTTCTGAATTAGTAGTAAAGTTTCCAAAAATAGGACCAAATATTGAGCCAAAATTGATCATTTTCAGAGGTATATTTTCAGCTTCAAAGTAAGCGTTTAAAGTGTTGACAAACTCTGCTGTGCGTTGATTTAAATTTGATTGCAACGTAGTACCTTGAGTCTTGAGATACTTCAGGACAGCTTTTGCAGCAGCTAAAGATAAAGGATGCTTACAATGTGTACCTGCAAACAATGTTGTTTCAATCTGAGGAAAGGAAGCATCTCCATAGTTCCACATTCCCCCATCGATTTTATCCATATAGGCAGCTTTACCAGCGATGACACCTATAGGCAAACCACCACCAACAATTTTTCCATAGGTGGCTATATCTGCGTCAACACCAAACCATGCTTGTGCGCCACCTGGATGAATACGAAAACCTGTTACCATTTCATCAAAAATTAAGGCAATATCTAATTCTGTTGTTAATTGCCTAAGTTGATGAAGAAATTCTTTTGGTTGTAAATCTACACGGCTAGTTTGTACAGGTTCAACTAAAACAGCTGCTAATTCATGTTTATAAGCTTCTATTAATTCTAATGATTGAGGACTGCCATAATCCAAAACCAATACATCTTTCGCAATGCTAGACGGAACACCTGAAACTATTGGTAGTATTTGTAAACTGCCATTTATTTCTTTAGCCTCAACTAAAGTACCATCAGAATGGCCGTGATATGAGCCTGAGAATATCGCTATTTTGTCGCGGTTTGCAGCGGCTCTAGCAATCCGAATAGCTGCCATAACTGCTTCCGTACCTGTATTTGTAAAAGCAACTCGCTCCATTCCTGTTATTTCAGCAATTAACTCAGCAACTTCACCAGCTAATTCTGTTTGGGGGCCAAGGTGGATGCCTTGTTCTAGCTGTTCCAGTAATGCTGTTTTCACAAAAGATGGGTTATGACCAAACAGATTTACACCAAATCCCATTGTTACATCTATATATTCATTACCATCAACATCCCAAATCTTGCAACCGAAAGATTTTTTTACAACAATGGGATAGCACATTTCTTTTAGTGCTAAGTTAAACCCTGCAGGAACTCGACTATCTGCTAAGGTCAAACGATAGTTTTGTGTAAGTTTTTTAGATGTTTTGGTAAGTTTGTTGTAGTCGGTAAGAAATTGCTGTAAATAATTTTTTTGCACATTCTCTGGTGCGCTATTAGTTTGAGATCCAGTTTGCTGTAAGTTAGAAATTGTTTTTTGCATATATTTCAGTTGCTTTTGGAGCAAAGATAAATTGATTACGAACCAGGTAAGAAAAATATGTAACTAGTAAATTTTCATCTGTTACTGGACAAACGATAGAAGTACCTGTGAGTCCTTGTTTTGTATCGCGACAATCAAATTCAAGTAATACAAAGTTGGATTTTTCCGGTATTGATGCTGCTTCACTACTCTTTTTCAGAGTAAATAATGGGATTAAAGGATATAAAGGATGATTGGGAAAATTCTCAGCAATTTTTATCAGCTCTAATTGCCACTGCTCATTAGATACTTGTTGCAGTGGATAGCCAAAAGAACGAACTACATTGAACAATAACTTTAAATTAAGAAGCTCTTGATTTAGCACATGAAAAGCTTTCCCTAAAGATTTTTGTTGCTTAGATAAATAAACAATAGCTTTGCTCACATAATCTACAGGTGCTAAACTATCGAAAAATTCTCTTTCGGGAACATTACCCAGTTGGACGCATCCTATAAGTAATTTGTAGAAAAAATCATTGGGATTAAATGCACCTGTTATGCTATGTCCAGATATCCTTCCTGGTCTGTAAATAGAAACTGGTAAGCCGCGATCGCGTGCAATGGTGACTAACTTTTCCGCTACCCATTTACTTTGAGCGTAACCGTTGTCTGGTACAGAATAATCATCAAGGCTGGACTGTTCTTGAACCAACTGCACTCCACTACCTATAGGTGCAGAGAAAACACTAATAGTAGAAATGAAATGTACAGGCTTAATTTTTATTTGGCTAGCTAATCGCAAAACTTCCTGTGTTCCCAGGACATTTGCTGCCTTGAGTGTGGAGTATGGCGATGCATGATGTACCCAAGCACCATTGTGATAGATAACATCAATTTTCTTGGCTAGTGCTGTGAACTGCACTTGGGAAAGTCCCAAAAGTGGTTGAGATAAATCACCCACAACTGTGATAACTCTTGCACTTTGAGATTCATTCCAAATCAAATATGATTCCAGAGTGCGGCGAAGTTTTTGCTTTCCTTCCTCAGTATTAGCAGCACGAACCAAGCAATAAATATCTGCTTGAGTTTGTTGAAGAAGTTCATCTAGTATAAAAGCACCTAAAAAACCTGTTGCACCAGTTAAGAATATACAAGCAGGATTAGTTATATCCTCAATTTGTTTCCCCTCACAATTGATTGCTAGATCAAGCACAGCCTCCGCTTTTAAATCCAAGGCAGGATGAGCAATATTTGTAGTTTGTAACCTTTGGGTAAAAGCTGCCACCGTAGGCGCTGTCAATAAAGTTTGTATAGGTAAATCTATTTGAAAAAGTTGGCGGATACGAGCAAACAAACGCATAATTAGTAAGGAATGTCCCCCCAAGTCAAAAAAGTCATCATAAATCCCTATTCGTTCCAAACCAAGGACTTCTGCCCAAATTTGTGTTAGTTGTTCTTCTTGGGAATTGCGTGGTGCTACATACACTTTTTCTAATTCTGTCTGAGTCTGTTCAAATACTGGTAAGAGCTTGCGATTAACTTTGCCATTATTAGTTAGTGGTAATGTTTGTAATGCCACAAATCCCGTAGGTAACATATATTCAGGTAGCTTATTTTGTAAAAAGCAACGTAAGTTATTGACTGTATTTGTTGATTCTGATTCTGGAACAAAATAGGCTACTAAAAGGTTATTACCATTATTATCTTGTTGTACATTTACAATTGCTTGTCGCACAGCAGGGTGTTGACAAATAACCGCTTCAATTTCTTCTAACTCAATACGAAAACCTCTAATTTTTACTTGTTGATCAATGCGTCCTAAAAATTCAATATTGCCGTCTTCCAAATAGCGGACTAAATCTCCTGTTCTATATATATATGAGCTAAGGATTTGATTGTAAGGATTAGGTAGAAATTTGCTAGATGTTAAATCTGGACGGTTATAGTAATGCCGAGCTAAACCGTCACCCCCAATATATAATTCTCCTGGAACACCAACAGGAAGGAGTTGCAAATTACTATCTAATATATAAGTTTGGGTATTGGCAATAGGACGACCAATAGGAACAGAATTTTTTATTTGACTATCAGCAGTAATAGGATAAAAACAGGTAAATGTCGTATTTTCTGTTGGTCCATAACCGTTAATTAGCTGACAGTCTTGGCATTCTTTTAAAAATTTTTGTATATGGGTAACAGATAAAACATCACCACCAGCCACAAGTTGTCTTACTTGCTTTAGATCCTCCAGTTGTTCATCTACCATTAGGTGAAACAAACTAGCAGTCAACCATAATGTTGAAACATGATATTGTTGCAAAACTTTTCCTAATTCTGTCAACAAAGTTGTAGCTTCACCAGGAAATAACACTAACTTTCCACCATTTAACAAGCAAGCCCAAATTTCAAAAGTAGATGCATCGAAGGAAATTGGCGCAGCTTGCAAGAAAACTTCTTGTGCATTCAAGTTAGCGTAATTGGTTTCTTTCACTAGCCTTACTACACCTTGATGAATGACGCTCACACCTTTAGGTATTCCTGTTGAACCGGAAGTGTACATCACATAAGCTAAATTTTGAGGAGTAGTTTCAGTGACCAGATTAATATGACTCTCCTGGCTAATAGTTTCCTCCTTTTGATCCAAGCAAACGACTTTAGCCGAGAGTAAGGGTAATTTGGTTGATAGTTTGTTTTGAGTTAATAATACTGGTGCTTGTATATCCCCCAGCATCCAAGCTAAACGTTCTGAGGGATATGTTGGATCTATTGGTACATAGACACCTCCAGCTTTGAGGATGGCTAGGATGGCGATCGCCATTTCTAAGGAACGTTCCAGGCAAATAGCAACTGGAACTTCTGCCTTAATATTCAGCTTTCTTAGATAATGCGCTAACTGATTGGCACGCTGGTTTAGTTCTCGATAGGTTAATTGTTGGTCTTCAAAGACTACTGCAATAGCATCTGGTGTTTTTTCTACCTGTTCTTCAAATAATTGATGGATGCACTTATCTTTGGGATAGTCTGTTTGCGTATTATTCCACTCTATTAATTGTTGGTGGATTTCGGCTGCTGTCAATAATGGTAATGAACAGAGAAACTGGTGAGGATTGGCAACCATACCTTCTAATAATGTTTGCAGATGACCTAACATTCGGGTGATGGTAGTTGTATTGAAACGAAAGCGATCGCTCACAATCTCTAACGATAATTCTGTAGCTACCCCTGCTTTAATTGTGATGGGATAGTTTGTCGTCTCTATAGACCGCACATTATGAACCTGCATTTCTGTAGCCCATGCTTTTAAAGAAGCGTCTACAGGGTAGTTTTCAAACACCAAAATACTCTCGAACAAAGGTAAATTTCTCGAAACTTCACTCCATCCTTGGACTTGCACCAAGGGGCTGTATTCATACTGCTGCGCTTCCACCTGTTGCGCCTGGAGTTTTTGCAGCCAAGGAATTAACAACTCATCCCCAGAAACCTGCACCCGCATCGGTAAGGTGTTGATAAACAGTCCCACCATTGATTCTGAACCCACTAATGCAGGTGTACGACCAGCAGAAGTAGCACCAAAAACTATATTTTGTTCACCACTATAACGGCTGAGGAGTATAGCCCAAGCACTCTGTACTAAATTATTTAAAGTTAACTTGTGCTGTCGTGCTAAAGATTGCAGCGCGACGGTTGTGGCTGGTGATAGCTTGATTGACTGCTCATCATATCCGGTTGCACCACTTGCAGAACTATTTACCCGCAACTGTGTAGGTGCAGTAAAATCTTGCAGAACATTGCGCCAAAATGCTTCGGCTTTTGATAAGTCTTGCTGTTGTAGCCAAGCAATATAATCTGCATAAGGACGACAGCGCACTAACGATACAACTTGATCCTTACATAATGCTTCGTAAGCCTGGAATACTTGCTGAAGTACTATAGCCCCAGACCAACCATCTAAAATTAAGTGGTGGCTGCTCCAAATAAAATGATAAGTTTCTTTGCCTACCTGTATAAAAGTCAAGCGCATCAGGGGTGCTTGAGAAACATCAAATCCTTGCTGACGGTCGGCTTGTAAAAATTCTTCTAGCCTTTCTTGCTGTTCTGATACAGATAATTCTTGCCAGTTATACTGTTGCCAAGGTAACTGCAAACTTCTATTTACAACCTGAAACGGCTCTTTGTACTGCTTCCAGTAGAAAGAAGTGCGTAAAATATGATGCTGGTTGATAACTTGTTGCCAAGCTTGTTTAAAAGCCGCAATGTTAATATTTTTGCTAAAGGTATAACAACTCTGAACTACATAAACTCCCGATTCTGGGGCGCGGAGAGTATGAAAGAGTATGCCTTGCTGCGTAGGTGAAAGCGGATAAATATTTTCAATATTCTTTTTATTCATGAACAGTTACCTTCTTCCTCACAAATTCTCTTAAAAAACTCTGCGTAACTCCGCGTTACCTTTGCGTGACTCTACGTTGAGAAAAGCTATATTTCAGCCATTAATTCATCTAATTCTTGTTGACTAAATTGCATCTGCGGAAAATCAGAAGGAGTGAACCCGCCAACATTGGGTGACTGACAGTGGACAATGAGCGATCGCAATGCTTCAATAAATCCTTGAGCTAGTTTTTCCACTGTTGCTGGTTGATGTAATGCTTTGCTATAAGTCCAATCCAGCCGCAACTGTCCCCCAACAATTAACCCATTCATCTCTAGCAAACAGTGACGCTTTCCTCTCGGACTTTGGGTTGCTCCCGTTGATTCCGTCGCAGGTCGAAACATTGAAGTTTCAGAAATCACTTGATCAAATTGACCTAAGTAGTTAAATGTCACCTCTGGTTGAGGTAAAGCTTTGAGTTTTTCCGCAATTGACTGTTCACCGAGATAACGTAGTACGCCATAGTTAATACCTTTAAGAGGAATACTGCGTAATTGTTCTTTAACTGTTTTTAATGCTTCTCCAAAACCAAAAGCTGCTGTGATATCCAATATTACTGGAAAGATAGTAGTAAACCAGCCAACAGTACGCGATAAATCAACGTTTTCTAAAATGTCCTCTCTTCCATGACCTTCCAAATTAATCAAAAGTGAACTGTTACCAGTCCATTGTTCAAAAGTTTGCACAAGAGCCGTTAGCAAAATATCATTGATTTGAGTTTGATAAACTGTTGGTACTTCATGTAATAAAGATGTCGTTTCTGCCTGGGAGAGACTGACGGAAACTGTACAAGCTGAAGCAACAGTATTTTCTCCATTGGGACAGTCAACAGGTAAAGGAGAAATATTTTGGTAAGACTGGCTCAACCAATAATTAATTTCTGACTTGACTGTTGCTAAATTAGCATATTCTTGAAGTTTTTTAACCCACTGTTTTACCGAAGTGGTTTTAGCTGGTAGTTGGATTTTTTTACCCTGCACAATTTGTTGATAAACTGTTTGCCAATCTTCTAGTAAAATTCGCCAAGAAACTCCATCAACTGCTAGATGATGAATAATAATCAACAATCTATAAGCTTGATTCTCTCCCAGTCTAAATAAAGCAACTTGCAATAATTGAGATAAGTTGAGGCTGGCTTGGAGTGCATTAGCTTTTGCCTCTATTGCTCGTCTTTGTTCATGCTCAGGTAAATTTGATAAATCAATGATAGCAAAAGGTGTATTTTTTCCAGGTTCATTAATGCTTGATTTCCAACCGAATTCAGTTTGCACAAACCGCAAACGCAAAGCATCGTGATGAACAAGTAATTGCTGTACAACCTGCTCTAAGAGAATTGGATTAAAACTCGAATCTAATTCTAACATTACCGACTGATTCCAATGATGAGAATCAAGTAATTCCTGTTTAAAAAACCAATGTTGAATAGGAGTGAGATTCAGAGAACCTGTAACAATGCCTTGTTCATCGACAATTTTTTTACTTATACCTGCTACTAATGCTAAATCGCCAATGGTTTGATATTCAAATATCTGTTTAGGAGTTAGTTGTAAACCAGCTTGATTAGCTTTAGCAATCACTTGTAAACTGAGGATAGAATCTCCACCTAACTCAAAAAAGTTGTCGTTAATACCTACATTTTCGAGCCGCAGAACTTCAGACCAGATTTGCACGAGGGTTTCTTCAACAGGAGTGCGTGGTGTAGCAAAAACAGCTTGTAAATCAGGTCTAGCGGTATCTGGTGCTGGTAGTGCTTTTCGGTCTAACTTGCCATTTGGTAAGAATGGGAGGGTATTTAAAGTGATAAAAACTGATGGCACCATATAGTCAGGGAGATTGTTTTTCAAGAAACTCCGCAGTTCACTGACTGTAGGTGACTGTTCCTGACTGGGAACAATATAAGCCACTATGCGTTTTTCTCCGGGTATATCTTCCCGAACTAAAACTACAGCTTGTTTGATTTGTAAGTACTGGGTTAGTTGGGTTTCTATTTCTCCTAGTTCAATCCGCAAGCCTCTTAACTTGACTTGTCCATCAAAACGGTCAATAAATTCTATAGTCCCATCTGGACGATAACGAGCTAAATCACCTGTTTTATATAACTTTGTACCAGAAAGAAAGGGATTTGCTATAAATTTTTCAGCTGTCAAATCGGGGCGGTTGAGATAACCCCGCGCTAAACCTGCGCCACCAATGTATATTTCACCAGGTACACCAATAGGGACAGGTTGGAGATAAGAATCTAAGAGATATATTTGAGTATTAGCGATCGCCTTTCCAATTGGTACCACCCTCTGCTCATCTTCCGGCTGACATCGCCAATATACTGTATCAATTGTCGCCTCAGTTGGACCGTATAAGTTACAGAGTTCAACATTGGGCAAAATGCTAAAAAAGCTTGTTTGTAGGTCAATTGCTAACGCTTCCCCGCCACAAAATACTCGGCGCCAGCTGTGACAGTTGTATATTTTTTGTTCTGTTAAGAGCGATCGCAACTGTGAAGGTACGAATTGCACAATGCTGACTTGTTGTTGTGCAATTAAGTCTAAAAGATAAGCATTATCCTGATGTCCACCGGGTTGAGCTACAATCAACCGTCCACCTGTTAACAAAGGTGCATAAAACTCCCAAACCGAAGCATCAAAGCTAAACGGTGTTTTTTGCAACACCCGATCTGACGTTGTGAGAGGAAATTCTGATTGCATCCACAGCATATGATTACAGAGGGCGCGGTGAGGAATCATCACACCTTTGGGTTGTCCTGTGGAACCAGATGTGTAAATCACATACGCTAAGTTTTCCGGTTGCACTGCGCTGTTTGGGTTGTCGTTGCTGTGTTGGGCGACAGTGTCCCAATCTTGGTCTAAACAGACTATTTGCGCTGATGTTTGCGGTAGTCCATCTTGTAAATGTTTCTGAGTGAGTAACACTGATACATCTGCATCAGCAAGCATAAATGCCAAGCGTTCAGCAGGGTAAGCGGGGTCAAGTGGTACATAAGCCCCACCTGCTTTGAGAATACCCAAAAGTCCTACAACCATTTCTAAAGAACGTTCAATGCAAATACCGACTAAAGTATCAGAACTTACATTTAACTTTTGCAAATAGTGGGTGAGTTGATTCGCTTTGGTATTTAACTCTTGGTAGGTTAATTGTCGGTCTGCAAAGACTACTGCGACTGCATCCGGTGTTTTTTCTACCTGCTCCTCGAATAACTCATAAATACACTTATTTAACGTATACTCTGCCTGAGTGTGATTCCACGCCAACAACTGATGCTGCTCATTTGCCGTTAGTAAGGGCAGTTGTGCTATTTGTTGTTCAGGATTAGCTACAATACCTGCAAGTAACCTCTGTAAATGCTCTGCCATCCGGGCAATAGTAGCAGCATCAAATAAATCAGTGTTGTATTCTAATGCACCCCTGATTCCTGAATCTGTTTCCTCCATCAATAAAGTTAAATCAAACTTGGCGGTGGTAGATTCACTTTGCAAAGCCTGTAAGGTTAAGCCTGATAACTCCATAGTCGACATGGGGGCATTCTGGAGAACAAACATAACTTGGAACAGTGGTGTATGGCTCAAGTCACGCTGAGGCTTCAGTTCTTCTACCAACAAATCGAAAGGTAAATCTTGGTGGTCGTAGGCTCCTAAAGTAACTTCGCGCACCCTACATAGCAGTTCTCGGAAGGTGGGATTATCTGATAAGTTAGTTAGCAACACTAATGTATTGACAAAAAATCCAATTAACCCTTCTAACTCTGTGTGATCGCGATTAGCAATTGGTGAACCAACTACAATATCCCTAGTACCCGTGTAACGATATAGCAGAACTTTGAAACCTGCCAAAAGAGTCATAAACAAAGTACAGCCTTCCTGCTGACTCAAAGTTTTTAGGGCAACAGTCACATCTTTCGGTAACTGGAAAGATTGCACTGCCCCTTGGTAACTTTGGACATGGGGTCGAGGTCGGTCAGTGGGTAACTCTAAAACTGGCAGACTGTCTCCTAATTGCTGTTTCCAGTAGTCTATTTGAGTTGCCAGCATTTCACCTTGTAACGATTTTCGCTGCCAAAGAGCATAGTCTGCGTAATGGATGGGCAATTCTGGTAGTGGAGAAGGCTTACCGTTACAGTAACATTCGTAAAGAGTTGCTACTTCACGCACCAATATGTCTGTTGACCAACCATCACTGACAATGTGGTGCATGGTAAACAGTAAAATATGTTCTGCTTCGTCCAGACATAGCAAGGTACTTCTGACTAATAGCCCAGTTGCTAAATCAAAAGGTTGCCCAGCTTCCTTATTTACTAACTGTAGTGCCTCAGTTTCTCGCTTTTGGGCTGGTAAGGCTGTCAGGTCAATTAACTTAATGGTGAGCTTTTGTTGGGGATTAATTATCTGAATTGGTTCTCCATTGACAACATTAAATGTAGTTCGTAAAATCTCGTGACGCTGGATGATTTCGTTAAAGCTCTGTTCCAGTGCGGCGACATTAAGTACACCATTCAGGCTTAAGGCAGCAAAAATGTTATAAAAAGGGCTGTCTGGTTCTAACTGATTGAGAAACCACAAACGTTGTTGTGCAAAAGATAGTGGCAAATTATCCGAACTCTCCCTTGGAGAAATCGTCGGCATTTTGGGAGATGCGATTCCTTCCTCTTCTAGCAAATAAGCAAGTAGTTCTAGTTTTTGTGTATCCATCATGCGCTCACTTGTTTAGTTGCTTTCCGGTTCTCAAGTGCTTGTTTTGCCTCTTCGGCTGACATACCCTCTAACTGTTTTACGATTTGTGCTATCTTTGCCGTCATTCCTGGTTTAACTTCATGGGCAATTAGCCTTGGGGATAATTCCGCTACTGTGGGCGACTCAAATAAACAACGCAGAGGTAAGTCTAATTTAAAAGTTTCCCGAATGCGGGAGATAACTTGAGTAGCTAACAATGAGTGTCCGCCTAAGTCAAAAAAATTGTCGTGAATACCAACTCGCTCAACACGGAGAATTTTCGCCCAAATTCCCGCTAAAATTTCTTCGACATCTGTACGGGGAGGCACAAAAGTTTCTTCTAACTCAGTTGTTACTGATTCGGGTATAGTTAAACTGCGGCGGTCTATCTTACCATTAGGCAAAAGCGGCAGTGCCGAAAGTAATATGAAAGCCGAGGGAATCATGTAAACTGGCAGTTTTTGCTTGAGGAAATCGCGGAGTTGAGGCACCAACTCATGAGCAAACTGCCCTTGTAAGGGGTTGTTGGCGTAGGTTCTCCAAGGGCGATTTCTGGTAGTTTGAGTTGTGTTTTTGGAGTACCCATTTGCTGGACATCGCCGGAAGACTACATCGTAACAACCCTCCGCACCAGAATCTGACCAAGTAATGTCGATAGAGTAAGCTAATTCTTCAGCTAATGTCCAAAAATCTTCTGGCTCAACTCCAGGATTTGTCAAAATTTTTTGCCAAGCTTGTCTCATTTCACCGACAGTTTCCGGCCCTTCAGAGGATGCTAACCACTGCAAAATCTGGTGTTCGGCGGCGACACGGGCATTTGGAACAGAAGCGATCGCTAAAATTTCCGGTTGGTTTTCTATTAGCGATCGCTTCACAATTGCCAGTGTTAACTGCTTTTTGTGCCAGTCTAAGCAAGGCACATCTATTTTCTGATTAACTTCATGTCCTATATGCAGAATGACATCGTAGCGAAATTTATTTAATTCATTTTGGTAGTAACCGCGTTCTAGCAAAATTTCTACATGGCTAATTTTCGGTAAATACTGTTTTAAGGCAGTGAAAAATGCAGGATCAATAACCAGTTGTTTTTCCTCAAATACTTGCTTTTGGACACGCTGTTTTAACTCTGTTTTTGAGACAGAGTTTGCTGCTCGGTGAAATTGGACTGAAACATGAAAATGTTCCAAAACTGACAAACTGCGAATATCTCCTAAGAAGATACAACCACCTGGTTCGACTGCATTCACTGCTTTTTCTAATACGTCCAACAGATAGTCAATGCTGGGAAAGTATTGAACTACTGAAACTATTAATAATGTTTTTAAACTATGGGCTGCTACATCCTTAAAGTCGTTTGCTCCTCTTTGAATGAGAGTAACACCCGGTATTTCTGGCTCTAACAAAGTCAATTGATAGTGCAGATTAGCCAGAGCTTTGGCTGATAGATCCGTGGCACAATATTTTTGGCAATGGGGTGCAATCCGAAATAACATTAAACCGCTTCCACTACCTATCTCTAGCACACTGCTTGGGTTGAATGATAAAATTCGCTCTACTGTTTGATTTATCCAGTCGCTCACCTCTAATTCTGGAATTGGCTGACCAGTATAACTACTGTTCCAACCCTTGATATCAAACTTCAGTGTTTCTTTTGCGGCAACTTCTTGATAGAGGTCATCAAAAACATCTTCCCACTGTGTTAATTGTTCATTACTAAATTCATTCGCTGCATCAGATGGTGGTTTTTGTACTACATAAGCCACCAAGCGTTTATTTCCAGGTTCGTCTTCTCTGGAGATAACTACAGTTTTCTCCACCGCTGGATTTTGGGTTAGTACTGCTTCTATTTCTCCTAATTCAATCCGAAAACCCCGAATTTTTACCTGATGATCGGCTCGTCCAACTAAGGCAATATTTCCATCAGGCAAATACCGTGCTAAATCGCCAGTTTTGTACAGACGCGCTCCCGGTTGGCTGTTAAAGGGGTTAGAAATAAACTTTTCATTTGTTAATTCTGGGCGGTTATGATAACCTCTAGCTAAACTTACACCACCAATGTAAAGCTCTCCACAAACTCCAATTGGTACTGGCTGCAAAAGCGGATCTAAAATGTAAAGCTGGGTGTTAGCAAAGGGCCGCCCAATCGGTACTAACTGCTCAGTTAATAAATTTTCTGTAGCACTTCCAAAATAGGAACTGTCAATTGTGGCTTCAGTTAAGCCATAAGAGTTAATTAGCCATGTCTGTTCTCCGAGAAAACCTTTAAATTTTTGATACTCTCCGCCATACCAACTATCAGAACCGCAGATCAACAATCGCATAAAATCGAGGCATTTTTGATTTTCCTCTAGGTAGTGGACAAGGTTTCGGAAAACTGCGGGGACAAATTCTGCACACTCAACTTTCTGCTGGCGCATCAAAGCATATAATGTATCCGGTTCTAGTAGGAAGTCACGCGGACAAATAACTAATTTCGCACCAGAACATAAAGCCCGGATTAAGTCACCAGCAAAAACATCGAAGGAGAAATTAGCCATTTGCAAGTGGCAAGTTATTGCTTGCAGTTGATAAGCTTGCTCCCAACCGTGATAGGCATTCACAAGGCTACTATGCTGAACCATCACACCTTTTGCCTGACCAGTAGAACCAGAGGTATAGATGATATATGCTAAGTTTTCGGCTGTAACTGTGTTGCTAAGTAGATTTAACTCTGATTCTTGCGAAATTAACGCCCAATCTGCATCTAGACAAACTACCTGACTTTGGTAAGCTGTAAGTGCATCTACCAAATGCTTTTGAGTTAGTAGTACCTGACAATCTGCATCTTTTATCATGAAAGTTAGACGCTGTGCAGGTTGGTCTGGATCTAGCGGTACATAAGCAGCACCAGCTTTCAGCACAGCTAAAACTGCGATCGCTATATCGAGGCTGCGTTCTATACCAATACCTACCAATACTTCTGCACCCACCCCCAATTTTTGCAAGTAGTGTGCTAACTGATTCGCACGCTGATTTAGTTGTTGATAGGTAAGGCTTTGTTCTGCAAATACTACGGCTATTGCATCTGGTGTTTTCTCTACCTGTGCCTCAAATAACTGATGTATACATTGGTTTTGCGGATACTCAGCCTGAGTTTGATTCCACTCTACTAGTAGCTGATGTTTCTCAGATGCGGTTAATAGTGGCAACTCCTGTAAGCGCACTGTAGGATTAGTTCCCATTGCTTCAAGCAATATTTGGAAATGCCCTATCATTCTGGTAATAGTGCCAGCATCAAAGCGATCACAATCATAAGTAATAGATAGTTTCAACTCAGACCCAGGTGTCGCACCAATACTCAGAGGATAGTTGGTATAGTTAAAACTACTAATATTGTGGATTTCTAAATTTTTTTGCCAATCAGACAACGCCTGATCCACCGGATAATTTTCAAACACCACGATGCTTTCAAATAAGGGCAAACCTCGTGGTATTTCACTCCAACCTTGAATTTCTACCAGTGGAGTATATTCATACTGACGGATTTCTATCAATTGACACTGTATTTGCTCAAGCCAAGGTAGTAAAAACATCTCAGCATCAAATTTCACACGCAAAGGTAGGGTGTTAATGAATATTCCTACCATTGACTCTGCTGTGGCGAGGTCTACTGGGCGACCGGAAACCGTAACACCATACATTACCTCATCCTCGCCGCTATAGCGGCTAAGGAGCAAAGCCCAAGCCCCCTGAACTATAGTATTTAGGGTCAGTTGATGCTGTTTTGCCCAAGATTTTAGAGATGTTGTCGTTGCAGGTGAGAGTTTGAAGTTTTGTTCAAAATACTTTTCTGCTGGAGCCGACAAACTCTTAACTTCGAGATTAGTTAAAAAAGTGGGTGCTCTAAATCCTTGTAATGCTTGTCGCCAAAAAGCCTCAGCTTGAGATAAATCTTGTTGTTGCAACCAAGCAATATAGCCAGAAAAGCGACCAACGAATGGTAAGGTGATTTCTTCACCCCGACAAAATGCTTCGTAAAGTAAAGCAAAATCTTTGAATACTAACGCCCCTGACCAGCCATCAAGGATAATGTGGTGGGAACTCCAGACGAAGTGGTAATGCTGGTTATCCAAACGAATCAAAGTCAGACGCAATAGGGATTCATCAGATAAATTAAAACCCAATTGGCGATCGCTCAACAAAAAAGCCTGAAATTTCTCTTGCTGTTCTTCGGGATTTATTCCCCGCCAATCTAGTTTTTCTAGAGGTAATTGGACTTTTTTATTTACAACTTGTAGCGGTTTGTCAAGTCCTTCCCAATGGAAACTAGTACGCAAAGGTGAGTGGTGCGCCACGACTCTTTCCCAAGCCCGTTCAAAAGCCTCAATATTGAGCATTCCTCGTAAACCATAGCTTATCTGCACAAAATAAGCTCCAGATTCCGATTCATACAAGCTGTGAAACAAAATACCCTGCTGGACTGGGGAAAGTTCGTAGATATTTTCGATATTGGCTGTATTCATTGAGTTATCTTCTAAGCTTATTGGTTGAATTTTGCTAAGAATTTATCCAAGTCTTGTTGCTCCAACTTGGCTTGGGGGAAGTCTGATGGCGTGAAACCAAGAGCTTGACGAGATTGGCAATGAGTAATGAGCGATCGCAGTGCTTTAATAAAACTATTCGCTAATTTTTCCACTGTGGTTCGCTGATGTATCGCCTCACTGTAAGTCCAATTAACGTGCAGTTGTCCGCTAGCAACAACTACTGCAACTTCTAATAGATAAACTCGACTACCCCGCAGGCTACGATTTGGGCCAACGCATTCTCTAGTAGGTGTAAACATGGACGACTGCGAAAATACTTGATCAGTTTGACCAAGGTAGTTAAAAAATATTTCAGCTTGAGGAGAAGCTTGCAGTTGTGATCTAATTTTATCCTCGCTACTGAGATAACGTAGTATGCCATACCCTATTCCATGATTAGGTATAGATCTCAGTTGTTCTTTAACTGTCATCAAAGCATTTCCTAAACTGGAAGCTCCCTCGATATCTAATAACACAGGAAACAAACAAGCAAACCAACCAACTGTGCGCGATAAGTTTATATTGGGAAAAATGTCGTTTCTTCCATGACCTTCCATATCTAGTAACAGCGAATGCTCACCTGTCCACTCTGCACAGGCCTGCACTAGCGATGTCAGTAATACATCGTTAATTTGAGTGTGGTAAGCTTGATGCACTTTTTGTAGTAAAGCTTGGGTGTCTTCCCGGCTCAGACTAACTGATACAGTGCTAGCCTTAGCCACAGTTTTGTCGCCTCCAGCATAATCTACTGGTAAGGGAGAAACAAGTTTTCGTAGTTGTCCTAACCAATATTCCTGCTCTTTGATTAATTCTGTAGACTGTGCATAATCTTTTAAACGCAAAGCCCATTCTTGGAATGAAGTAGTTTTATCTGGCAAATTTATCGACTTACCCTGACTAAGTTGTAGATAAACAGTCTGAAGGTCTTCTAATAAAATTCGCCAAGAAACACCATCTACAGCCAAGTGATGGATGATAATTAACAGACGACTACTTTTTTGTGAACCCAGGTTAAATAAAGCCACCCGAATAAGCGTCCCCTGCGATAGATTCAAACTTCCTTGAAGCTCAGTTGCTACTGTTTCAATAGCTGTATTTTGCTCAATTTCTGGCAAAGTTGACAAGTCTATATGTTGAAAAACCCTCATCTCCTTGACATTAGAGACAACTTGCACCCAGCCTGATTCATGGAAATGGAAACGTAAGCGTAGTGCATCATGATGCTCAATTAATCGTTGCAGCAGCTGCTCCCATAATTTGGGGTTATGTCCTTGCGGTATTTCCAATAAACAAGATTGATTCCAATGGTGTGAATCTGGCTGATTTTGTAGCAAGAACCATTGCTGAATAGGTGTAAGAGCTACTTCACCTGTAACTAACCTTTGTTCTCCTTGTATAGATTGAGTTGTACCAGTGACCATTGCCAATTCTGCAATTGTTTGGTGTTCAAAAAGCTGTTTGGGGGTGAGTTGTAAACCAGCTTGATTGGCTTTGGCAACAATCTGAATACTGAGGATAGAATCTCCACCTAACTCAAAGAAATTGTCATGAATACCTACTTGCTCTACCACCAGAACTTGCGCCCAAATTTCAGCCAGTACTTTTTCCACACGAGTTTGAGGAGCCGCAAAAGTTTTTGATAACTCAGGTTTTGGTAGTGCCTGTATGTCTACCTTGCCATTAGGAAGTTTAGGTAGAGCTTTTAGGTTAACAAACGCCGACGGTATCATGTAGTCGGGCAATTTATCTTCTAGAAAATAGCGCAGATCGGTTGTACGAGGTAATTCTCCTTGATGTGGGACTATATAAGCTACCAACCGTTGATGAGTCTGTACATCTTTTCTGGCTAAGACAGTTGCTAGTTGTTGTTTCAATCGAAGCGCAAGTAGATGACGTTTTTTGAGACAAAGAGTATCAACACGCTGATAAAAATCAATCATTAAAAGCCTCCATAGTAATCAGTTTCTACTTAATGCACTTCACTACAACCATTGAATCAGCCCACCACAAATCTTTAGTATCTTCTGGTAGAGATAAGGGTTCCACAATGCTCAAGGTCAGAGAACTAAAATATTTGAGAACCAGCCGTTGATGCCTACGACTAAAAGAATCGATTTCATGGGTTAGGTAAGTAAAAACTCCTCCTTCTCGTAAATGCTCTACAGCTGTTGGGAAAAAATGTTCTGCAAATGTCACACTTTCAACAACATCTTCTAGCAATTGCTCTTCATTAAGAATATTGGCATGAAAAAAGATACCATCGTAAATTCCCAACTGGTCTTTGACCTCTTGCCATTTGCCCTTAACTAATCGAATGTCCTGTTCAGTATAATGCGTTTTCCAATGATAAAATGCTTCTGATACAGCATCATCACACTCGATAATTGTGTGAGATTTAACACCCTTATCTTGAATCAAACTTGCAGAAACTCCTCTGCCAAAACCTACTTCTAAGACGTTGCTATGTGTCTCAGTAATAATATTAGCCATTGCTTGCATCAGAGGAATCTGCCAGTCCTCCATGATTTGCTGACTTTCAAAAATTGATGTTGAACTTTCAGCTTGTTTTGAAGTAGTTTGATTACCAGCTACAAATCGTCTTGATAAAGCATCTAAATGAATTAAATCATCTGCCAGTTCATCAATGCTTTGCTTGAGCAACCAGTTTCTTTGAAATTTTTGCGGAGGATTAATAAAATTTTCATCAATTTCCAGGCAGATATAAAAGTTGGAAAATTGTCTTAATCTGCGGCTTCTATGATTTTCCACGGCAGAATTAACTAGTATTTCTTTGACATCTTGACCTGTGATTTCTTGTGCCAGTATTATTTCTAGTTCATCTTCAGATAATTTCTCTATTTCTGCTAAATGTTGTTCAGCATACTCTTGACCAAGTGACAATATTTTGGTTACTAAAATTTCCGTATTTTTTGGATCGATATAACTATCCTCATTCTGGAAATAACTCTTGCTCTCACTTCTAGCGACAACGATAACTTCGTCAACAGCAGGATTTCGTTTTAAGACTGCTTCAATTTCGCCTAATTCAATCCGGAAACCGCGAATTTTTATTTGCTGGTCAATACGACCCAGAAATTCTATGTTTCCGTCTGCTAAATAGCGGGCTAAATCACCAGTTTTATACAGACGACTTCCTTCTACTTCCTCAAAAGGATTCCTAATAAAACGTTCTGCTGTTAAATCAGGACGGTTCAAATAACCTCTAGCTAAACCATCGCCACCAATATATACTTCACCAGCCACCCCTAAAGGAACAGGATGTAAATTACGGTCAAGTAAATAAATTTGTGCGTTCGTAATTGGGCGACCAATAGATACTGAATTTCCTATTTCTGGCGAACAGCAATGATAAACAGTACTCCAAACTGTGGTTTCTGTGGGCCCATATTCGTTAAATAAAGCTACTTGGGGAAGTTTTTCTAAATGACGAATCACTAATTCTGCTGAACAAGATTCACCTGCAACGATCACACTACGTAATGAAACTAATTCTTGTTGGTTTGCTTGCTCTAAAATGACATTATATAAGGAAGGTAAACTTAATAAATGAGTTACCTGATTTTGGCTAATTAAATTGAGCAAATATGATATATCTTGCTCTCCACCTACTTGGGGAAATACCAAAGTTCCACCAGAGCATAGTGTCCAGAAAATCCCAGCGACAGAACTATCAAAAGCAAAGGAGGAAAGTAACAAGAAACTACCAACAGGTTCTTGATAATAATTCAGCCGCGCCTGTGTAGAGTTGACTAAATTTTGATGAGTGATTTGTACACCTTTAGGTTTACCTGTAGAGCCAGAAGTATAGATAATATAAGCTAAGTTGGCAGATGTCATCGCCACAGCAGGATTATTGTGGCTCTCAGATGCAATAATTTCCCAATCAGCATCTAAGCAAATAATTTTTGCTTGAGTTTCTAGTAAATCTTGCAGCAAAGATTGCTGAGTTAATAATACTGGTGTTTGGGTATCTTGCAGGATAAATTGTAAGCGTTCTGATGGATAGGTTGGATCTAATGGTACATAAGCCCCACCTGCTTTGAGAATAGCAAGAATACCAATAGCCATTGATAAAGAACGCTCTACACAAATTCCTACGAATACTTCTGCTTGAACACCTAATTTATGTAGATAATGAGCTAATTGATTAGCACGTTCATTTAATTCACGGTAGGTTAATTGCTGATTGTTAACTACTACAGCAATATTATCTGGTACGCTTTCTGCTTGCGCCTCAAATAGCTGATGAATTAATTGAGAGCGATTGTAATCAACTTGGGTATTGTTAAACTCAAACAGTACTTGTTGAAGTTCGCAATCGTTTAGAATTTCTAATTCACTAATCGCAGCATCGGGATTATAAATAACACTAGACAATAGTTGCTGAAATTGTGCTGCTAAACGTTGAATATCCTCTAATGGGAATAACTTAGCATCATAATACAAGTTAACAACTAAATCATCTTGTTGACGAATACAAGATAGTTTAAGTTTGAACCTATCAATACAAGCATACTCTTTGTATAGATTAAATGTTAATGTATCGACAGATGCTTGCTGTGCTTGCTCTGTAAATTCAAAACAGTATGGCAAGAAATCAATAGCCAAATTCTTGCTATACTCTTGCCAAGAAAAGTAATCTTGCCATTGATGAGCTTGACTAACCGATTCTTGAACTTGTTGCCATAATTGCTTAAATAATAAATCTGGCTGTAAATGAGATGCAAGCGGTAAATATTTAGCAAATAATCCAATAACCGCTTGTAATTCCTGATGTTTGCGACCATCATATAATCTCCCGACAACTATGTCAGGTTTATCAAGATTTCGCCATAAAACAATTTGCCAACAAGTTAATAAAAAATCAGCTAATGAATCAGTTGGTTTTTGCAATATATTCTGAATATCAACTAAAAAATTTTTACCAAGTTCTAGTCTAAAAGTTTTTGGTTCAAATACTACAACATCTTCAGCAACTTTTTTCTCAAAAGGAGGCCTAATATCAAATAAATTAGGAAACTCTTGTTGTTTCCAGTAAGCTTTGCCTAAATTAACATCTTCTGCTGTTAGTAATTCATGTTGCCATTCAGCAATATCGGCATATTGTAACACTTCATCAGATGATTGTTGATTATTTATATTAGTTGTATAGGAGCGGCTAACTTCATGTACCCAATTACGAATACCAATTGCATCAGCAATCATGGCTGGTAAACTTACAAGTAATATATGCTGATTAGGTACTGATTTAATTAAATCTATTTGTGATAAATTGGAATTATTAAATTTATGCCGAGTCAAAAATAAGTCTATTTTATTATCTTTTTCTTCAGCATCAAAATCACTACCATCATAATAATTAATTGAAATATCCTGGCTATCAGCTATTACCTGTAACGGAATTGCCATTCCAGGTAAACATTGAAAACTCGTGCGGAGAATTTCATGTTGATTAACAACATCCTGTAAAGACTTCTTAAGAATCTCCACATCCAGTTTGCCATCAATAGAAACAGCACACTGAGCAATATAATGATTATCTTGAGTAATGGACTTTAATCTCCATAAATGCTCTTGCTGTGGCGACATTCGATAACCGACGACATTTTCTATTGGCGATGTATTGTTGAGTATTTGCATAACTATCAATTTATTCCTGATAAGTAATTGTTTGGATTTTTTGTAAAGAACCGCAGAAACGGAGAGAGAGAAGAAAGGGAGATTTTTATGAATATCTTGGTATTTTTATATTTGGATTAATGAATGGATCAGCCATTCCCACCACAACTTTACGTGAACCAAAAAATGGTGAGCGACCATGAGCAATTGACATATTATCTAACATTAATAAATCTCCTTCTTGCCAAGAAAATAAAACCATTTCTTGCTGATAGACTGTGCGTAATTCTTCTAAAACCTCTGGTTCAATGCTTGAACCATCACCATAATAAGTATTATTAGGTAAATCTTCTTCTTTAAACTCTGCTAATAAAGCCTCTCTAAATGTAGGTTCAAGAGTAGAAATATGGAAGAAAGTAGCATGATTAAACCAAATTAATTCCCCAGTTTTTGGATGTTGTGCTACAGCTTGACGTATTTGACGAGTCCGTAAGCGATCGCCTGCTTTCCATTCAAATTCAATACTGTTTCTACGACAATATTCTTCTACTACAGCTTTATCTCTAGTTTGAAAAACAGTCTGCCAAGTTAGCCCAAAACCATCATTATAGTTACGAACATATAATACTTTTTTTTCGATAAACTTTTCCCGAATTTGGGGTTGAATGCGTTGAAAAATATTACGACAGTCAGCAATGGGTGTTTCCCCGCCTTGTTGTGCTGCAATTAAACAGCCAAAGTAAATTTTAAGTGGCCAAGTTAACCAATAAGTACCCTCATTATGTAGGAAAATACTTTGCTCGGCAGGGTAGTCTGTTGATGTGTAAATTTTATCACCAACTTCATGACGTGGTGAAGAACGATCACGGTATTCTAATAACTCACCACTAGAGCTAACATTAACAAATTGATTAAATAATTCTGGCGTATTGATATGGAAGTTACGGAATAGCAACGCTCTGTACTTGAGCAAATTTTCATCAATAAACTTGCGGTGATTCTGCGCCCAAGTGATTAAATTTAAACCATCAACTGTAGGTTGAATCACTAACGGCAAAAGTTGTCCAGATTGCAAAAAATCTACTTTAACTAACTCTGCTGGTGATAGAATAATCGATTTACGGCTGATATTACTTATACTAGGTCTTTTAATAGACATTTTTACCCCGAAATAACCTTACGTTTGGCAAACTTTAATTTTTGAAGACTAGATGTTGCTAATTCTTGCTCTTTTTGCTGCTGTTGTTGTTTTTCATCTGCATCTAGTATTGCTAATAACTTGCTCAATTTAGTAGTAGGTTGTTCTATGATTTTTTGCAATAGTATTTCTAGGTGTTTAAAAAGCTTGGTAATCGTTTTAGCTTCAAAGCGATCGCCACTATAAAGAATCTGCAATAGCCACTCAGTTTCTATCCTCACTCTCAACGTTAAGGGATAGTTATTTCTCGAAACCGCAACACGCACATTTCCCAGTGTTACATCTGTGAATCCTTGACGTAAGGAAGGAGATAAAGGGTAGTTTTGGAATACCACAATACTCTCAAACAAAGGTAAGTTCTGCGGTATATCGCTCCATTTGTGGATTTTAACTAAAGAACTGTGTTCGTACTGGCGCACTTGTACTTGTTGATTTTGCACCTGCTGCAAGCAAGAGAAAAACAACTCATCAGCTTTTAGTTGTACTCTGACTGGCAAAGTATTAATAAATAGTCCGACTATCGATTCTGCACCCTCCAATGTAGTTGGACGACCGGAAACAGTAGAACCGAAAACTACATCCAATTCACCGCTATAGTGGCTTAGTAATAAAGCCCAAGTTCCTTGTATAAGGGTGTTTAAGGTGATTTGATGTCGACGTGCTAGAGTTTGGAGAGCGTTTGATGTAGTTGTTGAGAGACGGATTTCCTGCAACTTATAGCTACCATCTGGGTTGGAAGTTTGGTATTTGGGTAAAACTGGTGTAGGCGTAGTAAATCCTTGCAGCATCCCTCGCCAAAAAGCTTCTGCTGGGTGCATATCCTGCTTTTGTAACCAAGCGATGTAATTGCGGTAGGTGCGGGCTGGTTGTAAATTTATTTTTTCAGCGTGATTTATAGCCTGATACAGTTCAAAAACTTCTTTGAGCAGTAACGCCGCAGCCCATCCATCCATAAGAATGTGGTGATGGCTCCAGATAAAGTAGTGGGTATTATCAGTAACTTGAATTAGCGTCAGGCGCATCACTGGCGCAGCAGCAAGATTAAAGCCGATGTGGCGATCGCTTTCTAAAAATTTCTCTAGCTGTTGTGTTTGCTCACTAAGCGATAACTTCCGCCAATCGTACTGTTGCCAAGGTAATTCTACTTGTCGCCGGACAATTTGCACTGGTTCATCAAGACTTTGCCAATTAAACACCGTCCGCAATACAGGATGACGCTGAATCACTTGTTGCCATGCTTGCTGCAAAGCGGCTAAATTCAAATTACCATGCAAGCTGCAACTCCACTGCTCGAAATACATCTGCGACTCTGGTACATACAAGGTGTGAAATAGCAAACCTTGCTGAATCGGTGAGAGGGGATAGATATCTTCAATGCGGTGATAGTCACTACCAATTAACTGATCGAGAGTTGCTTGATTGAGTTTGACAAGGAGAAAATCGGCAGGAGTATAACCGCCTGCTGTTGGTAATTGACAGTGAGCAATGAGCGATCGCAACGCCGATAAGAATGTTTGGGCTAAATTTTCTACAGTCGATGGCTGGTGTACTGCTGTGCTGTATGCCCAACTCAACTTTAATTTCCCTTGACTGACAAAGCCATTCATTATTAATAAATGACTGCGTTTATCTCTCAAACTGCGAGTATTGCTAACCGCGTCAAGTACTAATTCAAATATCGATAATTCAGTGAGAGTTGCATCAAGTTGACCTAAATAGTTAAACAATACTTCTGCTTGCGGCAACGCAGCAAATTGGGCTTGAATTTCAGGTTCAGTGCTAAGGTAGCGCATTACCCCATAACCAATGCCATTGTTAAGTATTTGACGCAATTGCTCTTTGACTGTCTTTAAAGCCCCTCCGGGTTCCAGAGATGCACCTAAATCTAGACGCACGGGGAATAGAGATGTAAACCAACCAACAGTTCGGGACAAATCTACATCTGCAAAGAGCATTTCTCGCCCGTGTCCCTCTAAATCGAGTAACAGAGAATATTCACCAGTCCACTCACCAAAAGCTTGCACTAAGGCGGTAAGCAACACATCATTAATTTGAGTTTTGTAGACTTTAGGAACTTGCTGCAATAAAGCTTGAGTTTCTTCAACAGTTAAAGAAATAGTAGTAGTACAAGCTGAGTCCGCTGTATTATTGCCATCAGCATAATCCACTGGTAAAGGCGAGACAGGTTGCTGTAATGCTGTTAACCAGTAATTCATTTGCTGCTTAAGTTCCGATGATTGGACATATTCTTGTAAGCGATAAGCCCAATTTTGAAAAGAGGTAGTTTTAGCAGGAAGAGAGATTAATTCATCTCGGCTAAGTTGTTGATAAGCAGTTTGCAAATCTGTGAGTAAAATTTGCCAAGAAACTCCATCAACTGCTAAGTGGTGAATAATAAATAACAAGCGACTGGGCTGTTGTGCGCCACAATCAAACAACGCTACCCGCAGTATCGGCCCTTTATCCAGATTTAGACTAGCTTGCAGTTGTGTCGCTGCTTTTTCCATTGCCAATAATTGCTCACTGGCTGGTATTGCTGATAAATCTGTGTAGAAAAATGGCACAACTTCATCAGGTGCAGCGTTAACTTGTTGCCAACCAGATGCAGTGTCTTCAAATCGCAAGCGTAAAGCATCGTGATGTATTAACAATTGCTGCACTGCTTTTGCTAATAATGTAGGTTCCAGTTTTTGTCGCAACTTCAGTAATACAGCCTGGTTCCAGTGATGAGAGTCGAGTAATTCCTGGGCAAAAAACCAGTGTTGAATTGGGGTGAGAAGAACCGCACCTGTAACGGCACCTGGTTCGATTTGCTGGGTTGGGGTGGTGTTCACAACAACTGCTAATTCAGCAATGGTTGGATAATCGAATAACTGTTTGGGAGTTAGTTGAATATTAGCTTGTTTTGCTTTTGCGATCACTTGAATGCTCAAAATTGAATCGCCACCCAACTCAAAGAAATTATCGTGAATTCCTACCTGTTCTAGCCCTAATACCTGTAACCAAATTTCGGCTAAATTAGTTTCTATGGCGGTGCGAGGAGCCATAAAAGTTTCTGGTAAATCGGGACGTACTGTACCTGGTTCTGGGAGTTCTTTGCGATCTACTTTACCATTAAATGTAAGTGGTAAATCTTTTAATACTAAAAAAGCAGCCGGAACCATGTAATCAGGTAGCTTTTCTTCCAGATAACGGCGTAATTGTGGTACTAAATTAGTCGCTAATTTTCTTTGTAATGGATTATTAGCGTAAGCATCCCAAGATTTAAGAACAATAGATTTCTCAGGAGAAACAGGAATAATAGTTGGTGATTCTGCCCTACGATTTACCAGAACTACATCGTAACTGCCATCAATACTAAAATTTGACCACTGAATATTAATGATATAAGCTAATTCTTCGCCCAATGACCAAAATTCTTCTGGATTTATACCAATATGAGGATTTTTATCTAAAATCGCTTGCAACTCACCAACATTATTAAATTCTTGAGTTAGTAATTCTAAAACTTGAATATCCCCAATAACACGCGCATTCGGAACATTACGCAATCCTAATATTTTTGGTTTGCTTGTTACTAGTAATTGGCGGATATCATCTATAGTTAATTCTGCTTGCTGCCAATCTAGCCAATAAATTGCTTGTATTCCCCTTTCTAACTTTGCTTCATCAGCATGAATATACAAAGTCACATCATAGCGAAACTTGGTCATTTCGTTGCAATTCTGACCACGCTTTATTTGGATTTGTACATGACTAATTTGGGGTAAATGCTGTTGCAAAGCTATGAAAAATGCTGGCTCAATTAACAATTCTTGTTCTTGGTCAATACGATTTTGAACCCGATGTTTAAGTTCAGTGACAGATAGTGAAGCTGGAGATTGATACAGTTGTACAGATGTATGGAAAGCTTCTAAAAGCAGTAGATTCCGCACATCGCCTAGAAAAATAAAGCCACCTGGAGCTAAAGTTTCAACTGCTCCTGCAATCACCCGCAGCAGATAATCAATATTAGGGAAATATTGAACAACAGAATTTAAAACTATTGCGTTAAAAGAACCAGCTTCTATGCCTTCAAAGTTATCGGCGGTTCTTTGCTCAAGCTTCACCTGCGGTAGTTGGAGATGCTGACTAATATAATCTAAACCAGTTGATGCCAGGTCTGTACCATAATATTGCTCGGTATGAGGAGCAATTTGAAATAGTAACAAACCAGTTCCACAACCAATTTCTAATACTCGTTTTGGTTCCCAGTGCAAAATGCGCTCAACTGTTTGCTCTAACCATTCGCGCATCTGGTTGATTGGAATTGGCTGGTTTGTGTAACTGCTATTCCACCCGAGAAAATTAAATATTGATTCAAGTTCTTCAGATGTTTGATTGTATGTTTTATCAAAAACTGTTTTCCATTGCGAGACTTGATCGTTGTTAACTGTTAGTAATAGTGAGTTTAAGCTGTCAGTTTGGGAATTCGGAACTACATAAGCAACTAAACGTTGATTTTTAACCTCATCCTCTCGCGCTACTACAACGTTTTGTTGTACTGCTGGGTGCTGTGATAATACTGCTTCAATTTCTCCCAGTTCAATACGTAAGCCTCTCAGCTTGATTTGGTAGTCAATACGTCCAAGAAACTCAATAGTACCATCCGGTTGATAGCGGGCTAAATCACCAGTTTTGTATAGTTTTGCGTCTGGGCGATCGCTAAATTGATGAGGTATAAATTTTTCTGCGGTGAGTTCTGGGTGGTTAAAGTAACCCCGTGCCAAACCTACGCCACCAATGTACATTTCACCGGGTACACCCACCGGCACTAACCGCAACTGAGCATCTAATATGTAAATTTGAGTATTAGCAATTGGCGAACCGATGGGAACGATTGCTTCCCTACTATGACGTTGACAAATCCAAGCTGTAACATCAATTGCGGCTTCTGTCGGGCCATACAAATTGTACAGTTGTGCCTGCAAACGTTCAAAGAAACTTTGTTGTAAATCAAAGGGCAACGCTTCCCCACTAGAGAACACCCGTTTCAGAGAATCACACTGGTCTAATTCCTGTTCTTGTAGGAATAGTCGCAGCATCGAGGGGACAAAATGCAGTGTAGTAATTTGCTCTCTGGCAATGAGTTGAACTAAATAGTTACTATCTCTGTGACCTCCTGGTTGGGCGACTACTAAACACGCACCTGCTAACAACGGCCAGAAGAACTCCCATACAGAGACATCAAAGCTAAAAGGAGTTTTTTGTAATACCCGGTCATTAGCAGTTAATTGGTATGTATTTTGCATCCACAACAAGCGGTTACACACCCCTGCGTGAGTATTCATCGCACCTTTGGGCTGACCTGTAGAACCAGAGGTATAAATCACGTAAGCTAAGTTATCTGATGCAATATTCGTAACTAAATTATTGTTAGCTTCTTGAGCAATGATTTTCCAGTCGGTATCTAAACAGATAACTTGAGCTTGGTGTTCAGGTAGAGAAGCTGGGAATTTCTGTTGAGTTAGCAGCACAGTGGTTTGACAGTCTTGCAGCATAAAGGCTTGCCGCTGTTGTGGATACTCTGGATCTATTGGTACATAAGCACCACCAGCTTTGAGAATCCCCAGCAGTCCCACAACCATTTCTAAGGAACGCTCAACACAAATACCTACTTGTACTTCTGGTTTGACACCTAGTTTTTGTAAGTATTGTGCTAGTTGATTAGCACGGTTATTTAATTCTTGGTAAGTAAGTTTCTGATCGGCAAATACTACTGCTACTGCGTTCGGTGCCTTTTCTACTTGCGCCTCGATTAACTGATGGAGACAAAGATGTAGGGGATATTCTTTTTGGGTATTATTCCACTTTACTAAGCACAGATGTTGCTCAGTCTGGGTTAACAAAGGTATATCTTTTAACTGCTGTTCTGGATTTGCAGCCATGCCTTCTAGCAAAGTTTGCAAATGTCCTAGCATTCTAGTAATGGTAGCATCATCAAAGTAGCGGCGATCGCAAATTATCTTCAGCAGTAATTTTTCATCAGGTATTACAATGACGCTCAGAGGATAGTTAGTCCGATTAACTACGCTAAAATCCGCAATCTCTAAGGATTTGTTTCTTTTACGCAATGCTGCATCTACAGGATAGTTTTCAAAGGCAATCAAGCTATGAAATAAAGGCACGCCCTTAGGTAGTTCACTCCATCCTTGAACTTGCACCAGAGGACTATACTCATATAGACGTGCCTCGGCTTGTTGAGCTTGGAGTTTTTTTAACCAAAGGATCAGGAAATCATCCTCATTCACCTGTACCCGTACTGGCAAGCTATTAACAAATAAACCAACTCCTGATTCTACTCCTGTTAAATTTACCGGACGACCAGAAGTATTAGCCCCAAAAATAACGTCATCTTCTCCACTATAGCGGCTTAAAAGTAAAGCCCAAGCTCCTTGCACTAAGGTATTAAGAGTTAATTGATATTGCCTGGCTACAGATTTGAGTTTCTCTGTATTTGCTAGAGATAATTCAATCTGCTGCTCACTATATTCCTCAATATTAGATATATTGCTAATTAATTTATCAACTACTAACGGTGTTGGTGCTGTTACTCCTTGAAGTGACCGCTGCCAGAATGCCTCTGCTTCAGATAAATTTTGCTGCCGCAGCCAAGCAATATATTTCCGGTAAGGAAAAGCTGGTTTTAAATTAATTTGATTACCATTATTTAATGCTTGGTATATTTCTAAGACTTCGTTGAATAAAACAAACCGCGACCAGCCATCAAAGAGGATGTGATGGTTACTCCAGATAAATTGGTAAACTTCGTCAGCCATCCGAATTAAGACAAGGCGCATTAAAGGTGCTTCGGAAAGTTGATAACCACGACTTCTATCTGCTGTTAAAAAAGCCTCTAGTTTCTGTTCTTGTTCTACTGAATTTATTCCCCGCCAATCATATTTTTCTAATGGCAGTGCTACTTGTCCATACACTACTTGCATCGGTTCTTCTACTTCTTCCCAAAAGAATGAAGTACGCAAAACCGAGTGTCGCTTTGCTACTTGCTGCCAAGCTTGCTCAAAAGCTAAGGGATTGAGATTTCCTTTGAAAGCAATTCTATATTGATCGCAATATATACCCGAATCAGGAGCGTAGAGGGTATGAAAAAGTAATCCCTGCTGTGTAGGTGAGAGTTTATATATATCTTCGATGTTCTCTACTTTCATAATTTCTACCTACTCATTTGGCTAATTTTGGCAAGCAGCTTGTCAAGTTCGGGTTGGCTGAGTTCTGCTTCTGGGAAATCTGAAGGTGTATATCCCCCTGCTTCTTGTGATTGGCAATGGGCAATTAAGCGGCGCAGTTCTTGTATAAAACTTTCAGCCAAACGTTCAATAGTGGTGGAGTGATGAATGTTTTGGCTGTATGTCCAAGTCAATTGCAACTGTCCACTAGTCACCATCCCATCAATTTCAATTAAATGGCTGCGGCTTCCTTGCAAGCTACGGTTTGGGCCAGTTGTTTGGGCTGCCAGTTTAAAAATAGAAGTATCTGATAATACTTGGTCGAATTGCCCCAAATAGTTGAATTTTAACTGCGGTTGCAGTGTAGCTTGGAGGCTGCTATTTTGAATTAAGTATTTTAAAAAACCATAGTTGATGCCATTTTGAGGAATATTACGTAACTGCTCTTTAATAGTTTTTAAAGCATCTCCGGGGGACAAAGCATCGCTTAAGTTCAACAAAACTGGAAACTGGGCAGTAAACCAGCCGACTGTGCGCGATAAGTTAACATGAGGCAAAATGTCTTCTCGTCCATGTGCTTCGAGGGTAAGTAACAGTGAATTATCTCCTGTCCACTGGGCGCAAGGCTGAACTAAGGCTGTTAGCAAGACATCATTGATTTGGGTTTGATAAGCCTTTGGTACTTCTTGTAACAAAGCTTGAGTTTCTGTGCTGCTGAGAGAAATTGATACAGTTCTTGCAGATGCTACTGTATTTGCATCTTGATAATCTATTGGCAAGTTAATAACTGGTTGCTGGGTTTGATTTTGCCAGTATTTGAGTTCCGATTGTAACTCTGGAGTGTGAGCATATTCATTTAACTTTTCTGCCCATTGCTTGAAGGCTGTGGTTTTTGCAGGTAGCTGAATTTCCTGACCTTGGCTAAGTTGCTGGTAAGCTGTCTGCAAGTCTTCTAATAAAATTCGCCAAGAGACAGCATCAACTACTAAGTGGTGAATGATAATTAACAGTCTAGGTGGTTTATCTTGTCCAAGGTCAAAATAAGCAACCCGCATTAAAGGGCCATTAGAGAGGTTAAGGCTAGTTTGTAATTCAGATGCAATAGATGTAATGGCTTTTTCTTGTTCTGCGTCTGATTTATCTGATAAATCTAGTTTGGTAACTGATACTATCTCGTCAGGTGCAGCATTAACTTGTTGCCAACTATTTTTTGTTTGTTGAAAACGCAACCTTAGCGCATCGTGATGTTGTAGTAATTGCTTAATTACTTGTTCCAATATCTGAAAGTCTACATGTTGCCGTACCTCTAGCAATACTGACTGATTCCAGTGGTGAGGATTAGGTAAATTTTGGGCAAAAAACCAGTGTTGTATCGGTGTGAGGGGTACTTCTCCAATAACTAAGCCTGTTTCTGTCTTGATAGACTCAGTTGTTTGGGCTACTGCTGCTAACTCTGCGATTGTCTGATGTTCAAACAATTGCTTGGGAGTCAGTTGCAAACCTGCCTGATTCGCTTTGGATATTACCTGAATGCTGAGAATAGAATCGCCGCCTATCTCAAAAAAGTTATCGTCAATGCCTACTTGCTTTAAACCAAGAACTTCTGCCCAAATTTTTGCTAACTGTTCTTCTTGTGGTGTGCATGGTGCGATATATGTTTTTTCTAGTTCTGCCGCAAGTTTTGGCGCGGGTAATGCTTGATAGTCTACTTTGCCGTTTGCAGTCAGGGGAATGGTATTGAGGATGACAAAGGCAGTGGGAACTATGTATTCAGGTAACCTTTCTTGCATAAATTGCCGCAAGTCGCTAGTAGAAGTTGGCTGGGAAACCACATAAGCAACTAAGCGTTCCTCGCGCACAGTGGCCACAGCTTGCCTAACGGCTGGGTGTTGGCGCAAGATAGCTTCGACTTCTTCTAGTTCGATGCGGAAACCATGAATTTTTACTTGGCGATCGCAACGTCCTAAAAATTCGATGTTACCATCTGGCAGATAGCGAGCTAAATCACCAGTTTTATACAAGCGACTTTCTTGTACTTGATTAAAAGGATTGGAAATAAACCTTTCTTTAGTCAACTCAGGACGGTTGAGGTATCCCCGTCCTAAGTTTGCGCCACCAATGTACAGTTCCCCAGGTACATATATGGGAACAGGTTGCAGATATTCATCAAGTAGGTAAATTTGGGTGTTAGCAATGGGACAACCGAGAGGTACTGTTTTTGATTGAGTGGCTTCTTGTTCGACTTTATATGTCAGCACCCCAATAGTAGCTTCTGTTGGGCCATAGTGATTTAAAATCTGACAACTCGGTTTTAGCTGCTGAATTTGTGTTACCAAATCCCAGCTTGCGGCTTCACCACCAAGAATCAGTAATTGAGATGGCAAAATTTCTTCAGGGTTAGCAGTAGTTAACAGTGCATTTAAATGAGAAGGAACTATCTTGAGACAGTCGATAGGATGGCGGCGACAATATTCAGCTAACGCCACGGGGTTAGTAGCGCGTTCTTGAGAGATAATGTGCAGACATCCACCTGTATACAAAGCTGAAAAAATAACTGTGTTACCTAAATCTGCTGCAAAGGTAGAGACAGTTGCAAAACTCGCAGTATCAGGTAAATCTAGTTTTTCTAAAATGCCGTGGACATAATTGCATAGTTGGCGATGTTCAATTGCAACACCTTTTGGTGTTCCTGTAGAACCAGAGGTATAGATAACATAAGCTAAATTTTCATGGGTGACACTGCTAAGAGGATTTTCAAAGCTGTTTTGGTCGGCTTCCCAATTATCTAAACATACAACTTGCGCTGTATATGCAGACAATCTAGAAAGTAATTTTTCTTGAGTCAACAAAACTTGTACTTGGGCATCTTGCAACATTAAACCCAAGCGTTCCTCTGGAATATTTGGATCTAAAGGCAAGTATGCACCACCTGCTTTGAGAATTGCCAACATAGAAACAATTGATAAATGGGATTTTTCTAAACAAATTCCCACTAATACATCAGATTTTACACCCAAGTGTTGCAGATAATTAGCTAATTGATTAGCGTGATTGTTAAGTTCACGGTAACTAAGTTGTTCATTTTCAAAGATCACAGCAATATTATCTGGTGTCTTAGCTGCTTGTGCTGCAAATAGTTGATGAATGCACTTATTTTGTGGATAATCAGCTTGTGTTTGATTGAAATCAATTAGTAGTTGCTGTAACTGATTATCAGGAAGAATTTTCAGATGACTTATTACCAAATTTGGATTGGCGATCACACTGGCTACTAAAGTATAGAATTGTTCAGACAAAAGAGTGATCGCATTAGATGTAACCTGTTTTTTATTGTAATAAATTCTCAGGTTTATACATTTATTATTAGCAAAAGCAGAAAGCTTGATATTGAATTTATCAGCACAATTGTACTGCCTATAAACTGAAAAAATTACATTATTGAGGTAAAATTTTTCAGGTAAATCGATAAATTCAAATAATATTGGTAATCCGTCAGACAAGCTTTCTATTTCTTCATTAACAAAATATTCTTGCCACTCCTCAGCATTTTGTTTAGCTTGTCTCACCTGCTTTATAACTTCTTTAAAGCTTAAGTCTGGTGTAAGGCGGTTAGCAATTGGGAGATATTTAGAAATTAAACCAAAAGCATTTTGTAATTCTTCGTATTCTCTACCATGACAATTCTTACCGATGATAATTTCTGATTTTTTTAACAGCCCCCACAGTAAAATATTCCAGCATGAAAACAAAAATTCATCTAAAGAAAAGTCTGTTTTTATCTTATCAGTAATTTGGTCATTAATTAGAAACTCAAAATACTCCGGCTGAAATTCTCCTGGATTGTTGCATTTATCTTGAAAAGGAAAGTGTAGTTTAGATATAGCCGAAAAATCTTGCCGAAGCCAATAATCTTTAAAGTTTTTTGCTTCTGGTTCTATTAATAATTGATTTTGCCATTCTGAAAAGTGAGTATACTGTACAATTTCTGTGTCTGAGCCATTAGCATAAAAGTCGCTAATTTCTATAAACAGATTTTTCAACGTTTCACTATCAGCACATAATGCTGGTAAAGAAATCACCAAAATATGTTTGTTTACTGACAGTTTAAGTAAAGATGCTCGTAAAAGTGGTGCTTCCTCTAAATTAAAAGGCTTTTTGATTTCATCCCGACAAGCCAATTCAATTGCAACTGCTTCCGTTTCACAATTACTTAAATCTAGTTCTTGCCATGCAAAAATACAGCTATCTTTTACTACCATGATTGGCAGTTTCAAGCCAACTACTTTACAAAAACTGCTTCGTAATATTTCATGGCGCAATATAATTTTTTGTAAAGCAGCTTTTAAAGCTTCTTTGTTCAAATCACCTTCTAGCAGAATAGCTGTTTGAGCAACATAAGCACTGCTTTCTTGTTGTAACAGCCACAATCTTTTTTGCTGAGGAGAAAGTCGAAAACCATTAATAGTTTCAGTTAGCATATATTTCCTCCGTCGTTGGCTTGGCAATATTATTACTATGGATCATTTCTCCCATTGCTACTACAATTTTGCGTTGTCCGATATAGGGAGAACGTCCATGAGCGCATAACATATTATCTAGCATGAGGATATCTCCTTTGCACCACAAAAAGCTGGTCTGAGAGTGATGATAAACTTGATTAATTTCCGCAATTACATTATCTTCAATAGGAGTACCATCACCATAATAAACATTACGTGGTAATTGTTTCTCATCAAATAAAGATAATAAAGAATCTCTAGTTTTTACATCCAAATAAGCAATGTGATGTAATTGAATTTGATTAAAAAATACCGATTCGCCAGTTCTAGGATGTACTGCTAATGCTGGACGAACTTGGCGAGTGATTAAACTATCGTCTCCGTACCATTCAAAGTTAATTCCTGCTTGGCGACAGTAATCTTCTACCACACTTTTATCGGAAGTACGGAAAAAATCTTGCCAGCTAACATCTAAATTATTCATATAGTTACGAACGTACATGAATTGTTTTGCGGCTAATTTTTCTCGTAATTGCGCTGGGAGAATTTGATAGGCTTTGCGACAGTCTATAATTGGTGTCTCTCCACCTTGTTTTGCAGGTTGAACGCAGAAAAACCAGATTTTCAGAGGAAAACAATGTAAATGAGAACTTTCGTTATGAAAAAGTATGGCTTTGTCGGCTGGGTAGGGAGTAGAACCATATACTTTGTTACCTTCACCAATGCGGGGTAAATCGCCATAGTCACCAAATAAATTTGAACAAACTACGCCAGCAAAATTTTCAAATTCTGTGACTGTATTAGTTTTAAATCCTCTAAATAAAATAGTACCATGCTTTAATAATTCATTTTCTATAAATTCACAACTACTTTTAGCCCAATCTACTAAATCAACATCATCAGATGAAGGTTGAATTACTAAAGGAAAGGTATTTCCCTCTTGCAAATAGGTGGTTTTAACGAAATTTTTAGATGATAAATTGATACTTGTAGGAGCAATTTTAATAAATTTTTCTCGATTAAAAGCTTTGCGTTTGTTGTTTTGCATATCTTGTTGTTTCTTTTCAGATTCAGTCAATATTTCTAAACTATTAATTCTGCTATTAGGTTGCTGAACGATACTATTTAGTAAAGTCTCAAAATGGCTTGCCATGCGAGCGATTGCACTTTCTGTAAATAGTTCACTATTATACCGCCAAGTGCTAGTAATTCCTTGAGGAGTTTTGGTCAAAAATATGGCTAATTCAAACCTGGCTGTATCGTTTCTCCAAAACCATTCTTTTAATGTTAATCCTGGTAAATCTAAAGAGGGCATAGGAGTGTTTTGGAGAACAAATAAAACCTGAAATAATGGCGATGTATTACTTAAATTACGTTCAGGTTGGAAAGCTTTAACTAATTCTTCAAAAGGCAAATCTAGATGAGCATAAGCTGCTAAAGTGACTTGGCGTACTCTTGCCAGTAATTCTTGAAAACTAGGGTTGCCACTTAAATCTGTACGTAACACTAACAGATTCATGAAAAATCCAATTAATGATTCTGTTTCTGTCTGGTTACGATTAGCAATATCTGTACCAATAACAATATCTTCTTGTTTGGTATATTGCAACAATAATACCTGAAAAGCTGCTAATAAAGTCATAAAAAGACTAACACCTTCTTGATGACTTAATGCTTGAATTGCTTGTGCTAAGTTAGAGGGAATCACAAAAGATTGACTAACACCACGATTAGTTTTAACTTCTGTGCGCGGACGCACTGTAGATAATTGCAGTACGGGTAGATTATGACCAAGTCTTTCTTGCCAATAAGATAGTTTTTCTGCTAAAACTTTTCCTTGTAAGTACTTTCTCTGCCAAACAGCAAAGTCTGCATACTGAATTGTTAGTTTTGGTAATGGAGAAGGTTGACCATTATAAAATGCGCTATATAGGGTGTTTAATTCCCGAATCAACACTCCTATAGACCAGCCATCCCAAACAATATGGTGTACGGTGAGCAATAATATATTTTCTTGGTTGCCAAGCTGGAGAACTGTGACTCTAATTAGTGGTAATTGTGCCAGATTAAAAGGTAACTGTGCTTCTTGACGAGCAAATATTTTTGTCTTAGCTTCTCGCTCAATTTCTAATAAATTGCTGAAATCTACTACTGATACTTTAACATTTAAAGTTGGAGCAATTACTTGTGCAGGTTGACCATCTATTGCAGTAAAGGTAGTACGCAAAATTTCATGACGGCGTACAATTTCGTTGATGCTTTGTTCGAGTACTTCTAGATTGAGATAACCAAGTAAGTGCAAAGCAACTGGTTCGTTATATGTGAAACTATCAGATTGTAATTGTTCTGCAAGCCACAATCTTTGTTGAGCAAAAGATAAGGGTAGCGGTTGATTTCTTTGTACAGGATGAATTACATCATCCTGACGTAATATTTGCAAAATCTCTGCTTTATGTTCCCGTATTTGAGTTAGTAGAGTAGATGTAATTATACCTTTGGGCGCGTTATAGTGTAACTTCTCTCCTTCTCGCCAAAGTTTTACGTCTAGACTTTCAAGCTTAGATAAAAACTGTTCGATAGTTTTCATAGCACCCCTTGTTCACGATCACTTGTTTCTAAGTGATTTTCATCATTAAGTAAAACAGGGATTGGTGACTGTTTTTGACAGTATTCAGCTAATTCTGCCACAGTTGGCGCTTCAAATAATGCTGCAATTGGAATAGTTTTGCTCAATTTTTGTTGGAACTTATTAATCAAAGTGACTCCAGTTAAAGAATCTCCACCCAACTTAAAGAAATTATCGTGAATACCAACTTTTTGAACGCCGAGTAATTCTTGCCAAAGATTAACAATTTCTTGTTCTATTAGATTGCGAGGAGCAGAATAAGTATTGTTTAAATTCGATCTAAAATGCCTTGAAGATGAATTATTTTTTTGTTCTATCGAGGCAAAATTAGCCCATTCCTTAATTCTTATTTCTAAGTTTCTGGTAGAAACAACAACCTGTCCAAGTTCATCCCAAGGTAAAACTCTATTAAAGACTTCCACATCATCTTCTGGTGTCATTGTCAACTCAGGATTCAGGAAAGATATAGATTCATTTTTAGCTTCTAAAAATGGCACTCTTCCATCCCAGTTAAGACTCACCCAAGGAATAGAATTTATCTGATTATGTTGGGCAACAAAAGCATCCATGAATAGGTTTGATGCTGAGTAAGCACTATGTCCAACTCCACCGAAAATTGATGCTAAAGAAGATACTAAGAAACAAAATTCAAGCTTTTTACGCTGCAAAACTTGTTGTAATACTAACAAACCGTAGACTTTTCCTTGAAATTCGCGATCGCATTCTTCTTCGGTAATTTGCTCAATCTGTCTCATTCTCTGGGTTAAGCTAGTTGCCACGGAGTGAATTACACCATTAATTGCACCAAACTTTGTCTCTGCTTTCGCGATCACTTGTTGCATTTGCTCTAGGTTAGCGGTATCCGCCTGTACTACTATCACCTCAGCACCAAGGCTTTCCAACTCCAGCAGTTTCCGAATTTTACTACTCGTAGCGTCATCTTTCATTAGCCATTGAGGCCATTGATCGGGCTGCGGAAAATTAGAATGTCCTGTTAGAATTAGTTTGGCTTGAAAGTTCTTTGCTAGATATTCTGCTAATACTAATCCCAGGCTTCCCAACCCACCGACAATTAAATAAACTCCTTTTGTTTTGAGTTTTGGTTTTTTGGTAATTGCTGGTAAATGCTCTTTTTTAAAAGTTCGTACCCAACGATATCCACCTCTATAAGCAACTATGTGATCGCTTGATGGGGCTGTAAGTTCAATTAGCAGTTTTTCTGTGAGTTTCTCTTCTTGCCAGCTACCTGATGTCGGCAGATTGATATCAATACTACAACAGTGAATATTTTGATATTCTTGACCGATTACCTTTACTAATCCAACTATAGTAGCCTTTTGAGGACAAAGAATTTCATCCGGGCTTACCGCCTGCATATTATTAGAAATGACTTTAATTTGTAGTTGATTTGAGTTATTTTCTGCTCCCAAGCCTTTCGTAAGAAAGAGTAAACTGTAAAATCCTCGCTCTTGAGCAGCTTGCACATCTGCACTTGTTAATTCTGTCTCATTTACAGGGGTAACACTCCATAAATGCACAATTTTTGTAGGTCGGAAATTCCGAGTCCGCAGTTCTTCGATTAGCCTAGTATAGTTACTCCTGTGTCTAGGGTTAATTATATATGAGCGATCACCTTGATTTTCTGTAGAAGCAAATTCCTCTCCTAAACGAACAGTAATGATATTTTGTCCTTGCAGTTTTAATCGCTGTACGATGCGATCGCCTAAACCACAATTATCTACAAATATCAACCAGTTTTCTTGTTTTTCATCATTTATCAGTTGAGCATGAGGTGGTAAAGAACGTTGCCACAATGGAATGTAAAACCAGTCAGCTATATCTAATTTGCCATCTTTTGATTCGGTTGCTGATAGAGAAGCCTGAGCCAAAAAAATATGTTGTCCAAAAGCTTCCGTTTCGGAAAAATTTGCTATTCTAACAAACCCATGAGCGCGTAATATTTCTTGCCACTTTTGTTTGGATAAAAAAGGATTTCCTTGGCTACGTTTTTCATCCTCTAATGGAGGCATCAACAGACCATCAGTAATATCAAATTCTAACTGGGGTTGGGTAATTTCTTGAATTAGAAGAAAGCCGCCAGGTGCTAATAGTGAAAGTACACTATCAATAGTTTTACCTAAATTTTGAGTAACGTGAAAAACGTTAACAGCTATGACGATATCAAAGCTATGGGGCGTATATCCTTGTTCCGTCAAAGATTTCTCAATATCTAAAAATCGATATTCGATAAATGGATAGGCGTTAAACTTCTTCTTTGCTTCGTCAAGGAAAAAACCACCTACATCGGTGAAAGTATATTTAGTTCTGTGAGATGGCAATAAAGGTAACAATTCCGCAGTAGCAATACCAGTTCCACCGCCAATTTCGAGAAATCTTAAGTTAGTCTCTACTGGTAGCGATCGCACTAACTGTTCTACAGTTGCCTTGGTAATGCTGTTGTAATATATATCCGCAGGTGAGTTTTCTCTAGCAATTTTTCCGTCCTTAACTAAGGTAGCAAAATGCAACTCTAACGGTTCTTTTTCACCGATTAGTAAAGCTGCGAGATTGTCACCATAATTTTGAATGAGTTCAATTGCTTGCTGTGTATCTGTCCATTTGGTTTTGATTTGTGCTACTAAATTATTAACTTCTGTTTTAAATATAGGCAGAAGATTGCTAAAACGACCTGCATCCTGCTGTAGATAGCCCCGTTCTACTAAAACTGTTAGCCAACGACACAATAATTGTCGATAATAAGGTAAGATTCTGCCTTTTACTAACAATTCGTCTAAAGAATATTTCTCAGATGTGTTGCTGAAAATGCCTAAATCTTGCAAAGCAAGATTCATATAGGCACTACATAAATCTTCTAAGCGATTTTTGTTCGCTGCATAAGTTTTTTGGTCAAACGAGAAAATTCCGCGAACAGACTGGACTTGACCAGCCTCTATTAAAGATTGCCAAAAATCTGGTAATTTTAGCCCTCTGCGAGACTGTTCAACAGAACTTTGTTGACTGTGCCAATAGCGCTGGCGTTCAAAGGAATAAGTTGGTAAAGGAATACGCTGACGGCGTTCGTTAGCATAAAATCCAGACCAGTTTATTGAGACTCCTGATAGCCAAAGGCGACCTAAGTTATTCAGCAAAAAGACAACATCTGATTGCTTTTCTTGAGGATGAGCCAAAGAGGAAATTATTAGCTTATCAGATGAATGTTGCTTGGACAAAGTACACAATGTTTGCCCTGGACCAACCTCTAAAAAAATGCGATTTGCTTCTTGGACTAATTCAGAAATACCTGGAGAAAAGTAAACTATTTGACGTAAATGTTTTACCCAATAATTAGGATCTGTTGCTTCTTGATTTGTGATCCAAGTGCCTGTAATGTTGCTAATAAAAGGCATCTTTGGCGGATGCAGTTTAACTTTAGTCACTTCTTGCCGAAATGGTTCTAATATAGATTCCATCATTGACGAATGAAAAGCATGGGAAACATGGAGACGGCGACAATTTATGCCTTTTTCTAACAGCTTTTGTTTCAAGGTATTAATAGCATCATGGCTTCCCGCAACCACACAAGCAGATGGTGCATTACTAGCAGCTATAGATAATTCTTCATTGAGTAAAGCTTGTACCTGTTCCTGGGGTAAGGAAACAGCTAGCATAGAACCAGCAGGCATTTGCTGCATCAACCGTCCTCTAGCAGCGACTAATACCAAAGCATCTTCTAAAGAGAATACGCCAGCTAAACAAGCTGCTACATATTCCCCAATGCTATGACCGATCGCAGCTTGTGGACGCACACCCCAAGACATCCATAACTGAGCTAACGCATATTCAATGATAAACAATGCTGGTTGAGCAATATGAGTCTGTTTGAGTTGCTCGATTGCGACTTCACAATTTTGGGGATAAATGAGCGTTCTTAAATCTAAATCTAAGTGGAGTTTTAATATTTCACAACAGCGATCAACTTGTTCACGAAATACTGTTTCGGTCTCATATAGTTCTTTACCCATGTTTGCATATTGAGCGCCTTGTCCAGGAAACATAAAAGCGATAGATTCCTGACATGGTTCTTGGAAATGTGTCAGAACTCTTTGAGTATCTTGCTGACTCAAGGTTTTGATGGCATCTTCGATATCTTCACATACAAGGATGCGACGATAGTTGAATTCTTTACGCCCTACTTGCAGTGTATAAGCTACATCTGCCAACTTCAAATCAGGATGCTGTGTGAGGTATTGAGCGAGATTTTTAGTTGCAGTTTCTAAAGCTGAATCAGTTTTAGCTGAAAGAACTAACAACTGATAATTTCTCCCCTGCGCCCCTGCGTCTCTGCTCTCCTGCTCTCTTTCTTCAAGAATTACATGAGCATTAGTTCCTCCCATACCCAAGGAACTGACACCAGCACGGCGAGGATTTGCGCCTGTTTGCCATTCACTCAACTTAGTATTGACATAAAACGGACTACTGGCAAAATCAATTTGAGGATTGGGTTGTTCAAAATTTAAGCTGGGTGGAATTAACTGATGTTTGAGAGCTAAAGCGGTTTTAATTAGTCCAGTCACTCCCGCTGCTGCATCTAAGTGACCAATGTTAGTTTTGACTGAACCAATGGCACAGAAACCTGTTTTATCAGTAGTGCTACGAAAAACTTGTGACAGTGCAGCGATTTCAATCGGATCGCCTAAAGCTGTACCCGTACCGTGAGTTTCAATATAACTAATTGTTTCTGGCTCCACATCAGCCAGCATCATTGCTTCGGCGATCGCTTCAGCTTGACCGTCCACACTAGGTGCTGTGTAGCCAACTTTACCAGAACCATCGTTATTAATTGCTGAACCTAAGATAGTGGCATAAATGAAATCACCATCGGCGATCGCATCCTGAAGCCGTTTAAGTACAACAACTCCTACCCCATTACCAATAACTGTGCCTTTGGCTCTCGCATCAAAGGCGTAACAGTGACCGTCAGGAGATAAAGTACCGCCTTCTTGAGATATATAACCTGTTTTTTGGGGTGTATGAATCGAAACCCCTCCCGCCAAGGCCATGTCACATTGATAGTTCAGCAAACTTTGGCAAGCTAAAGAAACTGCTACTAATGAACTAGAACAAGCAGTTTGAACTGTAATACTCGGTCCTTTCAGATTTAATTTGTAAGATACACGAGTACTCAGGAAATCTTTATCATTACCAATCAATGTTTGATAGGATGTCGCTGAACCTACGTGATCGCTATTGAAATCAAAAGAACAATAATTACTAAGACTCGCTCCAGCATAAACTCCAATGCGATTGTTACATCTTTGGCTGTCATAACCAGCATTTTCCAAAGCTTCCCAAGCAGATTCTAAAAATAAACGGTGTTGGGGGTCTGTAATTTCAGCTTCTTTATGATTAAGTTCAAAAAACGCAGCATCAAACAAATCAATATCGTCTAACACACCACCAGCTTTGACATAATTGGATTCATTTAGTAAAGTCGGCTCCACTCCAGCAGAGATTAACTCTTCCTCTGAAAACCTAGAAATTGACTCGACACCATCTTTTAAATTCTGCCAAAAATGTTCTATATTTTTTGCCCCTGGAAACTGCCCAGCCATACCAATAATGGCAATTTTTTCTATTGATTCTTGTGTTTCTGTACTAGCCATAATTCTCTATTTTCTATTATTTTTTATAGAATTACTTAAAAACTCTTGTTTCCTTTTGACAGCATTTTTTTGTTTTTGAGTACGTTCGCGTATTGCTTGCCAACGCGAATCTTTCTCTGAATCTTGACTTAAATATTTTACTAAAGATTGAATAGTTGGATTTTGAAATAACTCAATAATAGATAATTCTTTATTCAATGCTGCATCTAGCTTTTGCTTTACCTGAACCATCAGCAAAGAATGACCACCCAGGTCAAAAAAATTATCATTTATACCTACTTTTTCTAATTTTAAGACTTCTTGCCAAATAATTGCGATCACTCTTTCGATTTCTGAACTCGGAGCTTTGTAACTAACTTCTATTGTTGGACGCAAATCTGTAGGAACTGACAAAGCGCTACGATTAACTTTACCATTTGGCAACAATGGCATCGCATCTAGTAGCACAAATAAACCCGGAAGCATGTAATCAGGTAAAGTTCCTTTTAAATAATTTCGCAGTTCATTACTACTGGGTGTCTTTCCATCTTTAGGAACAACAAAAGCTACGAGTTGCTTTTCTAATGTTAAAACTATAACTTCCCGTACTGCTGAATGTTCGATTAATACCTTTTCAATTTCGCCTACCTCAATCCGAAAACCTCGAATTTTAACTTGATAATCAATGCGTCCCAAATATTCTAAATTACCATCTGGTAAATACCGAGCTAAATCCCCAGTCTTATATAAACCTGTATTAATTCCATTATTAAAAGGATTAGCAATGAAGCATTCATTAGTGACTTCTAATCTGTTGAAATAGCCTCTAGCTAAACCAGCACCACCAAGATAAATTTCCCCTTTTACTCCAATTGGCACTGGTTGTAAATTGGCATCAAGTAGATAAATTTGGGTGTTGTTAATAGGGCGACCGATAGTAACAATTTTATCTTGTTTCTTGACTAAACTAAATGTGGAATAAGTTGTATCTTCGGAAGGCCCATAAAGGTTGAAAACTCTTTGAATTGCATCATTTTGGTAAATCTGTTGCACCAGCTGATGCTGAAGTGGTTCACCAGCCAGGTTTACCGTGCGTACTGAAGCAGGTAAACCATTAATTCGCAATAATTCACTTATGATACTCGGAACTGTATTTACTAAGCTTACTTCTGTAGCAGCAGGTAAGTTAGGTAGATGCAAAGCGTTCTCTACCAAAATTACCTTTCCACCCCAACTTAAAGGCACAAATATTTCAAATACCGATAAATCAAAGCAAATAGAAGTTGATGCTAATACTCCTGCAAGTTCATCATCGGTAAATACTTGTCTTGCCCAGTTTAACAAAGCAATGCAACTACAATGTTCAATCGTAACGCCTTTGGGTTTACCTGTAGAACCAGAAGTATAAATAATGTAAGCTAAGTTCTTTGATGTTACTTCAATAAGCAGATTCTCTGTATTTTGTTGTTCTATTAACTGCCAATCTCTATCCAAACAAATACTATTAATATTACCTGTAAAACATTGAGTCAAATGTGTTTGAGTCAGCAATATATGAGCTTGGCTGTCTTCTAGCATGAACGCTAAACGTTCTTGCGGATATTTAGGATCGAGTGGTATATAAGCACCACCAGCTTTGAGAATTGCTAACAAACCAATCACCATTTCTGGTGAACGTTCCATACATATTCCAACAAAAGCTTCTGGCTTGACTCCTAATTTTTGTAAGTAATGTGCTAGTTGATTAGCTTGATTGTTTAACTCACGATAGGTTAGTCTTTGATTTTCAAATACTAGTGCAACAACATTTGGTGTAAGCTCTACCTGCTGTTCAAATAATTGATGAATACATAGATGTTGTGGATAGTCTATTTGTGTCTGATTCCAATCAACTAGGATTTGTTTTCTCTCGAATGCAGTTAACAATGGGAATTCTGCAATACTCTGATCGGGATTGGCAACAATACCCTCTAGTAATGTTTGTAAATGTCCCAGCATCCGATTCATTGTATCTGCATTGAATAAAGCCGTGTTGTACTCTAAAGTTGCAATCAATCCCTGTTCTCTGTCCTCTATAAACAGAGTTAAATCAAACTTAGCCGTGTCGTTAAAACCCTCTATAATAGTTATATCCATATCTAATAAATTGGGCTTTGGTAGTGGCACATTTTGCAGAACGAACATTACCTGAAATAAAGGATTGTAGCTCAGATGGCGTTCTGGTTGTAGTGCTTCTACTAATTTTTCAAAGGGTAAATCTTGGTGAGTGTAAGCTTCTAAGGCTGTTGCTTTTACCCGTTGCAGTAACTCTCTAAAATTAGGTATCCCATCAAGCGAAGTACGCAAAACTAAAACATTTACAAAAAAGCCAATTAATGATTCTATTTCGGCTCGATTGCGGCTCGCAATTGGAGAACCTACTAGGATATCTGTTTGCCCAGTGTAGCGATATAGAAGGGTTTTGAATGCTGCCAGCAAGACCATAAATAGGGTAACACCTTCTTGCTGGCAAAGGTTTTTCAATTCAGCACTCAAGCTAGGTGAGATAACGAATTTCGCTTGAGCGCCGTTGAAGCTTGGAAAAGCCTTTCTTGGAATATCTGTAGGTAAATCTAATACTGGTAAGTTCCCGCCTAACTGTCGCTTCCAGTAGGTAATCAGAGTGTTTAATCTTTTGCCTTGCAAACATTGTCTCTGCCAATAAGTAAAATCTAGATACTGTATTGGTAATTTTGCCAGTGGTGAGAGTTTGTCATTTACAAATGCTTCATAAATTTCAGCCAGTTCACCAATGAGGATACCAATAGACCAACCATCAACAATAATGTGGTCTAGAATTAAGACTAAGTGATATTCTGTTTCTTCTAAACGCAGAAGTTTAGCACGCAAAAGAGCTTGAGAAGATAAGTCGAAGCTTTGTGTTGCTAACTCTTTATTAAAACGCTGGGCTTCTTGATCGCGCCTGTTTTCTGGGAATATTTGTAAATTTTCAACGGGTAATTTGATGTTGAGTTCTGGCTGAATAACTTGCACAGGTTGCCCTTCTATAAGAAGAAAATTTGTACGTAGTATTTCATGGCGTTTGATAATTTCGTTTAGGCTTTGTTCTAGAACTGCAATATTAACGCGTCCTTGAAAGCGGATAATTAAAGGAATACTGTATGCAGGTGTATCAGGTGCTAGCTGATGAATAAACCAGAGTCTTTGTTGAGCGAAAGATAGGGGATGAAATTCGCTATCTTTGTGGGCTGGAAGAATTGATTCTGAGGGAATTGGAGATGTGTTGAGTTGAGCAAGTATTTTACAAGAGAGCGATCGCACACTCAAGCCTGTAAAGAAGTCGGCTATAGATAAAGTAATCTCTAAATCTGTTTCAATTCGGTTTTGTAGTTCAAAGGCTTTCAAGGAATCTAGCCCCAAACTGCTGAAGGCTTGTTCTGGTGTAACTTCAGGTAATGTGATCGCTAATACCCGTGCTACTTGTTCTTGAATATATACTTCTAGTATTGACTGGCTCTCATTTTTACTTAAACTCAACAAAACTTGGTGTTGCAATCTATTTTCTTTAATTGCAACCTCAGTACTTCTTGCGATATTGCTGGCAACTATCGCTAGGTTATTTGCTATAAATGCTGCCTTAGTTGCACGGCGTTGAATTTTGCCACTAGAGGTTTTAGAAATAGTGCCGGGTTTAATCAAAACTACTGCATAGACTTGTATCTCATGTTCTTCTGCAACCGCCTGACGAATAGCGCTAATTACTTCCTCATGGTTGGGTTTGGCACGAAATTCCAATTCTTGCACTACTACCAAGCGTTCTTCATTGTCTGTTTCAATCGCAAAGGCAGCACAACTACCCAAACACAAACAAGGATGACTTCGTTCTGCTGTTAACTCAATATCTTGTGGGTAAAGGTTACGGCCACGAATAATAATTAAATCTTTAGCCCTACCTGTAATCAAAAGTTCACCATTATCTAAAAAGCCTAAATCTCCAGTTCGTAAAAATGGCCCCTCACCTGTGTCTTTAAGGTAGGCGTGGAAGGTTTGTGCTGTTTCTTCTGGCTTTTGCCAATAACCCTGAGCGACACTCGCTCCTGATACCCAAATTTCTCCAACTCGGTTAGGAGGGCACAATGTCAGCGATTCTGGATCAACAATGACAATTTTGGAATCTAGCCATGAGTGTCCACACCCTACCAAATGCCTAATATTTTGGCTATTTTCCGAGACTTTAACAATCTGGTTCTGTTCTAAAGCATCTGTTTCGATTGCACGGTAAACTGGCTCGTCTTTGACACCACCACCTGAAACCATCAAGGTAGCTTCAGCCATACCGTAACAGGGATAGAAAAAGCTGGGCTGAAAACCGCATGGCTCAAAAAAGGTTGCAAACTGCTCTAAAGTTTCTCGTCGAATTGGTTCTGCTCCACTGTAAGCGGTATGCCAACTACTTAAGTCAAGGGTTTGTCTTTGTTCTGAAGTAATCTTGTTAACACATAGCTCATAGGCAAAGTTAGGCCCTCCACAATGGGTTGCTTTATAGCGAGAAATTGCCTCAATCCAGCGAATTGGTCGCTGAATAAAGGTTCCCGGCGGCATCAATACACCAAGAAAACCTGTGTACAAGGGCTGGAGAATGCCGTCGATAAGTCCCATGTCATGGAAGCTAGGTAGCCAAGTGACTGACACACTTTCTGATGTCAGTTCAAAGGCTTGCTTGATGTATTCGCAATTGTGCATTAAGTTTCCATGACTTACCATGACTCCCTTCGGTGTACCTGTGGAACCGGAGGTGTATTGGATAAAGGCTAAAGCATCTTGCTTAATAATTGATACTTGCGAAGTCGTTTCTAGTTCCCAACTTAAGTTGTCTGTAACTAACCACTGCAAATTTCCCAGTAGGCATTGCATTTTTGGCAAGAGGTTGCTTGTCGTCAGACCAATCGCCACCTGTGCATCTGCGATAATGGCTTGAATTCTGGGGGTGTTGCGTTGGTTGTGTGGTGGGTAAGCGGGAACTGCTACCACCCCAGCGTATAAACAACCCAAAAAACCAGCTAAAAAGTCCAGCCCTGGTGGATACAGCAGTAACGCACGTTCGCCAGCCATCCCCATTGATTGTAGTTGAGATGCGATCGCCCGCGAGCGTCGATCTAGCTCTTGATATGTGAGTGTGATTACTGTATCTTCTCCATCTTGCAAAAAGCTAAAAGCCTCTGTGTGCGGCTGAGATTCAGATCTGGATTGCAGAATCTCAACCAACGTCGAACAGCCACAGCCAATATCTTTCAAGTCATTAAAAGGTTGAAGCATTTTATTCTCAAGAGCTAGATGCCAATCCTGGACTGAATTGCAAGCAAATGCGATCGCAGTCATCTGATTATTTATCAATAGCCAAATGCCACCGATTTCTATCTCAGCTATTGCTACTAATTTTTGATTACTTTAATTACACTAATGCAAGTCTTTCGATCTTACAACCCCTTATATATAATAAATACTTATATTATTTATTAGTTTTATTGATTGTTAGTTGCAAAAAATATTTATATCTTAGGATAGATGCAATTAAAATTAGAATATTTTTGCTATTACCTCTATTCATTGCCCTATATGGAAAATAGCAAAGGATTAAGAGAAATTTTTCAGTAAAGAAAAAATTTCGCCACGAGGTTAGAGTTTGCTGTATCCTAATCATTTGAGAAAGATTTGCAAAAAAAATATTTGGTATAGGGCTTTACATATTAAAAATTACTTGCAATAATATGGACAAGATTATTGATTACAACCTGCGAGTTGCGATTGGGCATGAAACTAGAGCGAATACTGCCAAGCTTATTACTGATAAGTTGTGTTGTTGTGTGGAACACCACTGCTGTTTTGAGTGCAGAAGTCTTAGAGGCAAATCAGACAATTGAAAATCTCAAATCAACTAAAAAAATCTCAAAATTGAGTGAAATTAAGCGTTCCTTGAGGTTAGCTCAGTCTTCTACCCCCACTTCGCCGCCTGTAAATCAAGTTATCGAGATTACGGGAGTCAAGATTAATGCTACAGCAACAGGGATAGATTTGATATTAGAGACTACTTTGGGCGAAAAGTTACAAATAACACCGCAAATTGACGGCAAAACTTATATTGCAAACATTTCTAATGCACAGTTACGCCTCTCTAGTGGCCAGACATTTCGCCAAGAAAAGCCAGCCGCAGGTATTGCAGAGGTAATTGTCACTAATCAAGATGCGAATAATATCCGGGTGACGTTGATAGGCGAAGAAATAGCACCCAAAATTGAACTGTTTGATAGTGATGAAGGTTTGATTTTTGGGGTAGCATCAGAGATTGCTTCTATCCAACCGCAACAGCCACAAACACAAATACTAACCCAACCAACACAGCCATCTTCCCAACAGCCTCCGAAAACACCATCAGCACAAACTGATGAACCAATTGAATTGGTGGTCACAGGCGAAGAAGACGGATATAGAGTCACAGAATCTTCAACTGGTACGAGAACAGACACACCTATCCGCGATATTCCTCAATCAATCCAGGTGGTTCCACGGCAAGTATTAGAGGATCAAAAAACTATACGCCTGGTTGATGCACTACGAAATGTGAGCGGTGTTTTTAGCAGTAATAATTTTGGCGGTACTATAGATAGTTTCAATATTCGGGGGTTTGACGATGCCAGTATCCTGCAAAATGGCTTTAGACAAACCAACACAGAAGGTAATTTCTCATTGCGAGATACAGCAAGTATTGAGCAAGTAGAGGTTTTAAAGGGGCCTGCTTCAGTTCTGTATGGCAATGTTGAGCCAGGAGGCGTGGTCAATGTAATCACTAAGCGACCTTTAGCTAATCCTTTCTATAGTGCAGATTTATCGATTGGGAGCCAGAGTTTTTATCGTGGTAGCTTAGACTTATCTGGGCCGTTAACTCCAGATAAAGCCTTTCTTTATCGGCTGAATCTGGCTTATCAAAATGCAGGTAGCTTCCGCGAGTTTGTCAACAGTGAGCGAGTTTTTGCTGCACCTGTCTTTGATATTAAGTTAGGCGATCGCACTAATTTATCTATTAACACTAGCTATCTCTACGACCAACGCACTGTTGATCGGGGGATAGTTGCGATCGGAACCGGAATTGCGGATATTCCGAATAGCCGCTTTTTAGGCGAACCTGGAGACTTTCGGCGTAGTGAGCAGTTTGGGATTGGTTATCGTTTAGAACATGAGTTTAACGACAATCTCAAATTCCGTAATGCCTTTCAATTTTTACAAAACAATGAAAAAGTATTCAACACCAGCTTCACACAACTAGATGAAGAGACTGGCACTTTATTCCGTGATTATTTTGATAGTACCAATGAGTACAAGATATATTCGATGCAAACTGACCTCATGAGTAAATTTCAAACAGGTTCAGTCAACCATCAGCTGTTATTTGGCTTTGATTTACAAAGAAATACATCAGAAGGTTTCTTTAGAACGCCATCTGATGCTTTTAATACCTCAATAGTAGATCGCCAAACACCAAGTATTAATATTTTTAATCCCATCTACAATGTACTTCTGCCAGATATTTCAACCTTCATCTTGCTCCGAGATGACAAAACTACAACTGATAGCTTAGGTTTTTTCTTGCAAGATCAAATTGCACTGACAGATAATCTTAAACTTTTAGTTGGTGGTCGATTTGATACTGTTACACAAGAGCGTGATGACAAGCTAGAAAACATTGAAAGTAGCCAATCAGATGAAGCATTTAGCCCGCGTGTAGGTATCGTATATCAACCCATTGAACCGATTTCACTCTATGCTAGCTACAGCCGATCTTTTGCTCCTAACAGTGGTGTGCGTGTTGATCGTTCATTATTGGAACCAACACGCGGAACGCAATACGAAGCAGGTATTCGATTTGAATTCAATCCTCAACTGGCTGCTAATCTGGCATTTTACGAAATTACAAAATCTAATATTGCGACTACAGATCCAATCAATCAAGCATTTAGCATTGCTGTTGGCGAACAACGTAGTCGGGGTATTGAATTTGATGTTTCAGGAAAAATTTCACCTGGGTGGAACATAATTGCTTCTTACAGCTATACCAACGCTGAAATTACAGAGGGTTTTGATGCTGCACTAACTGGTAACAAAATCCCTAACGTACCTCACAATAAAGCCAGCTTATGGACAACCTATGAGTTTCAAAACGGTGGTTTCAAAGGCTTCGGTTTAGGAATGGGATTGTTTTATGTAGATGCTCGACAGGGTGATTTAGAAAATAGCTTTGAATTACCAAGTTATATTCGTACCGATGCAGCGATTTACTACCGAGAAAACAATTGGCGAGCCGCAATTAACTTCCAAAATTTATTTGATGTTCGCTATTTTGAAACCAGCGAACTTGGTCGAACAACGGTAATTCCAGGCGCACCGCTGACTGTTATTGGCTCATTTACTATTGAGTTTTAATAGCTTGTCAGTTGTCATTGGTTATTTATTATTTCTTTGCGTCACCGCAGTCATAATATGAAACTTCGTCATCTGGCTTTCCAGTTACATCGTTATTTGGGATTAGCCGCCGGACTAATTATTATAGTTGTTGGGTTGACAGGTAGCCTGCTGGTTTTTAAGGAAGAAATTAGCCATTTTCTGTTGGAAGTTCAGTTTGGAAAAATTACACCTCAACAGCAGCAAGTTTCAATATTATCTGTTATTGATAATGTTAAAGCAGTTTATCCTGATCCCAGCCTGAGTGTGAGTTTCTTGGAATTACCCCAAAAAGCTAATGAACCTATACACGCCGAATTGCAATCCCCAAAAAAACCGACTTTAGAGGTAATTGTCAATCCATACACAGGCAAAATTATCGGCGATCGCTTGAGTGAATATACCATCATAGCTATAATCGACAATCTTCACTATTCGTTATTAGCCGGGGATACTGGGGTTGCAATTGTCGGTGTTGCGGCTCTGTTAATGTTCATCCTCAGCGTTACAGGAATTATGCTGTGGCCTGGTTGGCGAAAACTATTTACAGGTTTTAAAATTAAATGGAACGGTCATATCAAACGGACAAATTTTGATATCCATAAAGTAGCAGGGATCATTACAGCAGTATTTCTGACAATCACTGCTTTTACCGGGTTTTGTTGGAATTTTTATTCTTATCTTGAACCTGTAATTTATGGTGTGACTTTTTCCCCTAAACCGATAGATCCGCAATCCACACCCATACCTAGTAAATCGTCATTAGGTTTAGTAGAAATTTTGGAACGTGCTGATGCTGCTTTACCAGAAGCTGTTATTACTTATATCGCTTTCCCAACCAGTCCAGAGGGGGTATTTTTGGTGGGTAAACGATTTTATGAAGAAAAACAAGTTTGGCGCAGCGGAGTTTATTTAGACCAATATACAGGGAAGGTATTGCGCGTTCGTAATTCACGATCGCTTTCTATTGGTGAGGAAGTGATAGATGCTTTTAACCCCCTGCACTTTGGTACTTTTGGCGGACTACCAACGCGAATTTTATATATTTTTGTTGGTCTTGCTCCCACAATTTTGTTTATCACTGGTTTTGTGATGTGGCGTTATCGTTATCGCTCAAAATTACTGAATGGAGATCGCGTGCATCATGCAAATTTAAAAGCGTAGTAATACCTCAAAATGCAAAATGCAGCCCAAAGCCAGAGTTGAATAAATTACTTTATCTAATAAAGTAGTGATTAAACTAACTCTTTCTGTACAAAAACCAGGAATAAGAATGTAATAGTAAATCTCTCGCACAGTTATGGAAGGAGGTAGAGCATCTAATTAATCTTGGCTCAATCCTTTGGGACATTTTTTAGAGTTGCTGTCTGCTCACAAGAGGTGATGACATCGCAGTTATCCAGTTTGACCAAGGGTCTTTTCACAAAGCGAAAGCTCTCGATTGTCCAGATAACATTATCCCTATTTTTCAACCTCCTCACTCTCCTGAACTCAACCCAATTGAGCGGTTTTGGGAATTTCTCAAATCTAAACTTCAAGCTTGAAAATTGTAAAACCCTCACACAACTACAGCAGAAGTTAACTGATGTCCTTAAAGCAATTACACCTGAGATGATTGCCTCTCTGACTTCTTACGACTTTATCCTTGAAGCCTTATTTAGCGCAGCTTCATAAAGAATTGGTATAACTAATTTATCGTAGTCTCCAATAACTTTGCCTTTTTGCATGGATGTTTTTCAAGTTTGATGCTTACGAAATACGGCATCACACTCAAGTTTTTTAATAGCAACTAAGTCGGTGTAATGAATTAAATTTATCCTTGAGGATTTGTACTCGCAGGGTCACAGTAGTATTTATGATGTTTGCTTGCTCGTCTTAAAGAAAGTATTTCATGAACGAGTAAGCTTTTCCTACCTAAGAATTTTTTGGACAGCCCGCGCATCATCGCCCCATCCATGAAGCTCTGTCTGATCCAGGAGCGATCGCTCTACCTACCCACTCACTGTTCATTAATTAAAAGTTAAAATCCTTACCTCATAAAGCTTATAGCTTTTCTTCGTGCCATTCGGACAAGAGCTATTAGGGGAATTTGAATTAGTTGTGGATAGCTATGAACAGTCCAGAGAAAGACCTAGAGACAAATTGGTTAAAATTGCATGACCTCTATGAGGGTTGGCAGCTTGCGAGAGAAATTTAACAGGAAAAGTCAGGTTTAAGGACAGTTAGTAACCCAAGTTGCTAGTTATAGATTAGGCGATCGCAAGGTGTCATTTAAGCAATACAATCCCCTTCAGGAATAAAAATCGGAGGGGTATATGCTAAATGAAATAATTGCGATCTATGCGCTTCCCTGATGACTTGTTAAAGGCGATTGGACATGATGAATATTGTCGTCGTCATATGACTGATGCAGAAATTATTACAACAGCATTAGTTGCAGCATTATTCTTTAACGGCAATCACAGTAGAGTTTGCAACTATATGAAAGAAGCTAGAAGCATTTACACTTTAAGAATACTTTATAAAATAAGTTTGATTTAATACTTAACTTTTTCAAATACTGTACTTTTCCTCTTAGTCAAAGCAGTGATTGCGCCCAGCGCAATCACTACTTTGGAGTTTGCAATTGCATTCAATAGTTTATTTGTATTTGATAACCCGCAACTTGGGTTAGTAGGAGACTATTGACCTCAGAATATTTTACGTTCTTCTAGATGGGCAAAAATATCTGAGCGATCGCGCCACACAGAACGCAACTTTTTCTTGGCGGACATCTGTAACTGGTCGCTAATGTGGGGCGATCCCGGTTGAGTTGCATTGCCGTAGCTAATTATTGCCATTGCCCGTACAGGGTTGGAAAATTCAATTGCAGCCACATAGGAATCACCTCCAACGGCTTGGAACGTTTGCTCTGCTGCGGGAGAAAAATTGAGTACACGAAAAATTCCTAGCTTGCCATCCCCACCATTGGCAGCTAAATCTACATCACCCAACCGTAGCCTAAAAACCTTACCCCACGGTACATCAAGCGCCCCATAAGTCTTTTCTACTTGTGCTGCGACTGCTTGCAGAGTTACAACTGCACTTTCAGAATTAGCTAAACCATCGGGTGTAGTGCGTGGAGAATTTTCATTCCAGGGTTTACTAAACGCCTTATCTAAATCCATCTGTTGTACCCAAAAGGCAAATAATACGGCCCCGCGACTATCTGTATTGGCTTGCCGATCCCAGGCTTCCAAGACATTAGCTGCTTGCTGCCCTAAGTCCTTACCATACTTGCGTGCAGCCGGAATTAAATCATCCAAAATTCGATCAGCCAGTTCCATGCGGGTAGAGTACTTGTCTGCAACCATTTCATCAAAAGAGATTTTGTCATCCTCAGCTAACATCTTTACAGAACGTTGTGAGCGGAAATCCATGAAACGAGGAGCCATGTAAGGCGGGTAATTATCTGCTTTAATGGCGGCTGGAAATGTAGTTGTCCAAGGTGGGTCATTTGTATTTTGCAACCAGCCACTCTTAGGGTCAACTATACGCGGTAAATCTTGGTAAGGATGAATTTTTGCCCACAAGGTTTTAGATGTATTTCCTGGGATTATGCCTTGCCAATATTTAAAATCACCCCTAGAGCGCACTGGAACTTGACCGTTGAATAGGTGCATGATATGCCCTTCTCTATCTGCATACATCACCGTAAACATTGGCAGTTGCAAGCGCTTGAGTACTGTTTGAAACTGGGTAAGGTTTTTTGCTCGTGCCATATCCCACCACTGCTGGAGTACACCTGGTCGGTCAAGACCTGCAACTCTCAGCGCCAGGGTTTTACCATTTTTCTCGGCTACTATAGGTCCGTGGACAGAACTTTTCACTACTAATGGTTGCTCTTGCAAGGAGCCATCTTTCTGTTTCACCTTTAAGGAAAGAGTTTTTGTCTCGAAGGTATGAACCTTGTCATCAAAGCGATACCCATTACCTGCTAGTGTGAGTTCATAAACATCCCAACCATCATAGGTGTTAACGGTGTGAGTCCAACCTAAGTTGTTGTTAAATGCGATCGCTAATACGGGAATACCTACAAGTGTTGCCCCATAGGCATCAATCCCTGGTGCAGTGATTTGGGCTTCATACCACAAAAATAAATCTGACCAAGGTAGGTGTGGGTTTGCTAGCAACATCGCCTTCCCATTGGCAGAATGAGTTGGTGCGATCGCCCAACCATTAGATCCTGTTGGCAATTTTTGTTTGCTTAGGTCTAATACTTCCTCTGGATTGACCACAAAGGTGAAATTGAGTACCCGATGTAAGTGAGCCATAACATCTTCTGCCTTGACTGGTAGCACCGCCTCAATTTGATCGTCAATCAAGTTAGGATTTTGTTTTGCATAAGCATTGATCCCAGTAGCAAAAGCATCGAGATAACCACGAAAAGTTGGACTCTGTGCTTTGTACCAAGAACGAGCGCGTTCTGGTACTCCCGTAGTCTGTACCCAACGATCTGAATCTAGGTATTTCTCTCCCCAATATTCGGCTGCGCGTCCCCGTGCTTGACCATAGAGACGCAAAAGCAAATCTCCATGACTTTGCATTTGTGCCCAACCAAAGGCATAAAATGCACTTTGGTCATCTTTTCCGTAAATGTGCGGCACACCATAGGTATCCCATAATATCTCTGTGGATTTTGTTGGCACAGCTATAGTGCGGCTTCCTACAAACAAAACCAGTATCAAACTGAGTATTAAGGGTAAAACACGACGTATTGATTTTCTTTTGTAAACCTTGAGTAAAATATCAATCCTCATTAACACCACTATGTCCAGATATAACGCCTAGTGACTTAAACTGCTATTGGGCATTGGGGAGCCAGCGCCGTGGACGGGTTTCCCGACTTGAGGCGACTGGCGTCATTAGGAACAGACAAGGGAGTGACTTTTTCAATAATTCTCCTTTGTCCCCTTTGTTACTATGCTCTAGTAACTAGTAGAGCACGCCGTAATATCTAGCTACCATCTTAACTCTCTTTTGTCACTTTCGGCAGATAATAATCTGTAACCCTTGCCCAGATAAGATTTTACCTATAGAGCTTTGTTTAGAGGTTTCTATTAGTTTGCGATCGCTAATCTTCTCACTAAATCTAGGTTTCATCATTTAGCCTCGATTTTTCTTTCCCCAGAGTGACAAAAGAGGGTTAATCAACCAGACAAGGAGGGGTTTAAGCCCCTTGGTAAAAGTAGGAGTAGGCAAACTGACGCCACAAACTACTAGTTCCAAGTCTCCAGTCCCCAGTCCCTAATCCCCTTTTCCGTAACAATGTCGCAAGTGACTTTGACAAAGCAGATTTAAGTTCATATAATAACACCACTTTATTGATAAATAATATCGGTAGTGTTCAAGATGTAATGATACAGAAGTAGAGTTTGTTGGTGTTCTCCTTCCCATGCCTACCTGCCCCATTTGTGTATCTTCCCAAACGGTCAAGAATGGCCGCATCCATAACGGTAAACAACGGTTCAAATGCCATGACTGCCGACGATAGTTCGTCGAACAATCGACCAAAAAAGTGATCGACCAAGCCACACGGGAACTGATTGACCGATTGCTCCTGAAACGCATTTCTCTAGCTGAAATCTCTTGTGCAGCCTAGGTTTCTGAACAATGGCTGCAAACCTATGTCAATGAGAAATATGCTCTGATGCCTCGAAGCGTACAGGTGGTAGCCAAAAAAAGGGGAGACTAACGATCCAATGCGATGAATTATGGTCATTCATGGATAACAAAGGGAACAAGCTGTGGCTCTGGTTGGCTCTTGATGCAGACACTCGTGGCTTTTACTGCTGTTGAAGTGCTTTCTCAAACGGGTGCGGCGGGTGTGATGGTGGGACGCTGGGCGATTGGGAATCCTTGGCTTTTCAATCAAATTCGCCAGGCTTTGCGCTTCGAGACGATCACGCCTGTTCCTTTAGTAGAGGTACGCAACTATATTGATCGTTTATGGCAAACCCCCGCAGCAGCATCTATGCCAGAGCGGGCGCGCATCGGCTACCTAAAAATGTTCCTCAACTACATTGCCCTAAGCGTTGACGCTGAAGGTGATTTCCTGCGGCTGATGCGAAAGACCTCTACCGAAGTAGAAATGTTTAACCTCTGTGATCGCGTTCTCCTTGCCGATTTGACGAAAACTTTAGCCCTAAAACCCTCAAGGAGCCTGTAACTGTGAACAACAAATCTGAGGTAATAAAAGAGACTAGTTTAAAATAGAGATACTGCTTTACTCTTGCGCCTCGGTAAGCCTTTGCTGATATTCTTTATACTCTTTGTTTTTATGCGTTTTTATGCTGGCAATATTTCTCAACTGTTTCTGATGCTGCGATGTCTACGACGGGCTACGCTTACGCACTATCATATTCATCTCCACCTTCGCTTAATAATCGCTGTTTGGTTTGCTTTCGTAAGTCAGAGACAACTTTGCCATTAACTTTACGCGTTTTTGACCAATCTAGAATCACTTTAGGAGAGTTACTAGTTTCAATGTATTTCTCCTGTTCAATCTCTGGTAAACTATAGCCTCGTAGTGACGGTATCCAGTGGTAAATGAAGTCTCCTTGAGGATCTTTTTCGGCAATATTCTTCGATGATGTAAGACGAGAATACTCAAACAAGTCCATCCCAGATAGCGATGGCTGATTTCAAACGGATCATGGAACTTATGGCGGAATGGGGGAATAGCGGTGAGGATAATAATAAATAAAAGTGTTAACAATATACTGGATGTAACGATTGATATAGGATCGCTGGATGTAGCCATTGATAGAGGATCGCTTGGGTTTCCCAACTGCTGAAATACATCAACAATTAGCCAGAGAAAACCCCAAGTAGCACATGAGGCGTGAACCCCACCGATGTAATGAACGCCACTATTAAGATAGTATTTGCCATAAACAATTTTTACCGAAGTCCATACTGCCAAACGATACAATAAATGCAAAATCAGTTCATTACGAACTAAAACAGCTATTAGTATATTGCTGACACTAAAAATTGCTGTTGAAATGTCATTTAAATATATTGTTTCGTAAAAAATAACTAAAAGTAAAATATTGACGCTAGAAACCAAAATCCACCAAAAAATGTGCATATTAAAGTTTTGCTTGAACATAAATCTGTCTCCTGAAATCAAGTTCAAATTTTCTGATTATTAATTTCACCAATTGTCTATTAAGCCAGTATGTCACTTGAGCAACTAATAGAGACGGCAATAAAACTTCCATAAAAAATGCAAAGTTTGTGAAAGGTGGATTACTGTTGATTTTCATGTAAATACAAAAATATTTTTGCATGAAAAATGATTAAAGTTTCTCAAAAGAGAGGATTTTTTTCAAATCTATCTTTTGATAGAGGGTTTTTAGATTATTTATTCATATGCAAACTATCTAACTACAAAAAAATCAAAACAAATTCCGTACTTTTAAAATAAATTCATTGACAGCATTCTGATACTGCACTCCCCCTTGACTCAACTGGGGTATAAGTAGCATTCGCCCAGAAAACCGGGTTCAGAGATATTACATAAGTAATACAAGCATATTTAAAAGCTGAAACCCTTATTTTCTCATTCAGTAGTGACTCGATGATAAGCAGAGCGTCAATGACCTTAGTTCTGGATAAAATCCTTATTTAATAAGGCTTTCAAGCTTATCTCGGTTTTCGGTTCGCCTGCTACTCAAGTCCCGAAGGAAGAAGTTTGTTTACCATCTGGGTGATTTGGGTTGATTTTTGGAGCTAATCAATAAGCTCATCTTATCATTTCTCGCAGATGAGCAGCTTTTTTTTATTCCTCAAAAAACGGTATCAGACACTACTATTTTTAAGTGATCGCAGAAATCTTCAGTTTACTGATTTTGTTTAACGTCTTCCACAACCAAACATTCCTTGTTGCAGCACCAGAAAACCTAGTTTTTGGTTATGATTCTGAATACTGAATCGATGTTCTAGAGGGGGGGTTTGGTGATAGATTAAGGATATTCAATAACTTCTTGTTTATTTGATTGTAAACATCCGATAGGAATAGCTATATAACCCCTTCTCTGTACATCTTGATCCCAAACTATTAACACAGTCATTGGTATACCAGTTTTAGACCTGTAATATCCGACAAGATTATGCATACCAAATTTTGGCGTCGTTCTTGTTTGAATTCCAGTATCAGGACTAAAAGCCGCACAATTCCTTATAACCTTAACGTTTTTAGCCAAAGCTGGCGTAACAGAAAAACCAAAAGTTACTACACTAACAGTAGTAACAGTCAAGATAAGATTAGCAAAGTTATTAAACATTTGAACATCCCTTTTACTTTTAGTAAAAATTATCGTAAGGCTGTTTCAAACCATTTACTCACTTGAGAATAGAGAGCGGAATGATTGGCTTTAATTGGCAGGACAAAATCGGCTTTTTTGTCGATAATCTTTTTGGCAATTTCGCTTTATATCCCCATTGCATCACTGGAAATGATATATGAATCTGGTTTGATTTCTGAAATTACTTGCGTAGGGAGGGAATAGGGAAGAGAAAAGAAGGCTCTTTGAGGTGTACTGAGTTTTTTCAAAAATCAAATATGAGTTCTATAGCTCCTGTGATATCTATAGCAATCCGAATTGAAACGTGAGAAACTACGGAGATTAAAAGTACGTATGTATTTATAGGCTTTTCATAGATTTTCGTTTTCACAAATGATTTAGGATTGCTATAGTAATTCTAATAATGCAGGAATAGTCGTAATCTCGTTGGATTTATTTTCTACTTTTATTTGTGCTAACACCAGATGTTGTTCACGTAGACCTTGCACTAATGATATGAAGTGCAGATTTGCCTTGATTTCAGTCGTATGCACCTCTTACATTCTTACCATCTATACTCATTATTTTCTTTCGTGACTGCAAATGAATAAAGGTGAATTTAGATAATTGAAATCAAAATCATCAGTCTCTCGATTTGAGTCTGCAAATGATAAAACGTGACATGAACAGCTCCTGCAATGCCTTCTTATTTTGTGATTCGGCTTCTGGAGGCTACATTTATATATAAGATAGGTTTTTGCAACCTATACACTTCGGTGCGTGTCGCTTGATGCCAATAAGTAAAGTAGATTCTCAATAGATTCAAAAGCAATGTCATTAACCCTTGCTTATTGCTAAGATTTTAGGCGTAGACGTTCTGCGGCTTGCCGGAGGCATAGCTTTGGGGGTTAAAAAATAATTAGACACGAACCCTCTTGTTCTGGTCAATATTTAATTCTGTAACGCTCACAAGATATATTCTGACAACGGCGGATTTTTAAGAGCAGTTCTACCACTTCTTTAAAAGTTCTCACACGTCGCAGATTGTTGTACTCATTCCACATCGGTTTGCCGCAACTGGGACAATTCTTTTGCACGCATTCTAGTACTGAGTGAAGATGTCGCTTTTGGTTGAGGGCTTTTTCTTGCCATTCATACACCACATGTTCTATGCGTTTCCTAGTTTACCTGAATATCTGACCTTCTTTAGCAAACTTTGCGGTTCTAGTTTTTTTGAGGCTATACACTTTTGAGTAATTTGACCAATACCTTCGCCAAAACAAGAGTAAATACAGGCAAAAGCAAAATGCTCTCAAAGATAAGCACAGCCTGTCTTCTAATTTTTGCGATAGGTCGCTTGTACTAAGTTTTTTTACCATTGCTAGCTGGACGGGCAATTGACTGATTGCTTTTGCATAACCCGCACTGAGATAGGAGTGATAGTGTTGTTGATTCATCAGATACGTCTTAAAAAAAGCGACATTGAGTGCTTTAATATACTGATGTATAAGTGCAGGATTAGTCCCAACAAGGAATGGAAGAACCGGAACCGCCTCATTTGGAGAGGAAGCGAGCGCAGAAAAATGAGTTGCACCCGTCATCATGACTAGATATTTTTTAGGTGTTGTAAGCCAAGTAAAAGGTTGAATTTGTTCGGGTAAAGCGGGCGCGAGCATATCTGCACTGCTCGCAACAATCATCGTTGGCACTCTAATCTGACTCAGCCCAGCTCGCCCAAAGATTGCACTATTAAAAGAGTTGATTGCGATCGCGGCTTTAATTCGAGGATCGGACAAATGGGAGGGCAGTTGAGGGAGTTGTGCTGCCTCGCATTTCAGCAACAGCGACGGATTCAGCGAATCTTGAAACGTTTGACACCGTGCTTTGAGATTTTGCATTTGAAGCGTTGCACCTGCAAGGATTAGAGCCGTGTTTCCTCCAAATGACTGCCCAACAATCCCTACGTTTTGCAAGTCTAATCGCCCCTGAAGGTTAGGATCGATGTGAGATAACTGCTCCAACTTGTTCAGCAACTTGCTCACATCTATTGGGCGATCAACAAATTCTTGTGGCGGAATGATATCTTTCGCTTTTCCTGCTAGGAATATTGCTAGCTGATTTGAATCACTCCCAGAATGTTCTGGAACGACAACAGCGAATCTATAAGAAGCGAGATGTTCCGCTAGGTAAACAAAGCTGAAGCACCATGTGCGCTCAATCTAATTACCTCTGCTCTGTCTTTTACCTTCTGGGGTACATGTGGTGTTCTCAGGTTAAAAAGAGTCCTATCTTGCTCTATAGTCAGAAATACCCTTAAACGGCTGCCCATATCTCTGTTACCTTTATAAAAAAATTCTACGTATTTATTTATCTTTACATAGTTTGGTTTTTTCACCTCGTCGTACTTACATCTTTTATAGCAGTTTTATTATTTAAGTGGCATCATCATATCAATCAGTAAGATATAGACGAATTTTTTCAGCAAACAAGCTGCTTTTTTTTATTTTTTATTAGCAATTAATTCAGTTTTAGCTTCTTTAAAAACTTTATCTAAAGAATATTCTCTAATTAAATTAGCAATATCTTGTATATTATCAAATCCATTATTTTTTCTGTTAACTAAGGGTTATTAAGTAATTTTATAAGCCTATTTTCTAAAACCTCTAAAATTCGACACAGGACAATATCCAAAAAATTTTCTAGTTGAAAAATACGCCGTGCTTTACTCCATTCTATCCCCCAAAGTTTAGCAATATTATCTAAAGTTGCATTCTCTTGGTAATAAAGTCGCAATCCTTCTATAGCAATCCGGAATCATTTGTGAGAAAATACGTAGAAGGGTGCAGTAATGTGGATGCGATCGCTAGATGAGTTTATCGAAAATAGCCAAGATAAGCGTGAAGTTCAACGAGCGATAGCAGTTAAGATGTTGTTGTGTGGATACAAGCATGAGCAGATAATGTCGGTCTTGGGAGTGTCCAGTGGTTTTATAAGTAAGTGGAAAAAAGCATTTTTTCAAAATGGGGTAGAAGGTTTAAAACTCGCTCATCGAGGAAGTGTTGGGCTATTAAGCCCAGAGCAGCGCTTATTTATAATAGAGTGGCTGTTAACAAAAGATAGATGGACTTTGAAGGAGCTAGAGTACGAGATCAGCTACCAATACGGCGTTACTTTCTCCTCAAAGCAAAGCTATTATGATTTATTAGACTTGTCGGGAAATAAGAGAGAATAGACAGCAGTCGTAGGGAAGGATCATGCTGAATATTGAGGGTGCGCTGAAACAAGACAGACTGTTGCGGGCATTAACTGGGTTAAACCGGAAAGCATTTGATACCCTACTGCCCACTTTTAACACAATGTACCTTGATACTCAACAGACCAAGCAGCGTCAACAAGAAGGGAGTAGGGGTTCTAATAGGGAGTAGGGAGTAGGGAGTAGGGAGTAGGGAAGAAAGAAGAGGGAGCAACGCGAAAAAGTGAGATCGGGGTTTAGTTCTCAATTATACCTCTATATTCTCAACAAAACTTGGTTTTTTAGTTGCGATCGCATCCCGAAACAAGCTATATACGTCCCAGGTTGCAGCACCTCACAAAATCGCGTTGCTCCCCTTCTTTCTTCCCTACTCCCTACTCCCTACTCCCTACTCCCTATTAGAGCGATACAACGCTGCCAGTGTTATTTATCGTAATCGGATTGAAAACTTTGATGATCACTTGATGCTGACCGCAGCAGGATTATGGAACTTCTACTTGATGGCTGCTTAAGAAAATCTGGTGTCGCAAGATCACCATTGCCTCACTCATCTTTTATTTCCCGACAACTCTAATGTAAATTTTCAGTAATTTCACTATAACTTTAAGATAAATTAATTATCATATAATTCCCTTTTTCGTAGGATTAAGAGTAAGCCTAACTATAAACAGCAGTATCTTGATGATGCCAATCCACGATATAAGGAGTAAGCTTTGTGGCATTTGCGACAAATAAATTATTAAAGTTCTCAATCAAATATTTACCAGCAATTGCCACCAAACTAGCAATTACAACTCTAATAGCAGTTCTCCCATTACCAGTTAAAGCAGTACATTAGTAACTAGTCGTGCTACTTTTGGAAGCAATGACGGAATTGATTGGTTAAGTTTGGGTAAAGTCTTCAATCCCTTTGTTCCTGATCCTTCGGCTTTTTTGCCTAACTCCTTTTCAGCAGTATCCGAAGGCGGTTTAGCTCTAGGTGAACATCTCGCGACTCGTTTTCAGCACTTCTGAGTCAAATAGGGCTTTCGCCATCAACAAGGTGAGCATTATTGCAGTTCCTGAACCAAATTATCCCGTGGCTATATTAGCTTTCGGTGTTTCAGGTGCTATTTTGAGAGTCCGTCAACGCAGGTAAGAATTATTGCTTCAAAAAGCTAGGAATCAGAATATAGAACTCTTATTTAATTGCGTGAAAAGCAAAAGTGACTGAAAGCTTTCCACAGAAAAGTTTCTTTCTTAGTATACTTAGCAAAATTCAAGTAGGAGCTAACTTTCTCAGTCGAATAATTGCTGTAAGCTGTGGAAATTAACATCTGAGTAAGCATTCACAATTAAATCTGCCCTTGATAAATTCTGCTTATTATGAGATAAATTAAATTCTCGGCTGAGATATGTCCAGAATGTCTGACCATCAGAACCCCTAAATTTGTCTAGGATGTTTTCTGTTAACTCGAAGCCAATTTCACTACAAAGCTTTATTAGAAAAATATCACTTAGCGGTTCGCTATCCAGCAAAGTACCATCGATATCAAATAATACAGCGTCCATAATTTTGAAAATTCATCACTTATTTGGAATTAGGTTAAAGATTTTACCCTCCAATACAGTTCAGTTAAAGCCAAAAACCAAAACCAGGGGACGATTTATGTTTGCAGTTCGCTACATCTACCTTCAGAATATTCTTCTTGTTCTCTTATTATGTTTGCAGTTCCTTACACATAGCTACCGGGATTGGGTTTATGGCTGATCAATTGTGATCAGGTTCGTAGTGGGTTGCTTAAAGTAGTATTTAAAGGCTGGCCAGCTTTCTGACAAGGGTCGCTTGATGCCTTTGCAGAGATAAATCGGTAATGTGCTTCTGAGTCCAACAATTTTCTCATGAGTCACGATCACGACGGTTTCAACGCTGTTAAAGGTTTGACGGAGGAAGGTGAGATTGCCACCAAGACTCAGGACGACGTTGCCAGAATAGTCCCGTGGTCCCCAAAAGTAGTAGCCTGTATGGCCACTGATGGCTTTTGGCAAGTGGTAGGCTGGCCCGAAAAAGTCGATTGCGCCTGCGTTGTCGTAGCTCCAAGCCAATATGGCGCATTCAGTCCGATCTCGTGGTAAAAGTTTCTGATAAGCCTGGGCTACTTGGGCAACTGTGTCTTCCCAACCCAGCATTAACCGAAAATGCCAAGGGGCTTGGGCAGAGTTATCCTGAGCAAATTTAGAGAGGGTGGGAGGTCGGTAGATGGTATTGGAGTAGCGAATCAAGGGTTTGATCGGGAGGATGGGCAGTGCGATTGGTAACAGCACCAGTCCACTGGCAATCAGGGCAATTAGGGTGGTGTATTTCCAGGCTGGGTAGTGCTACAATCTTCGTTCTAGGAAGACGGCTCCGGCAGCGAGGAACATGGGATAGATCGGCAGTAAATAGTAGAATCGACCTTCAAATAAGAGGAACCAGCCCAGAATGATGATATAGGACCAGCCCAGGGCGCGATAGGGTTTTCCAAAACGGGTGAACAGGTAGTAGTAGAGGCCGCATCCCCAAAGGAGAACTGCACCGGGGTTGGTCAGGATGATTTGTTGTAGAATTAAGTCGATCGCGGATTGGAGCAGTCCTTTTTTCTCGTAGAGACTGGATTCACGCTGGTGTTCGAGGAAGGGCCAGTGGTGGTTGATTTGCCACAGTATAGTGGGGGTGCAAATGCTGATCGCCAGGATGCTACCGATAATGATCCAGCGATTGAACAAGAGTCTGCGGGCAGGCGTGATCAAGATCCCAAGCACTAGGCTGAGGATGAAGAAAAATATGGAGAATTTGTTCATCAACCCAATGCCAGCCACCACGCCTGCGATAGACCAAAGAGAGATGCGTTCGGTTTTGAGGATGTGGATGGTGAGATAGCCGCATAATGCCCAAAGCAATGGCTCAAAGGCATTCATTGTCAGGATGGTCTGGAGAAACAGGTATCCCGGTGCCAGGATAACGGCGATCGCGGCGATGACTTGGGCGAAGCGGCCTCCACCCAGATCACGGGCGATCAGTCCAGTGAGGATAACAGTGCAAGCTCCGGCGATGGCAGGAAAGAGACGAATGGCAAAGAGGGAGTCTCCCAGCATCCACCGACTGAGATTGGCGATCGCGGGGGTGAGGGGAGGGCCTTGGGCAAAGCCCCAGTCGAGGTGTTCGCCAGCAGCCATGTAGTAGAGTTCGTCTCCAAAGTAGCCGTATTGCTGATTGGTGCAGAAATGGAGCAAGAGTTTGAACAGACCAAAGTAGCAAAGGATGGCGATGTCGTTGCTAAACCATTGATGCTTTGCCGATTGGGGTGTTGAGGGGGCTGAAACCATATTCGTAAAACTCTAGATGGGTTAAGGATAGCGAAGCTACAACAAAGTGCGACGCGACAGCTAGAATCTTTGTAGGTAGTGTAATGGTTTTAGATACAACAAACAAGCATTTAACTAAAGAGTGCAAGGACTTTTTGCTGGGTGTGCGATAAAAAGTCTGCTTCGACATTTTATCTTAGTCAGGACTTACGCAAAATCATGATAAAACGAACCGCATACTCCGCAGGAGTTGCAAGCTACGCGCAGCGTCTCGTAGAGAAGGACGCATACTCCGCAGGAGTTGCAAGCTACGCGCAGCGTCTTGTAGAGAAGGATACAAAGGAATAAGAGTTTCAGAGAGTTCTTGCGTAAGTCCTCTTAGTTTTCTGTGCCTATACTTTTATTCTTTGGCATCAGATGACTGGGGGCTTGAGACGAAGATGGACCTCGAAACCTTTGAACACTTTTACAGAAGCAATAGATGCCTTTAGAACGGCTATGACAAGATCGATTTTTTGATTGGTTGACTGATAATCGTAACGTATTTGCTGCTTATAAAGCTAGTTTGGGCTTAATTTTTGTTTAAGTCCCGTTAACCCAAGCGTATTGTTTTACCCTCTAGCTATGTTTTTCGTTACACTACCTATCTAAAAAAGGGCACGCCCGTTAAGCCTGCCCTTTAGCTTTAATGTTCTTGTTCCGTTGGTCGGATGAGGATTTCGTTGACATTAACGCGCGATGGCTGGGTGACGGCGTAAACGATCGCAGCTGCAATGTCTTCGCTTTGCAGAGGTGTAATTGCCTTGCGTCGTTCTTCGATGCGTTGTTTGGCAATGGGATCGGTAATTTGGTTGTCAATTTCCGTATCCACCAAACCTGGTTCGATAATGGTGACGCGGATATTGTCCTTGTGGACTTCTTGGCGCAATGCTTCAGAGAGGGCATTCACACCCCATTTGGTAGCATTATAAACACCGACGCCCGCCCGCGCTGTCCGGCCAGCCACTGAGGAAATATTGACTATATGCCCGGATTTTTGCGCCTTCAACAGAGGCAAAACAGCATGAGTAGCATATAGCAGTCCTAGTACATTGAGGTCGAACGATCGCCGCCAGTCTGAGCTATTTCCAGCTTCAATGGTGCCGAGTAATGCAATCCCTGCATTGTTGACGAGGATATCGACCCTTCCCAATTCTGCATTTGCCTTTGCCACCAAGTTATTTACCTGGGTTTCATCAGTCACATCGGTGACAATGGGTAATGCCTTGCCACCACTAGCTTCGATGCGTTCTGCTAATGCCTGAATGCGATCGCCACGCCTAGCAGCGAGTACTACTGTTGCTCCAACTGAAGCTAAGGCGATCGCAGTTGCTTCTCCAATTCCCGCTGAAGCTCCAGTAATAATTGCTACTTTACCCTCTAATTTACCTGTCATTTATTTAACTCCTTAGTAATTGATAATTGAATCTTGGACATTGGAGATCGGGCAATTCAATTTTGGATAATGGAATTGATGATAGCGCAGCGTAAAGCCTGCGGCATGGCAACTCTTAGAGACGCTCTTGCGTTCGCTTAGAGCGAGTCCGCGTACTCCTACGAAGAAGCAAGCTAGCAAGAGCGTCTCCTAGAGAGCGTCTTTTGGATTAAACTTCAATTCTTTAATACCAAAATCTAAAATCTAAAATTCTTGCTCCCCTGTTCCCCCTGCCCCCTGCCTCTTACTGCTCCTCAAAACGGATGCAACTGCTGCTCCACAAAGTATTAGGGCTGCGAAGCGAAAAGTTCCTTGGAAACCCGCAACGATCGCCTCAGGAGGGGCAACAGAGACATCTGCACCCGCAGACATGCCAGCGATTAGCGCTCCAAATACTGCCCCGATTAGAGAAACTCCTACTGTGTTCCCTAAGGTACGTGACAAAGACAGCAGCCCAGAAGCAATCCCTAGCCGCTCCCTCGGTACTGCTCCCATGACAGTGCTGTTGTTGGGTGATTGGAATAAACCCAATCCAATGCCGTAAATAAAATAGCGCGACACATAGCCTAACTCAGTAATTTGAGCATCAAAGGTGCTGATCCCCAGACAGCCACCAATCATCAACCCCAGCCCAATGGAGCTGATCACTCGACCGCCAAAGCGGTCTGAAAGTGTTCCCGCTAATGGGGCAATTAACCCACTAAGTACAGGCGACACGGCTAATAGAAGCCCCACTTTTACCGTCGGATAATGCTTGACGTCCTCTAGAAAGAAAGGGACGATCAGCAGTGAACCGCCAATAACAGTGAATGCTAGCCAGCCACTTAGCAAACCCATACTCAACTGAAGATTGCGAAACAGGTGTAGCTCTAGTAGTGGCTGCTCTACGATCGCTTCAACTACCAAAAAAGTCATAAAACTCACGGCGGCGATCGCTAATAATATCAATGCATTGCTACTGCTAAAGCCCTGGCTTTGCCCTAGCGTCATACCCAGCCCAAAACTACCCAGAGTCAATAAAGCCAATATGGCTCCAAAAAAGTCAAATTTCTGTTTGCCCTGAATGCGTACAGAAGGAGGCACTACCCTAGCTATTAAGAAACTAGCTATGATCCCCAGCGGTACATTGATGAAGAATATACTATGCCAGCCTGACAAGCTTAGAAGCAATCCGCCAGCAGAAGGGCCAAAAGCAATTCCCAGTGACACTACACTACCGATGATGCCAACAGCCCGACCTCGTTCGGAAGAGGGAAAAACTTCTGTGATGATTGCCAAACCAAGCCCAGAAATGAACACAGCCCCTAGTCCTTGAAGGGCCCGAAAGCCGATCAACCACTCAATACCAGGTGCAAAACCACATAATAGCGAACTGAAAGTGAACACAACAAGTCCCCCCTGATATAAGGACTTTTTGCCCCACATATCCCCCAGGCGCGTTGCCCCCAAAACTAAACTGGAACTGACCAACTGGTAACTCAATACAGCCCATTGGGTCGTTGGGAAACTGGTATCAAAGGCTTGCACCAATGTGGGCAAAGCAACATTGATGATGCCGAGATCTAGGGTAGACATAAATATCCCAAGTCCGACACCGAGTAAGACCCAATTTTTTTGAGAGCCTGACAAAGCCAGAGGTTGTGTTTGCAATTGTGCCAACGTTTAGCCTCCACCTTTGACTTTACGGTTGTGAATAGTTTGCATACGTATATTCATTGTAGGGTGCTATCCTGACTACCAAGTTCAGGAAACTAAAGATCAGCTGCCCAAGCTTTATGAAGTATCGAGTCAATCAATTTTGGATTTTGGATTTTGGATTTTGGATTTATTCCGCCCACTCTTTTGCTGGGCATGGAGAATTTTGGATTTTGGATTTATTCCGCCCACTATGAGTACGGGGCATGAACCAAATAATTCTTTGTTCTTTAATCTAAAATCTAAAATCTAAAATTGGCAGTCAATAGCCAGGATGCCTGCTATAGATTTATTTTGAATTTTGAATTGCTTAGGCTGCCTGTGGTTGTTTTGATAACTGCACCTTAGGGGCAACCTCTTGAGCAAATAGCTTCATTGTTTGCCTTACATGCTCATTCGCCAGTCCTGGCAGATGAATCTTGATCCCCAAGCGGTCTATCTGAGTGGCTGCAACATACTCGTTAAGTTGTGCGGCAACAGTTGCGGGGGAACCGACGATATAATTGATGCGCTTCAACATATCTGCTAAGTCTTTCGGCGGCCCTACGGGGATGCGTCCTTGACGTTGTGCTTCTATGTATGCTGGTAACTTTTCTCTGACGCTGAAGAATATTTCGGCAGATGAGGCAACTGTCTTTTGAGCTTCAGCATCAGTTTGGGCAACGTACACCAGCCTAAACCCTCGCAATGCTCCAGTACCACCTGCTTGTCGATAGATATCGCTATAGATGTTTTGAGCAGCTGCTCCTTCCCCTTGTCCGACTAGTAGATTAAGACCAAGTTTAGCAGCTAAGACTATGGTTTCGCGATCGCGTACCCCTAACCAGAACAATTTTCCTAACCCTTGGCGGGGTAGTGGTGTAATTTGGGAGCCTTGTCGCTGGGGTGAAAAGTAGTCTAGTACTTCCAGAAGTTGCTGACGGAAGATTTGATGTTTTTCCTCTTGGCTGAAGCCAGTATGTTCCATATCAGCAGGACTTCCGTGACCTAGCCCAAACATCACCCTACCATTAGTTAGTAAATCCAATAAAGATACAGATTCTGCAAAACGTAGTGGACTTTCTAAGGTGAGAATTTTAATTGCTGTGCCAAGTTTAATTCGGGTTGTTTCCCCGGCTAGGCTAGCGATGAACAGTTCCGGAACTGGTAATCGACCATAAAAGGGCCGCTCTCTGATAAAATGATGTTCTCCAAAAGAGCAGGATTCAAAACCCAGTGTTTCAGCCAATTGCACATCGGCGATCGTCTGAGCAAAAAATTCCCGGTCTTCAATATTAGAAGTAGCCCACATTTGGTGGAACAGTCCAATCTGCATATGATTACCCTCTGCAAATACTTGGGTTTACCGTACTTTTGTGCTTAATACTAGATGTGCAATACAGTTTTACAAGAGACAACGCCTGTTGAGCATTTATAGTGCTAAATTAGCCGCTTCCATCCCAGACTATTTATGTATTTCATCCCTAGCGTTGGCGATTTTGTTCACAGCGATCGCAGCAGGCGTTTCGTTGATCACAAATCCTCTGGATGAATTGAAAAATTTAGGTTTATCCCAGGCATCGACTTCTCAATCGCTGGGAATCTCTTTCCTGCTTGTCATATGTTTAGTAGAGTACCTAGATACTCATAACTCCAGACTCCTTCGGGTAGATAAACGATAATATTCAATAAAATACGGTAACTTGATAGAGTTACTGTATTTTGTACTTGTTAGCAAACTATCATAGACAACTCTAAGAAGCAAGCTCTAGAGTCGTTTTTAGCCTTCAATTCATGAGGCAGTGCGTTGGGGTGCCAACACTGAATGCGAGTGCGTCTCCCTTAGGAGAAGACAGATTTCTCTTATCTGGTGACTGGCTGCCAACTTGAAGCGACTGCCGTCTCGCCGCCAAATCAAAGATTATGGGATAGCCTTCTCTGGGAACCAGGTAAAGTTATTGCCCAGACGTTCCTGGCTCAATCCGCGCTCCAAGCTGAAGAACTCGTCCGAGATCATCAGCGTTTCGCCAGGTTTCAATTATCTTGCCATCAACAATCCAATGAATGAACATAGCCGTGAACGTTTGCTCTCGACCATGACTAGGTATTCCAAAGAAACTTTCCTGAGCGCAGGTGTTGGTTGCACGCACCACAACTTTATCACCTTCAGCAATTACGTCTTCAATTGTCCATTTCTGCTCGATAGCCCCAAATGAACCAAAGAGTTTACGTACCCCATCTGGTCCTGGGGGAAGCCCAGGTAAACCACCGTGCATCTTCCAAGTTGGGGCGGTCATCTCGCAGATATCTTCAATTCGATGCTCACTAATGAGTTCGATCCATCGGCGAGCAATTATTTTTTTGTCTTCAATATCAGACATTCCTGCTCCTTTTATATTTAAATTAAAAATATTGTTTATTTATCAGTGAATAACTGGGGCTGATGCAAGTTCAGAAATAAATTTTTGCTCTGTGCATTATTGCTAATTTGTTGAGAGACAACCACCACTGCTTTAGGCAACCCCATATATTATCGCATTCTAGACAGCATCTAAGACATTCTCATTACTGGGACACTACCATGTACTTTAATCAAATGCCCAAGCGCACAGGGCATTTTTGACAGAAGCGATACCACAACACGGGTTTTGCCAATGCAGACAAACAACGGGTAATGTTTAGTATCATCCAAACTAACTAAAATCACTTCTTCCTTGACCTCAGCATAAAATCTAAAGATGTGTATATTATTAATTATTTGGGAATAATAACTTAGAAAGTAACGATAATATTATTTGCGTTACTCAGTAACTTTAAAATAAAAAGGATTTCTCAAAATGGATAATTTCGGTATTTACACCCTTGCTAATGACGTGGTATTTGACCAATTAGTAGCTTTGCTAAACAGTATTGAGGCAAATGTTAGCGCAGATATTCCGATTTGTATTATTCCCTATGATGAGCGACTAGATTTAGTTAGACAAGAAGTTAATTCTCGAAAGAATGTAATCCTGTTTGATAATTGGGACCTAATTCAACGCTGGGAAGAATTTCTTCACCAGGTTTGGGCGGCTCACCCCAGGGAAAAAGAGACAAAATTATCACGCTCTAGTTGGTACAAAAGTCATTTACAAAGAAGATTTGTTGCTTTTGAGGGTATTTTTGATAAATTTGTATTTTATGACGGTGATAGCTTGGCAATGAAGCCACTAAATAATGTAATTGACAAGCTAGAAACATTCGATTTTGTTTTTGATGATTGGGAACACGTTAAGGATAGACCTGTTGCAGCATTAAATATTTCAGTTATAGAACAAACTGGACTGTATACAGAAGCAGATATACGTTCTAATATGCATTGTTCTAGCTTTTTTGGATCTAAACGAGGGTTATTTACTGTTAAAGAAATTGAAATAATCAAAGAGCGATTAATTACCGATAGGGAAGTTGAATGGATTAATGGATATGGATGGTGGGATGATTCTTTTTTGTTTAGTTATATGACTTTGCGCTGCGATCGCCCACTTTTTAACTTTACACTTAGCCCCAATACCGAAGATAGAACAGGCAACTGTGCCAATGCAGATCCCTTCGTCAATATTAATAATGTTCTTTACAATCAAGATGGCTTAAAACCAATTCACCGCATCCATTATATGAGCTATTCTTCTGGTGATTTTGCTTATTTATGTCAAGGACAAGATATTAATATCTCTTATGCAAAGGAGTTTTTACACTATCGCTTTCTCAAACAGCCAGAACAAAGACCAAAACAGCTAAGACCACTTAGTATAATTGCAAAAAGTAATAAACTTTTCAACAAAACTATCAATAAAATTCAAAGAACTCTCCGCTAAATATAGCTTTATTAGCGATATATTAAATTAGCAATTGTTATAAACTTTATATTTTTTAGATTTTTCAATTATTAGTATATAATATGCCTAAAATTACTGTTTGTATTCCTACTTTTAATCGTATTCATCTCCTCCCTTATGCCATTGACAGTGTACTCAATCAGTCTGAGCAAGACTTTGAGCTAATTGTTTGTGATGACGGTTCTAGCGATCGCACACCTGAGTTGATGTCACAGTACACAGACCACCGGATTAAATATATCCGTCATCTGCAAAATATTGGTAAAAGTAATAATATGCGCTCTGGCTTTGATGCTGCTAGTGGTGAATATTTTATTAAATTTGATGATGATGATCGGCTAACACCTGATTTTCTTGGAAGTACCGCAGCGATTCTCACTCAAGACTCTAGCATTGATTTTGTTGGTACAGACCATTGGATAATTGATATTAACAATATTCGGGATGAGGTAAAAACTCAAGAAAATTCTCAGCGCTGGGGTAGGAAGAATTTACCAGCGGGTGTTGTAGATAATTTGTTGGAAGTTGTATTTATTCACCAAAGCTTTCAAATTGGGGCAACATTATTTCGCCGTAAAACTTTGCAAGAATTAGGATATATGCAGCCAAATCTGCAAAATTGTGAGGATAATGATTTATTTGTGCGTCTGGCTTTGGCTGGGAGAAATGGCTATTACTTACCAGAATTATTGATGGAATATCGCTCTCATGCAGAGCAGCAAGGTATCAATCGAGCCATTCCTTATTTATTTGATAAAATGCGGTACTTAGAAAATTATAAGTTTGAGTCTGAAAAAATAGAGACAATCAGGAAAAATCGTCTAACTGAAACGCAATTATTATTAGGTTTGCGTTTAATTGAAAAAGGTGAAACGCAAAAAGGCAGAGAGCTAGTTTTGGCGGGACAATCTTTTTCAACTCCTAAAGCTTGGACTGGTTTAGGATTATCGTTGTTACCACTTGGGTTGCGAGGTAAGGCGTTTAATGCACTGCGACAGGTGCGGGGTTAGAAAATAGTTATTGAAATATTTCACGTAGAGGTGCAGAGAAAATTACGCAGGGTTTTTACACTGTGAATAACTTATCCCAATACGTTTGAGTTAACCCTAAAAACTTTAAACTACGTGGGTTGAGGAACGAAACCCAACATTAAGCGTTAATTGTTTGGTTTCACTTAGTTCAACCCAACCTACGATTAGCTCAGATGTACTTAAATTTTAAATAAATAAGATCCGTGACTCACGCAGAGGCACAGAGAAAGCTATGCAGAGTTTTTTCATCGTGAAGAACTTATTTTAATAACTACTAACTTCTTGACCACTCATCAATAATAGTCAAAATTGTTTGCACACCTAATCTTTGGACAGATTTCATTACATCACGATAATCTTCAAACTCTTGCTTTGGTTTCTTTCGTCGAGCATCAAATATGCCTTTTGCAAGTTTTTCTGCACCAGGAATTCTAGCGCGTTGTAACTTTATAGATAACTCATCTTTATCCAAAGAGTTCAATAAACTGAGTGGATTACTCTGTTCACTCTTTTGGGGAATAAGCTTTTCAAGCTGCTTGAACTGATTCTCTATTCTCTGTCTTTCTTGTATGAATTCTGACTTTAACTCATTAAATTGTTTCTCAAAACGTAATTCTAGATTTACCAGACGTGGTTCTAACTTTGTTGTTTCAGGCTGTGGTGTTACTATTTTACTAGAAGAATCAATTCCTTTGAGAGATGCAACTTGCTTTACTACTAAATCCTCTAATTTTGGGGCAATGACAAAAGCATTAACCATTTCAGCTTGCCGAGGATTTTTTTCTCGTGCCCTGACAGCAGCATAATATTCAAAATGTCCATCAACTACTGTATAGTTCTCCACTCCTGTCACTTTTACAACTAATGGTCTGATAATTCCTCCGGTTTGTATAATTATGTCTGCAAGGTTTTCCAAATCAGCCTCTGAAAAATTTGAGCGAGGTTCATTAGAAGTAATACTTTTTACATCTACTAAAGAGAAATTCATCATTTATTTAACCCTATTCCTATTAACACTTCATCTGCTAAAATCTCGAATTCCATAGCAGATTTTTGAGCATCTGATTTTACTTCTTCTGCATATTTAACAACAGATTTTGGATCAGGATATTCTAAATCTCCAACTGTTATAGTCTGATTCATGCATTCGGATAGCACGGTTCTATCATAAATTACTGCTTCCATCAAAGGCAGATTGTAACGTTCTGAAATCACGCTCCTTTGTTTAGGAAAAGTATATTGTAAAAATTTAGAATTAGTAGAGATTTTGGAAGCCAGGATACCCATTAATATAATGTGTGGTTTTCCGATCATTTCTCTAAATTCATTAACTTCTATAATAAAGTTTTTGACACTTAACAATCCTTGGTTTGCAAATGGTTTTAAATCTGAAGGAATTATTAGGTAATCAGCAGCGACAAGTGCAACTTTCGCATATAAATCTCTGGATGGAGGTGTATCAATAATAACAATATCATATTCTTGCTCTACTTTTTTTAATTTTGTAACTAACCTAGTTTTACTAGCATCAATTTGATTAAGTTTATACTGTCCTTCTATTAAATTAATATGAGCAGGAATAACATCTAATTCAGGATTGTTAAAATAATGTGATTTTCGGGTAACATCGGGTATTAAGTAAAAATCACCTGATTCTAATAAATGATAGATATTAGAATCTCGTAAATCATCATCTTCATCAAATTGAAATTTGATTAATCCTGTAGCAAAAGTAGTATTTGCCTGCGAATCTATATCAATCAAAAGTACCCTTTTACCTTTTTTACTCAATGCTGCTGCAAGATTGACTGCAACAGTAGTCTTACCGACGCCGCCTTTATTATGGTAAACCGCAATCGTTTTCATTGAATGTTGCCTCTTTGTTTCAAAATTTGAATTATTTTCAGTTATTTGAACTTCTGGTTTATCTACTAACTGTCTTTCTTTCAAGCTATCTCTACCAATTAAACCTTTAATATTCTCTAACTTAGTTTCAACTTCTTTCCCAGAGCATTGAAATATTAACTGAATATTAGTCTGCAATTTTTGATAAATTCTAATCTCTTTGCCATTAGTCAGCAATCCATACATTACATTCAAACTGGTTAAATAATGCCTGAGTCGGAGGACGTGATTATTTAAGTTTTGTTTGGGATGCTTTGCTTCCATGACAACACTCAGCGGTGAGTTTGCATCTAAAACAAAGGGAATCACTTGTGCGGCAAATGCTAAGAAGTCTAAGCGGATGCTACCAAGGACAACTTCTTGATGCCAGGTGTCAGGAGTATAACCTAGCTGCGGTAGCAAATATTGCACTATGAGTTTGCTTTCAACTTCGCTTTCGTTACGGCACAGCTCAGGATTAAAAGGCAATATTTTTCTACCTCTAAATAATTATTGGACGTGGGACAAAAGCTCATATTTGCTCGATTATGGCATAGCCTTAATTATTTGGAGTGATAGAAATCACTTAGAAAAATATAAAAAATCATCATAAAATTAGTACTTTTACTGTTAAAATAACCACTTCTGAGAGTTAGCCATATTCAAAATTAACAGGCTACGTATGTATTTCCCCATTACCCTTATAAATGGCTAGAATCAAAGTGTTTACTCAACCTATTTGCACTAAAGGTTTTGGCTACTGTATCTTGTCCCCACTGCCATCAACTTGTTGATAATCAAGCTATTAGTTGTCCCTATTGCCGGACAACACTCAAAGCTTACGGTCATCCCGGTATTCCATTGCACCGCGCCACTGGGGACGGGTATCTGTGCGACACCTGCACCTATGACGCTGATGATACTTGCAATTTTCCCCAACGTCCCTATGCTAAAGAGTGTACCCTTTACCAAAATATTGAAGAGACAAAGTTAGATTTGCAACAGCAGCGTTCCACTAACAGTTTTGCAGTAACTGTGAAAAGTTGGGTAAAACGCAATCAGGCTTTGCTGTTGCTATTAGGTTTATTATTGGTCTGTTTGTTGTTCGTTATATTAAGGTCTTGATTGGTGTTTCGTGGGGAATAGGGAATATAATGCTTCTGGGTTGAGTCTCATACAGACCTAACCCCCAGCCCCTTCCCTGCAAGGGAAGGGGAGTAAGATTCCATTCCTCTCTCCTTTTAGAAGCTAGGGTGTACACACAAGTATGACCGGCATAGGTTTCAACTCTTCTAGTAGTTTCGTAGGGTGCATTATGGACACGCCAAAATAACAAATGCGATTGCCAAAATAACAAATGAGTTCGCCGAAATAACAAATGAGTTCGCCGAAATAACAAATGA
>NZ_CALMFY010000187.1 GCF_937863485.1 uncultured Nostoc sp. | reverse complement strand
CAGCCCCTTCTCCCAAATTTGGGAGAAGGGGAGCCGGAAACAAGTCCCTCTCCCCTTACTTGGGAGAGGGATTTAGGGTGAGGGCAAAAACTACGGTTCTCAACATAGATGAGGTTTAAGTGCAATAATTCACAATAAATCTGTTTCTCAATTAGTAATTCAATGATTATTAATCCCCAAGAAGTACCTAGTGAAATACGCACAAATTACCCTGATGAGTTTAAGCCAATGGTTGCAGGAAGAATACGGCAACAGTTAGGTAACTTTGCAGGATTGCAGAACTTTGGAGTAAATCTGGTAAAGTTAGAGCCTGGAAGCTATTCCTCTATAAGACACTGGCATTCTCATCAAGATGAGTTTATCTATGTCTTGGAAGGTGAACTGACATTAGTCACAGATAGAGGTGCAGAAATTCTCACACCGGGAATGGCAGCAGGATTTCCCGCAGGTGAGGCAAATGGACATCATTTAGTAAATCGCTCATCGGTGGTTGCTATTTATTTAGAGGTAGGAGATCGTACTCCCAATGACAAAGTTACTTACCCTGATGAAAATTTGATGACAACAGCTAGCCCTGATGGTAAGTCTAGAAAACTTATTCGTAACGATGGTACACCCTATTAAATTTAGTCCTAATTTAGTTTATTGGTTTTCAATCAGGTGAGTTGGGATTGAAAAGCGCTCACTACCTACAAGTTCGCTTACAATTTAGCTAAATTTGATGTCATTCCCAGGATAATCCCCATGAGTGCGATCGCCATTAACCTAAACCCGATCATCCAACTCACCGACAACCAATTTTATCAACTCTGTCGGGAAAACCCAGAAGTCAAATTTGAAAGGAATGCAGAGGGAAAATTACTAATAATGCCACCTACAGGCGGAGAAACTGGAAATCGTAATTCAGAAGTTAATGCTGATTTTGTGATTTGGAATCGCCAAACTCAACTAGGAATTTGCTTCGATTCTTCCACCTGCTTTAAACTTCCCAATGGTGCCAACCGTTCTCCTGATGTAGCTTGGATAAGAAAAGATAGATGGAATGTACTCACACTTGAAGAACAAGAAAAGTTCCCACCGATCGCACCAGATTTCGTTTTAGAGTTAATGTCACCAAGCGATACTTTGCGAGAAACGCAAGAGAAAATGCAGGAATATATCGATAACGGAGTTAGATTAGGTTGGTTAATTAATCCGAAAATGCATCAAGTAGAAATCTCTCGTCTTGGTCAACCAGTAGAAATATTAGCATCTCCACAAGAATTATCAGGAGAAGATGTTTGACCAGAGTTTATTTTAAATTTACAAATAATTTGGGGATAAAAATTTATTGATTTCGGATTGCCTGCTCAAATTCAACAACAGCATCGTACTGGTCAGGCATTGCGATATAATGCAGCAGCAAAACTGGGTCTAAATCTGGAAAAAATCCACTCCGCTTTACTTGTTCATACTCATCCTGTTCGTTAAAACGGAATATTTTGATAGAGTTAGATTTCCAAAACCAAACTTCCGGCACTTTTTTAGGTTTGTATAACTCCTTCCTGTTAATGCTTCCACTGGTAACAATAATTTCAATCACAATGTCAGGAACTTCTTTTTCTGTGCCAATGCTGTAAGATTCATCTGGCGTACCAGAAGCATACCCAGGTTCTTCTAAAGTGAAACCACCACGTCTGTAAAACCGGATGCCCAACTTTTTCATGTAAGCTTCTAACAGCAAGCCAACAGTACTTTTCACTTTCTCATGTTTATCTCCAATGGGCGACATAATTTCTAAGATTCCTGACAAATAAGACAGTCTAACATTGCGGTTGTCTTGAAGTTGTGCCTCAATCCCTTTGAATTGCTCCCAAGAAATATCCTTGAGAGTGAACAGTTTTTCTTCTGTAGGCTGGTCTACAAGTGGAATACTCATAAAAACACTTTCTTTATACGCTCACTAATTCTACTCTTTAGATATAGAGTGATTCCAAACTTTTGCAAGCGATCGCTCACTTGCCGGATAGGTTCTCAATCAGATTAAACTGTCGTGATTCTACAAGAAGCTGTCATTACCAAAACTTGCTTTGTTCATAGTAGGATTGACCAATGATTCCTTGATCGTACAGAGCAAGCGGATTTATCCGTGGGGTCAATCCAAAATCCAAAATCTAAAATCCAAAATTGTTTGACGGAATGCACCCTATGGAAACCCCCAGCCTCTACCATTGCTGTAAAACTGAAACCGTCCAAAGCCGAGAAATTGTCCGTGGGAATTTTCACCCACTGGGAACGCTGTCACACCTAGTAAATAGACACCAGAAAAGCTCGGATTCTTCACAGGGCGGAGGGCGATTGTGACTGTCTGTCCTGGAGTCACAGGCGGATCAAAGTTCACAGTAACTGTTCGTATCTTGCGTTCGCTGGTGACTGCGCCTAGTGTAAGTCGCGTTTCTTTGCGATCGCTTTTTCCGACAAACGCGTAGGTATCATTAAGATCGTAGCGGATGTTTTCTGATCCCTCCCTCTGGGCGATCGTTACCTTCTGGAGGGATTCTCCAGCATTATCTGGCAGGTTGATAGTGAAATAGTAAGTTGCGCCCCAAATATTCACATCTTTGTAAGTAGTTGTCGCGTTAACGAGTTTCGGCGGTTGGACAAAGTAGACTATGCCATCTCTAAGCTGCACAGCTTGAGTCACCGGAACGGCTACTCCTGCAATGCTTATTCCTAACGAGAGTGTTATCCCAAACAAAGTTGCAACGCGCATGATTCAGATATAAAAAACGCACTCATTTCAATTCTAGTTCTTTGGGAATGAGTGACTTGGGAATGATAGAAGCTTGTTTTTCCGAATCAGAAGATTTCGTGTACCACCAAGCCCAAGCAATTAAAACTGCTTGAAGGGGAAGCCTGATTACATGTACCCAAGGTGAATTTGGTATATGTTCTAACTTAATATGATTAACCGCCATATTGATATTGGCAGGGTAAACCGCAATAAAAAGAGCAATAAGTCCCCAAGCAGCAGCTTGACTTACAGGCGGGACTAATAAGCCGATACCACCCAAAATTTCATAAAAGCCACTGAGATAAACTAATCCTAAAGGGTAAGGTAGTTGCGGCGGCATAATTTTGACATATGGTTCTGGAATAATAAAGTGTGTCGCTCCAACCACAATGATGCATATAGCAAGGACGACACGTAATATTTCCTTATACTTATTCATAGGTTTTGCCTGATTATATACTTGTCCCTATTACTTCAGTTTGGTTTATGGATGTTAATCTGTCTTGAGTCAATAGGAGTAAAAATCGGCAAAATTTTCCAAAATACTACTTACTTCAGAGATTCATCTAATTGTCCATCACATCTTACAGCTATGTGAGCGATTCTTTAACGCTCACGTCGCTAACAATTATTCCTAAAAAATATGAGCGATGCCTTTAGCCGACTTGCACCCTTCATCCAAGAATATATTTATCATCACCAGTGGACTGAATTGCGGCCAGTTCAAATTGCCGCTTGTCAAGTTATATTTGATACTGATGCTCATTTGCTAGTTACTGCTGCAACTGCTGCGGGTAAAACAGAAGCAGCCTTTCTGCCAGTTTTGACTCTATTACATGCTAACCCTGCTGCAACTATCGGGGCATTATATATTAGTCCAATCAAAGCTTTAATTAATGATCAATTTGAGCGTCTCAACGACTTACTCAAAGAAGCAGATATTCCAGTTTGGCGCTGGCATGGTGATGTTTCTCAAAGTCGAAAAAACAAGCTTTTAAAGAATCCTCAAGGGATTCTCCAAATTACACCAGAATCTCTAGAAAGTTTGTTAATCAACAAAAATAACGACCTACTTCACTTATTTGGTGATTTAAGATTTGTGATCATTGATGAAATTCATGCCTTTATGGGTTCAGAACGCGGTTGTCAAATTATTTGCCAATTACAACGTTTAGCACAGTTGACACAAAAACAACCGCGCCGTATTGGTTTATCGGCGATTCTTGGTGATTACTCAATAGCTGAAAATTGGTTGTGTTCTGGAACAGAGAAGCCAGTGATTACACCGCAAATTAACGGGATAAAACGCCAAATAAAACTAGCTGTAGAACATTTTTATATTACTGATGAAGTAGATGAATCAGAGGCGACAGCTTATGAACAATATATTTTCAACCTCAGCAAATCTCGCAAATGCCTGATATTTGCTAATAATCGAACACGTACCGAATCTGTAATCGCATCTTTGCGACAAATTGCCACAGAACAAAAACTACCAGATATATATCATGTGCATCATGGGAGTATATCTGCTAGCTTGCGGCAAGCAGCTGAGAATGCGATGCGTGAATCCAACAATCCAGCTGTTACTGCCGCCACTCTGACTTTAGAATTAGGCATAGATATCGGTCATTTAGAGCGAATTATTCAGTTAGAATCACCCTTGTCTGTAGCGAGCTTTTTACAGCGTTTAGGACGTAGTGGCAGAAGAGGTGAAGCTGCCGATATGCGCTTTATCTGCGCTGAAGAGAAACCATTATCAGAAGCTTCTCTACCAGAGCAAATCCCGTGGCAACTTTTGCAGTCTATCGCTATCATTCAACTTTATTTAGAGGAGCAATGGATTGAACCAATCAGACCGATTAAATACCCTTTGAGTTTGCTTTATCACCAAACAATGAGTATTTTAACCGCAGCAGGCGAAATTTCACCTAATGCCCTAGCTAAACAAATTTTTAGTCTGTCAAGCTTTGCAGCTATTTCCAAAGAAAATTTCCAATTATTGCTCCGCTATTTAATTGATATTGGTCATATTCAGCATACTGAACAAGGTAAATTAATCCTGGGTTTGGCAGGAGAAAAGGTTGTGAGAAAATTTCAGTTTTATGCTGTCTTTGCTGAACAGCAAGAATATATTGTTAAGCAAGGTGCAACAGAAATTGGTAGTATCGTCACGCCGCCTGCTGTTGGCAATCAATTTGCTTTAGCTGGGAGAACTTGGGAAGTCGTAGAAGTTGACTTTAAAAAGAAGGCTATTTTTGTTAAACAAGCCGAGGGGAAAGCTAGTATTTATTGGCGTGGTGGTGGTGGCACTATTCATACCAAAGTTTTGCAACGAATGCAGCAAGTTTTATTTGAAAATGTCGAGTACAGCTATTTGCAAAAAAATGCTTTGCAACGTTTACGTAAAGTTCGCCAATTAGTCCAGCAGGTTGGATTAGATAAACAAAATATATTGCAATTGGGAAAAGGTAAATGCTGCATTTTTCCGTGGATGGGTACGGTTGCTTATCGTACTTTGGAAAGATTACTCAACTCCTACTGTCGAGAATCGTTGGAAATTACAAGTATTGGCGGAGTAAATCCCTATTATTTAACAATCAAATTAGGCAAGGATAAATTTAAATATCTTTATCGTGAAATTGCTTCATTGTGTGAGCAAAGAATTAGCCCTGAAGATTTAGTCAGTACTTCAGAAGCACCGGAAATTCAAAAGTATGATCAATTTATTCCTCATCCACTTTTACGAAAAGCTTTTGCTAACGATTATTTAGATATGAAAGAACTCAAACAGCAAGTGGCACTGTGGAGAAAATAAACAATAGTACAATCGTTAAATTACCGGAAAATTGCTATAATTCTTTAAAACCATAAGTAGGTAATCCAGTAACATCAGTTTGGAGAGCAAACAAATCACCAGAGGAGAAACTTTTTTCGATCTCTGCTTGGCTGAGTCCAACTGAAGCAGTGGTAATGTAAAGTGTTTGCAAATCTTCGCCCCCAAAAGTACAGCTAGTTGGCAATTGCACAGGTAGCTTTATCCGCAATATCTCTTCACCCTTGGTGTTGAAACGAATCACATACCATCCATCCCACATAGCTGACCAAATATTTCCTTCACTGTCTATTGTTAAACCATCTGGGTAGAAGGATTCATTAGTTAAATCAACAAAAATACGGCGATTACTAATATTTCCTATTACTGAATTAAAGTCGTAAGCGTATATTTTATGGTGAGGAGAATCTGTCAAGTAAAACGTCTTTTCGTCAGGACTCCACCCCAGACCATTAGAGACAGTCAATCCTGTTTCCATCACATGCAATGAACCATCATTGTCATAGCGATAGAGGCTAGCATGAGGTTTTTCCAAAGAAGACATTGAACCAAACCAAAAGCGGCCTTGAGAGTCGCATTTACCATCATTAAAGCGATTATTTGGCAGATTTCCTTCAATTTCCAAAATAGGGGTAACTACACCTGTCTGGGTGTTGAGGAATGCCAGGTGATCACGCAGCGCCATAATTAATCTATCTGCACCTGCTGTTGCGATCGCACCGACGACATCTCCCACATCAAAAAAGCTGTTTTTCCCCGTGGCAGGATGAAACTGATGCACCCGATGGTTATAAACATCGACCCAGTACAGTAAGTTTTGGGTAGAGTCCCAGATGGGTCCTTCACCTAAGCGGGCACGGGCTTCTAGAACATTCTGGAGTGGATATTGCAACTCGTTCATTTTATCACCTAATAACACCATTTATAGAAAATAATTTCAGTGGCATTGACGCAATGTGTTAAAAAACATTTGCCGAATAATAGACAACAGTAAAAAATTTTCCTTCCTATTCAAGTAAAAACTAAAGACGTGATGAGTTGCATCTTTCCAAAGTAAAAGAAAAGATTCTTGATTTTGACTAAGGCTCAGATTCCCGACTTATTTAAATAAGTCGGGAATCTAGTTATGAAACAGCTTGTAAAATCTCCTCATCTACAGAAAAATCTACTTCGGCTTTGTCTTTTGCATTTACCAAATAATCATTTTCCAGAGAGTCTTGTAACCCATAAATCAAATCATATTCAGGTTGCCAGTTTAATTCTGTTTGCGCTTTGTTCACCGAAGCAAAGAAATGCTGCACCCGCATCGGAAAAGCTTTGCGCTTGCCGAAATCAAACTTTTTCGGGTCGTAATGGACGATTTTTACAGCATCAGGTGATTTACCAGCCGCTACAGCGCTAGCACGGGCTAAAGCATCAAAAGTGACAAAGCGATCGCCAGAGATATTATAAATCTGTCCTATGGCCTGTTCATTACCCAAAACCTGAGTCAAAGCTTTTGCCAAGTCTTTTACATGACCTAGCTGCGTGATATGCAAGCCATTTCCGGGGATAGGAATGGGGCGATCACGCACAATTCTGTCAAAAAACCAGCCTTCCAACTCATTATAATTACTAGGGCCGTAAATATAAGTAGGACGAATAGAGGTAAAGGGCAATCCCAATTGAGTCAGGTAAGCTTCTGTTTCATGTTTACCCTTGTGGCGACTTTTGGAATCTACTGGATCACCTTCTACATGGGGTAGTTGGTCAGATTTGAGATACACCCCCGCAGAACTCATATACACAAAATGTTGCACTCGGTCGTGAAAAATCTCTGCCAGTGGTTGAGTATCAGTCAGTTCCCGCCCATTATTGTCAAAAATCACATCAAAATTTTCTTGTGATAATTTTGCTTTTAATTGGGTAGCATCCGTGCGATCGCCTATAATTTGTCCTACTCCCTGTAAAGAAGGTGCTGGCCGATTCCCACGATTGAATAGCACCACCTCGTGTCCTTGTTCTACTAGTAGTTGAGTCAAATAGACACCAATGAACCGAGTACCACCCATAATTAAAATTCGCATAAATTCCCCATTCCTATGTCAGTTGTCGTCAAAGGATTGGGAACTGGTGACTGGGGAAAAGGCAGAAGGGCAAAAGAAGAATAAAAATTCCCAATGTCCAATTCCCAATGCCCAATCCCCAATGCCCAATCCCCAATTTGAGGTTATCAGGTTGCAGCATCCATCTGGAACCTCTGAGGGAAAGATTCGTCTTATGTGCTAATCTGGGGCGCCTCCCGTTAATTAATCGCAAGGGGAAACTTTTCAGTTAACCTGCTCAAGTTGACTTTTGTATTTTCCATTTATTCAAGTTAGCTGTGCCCTTGAAATATGCTCTGGTTCATGAGTGGCTGACACCCAAAGCCACCGGTGGTTCAGAACTCGTTGTCCGAGAAATTTTGAATCATATTGATGCTGATTTGTATGCCCTCATCGATTTTGAATCCAGCAATAGAGAAAGTTATTTATATAAGCGTCAGATTGGCAAGACGTTTCTCCAGAACTTTCCCTATGCCCGCAACGGTATACAAAAATACTTGCCAATGTGGCCTTTGGCAATTGAACAACTTGATTTGCGGCATTATGACATAATTCTGTCTTCATCCCACGCTGTTGCCAAAGGAATCCTTACTACTCCCGAACAGATGCATATTTGCTACTGTCACAGCCCTATGCGCTACGCCTGGGACTTGACCTTTGATTATCTGCACCACAGCAAAATGGGTAGTGGTTTGCCTGGGTGGGTGACGCGATATTTATTACATCGTTTGCGTCAGTGGGATGTATTAAGTGCCAATCGAGTTGATTACTTCATTGCTAACTCGCAACATACAGCTCGGCGGATTTGGCGTTGCTATCGGCGAGAAGCAACAGTCATTTACCCACCAGTGAATATTGCGGAATTTCCATTTCTGTCTGAAAAAGAGGACTTTTACCTGACAGTTTCCCGATTAGTGAGTTACAAGCAAGTATCGTTGATTGTCAAGGCTTTTAATCAACTAAAACGACCATTAGTAGTCATTGGTACAGGAGATGAAATGAAAAAGATTCGCAAGATGGCAAACTCCAATATCCAAATACTCGGATGGCAACCCGATAATATGGTAAAAAAATATATGTCTAGGGCTAAGGCGTTTGTGTATGCAGCTTGTGAAGATTTTGGTATTGCCCTAGTGGAAGCACAGGCCTGTGGCACGCCAGTGATTGCCTACGGTGCAGGAGGTGCTCTAGAAACAGTGCGAGATATCCGCTCTTGTGTAGATACAGGGACAGGTATATTTTTCAGGACGCAAACAGAGGCGGCTTTAGTGGAGGCAGTAGAAAAGTTTGAAATGTATCAGGGTTCGTTCAGTTCCGAGTATATGCGATCGCACGCCGCGCAGTTCTCACCGCAAATCTTTGCAGATCGTTATCTAGATTTTGTAAACAAGTGCAACGAAAAAAGACCGTTTTTGGAATGATGGTGTTGGTTAATGTCTTATTTTTTTAGGCTTTTGGCAATTTCCCCCCAGAAGAACCTCATTTTGGCTTTAATATTGGGACTATGTGTGGTGTGGATTATTAAGGAGTATGATGACTGCCCAGAGTTCACTCCTCTCCGGCAAGCGAGGCGTACGGCAAGACACTAGAGGGTCTACGCGTACTTTCTTAAAACGCGGTCAAAAAACAAAGACGCCAAAAGTTAAACCCAAAGGTTTCTCTTTTCAGGGTTTAAACGGAGAGTTTGCCAAACGACTGTTCGATATAATGTTTTCACTGTCGGTGTTGATTTTGTTCTTCCCCGTCTACTTAATCTTGGCCTTGCTGATTGCTCTCAGTTCAGAAGGTCCAATTTTTTATGTCCAGGAACGGGTAGGGAAAAATTACAAGGCGTTTAATTGTATTAAATTCCGAACAATGGTGAGCAATGCGGACGAAATCCTCATGCAAATGATGGAAACATCGCCCCAGTTGCGACAAGAATTTGAAAGCAGTTTTAAGCTGAAACAAGACCCCAGGATTACCAAAATTGGTCGATTTTTGCGAATTACTAGCTTAGACGAATTTCCCCAGTTCTGGAACGTTTTAAAAGGGGACATGAGTGTAGTCGGTCCCCGACCTTTAGTAGCAGAAGAACTGCCAAAATACGGTTGTCACATTGATCAGATTTTAACAATCCGTCCAGGAATTACTGGTTTGTGGCAGGTGTCTGGGCGTAATGACATTCCCTATCCTCGGCGAGTCCAAATAGACCTGCATTATGTCAAATTTAGGAATTTATGGCTTGATTTATGGATTATCTTGAAAACTGTTGATGTAGTCATTCTGCCCAAAAATAACGGGGCATACTGAGATAAGTACTTAGGGTCGATTCTGTGGGACAGTTAATGCCCCTAAGTACCAATTATCACCGTAAAACTAAACCAATATTCATCTTTGTTTATATAGTTATTTATCTATATTTATGCCTTTCTACCTAACTCAGACTTCTCTGAGTGTGCATCTGTGGATCGTTTTGCTTTTATTCGGATTTTTGCCAATAGTTTAATTTAAAATATTTATTTTATTCAGTCTTCACAAAATTAGAGATATATGAAGTTTTGACAAAAAACAATGTAGATAATACAGAATATTCATCTATCTGGTAAAAGAAAAAATATACATAATTAAACAATCTTCATTTATCTAAGGTTGATATAACGTGTTAAATTAATTTTTATTAAGTATATTTATTTATGGAAAAAGTCTCCTAACAATAAGAAATCGTAGGTTTACCATTAGGCAATTCAGCAATTAGCTGCTAGGTTGTATAAGATTGACTGTAACTTTTTAATCAAAGACAATAAGGGATAATTGAGGATGACGCAACAGAAACGAGCGTTGATTACTGGTATTACTGGTCAAGATGGTTCATATCTGAGTGAGTTTTTGCTGGAACAAGGTTATGAGGTTCATGGCATTATTCGCCGGACTTCTACCTTCAACACAGACCGCATTGATCACATTTACGAAGACCCCCACAAAGACGGAGTGCGGTTGTTTCTTCATTATGGTGACTTGACAGATGGTACGACGTTGCGGCGTATTTTAGAAGACGTCAAGCCAGTAGAGATTTACAACCTGGGCGCTCAATCCCATGTCAGAGTCAGCTTTGATTCACCAGAATACACAGTAGATGCTGTAGGAATGGGTACACTGCGTCTGTTAGAAGCAATTCGGGACTACCAACAGCGTACCGGAATTCAGGTGCGATTTTACCAGGCGGGTTCTTCTGAAATGTACGGTTTAGTACAAGCAGTACCTCAAACTGAGACAACACCCTTTTATCCCCGCAGTCCGTATGCCTGTGCGAAAGTTTATGCCCACTGGCAAACTGTAAACTATCGTGAGTCCTATGATTTGTTTGCTTGTAATGGCATACTTTTTAACCACGAGTCACCAAGGCGGGGTGAAACCTTTGTAACCCGCAAAATTACTAGAGCAGTGGCTGGTATCGTTGCTGGGAAGCAAAAAAAAATTTACATGGGTAATCTAGACGCCAAGCGAGATTGGGGCTATGCGAAGGATTACGTCAAAGCAATGTGGTTGATGGTGCAGAAAGACCAGCCAGACGATTACGTAATTGCTACTGGTGAAACCCACTCGGTGCGGGAGTTTTTGGAACTGGCATTTAGTTACGTAAATCTCAATTGGCAAGATTATGTAGAGTTTGATGAGCGTTACCTCCGTCCATCTGAGGTAGAGTTATTGATTGGCGATTCTACCAAAGCACGGCAGAAGTTGGGCTGGACACCATCAGTAACCTTTGAAGAACTAGTTTCCTTAATGGTAGAAGCAGATTTACAAGCATTGGGTCACACTTCACCCAATGGAAATGGTTCGCAATTTCCAAATGATATTGCGACTATTCGTCAACAACTGGGCGCTTTGCACTTCTGATTCACACCACAGAGGATAAAAATATGACCGCCTTAGAATTAAAAAATAAACGCATTCTCGTCACTGGTGGGTCAGGGTTTCTAGGTCGTCAGGTGATAGATCAACTAGGTAAAGCAGGAGCTGATCGTGAGAAGATTACAATAGTGCGATCGCGCGATTGTGATCTGCGTGTCTGGGAAAATAGCCAACGTGCAGTTGACCAACAAGACATAATTATCCACCTAGCAGCTCATGTCGGTGGCATCGGTCTGAACCGCGAAAAACCCGCAGAGTTGTTCTACGATAACTTGATTATGGGAACCCAGCTAATTCACGCTGCCTATCAAGCTGGAGTACAAAAATTTGTTTGTGTTGGCACAATCTGCGCCTATCCTAAATTCACTCCAGTGCCATTCAAAGAAGATGATCTTTGGAATGGCTACCCAGAGGAAACCAACGCCCCCTACGGAATTGCTAAAAAAGCACTTTTAGTCCAATTGCAATCTTATCGCCAGCAGTACGGTTTTAATGGGATTTACCTACTGCCAGTGAATTTATATGGCCCAGAAGATAACTTTGACACTGGAAGTTCCCACGTCATTCCAGCATTAGTTCGCAAAGTTCACGAAGCCCAAATTAAGGGAGAAAAGCAACTTCCAGTTTGGGGTGATGGGAGTCCCACCCGTGAGTTTCTGTATTCAGAAGATGCAGCGCGCGGGATTGTTATGGGGACTGAATTTTATAACGAATCGGAACCAGTTAACTTGGGAACAGGTGATGAAATCACCATCCTTAATTTAGTAACTCTAATCTGTGAATTGATGGAGTTTAAGGGTGAAATTGTCTGGCAAACTGATAAGCCTAATGGTCAACCCCGCCGCCGTTTAGATACTGAACGGGCAAAGCAAGCCTTTAATTTCACGGCTCAGGTGGGCTTTGAAGAAGGGTTAAAGAATACCATTGAGTGGTATCGTCAACACGCTGCATAACGATGTACTGGTGAATGTAGGGTGGTATAAGCTGGGCGATGCCCAGCTTATTTGTTTGAGGCTATAAATTTTCATGGACAAAGTTAATCATCAACTAAATAAAGCAGAACTACGCCGCACTCTACTCAAAACACGTCAATCAATGTCCGTCGAAGAGTGGAGAGAAAAAAGCGATCGCATTTGCTCTCATTTACAAAACTCTACTTTGTTCGCCCAAGCAAAAACAATCCTCGCTTATTTCAGCTTTCGCCAAGAACCTGATCTCAGTCCACTATTTACAGACAGCAAATACCGTTGGGGATTTCCTCGTTGCGTTGATAAATCCCTATGTTGGCATATTTGGGCACCTGAAGATTCTCTCCAAAGCGGCGCTTATGGCATTCCTGAACCGCACCCCGATGCTCCAATATTAGATCCGGCTGAAGTGGATTTGATTCTCGTCCCCAGTGTAGCTTGCGACTATCAAGGATATCGTTTGGGTTATGGCGGCGGATATTACGATCGCTTGCTCAGTTTACCGCAGTGGCAGACAAAGCCGACTATCGGAATAGTCTTTGATTTTGCCTATTTGTCCCAAATACCTATTGAACCTTGGGATAAACCACTACAAGCTATTTGTACGGAAATAGGATTGACTCAAAAAGGCTGAAGGATTCAGGATAATGAAGACATCTCATAAAATGTTTTATGACTAATCCGACATCATCTACTACTGAGCATGAACAAAGATAATGAACTGACTGAAAAGCTGAATAATATGTTGACTGAATCCGCAGATCAAGAAGTTGTTATTAAGTTTTTAAGAGAAAGCAATTATTCCAAAGCTGAATCAATTGGAATTGTCAAAAATACTTTTGGTATTTCTTATGATGAAGCACAAGATATGATTCACAATAGTCAAACATGGAGTGATGTAAAAGAACGTGACGCAAAAATAATGAACGAATTCTTTGATATTCTGGAAAAATTAGGGAGTGAAGAAAGTGATGATACTATGTGTAAATAAATTTAATAACAAAATTAGGTGAATTGCTTAAACCAGATTTTTAAATAATTTCTTCTCTTTTAATTGTAAGCCCCTAAGCGCAATCAATAATTATATCTATAGCTTTCACTGTATTGAACTATTTCAAATTATCCAAGATTTTCCCATTCACCCCATTCATCCTTACACCAGCCAAGACTACGCCAGTGTCCATTATCATCGGATTGTTTTTCAAAAGCAAATGAAAGAAAGCTTTCGCCTGTTTTTAGACGTAAGCGATTGTTACCAGTAGTATCGAATAAGAATAGTAAAATACTAACATGAAAAGTATCCCCCGACTCTTCAGTTCCTATGATATCGCCACCAATTAAGGCTGACCAAGTTACAGATAGAGGGAATTCTCCTTTTTCATCAGTCCATATCCAACGACCAAATGATGGACAATTCGGGTTTTCAATATTTAATTTAATTTCAGGATCGCGGTGAAAATCCTGCCCAACAAACTGAGAAAAATCATCTAACAAAGAATCTATGATTTCATACCATATTTCTTTGCGGTATGCTTGTTCTTGTTTTCCTGCCTTCCAAAGCTTCTGTTCAAGTTCTAAATTCATGTTTTAATATCGCAAAATAGTAGGTTTAGAGTATTTAGGTTATTAATCAAATGCTGAACTGGAAAAAACCACGATCGCAAATTCTGCTAATGTATGCGCTATTGGGAGCGATCGCACTGGTGATGCTCTTTCCTTTACTGTGGCTAATTAGCACAGCCTTGAAATCGCCTACGGAAAATATTTTTCAGTCGCCGCCACAGTTGTTACCTACCTCACCGACACTAAATAACTTCTTTAGTGTCTGGAACTCTCTACCTTTTGGACAATACTTGTATAACAGTAGTTTGGTGTCAGTGCTGACTGTGGGCTTAAATCTGCTGTTTTGCGCTTTAGCTGCGTACCCGTTGGCAAGATTGTCGTTTGTCGGACGAGACTGGATTTTTGTGGCGATCGTCTCCACGATTATGATTCCCTTCCAAATCGTGATGATTCCCCTCTATATTTTGACAGTCCAGTTGGGTTTGAGAAATACTTATTTAGGGATGATTTTTCCTAGTTTAGCTTCTGCCTTTGGCATTTTTCTGTTGCGCCAAGCTTTCATGAGTGTCCCCAAAGAAATAGAAGAAGCCGCTCGAATGGATGGCAGTTCCGAGTTAGGATTGTGGTGGCATGTGATGTTACCAGCAATTCGTCCAGCACTGGTAACTTTAGCTATTTTTGTATTCATTGGTGCTTGGAGTGACTTTTTGTGGCCTTTAATTGTCATCCAAGACGAAAATTTATACACTCTTACTTTAGGAGTTGCAAAGCTAGTAGGTACATTTTCCCTTGACTGGCGGTTAGTAGCTGCTGGTTCAGTGATTGCGATCGCCCCAGTATTATTACTATTTTTGTTTTTACAACGTTATATTGTACCTACGGAAACTGGTAGCGGGGTCAAGGGTTAAACGGGTGCAAGTAGCAACAAATTAATAAGCACCAGTCTTTTTTAATACTACCCAGATAGTTTTAACAATCAGACTCAAGTCGTAAGTTACAGACCACTTCTGTTGATAATCTATATCCATCTTGACAATGGTTTCAAAGTCTTTGATGCTCGAACGACCATTAGCCTGCCATTCTCCGGTAATACCTGGTTTGACTCGCAATCTATCCCAGTGATGTGGATCGTAATGCGTGACTTCATCAGGAGTCGGTGGACGAGTACCAACTAAACTCATGTCCCCTACTAGAACATTCCAAAATTGGGGGAATTCGTCCAAGCTAGTACGCCGCAAAAATTTACCCACAGGAGTAATCCGAGGATCGTCAACAGATTTAAAGATGTGACCTTTGGCTTGGTTTTTGACCAAATGCTTGAGTTTATCGGCATCGACGATCATAGAACGGAATTTCCATATCCGGAAAGTTTTTCCGTTCAAACCGCAGCGCATTTGGGAATAAAATATCGGACTTGGTTCATGAATAACGGTAGCAATTGCTACGGGAATTGCTATTAAAAATGTAATCATCAGCCCCACAATGGCTCCGATAATGTCAATTAATCGTTTAGCCATGCTTACAGTTGAAGGATGTAAGGGCTGTTGTGAGCAATCAACTGAATAAAGATAAAGATGATTCACAAGGGCTAATTTATCTACAACAGGACTTTTTGCATTAGTAGTGTGTGTAGATATGGACATAATTTTGTTAATGCGATTTTTATTGCTTTGACCATTTCTACTGAGTGTTAACATACACAAAAATTAAACAAAAGAAAAACTGAAAACTCAAAATTTACAAAATCTTTCAATTAAGATAATGAATTATAAATTTCCAGTATTTTTCCGTAAAGAATACTGCTACGATTCACAACCAGTAAATTCTAAGTAAACAGTAGTTTTCCTCAGAAAATTACGCATTGTAGCTGGGAAATTTTTGAGAGAGCAGGTTGTCCTGAAGTAATAGTACCGCTTTGTAGAATTCAAAATTAAATATGCTTGTAAGGCAAGCATATTTAATTTTGAATAGTATCCTTATTTACACCGTGATCTACTAGTCTCAATGATCAACCTCTAATGCGAAATTCACCGTATATGGTTCCTCCAATGATTGCTGATTACTAGCCTTAATTGCATCTAAGTAGCGACGCAAAGACAACAGTTGTTGGGAATTGGGACGATAAGTGAGACTCCCTTGTTTTTCAAAAAGTGGGGCTGTAGCGATCGCCTGATAGTCAGGATTTTCTTGCGAACCCTGAGTGAGCCAGGTTGAGTCTGTAACTGAAGGTATCAAACCCGAAGGCAGTTCACCTTCCAAAAAAGCCAGCAGCCGTTGCTGACAAGTGCGAGTATTGATCCCACGACCCTCAAATAACTGGATAACTTCACCAAAAGATAAGGGTCGATCTGGTAGCAGCCGCAGCAATTCTGTAAACAGGAAATAATCAGTGTATTGTTGCCTGGGTATATCTAATATTTGGGGATGCAGAGGCAGCATCGCCAATCCGTAAGCAACCCGACTACAATTGGGAGCGCCGTTTTCGCCGAGATATAAATCTTGAATAATCTTAGCGTTGGGGAGTTTTTGCCGTAACCAGCGGTTTACCGTCCCGATACAAGCCACTCCACCAGTCAGGATCGCTTGATTAATTGCTTCTGTAGGGATGCCACGAGCTACCAATAACTTGTTAAGTTCTCGGTTCAGGCGGCGCACAAACGGGATAAATACCTGGCTTTCTAAGTCTCGTCGCTGCAAAATCCACTGATGATCGGCTAATTCCAGGGTAAAAGAGTCTTGGTGTTGCAAAATCAATTTTAGGGCAAGTGCGGCATCTAATACCGCCTGTCCCAGCAGAGAACTTTCTAGACGCTGTTGGAGGCGAATCCGAGCGGTGATATCTGGTTCCCCGACTCTGGGTAGTTCTAATTCTTCCAACCCTAAACTCTGCCAACGCATTTGGTCTAAACCGGGAATTGATGGTTGCCATTGCCAAGGATTACTAGTAATGGTTTTGCTATCGCTTTGTGTTTGGGGGCGTGATTGCCGAGATTTTGGTGGCAATAGCAGCTGGCAGATAATATCTTGTTCAATTCCCTTGCCAGCATAGGCAAAACTGTGGAGCATGAAATCATTGTATGTCAATTGCAGCAATGTTTCTGGTATATCTACCAGTAACATTTCTGTGGCAGTTGTCCCAATGTTAATCACCAGGGTATTACCCAAAAGAGGATGTTCGCTGGTTTTTGCTGGATGAAAACCCTGATGTTGGCTTAATTTTATTTGCTCACCGTTAGCAGCATCGAGTTCCGGGAGTAGACTAGCGATCGCTTCTTCCACAAAAAAGACTTGCTGCGGATGTTGGATGAGTTTGCTGGTGAGTAAAGCCTCTCGCACGTTGAAGCGGTATTGTTCCGACCAGCTAGATGGGCAGGTGCAAATCACACCAGCAATATTATTGATAATCTGCGGAAAATTTTGTTCGCTGATCCCAACAGCAGCAGCCATTAAACTAGGGGTAGTACTAGTCTGATCGGATTTGAGGGTTAATAGTAGCTTAGAGAGCGATCGCACAACCCAAATCAAAGGCCCCGCCGAAAATTCATTTAATTGCAAAACAGGTTCCCATTTTTGCCGTTCACTCTTGTAGGGAATCGCTACTTGTAAATAGGGCTTCAACTGCGCCGAGTAGAGATTATTTTTCGTCGGATCTGCTGTTGATCTAGGTGTTGCAGAAGTGGTAGCTGAGTGGTCAGGCACTTTATCTTGGGCAACAGCCGCAGGTGCTATCTGCTCATGTGTTTCGATACTTTCATTTTCACTGTGGGGTACAGAAGCTGTAGGCAGATAAACCTCTGTTGGTAAACGAAATGATTCCTGAAAGGAACTTGTTCCTGGCGGATTTTCTGCTGACCAGTAGATAGGATGTACAACAAAAGTCGAGCGATTTAATAATGCGGCAGAAATTCCTGTTGTACCTAAATCAATTCCTAAATACCAAACTGATTCTAGAACATTAAGCGAAACTTCTGGATTGGTGATGGAGTCGGAAATTGAAGGTAAAGAACTGTCTTGAACAGGAGTTGTGACTTCCTTTTTTTTTTCAGTTTCTAACTGGGGAACTGCCAAACTGGAGAAAGCAACAGTTGAGGTGTTTTCTGCTGTTTGGATATTTTCTGTTTGCGGTTCTGGGGAAGTTGTGGGGATTGTGTCTTGAGTTCTATCAATTAGTTCGGAGAAAATATCCAAGTTTATAGCTGGCTCCGACTCAGAATTTAGCTGCCGATCAAAATTAGCCAAATCCCGATCTAATTGTTGCAACTGCTCTTCATCTAAGGAAATATCAGGTAAGATTTGAGCCTGGTTTGACTCTAAAGAAAGTAGGTTTTCTTCGGGTGAAGCAGCAATGTAGTTATCTAAAAACGGTTCTGGCTGCTCATCGTTATTTAATACTTCCGATGTGGCGAGACCTTCTCTACGAGACGCTCCATGAACTGTAGCCTTTGCCAACGCAATTTCTGCTACTTCTGGAGTAACTGGTGCTGTAGTTGTGGCATTATCCACAGAAGATGATACTTCCGGCAGTTGCTGATCACTACCTGCATCAACCAATAGCTCAGTTAGGGTATTAATTGTATCAACACTAGCTGGCTGAGTGTCGAGTTGCAACAAGGAACTGTCTGTTTGTGGCACAGAGTTGCTAAGAGGCGAGTCTTGCTCAGTATCCTCTTCAAAAAATAGTTCTGACTGTGGTTCTGATGAATCTGTGGTTTCTACTGGAGTCTGTTGAGTTGTTTGTGGGTGAGTGTTGCTCAGATCCAACAAATCCATTTCTGGTATCACAACCGCAGAATCCGCGGTTGGAGGCACAGGTGGACTCTCAGCGATGTTCAACGTTGATGGGGAGGCTGGGGAAGCAAATAAGTCATTTGTGACAACCTCAAGACTTGGGTTATTAACATCACCAGTACCAAACAAACTGGCGTAAAGCTGGTCTACTTCATCACCAATTAATGCAGAAATATCTTGCGGTAATTCGGTCGGGGTTTCAGAAGATTGAGACGAGTCTAAGCCAAGCTGCAACAGCACTGCATCTAAATCCTCTGTGAGGGTAGTATCCTGTTGCTCAGAATTAATTGTGAGTGAAGATAAAGTTTCTGGCTGGATCAGCTCCAAGAGTTGGGGCGCGACTTCAGTACTGATCTCGGCTGGGTTTGCCAATGATGGTGGTGTCTCAGATTCTCCCCCAAGGAAAGATGGCTGGGAACTAGGGGATTGTTGCTGCAAATGCTGGGTCAAATTGTTGAGAAAGCTAGTCATCAACTCTTCGCCTTGCATTCCCTTGCTATGCATTCTTGCCAGTGCTTGCGACAGCGACTCGTCATAAGTATTAATGTTGCGCTGTAGTGCCTCAAAGACTACATTCACCGTCCCATCTAGCGATAATAAACGTTGATCCAACTCTCTGGCCAGCTGGGTTAACTGCTGCACGCGGTCTGGTGATTCTAATAAAGGTTGAGTTCCAGAGGTTGCGTGATTAATTCCCCCTGAAGAACTGGTGGAATTTTCCCCCGTCTGTGCTACTACTGGCGTTAAAGTTGGCACAAGGCGACTTATGAGTACCTGTAAAAACTCGGTAATTATTTGCTCCTGGTTTGTCAACTGCTGCGCTAGAGAGTAGTTTTGCAAACGCTTTTGTTCTAGCTGGCGAATTTCCTGGATGAGAGTGGCTCGCTCTTGCAAGAGCAATTCTAATTCCGATCGCAATGGCTCTATCAAGCTCGAAAATTCACTTTTTAATTGTCCTGCCCCAACAGTACTCTCTTCCTGACTGAATTCGAGCGGCGGTAGTGGATACTGATAATAATCATGATCAATAAATTTTGTTAATAAAGGCGTTGGCGGTTCTTCAGAAGACTGATTTGGGATGCCGCTCTCTAATGCTTCTTTTTCTTGTAGCCTTACCAAGAAGTTGCGAATTCGCTCTAAAACCTCTTTAGGCTCTTGCGTCTGACCAGGCAGAAATCTAGACAGGCGCTTACCACCGCTGGCAAGTAAGTTGTCAATGTCTGCGATCAGTTTTTGAATTTCATCTGCACTGGAAGTCACTTTTATCACCTTACCTAAAAATGTATGTTAACTAATGTAACAATTCCTTTCCAATCACCGTACCCCTGTGGGGATCTTGCAACGCGCAGCATCGACCATAGGAGAAGTTTTGAGTGGCAAATGCCGCTGCTTGGATTTATGACTTTCATTATGTTATGGATTACTGGGAGTCGTGGCAATCTTCAGTCAGCATTTGTTTAAGAAGCTTAGTTTTGCAGGTCATTGGTTGCCTATTTTTGAAAATCGCTAAAATACCTGAGCAATAATTTACTCCCTTTAGTATCATTAATGTTGTTTGCCTATATTCTTAACTAATCAAGTTTGCAGTGCAGCTAGCCCCTAAGCAATACAACCGCCGACTATAAACTACTTTTTGCAAAACTTTTACCCCATTTAAACTTATAGGTAAAGATTATTTATAAAAACGTTCAAGTCACTTTCTTATGTAGCATAGTTAGTTTTCCCTTTGAAAGGGGGCTGTGCAATGATAGCTTAGGCTATAAAATGGCGCTCTTGTTTGTTGTGTGTACATAGCAGCTTGAATAAAGATGTCGTAATGGAAGACCGATATAGCTTGCAAGCACAGGCTCATCCCTGGATGATCACATCGGCTCCCTTTTTTCAAGGGTTGCCAAAAACTGCTGTGGAATCAGCCCTCATCCATCTTGTCACCCGCACTCACCCAGCCAATCAGGTGATTCTCCTGGAAAATGACTGGGGTGGTTCTGTGTATTTTATTATGGACGGATGGGTAAAAATTCGCACCTACAATCTGGAAGGAAAAGAGGTAACGCTGAATATTCTTGGCAAAGGGGAATTGTTTGGTGAAATGGCGGCGCTAGATGAAGTACCTCGATCAACAGATGTGATTACCTTGGCCCCGACAGTAATTGGCAGTATGCCTGCTCAGGATTTTATCAAGTTACTTCAGATAGAGCCCTTGGCGGGAGTTCGATTAGCGCAACTAATGGCACGACGTTTGCGGCAAGTAAATCGCCGATTGCGGTTGCGGGAATCTGATAGCCAGTCACGAGTGGCAGATACGTTGTTATTTTTGGCAGAAGGACAGGGAAAAAAAGGGCAAACAGGAACTGAAATCCCCAATTTACCTCATCGGGAATTGAGTAGTTTGAGCGGACTGGCGCGGGAAACTGTCACACGAGTATTGACAAGGCTAGAAAAAAAAGGGTTGATTAAACGGGATCAAGACAATATTTGTATTCCCGATTTGTCAGCCTTGGAAAGAATGATCGTGTAAAGTACCAGATATGAGTATTTTAGATTCTCTGCCAGATGAGCCGCAGGAAGATCCATCCCCTGAATCTCCAACTCCCCGCAATCATTGGTTAGACAAAGAACAGCAATTAACACCTCCTCAACTCAAGGCTGATGCGCCCTTGAGGATGGTGGAAACGGCATTTTTAGCCAGTACCGCTAGCTTAATTTGGTTTATTAATTTCTATTTTCCCTTGGGGCCAGTTTTACGGATATTTTTTCCGGTGCCGATCGCTCTAGTTTATCTGCGTTGGGGCAAGCGGGCGGCATGGATGGCAGCACTCACCTCCGGGTTACTGCTGACGGTACTGATGGGACCAGCCCGCAGTTTGCTGTTTGTCATGCCCTACGGGTTCATGGGCGTGCTTTTGGGGGCGACGTGGTATCGTCGTGTTCCCTGGATTGTTTCTATCACGTTGGGTACACTTTTGGGCACTTTGGGAGTCTTTTTTCGGCTGTGGTTGCTGTCTGTTTTGTCAGGTGAAGACCTGTGGATTTATGTGATTACCCAGGTGACTGAATTCATTGAGTGGGTATTTTTGAAGCTGAGTTTATTGGCGAGTCCCAGTGTATTTTTGATTCAAGTGGGAGCGATCGCTCTAATTGTACTCAACAACTTTATCTACCTTTTTGTGGTACACCTGGCAGCATCGTTTCTTTTTGACCGCCTGGGAAACCCCATTCCCCGTCCACCACGCTGGGTGCAAGTCCTCATGGATTATGAAGGATAGTGACCAGTTGTGAGTTAGGAGTTATGAGTTAAACTCCTAACTCACAACTCCTAACTTCTAACTTTTTAAATGATTAGTATTTATACCCAAGAAGAACAGGGTGAAGAATGGCTACGACGGTATCGTGGTTGTCTACCCGTATTTGCCTGTGTTTTAGGATTTACTGAAACTGGTTTAATTCCAGGGATTTCAGCGGCTGGTCGCACTCCAGAGGATCGAAAATATACTGCTTGTGCCGATGCCGAGTTTTTGTATTACGGCTCAGAACATAAGCCGCAATATCCCCTACCACCATTAGCGGCTGGGGCTTCACCTGTATTGATTTCTCGCGCTGTCTTGGAGTCACTAAAGATACCAGTTCATTTGTTTAATGCTGGTTTACCCCAGCCTCCTGCTGTGCCAGTAATTGATTTGGGTGGCGCTCCTGCTAGATGTTTAAGTGGAGGTGCTGCTATGGAAATCACAACGGTACACCATTTATTTGAACAAGGGCTACTTTGGGGAGAACGTCTTGCTACCAATATCAAACAGGGGTATCTGATTGTCGGTGAGTGCGTCGTTGGAGGCACTACAACTGCCCTGGCAATTTTAACTGGTTTGGGTATAGAAGCTGCCGGAAAAGTTAACAGTAGCCACCCTGTTTGTAACCACGCGCAAAAGTGGGCACTAGTGCAAACTGGGCTGGAGAAGATGATGGGGAGCAGAGGGCAGGGGGAGATAAACTTCCAATCTCCAATCCAAAATCCAAAATCTAAAATCCAAAATTCTGTAGATCCTCTAAAACTCGTCGCTGCTGTGGGTGATCCCATGCAGGTGGTGGTAGCTGGGATGGCGATCGCTGCTAGTCGTAGTTGTGGTGTAATGCTTGCTGGTGGGACGCAAATGTTGGCGGTTTATGCGCTGATAAGTGCGATCGCTCAAGCTTACGCCTTATCATGGCAACCAGAAGCAGTAGTTGTAGGCACAACCCGCTGGGTGGCAGAAGACCCTACTGGGGCTACGGTTGACTTAGCCCTCAATTTAGGAAAAGGCAGCTTAACTCAGAGTGGAGGAACCCCTCCCCTATTAGCAACTCATCTGAGCTTTGCTGATTCTCGTTATCCCCAACTGAGAGCTTATGAGCAGGGCTTTGTGAAAGAAGGTATGGGTGCTGGAGCCGCTTGTATAGCCGCCCATATTAGCCAAGATTGGCAGCAAAGCCAACTTTTGGCAGCGATTGAAGCCCAACTTGAACGGCTAAGTACAGGATTTGATTAATTCGTAGCGAATTAAATTTGGCAGGACTCTGCGCCCCTACCAAAGTTATAAGTGGAGGTTTCCTGGGATCATACTTCTCTGTACGTTTAAAAACGCTACCATTTTATGCAAAGCTGTACTTAGCCAAATCAACAGTTAATAAGCTAATCGTCATTCAAATTGCATCTGTGTTTCTGCCGAACTTTTGATCTCAGGAAACCAGAAGCTCCTGACTTCTCTGTGTGTCTGTAGGTAAGAGCGTCTTTCTAGCAATTTGAACTATGCAACTTTGTTTACCTTCTTGTTTTTCAGGAGAATTATCTGATGAAATTAGTCAAAAAGCTTGGTATTGCTACCGCTAGTGCTGTTATAGGTATCACTGGTGTCGGTGCATCTTCTGCGGCACAAGCTGTACAGCTATTTGATTTTCAGTACTCTTTTCCCAGTTATGAAGCAAATGGTACATCGATTTCCACTATCGGCACCCTTATCACCACCGATCTAGATCCCGTAAAAAACAATTACACAATTACAGGAATAACTGGGACAAGGACAGTCCAAGGAATTACCGAGAGAATCATCGGGCTACTCTCACCGGGTACATACGGAATCAATGATAATCTGTTGAATGCGAGTCCGCCGCTGTTAACCCAGAACGGTTTTGCTTACCTGGTTTCCGGAAGCGGGGAAGACGGAAATGGGAATGTTAACGTATTCTACAGTAGTTTCAATGAAGGTTATTCAGAGTTTTCAAGCGATGCAGATTATGGCAGCTTTAGTGTCATACCACGTCCTGTTCCCGAACCCTATACAGTAGGTGGCTCATTGGTTGCTCTTGGTTTTGGCTGGTGGACAAAGCGAAAGCAAGCAGTAGCTTCCCAGAAGAAGCCCCATAAAGGCATTTATCTGTAAAGTTCATGGTGCATCTCCAATCTAGATTACGTTCAAATATAGAACTCTTGCATAAATATTTTGTGGTATGATTGAAGGTTGTTTTAATTTCAAGTTTTGGCAATTAAAATAGTAAGAGTTTATCAATTCTTTCGAGCAAGGATTATAAGCGCGATAAGCCTACGGCATGGCTTCTCTACGAGAGGCTGCGCCAACGCTTACCGCTAACTAAAAAATCGCAGCAAGCATCATTTCAGTTATTGATTAATACTGAAATTATTGGATGAATTTAAATTTTTGATCCTATTTATAGGGCTAAGTCATGATTATAAATTCCGGCAATTAAATTCGACCTTAAGCCAAACCGTCGGTGACGATTTCGATATCTATCAGACAAAATTTTAAAGATTTTTAGACGACGATTAACGTGTTCAACAGTGATTCTTAATCGATTTAGTTCTCGATTATATTTCTTCTGTCCTTTTGTCAAATTCTTATTTTTTGGTTTTTTAATCGGGGTTTCACTTAATTGATGAATTTTATTAATTCCTTGATAGCCTTTATCAGCTATAACTTTGAGTAATTCTCCAAATTTTACCCCACTGTTTTTAAATAGCCTAAAATCATGAATTTTCCCCAAACCATGCCCTAAGCAGATGATTTGACTAGTTTTTTGGTGGATGATAACCTGCGTTTTTAATGTATGTTCTCCTTGTTTACCGCTAAAAAATCTTTTTTGCCCAATATGAGGTCTTTCAATTGGGCTTTCCATCATATCCATTACTACCAAATTTTCTTGTGATGACATTTTCATGCCGCAAATGTGCAACACCGCAGATAAAGAGCTTTCCTTTTAAACAAATATCAAGTCATTAACAATATTGAAACTACTATTGAGAGATGCAATCACCTCATCAGTCCCAAAGTTAAATTGACCATTGCCATTGCCTACTAGAGCAATAAAGTTACTAGAACCTTGGTTAAAGAAGGAATAGTCACTTTTGTTACCGGCTAGTTGAATTTTGTCTTCACCGGAGACAAAATCTTTGATGATAGCTAAGTCCTCGGAACCAGAATTGCGATAAAGGACATTGCCCTTTTCTCCCAAAACAAATGTATCTTGACCAGCACCTCCGAATAAAGTATCTCGACCACCAAAACCATTGATTATGTTGTTTAACTTGTTACCAATAATCGTGTCGTTTTGTTTTGTACCAATGACATTGAAAAAATTTTTGACAGTGCCAACGCTATTAGCAACCCCTGAAATATTAACGCCAATCAACGATTCCTTAGATAAGTCAACATCTACAGAAACAGGACTTTCTAGACTTGAAGCATTAATGGTATTGGCGAAACCAACATCTCCTATAACTATCTCAATTACACTCGGAACGACTTCTTTATCAGTGCCAAGATTTCCTTTTTCGATGCGATCAGGGAAAATAGTAATTGCTTGACCCAAACCAGTGTAATCAAGCGTATCAATGCCATCTCCTCCATCATAGATGTCATTGCCAGTGCTACCGCCTAAGAAATCATTACCACTGCCACCAATGAGTGTGTTATTTAGTTCGTTACCAATAATTGTGTCATTTTGATTGCTGCCAATGACATTGACAAAGTTTTTAATGGTAATTGCCTCAGGAACATCAAAAATATCAAATCTTTCTGCACCCAAGTCGATTAAAGATGCTAAATCTGTACCAGAGATATCGATAACATTTATAAAACCTGGATCAGCAATGATGATCTCTGTACTAGGAGGCTCTGAAGGTCGATCGCTACCAAGACCACCACCCTTTTCTGTACGATCGGCAAAAAGAGTAATTACTTGACCTAAACCAGTGTAATCAAGTGTATCAATGCCATCCCCACCACTGATAATGTCATTACCAGCACTGCCAAATATTACGTCGTCTCCCTTTTCTCCAAACAGGTTATCATTTCCACTGCTACCAAACAGGTTATCGTTTCCACTGCCGCCAAACAGGTTATCATTTCCACTGCCGCCAAACAGGTTATCATTTCCTTCGTCACCGTATAGGTTATCATTGCCGTCATAACCGAACAGATTATCATCGCCCTTGCGACCAAGCAGATTATCATTTCCACTACCGCCGAACAGGTTGTCAGAAAAAGGAGTACCAATTTGTGTGCTCATGATTTATTTTCTCGTTTGATTTACTCAAAATTTAATTTAGCTACGATTAACTTGCGTTGGCAAAGACCCAATCCAACTCCTACAGCTCCCAATACGGTTCTGTTAAGGTTTAAGCAGTGCTGATACTATAAGGTTTTCGATGTCATTTATACAACCAACCAAATCACAAAAATCGTAGTTTACAATAGCAAAAACTGATACCGAAAGCGATAGCCGCTAAAGCACCCCAATGAGTAAAACCCAAACCTGACATTGCAAGCCTCCATGAATAGCAGCAGCAAAGCTTAGTTAAGCATAATCAAGTTACTAGCTATTAATTAGGCTACTAGGTTTTTGCCTGAAAACTCCGATTTTTCGCAAGAAATTGGAACCTTTACAAAACTTTACTTTATAAAGTTCTCAAACTACCGCTCACGCTATCCCTCCCACTTCACCAACTCCCCATCCACAATCGCAGTACCCCACTGCGGAAACTTCGCCAATAGTTTTTTGATCACAATCTGCAAAGCAGGGTCATTATTCCAAAAATGTATTTCGATTGAACAGCGCGTTCGCCCTTGGCGTCTCGTAGAGAGAAATACGAAGTCCTTATTACAAGTCCCTGAATTTATTTATGGGGATCATTAATGCGTGAATTTTGAATTTGGAGCGTACTCCTACGCAGAAGCAAGCTACGCGCAGCGTCTCGTTAGAGAAGCGACGTGACGTATCCCTAGACGACTTGGTATTAGCATAAATATCAGCTGTAGCTAAAATTAAAAGCTTCCAGGATTGTCATTAACCAATTTGATAACAAGATACCAGAAACACTAATGATAAAAACGCGGATTAATCAGAAAAGTTTGGTTTTTGAAGTATAAAGTACCCTAACTACACCAGTCTTAGGGTTATTTTTTTTGTTTCATAGTCAGAGGATACTTTAAAAGTCTATAAATAGATATATCACACTATTACGTAGATATATGTAATAGTGTGTTTAACTTTTTTATCAATTTGATAGCTGGATTAGTTGCTTATACTTAATATATGCCCACAAAGCCATGACTCGACATTGAACCTAAAGGCTTGCGTTCCCTACCTCCAGCCATTTTTTTAATTCGTTAAACTTAGGTTAAATTTAATGAATTCTCTCTCTGAGTAATTGTTCTTCTAAAGCAGCAATGCGATTGTATGCTGCTGTTAATTGTGCTGTCAGTCGTTGTATTTGAATTTCTGGTGTTATGTTATCTCCAGATTGACGATGCATGTCTAGATAAATGCCATCTGTCAATACATCCTTATGTTCCATTTCTGGATTTAAGCTGATACGTCCTTTGAACTGGTAGGCTCCAGCTACGTCATTTTCCTGATAATTATCCTTTGCTTGTGTATTTGCTAAAGAACACTCTGAGAAAGCTTGAGTGACTTTACCATCAAGCTGCTCAATTACTTGGCACAGGGCATCCAGTTTTTTGCTTAAAGTCAGGATCTGCTGCTGTAATAGCTCCATTTAATACCTTTATCCGTACATTTTCTATATGTTATTCAATTTACTCCCAATCTTAACAATACTTATGAATTATTTAAGTATTGATAATTTTTGAGGAAAATGTGACATTTAAATCATTACTTCTAAATATAAGTAAAGATTTACTACAAGTAGCACTAAGGAAATTTATGGGGAAAAATTAATGCTTAGGCAGTTATTTGCCGAAAAACTCCCTAATTTGAGTCAAATATTCAGATTTATCCGTATTATCAAAGAAAAATACCGATAATTTTCCAACTCCACTTTTTCAGCTAGTCAGCTTCTGGTGAATCTCTGCTTAATATTAGGTATAATCCAAAATCTCAAATCCAAAATCAATGGATCGACGGTCTTTTTTGCTAGGTACAAGTACACTGGCACTTTCACAACTGCTTTTTGGCTGTGGTGGAAACAAGCAAACGCAACTAAAAGTACAGTTATTAAAAGGTTCTATACCTGGTCAGGTGGTGAATCAGTTCCACAAAGGTTTGCAGCAACAGGTGCAGTTAAAGTTTGCTCCAGTCGAGCAGATACAGGATTTATTTCGGCAATTACAAAATTGGCAGCAGAAACCAAAAGCCACTGATGAGCAGGGATGGAAACGTTTTATACCCTTTAGGCAAGGTCAAAAAACGGCTGATGTAGACCTAGTGACATTGGGAGATTACTGGCTAAAAGCAGCTATTGAGCAGAAACTGATTCAACCACTCCAAGAGATACAGGGAAACCAATTAAAGCAGTGGTCTGCTTTAGATCAAAGGTGGAAGAAACTGGTAACGCGTAACGACCAAGGGAACTTGGATACTCAAGGGAAGGTGTGGGGTGCGCCTTATCGGTGGGGTAGCACAGTGATTGTTTATAACCGTGACAGCTTGCAAAAATTGGGATGGACGCCCAAAGATTGGAGTGATTTGTGGCGAGATGGAATGCAGCAGCGCATTTCCCTACTTAATCAACCACGAGAAGTTATTGGTCTGGTTTTAAAGAAGCTAGGAAAATCTTACAATACAGAGGATCTTGACCAAGTACCAGACTTGGAAAAGGAATTACAGATATTAAATCAACAGGTGAAGTTCTACAGTTCCGATAACTACTTGGAACCTCTAATTATGGGAGACACTTGGCTAGCAGTTGGTTGGTCAAGCGATGTACTGCCAGTTCTGGGACGTTATCCGCAACTTACCGCAGTTATCCCCCAGTCAGGAACAGCAATCTGGGCAGACTTGTGGGTACGTCCTGCTGGTATTACTACGGGTACTTTATCAGATCAATGGATTGATTTTTGTTGGCAACCAAGCACAGCTAAACAAATTTCGGTGCTGACCAAAAGTAATTCACCAATTTCTACAAATATTGCAGCTGACGATATCCAAGAACCATTATGGAGCCTGTTACAGAGCGATCGCGAAGTTTTCAATAAAAGTGAATTTTTGCTTCCCTTATCCCCACTAGCAATAAAACAATACGAGTCTTTATTCGCTAAAATTAAAATTTAATTGGGTATTGGGCAAAACAGTTTCTCTTTTTTGAATTCTGAGTTATGAGTAAATAAGTGAGATTCCCCATTCAGCACTCAGCACTTAGCATTACTACTCCCCACTCCCTTTTCTATAAAGAACGCTGTAACCCTATCTTGTTCTTAACAGTCGTTTGGATACTGCATAAAGCTGGACTTGTACTAAAGTTGCAAGTGTAGGTTGCCAAGGGTTCTTTTTGATAATTAAATACCCGGACATTGTAACCAAAGTTCCGTGCAGCGCTACCTAAGCGATTTACAAAATCGTAACGCTCTATATACTCTAGTAAGCTCCAAATTTGCTGATTCACGATCAAGTCTACCCGTGCAGGTTCTTTTTCAGAAGCTGGATATGCTATCCAATTGTCCAATAGCTTTTTCTCCAAGTTTTGTTGTGCCCACCATAAACTGGGAACGGTCAATTGTGCTGGGTTAACGGTGTTAGCTGTGATCACATAGTCTTTTGGCTTGGTTAATAAGTCTAGTTCCAGAGGCGCACTAGAAGGCAACGGTATTGGGGGGGTTTGCGCTAGTGAGGGCGGGATTAGTAAAGTAGTGAGGCTAATGGTTAGTAGTAATGAAAACGATATCTGGCGATGGCTGCGCCAACGCCTGCCGTAGGATGCCCGTACCACTTCCCTACGGGACGCTGCGCGAACGTGGAAGCAAGCTATGCGTAGCGTCTCCTTTAGGAGAAGGGCTGTAGGGCGATCGCACAATTTGGGTATATGCATAACTGATACTAATTCGTAATTCGTAATGACGCTGGCGGACTCGCTACCGCTACGCTAACGTAATTAAAGCACAAGTCAAAATTCGCACAATTTAAAGTTTAATAGCAACGATGCGAATTCTTCGATAGTCTGCTGTCCAAGTTCCTTGTTGATACAGCGTCGGCTTGAGATATTCCTCTACGGCGCGAATTACTTGTGTTTGTTGGTCAGCAGGGAGCAATGTTAAAAAAGCACTGGCGAACATCTGAATCCAGTTTGCCATACCTGCTTCTTTGTCTGCTAAAGGAGTTGGACGAGCAAAAAGCATGGCATGAATGACATCAAAGCCTTGCTGTTCCAGTAAGCTGGCGTACTCACCAATACTAGGGTAATACCAAGGATTTAGGGTTTGTGCAGAAATATTAAATGGTTCTAAGGCGCTTTCCAAAGCTGTAACGATCGCCTGTATATTCCCCTTACCACCAAATTCTGCGACAAAACGCCCTCCGGGTTTTAGGGATTGATGTATGGAAGCGATCGCACTATCTGCTTCTTTCACCCAATGTAGTACAGCGTTGGAAAATACAGCATCCAATGGCTTGTCTACTTGAAAATTCCTAGCATCAGCAACATCAAAGCGGATATGGGGATAGTTTTGTCTTGCCTTCTCGATCATCGTGGCTGCATGATCAACTCCCATTACTTCAGCCCCAGTTTGGGCAATTTTTTCTGTGAGTTGTCCAGTACCACAGCCAAGATCCAAAATCGATTCTTCTGGCTTAGGGTTGAGGAATTTTAGTAAGTCCTCGCCATACTGCCAGACAAAAGCGTGTTTGTCTTGGTAAAGGGCAGTATTCCAATTATTGGGTATGGAAATATTATGCATAACTGTAAAAGTACAGATTGTTGGCTTGCCAATTTTCAACCATATGTCTGAGGTGGATGATTGGCTGATCATCACAGTAAAAAAGATTTTTACTTATATCCAATATATATTTTCACCTTAACTAATATTTTAAAGATATCCGACTCAGTAAAATTTTGTACCCGCATTCTTGCGTTAAACCGATCAAAACCGAAGTAAATCGTATCTGCCCCATTTTCCACAGCAGCTTTAACACAATTCCAATTACCTACTGGCGTGAGTAGTTCAGAACATTGAAGGGAAGGTTGGGAAGCGATCGCTTTTGATCAGATTTAGGAAGGGTTAACTAGCACCATAGTAATTTTATCTAAGTTGGTGGGGGATGGTGGGGAAAGCATAGGGTGAGGTTTGGTTCTTTAGCATCCTGATAATGAATTTTTACTTAAGTCCAACGTTGACTGATGCGTTCTCGTAATTTTCTTTGGCTATCATAAATTTGTTTTTGAGGTAAAGAAATATATAGACTATCTTGTTGCAAGCAATATTCAACAAATAACTTAATAATAACTACCCAATCTTGTCGAGTTCTTTTCTTTTTCATAAAATCACGCACACGCACAAGATAACTTTGACTAGCGATAGGCGTATTTAAAGCCATTTGACCTATATAAATTCCTTCTTTTTCTTCAACAGCAAATTCGTAATGTATACGTCCGCAAGGAGTAATTTTAACTCTTTGTAATTCGTAAATATTTGCATCAGTTGGGTCATAGGTTTCAATGAGGCGATAATCCAGAAGAGCCTTTAAGTGTTCCTTAACTAGAATCCTGTTGATTGTCACAGGCTCAAAATAATTTAGAATATCATCAATATACAGATAATTCTTTTCTGCATCTGAGTTCTCAGAATATGTGTCAGATAATAAGCGTAGTATAGATAACCTCAGTAGTGGGCTTGTAATACTGCTAGGTTGAACTTCAAAAAGGTTTAAAATAAAATTGCTATCTTTTTGATAAAAGTGATTATAATCTCCAACTAATAGTGCTTTTTTTATTTGCCAATGACTGATTTGAGACTTTTTACCAATTACATAAGCATTTACAAGTAAAGAAATATCAGTGATAGGTGAAGTGATAATTCTTCGAGCAATTTGTAAACTTCTTCTGATATCATGATTAGAGAGCCACCCTACTACGCGTCCTATGTAATCTTCATTAATAAATATATCTTCTACAGCAAAAGCAAAAGCACTAATGTTAGGAATTGATAAACGAATACCTTTTTTAGTAAAGTATTTTTTGCTCGCTTCTGAATCTTCTATTGCTTTTTCTTTTATAAATTCTATCCGTTTAGCTAAAACGTCTTTTGTAGACGGTACAGGAAGATAAAAAGCTTGATTTTCATATGACTGTAGTGGACCTGACTTTGACAACTGCCAAATCGTTCGATCTGTTATTGGACAAATAATAAATGAAAAAACTTTTCTATATATAGATTGTGCATATTGAAACACTGCTTCTTGGAATATCTGTGGGAAATGATCAGTGTTATCAAAAACTATACATGGCATTAATCCTCTTGCTTTTGTAGCATTTTTAATCAATTTCATTACATAATCATCTGGATGTTTTTCAGTAAAATCTGCTATATATTCTCCAAATTTTTCCTTAAATTCATTTTTGTTCCTTTCATACAAAGGCTTACGCTCTCCACATCTCCATCTTTGATATTCTTGAAAAAATACTCCTTGAAGTTCGCTATATGATGGATATTCACCTTTAAATAAGCCATTCTCTAACTCAATTTTTAGTTGCTCTGTTAGCCAACTAGTAATAGTAGCTTGTTCACCATTGGAATCAGCTAAATCAACCCTAATTAATAAACAATGTTCTCTAAGATTTTTGTCTAAGATTAGACGAAAAAATCTATCTATAAATGTAGTTTTTCCAGCTCCTTTATTACCTATTATTAAAACAAATTCTCCTTTCTGTAATTCTACAGCATTACGGATTTGATTTTGTAGCTCAATACCCTTCGCCGAATTAACAATATCAATCCTATTCAATAAATTTCGTGTTATTTTTTGTAAATTTTCATCGGCTTCTCTACTTTCTTTTGATTCCACAAAACATTTGGCAAGCATATCAGGATCGTCTTCCCCTGACATACTAGTGAAAAAGCTGTGGTAGACATTCTCAATATCTTTGAATAATGCAGACTTTGTAAGTAAATATCTATCAGAATTCTCAACTACTGAATAAAGAGATTCATTATGACTAATTTTTAATCCTTCTGCCTCATATATGTACGTTTTGTATAAATCTTCTAAAATTCCCTCTCGTGAGAACACGTCGTAGAAGGTAGCAAAATTCTGTTGAATAGATTCAAGGTTAGGGAATACAATTGCTTTACCCTCACTTGGAGGCGTACCGTCAGTACGAAGGGCCCAGAAGCCAATCCACTCAAAACCTGTTGTCAAAGCACAAAACAACACAGCTTTGTCAGTACAATAGCGTTTTGCTTGATTTAATCCATCTGCTGCTGACTCAAGCGCAGAACCACCAACTTTGTAGCAAGCCATACGTGGTTGACGAGTATCAATCAGTAGCTTTGATGTTCGCTTCGCCTCCACTACAAGCCTGCTGCGTCCTCTAGACGTTATTAGGTAATCAATATAGCCACTGTCTGTATGAGGCTCTGTAAGAATTTCTTCTCTCTGCCATCCCAAAACTTCTGTCAAAATGCGGTCAATAACTTGGAACCGTGCATCCTGTTCAGTCTCAATTTTTATGCAGCTTTGTGTTAATTCTGTGTATAGTAAGTTAAATTTTTCTTTTGCTTGATCAATATTCATTAGCATCTAATCCTTTGCAGATACTATAGATTAGCGGCTTGAGGCTGCTATTAGTATAAATATACTAATATAATTTAGAGTAAAAAATAATTCTTATTCTCTAGTTGTGGATGATACCTTAACTTTTATTGTTACTAACCCTATTTGATAGGTAGGAGAGTTTACGAAATATCCACTATCTGCTTTGGATAAGCAAAGTAATCGCTCAATTAAATCAGATGATCACCTTAGTCAGTAAAGATGAATTAGGCAATCGCTCTATCAACTTTATAGGCAACAATAATTATATGGCGTAGGAATAATGAGCGATCGCTACAGTATGGTAATTCAATGGTCAGACGAGGATAATTGCTACTTGGTACACTTACCAGAATTTCCTTGGCAGCAATTCCACACTCATGGTAAGAGTTATGAAGAAGCCGCTAAACATGGGCAAGAGGTAATTGAATCTCTGATTGAATGGTATGAAGAGCAAGGAAAACCTTTGCCAGAGCCAATTACTTTTCCTCAGAAACCGTTAAAAGTGGCTTAAATCTTTTTAAGATACTCTGCACAAGTAAAGCGATCGCACCCCTACCCCAATCCCTCAACATCAGCACTTTCCCCTTCCGACTCAACAACCTCAAACTTCACCTTGTTATATAAATCCTGTAGGGAAATCTCAAAGGGTACGGTTACAAATGCGATCGCTATCTGAATTCACAAAGTAACTGTTAGCTTCCTTTCCTACTGATAACCAGCTGCTTGTAACTGAAATAATTTGGCATAACGTCCTCGTACCTGTAACAATTCTTTGTGAGTTCCCTGTTCTATAACTTCCCCGTTTTCTATTACTAAGATTTTGTCAGCCATCCGTACCGTTGAGAAGCGATGGGAAATCAATAGTACCATCTGATTTTGAGTAGTAGCGCGAAAATGATTGAAAATCTCAAACTCAGCTTGGGCATCTATTGCTGATGTTGGTTCATCTAACACCAAGATATCTGCTTGCGATCGCATAAAAGCACGAGACAGGGCAATTTTCTGCCACTGTCCCCCAGAAAGTTCCTGTCCTTCCTTAAACCAACGACCAAGCTGAGTTTGGAAGCTTTGGGGTAATTGGTCAATAAAAGATTGGGCCATGCCTTTTTGGGCAGCAGTTTGCCAGTTGGTTTTATTTTCGAGATGTTCTACATCGCCCACGCCAATATTCTCACCCACAGTGAACTGGTAGCGGACAAAGTTCTGAAAAATTACACCAATGCGACGCCGCAACACATCTACATCCCATTCCTGCAAATCCAAGCCATCTAAGAAAATTCGCCCAGAGTCAGGAGTGTAGAGTCGGGTAAGTAGTTTGATTAAGGTAGTTTTACCAGAACCGTTTTCACCCACAATTGCCAGTTTCTCTCTGGGTTTCAAATGCAGTGAAATGTTTCTCAAGGCTGGCTTGGAACTTCCTGGATAAGTAAATGATACGTTCTCAAAACGGATACCATCTTGGGGATTTAAACCAATGGTTGCCTTACCCCAAGTTTGTGGTACTTTCTCTTCGAGGAAATCGTAGAGATTTGATAGATATAGGTTGTCTTCATACATCCCTCCAATAGAAGTGAGGGCATTGGAAAAAGTAGATTGTCCTTGGCGAAACACAGTGAGATACATTGTCATATCTCCCAAGGAAATCTTACCTAGCACTGTTTCCAACACAATCCAAGCATAAGCTAGGTAAAAAGCACCAGTACTGACTAAACCCAGGAGATACCCCCACAGTCCTCGCCGCAGAGTCAAATCGCGGTCTTCGCCATAGAGTTGATCAAATAGGTTGCGGTAACGTCCTAGCAACATCTCTCCCAGCTGGTAGAGTTTGACTTCTGTGACAAAATCTTCTCTTGCTAGCAGATTTTCTAAGTAATGCTGTTCACGAGTTTCTGACGCACGCCAACTAAACAAGCGAAAGGCTTCTCCAGCAAATTTAGTTTCCGCAATAAATACAGGCATGGCTGCCAAAATCAGTACCAGCACCGCCCAAACTGAGAAATTTACTAGCAAAATACCGTAGGTGATTAGGGAAAGAGCATTTTGCACTAACCCAAAAGTGCGGCTTACTAGGGAAAGGGGACGAACTGATGCTTCTCGTCGGGCATTGGTCAATTTGTCATAAAATTCTGAGTCTTCAAACTGCCTAAGATCCAGTGTCAGCGCCTTTTCTAAGATGAGTACATTCACCCGCTGACCCATTAGCGCCCGCAATAACGACTGACAAATGGTGAGTCCCCGCTGACTGCCTGCTAGTAGAGTTATAGCGATCGCTTCTAATCCAACATAAAATAGCGAGGGATAAATATTGACAAAACCATTGTGTGAGTTAACTTGAGATGCAAATACCACTGCATCAACAATTAATTTACTGATGTAGGATATCGCCGCCGGTAAAAGACCAGCAACTATTGTTAAACTTGCCAGAAGAATAGTAAGCGATCGGCTAGTAGTCCATACTAAGCTTACAGCCCGTCCACTGTAGCGGAAAACCGTCAGTGATTGGCGCAGGACATTTCTTTTTTTTTAATTTTCATCTTTTTTTGGACGAGATACCCCAGGTGCAGCGGATCTTCCTAACTCTTTTAATCTTTATAAATTTTACATTTTTATCGGCTGTAATGCTGTGATAGGCGCAAAATATAAAAAGAGAGAAGCTTTAAAATCTTACCCTCCAACGCTTGTAGCGTTGGAGTTGGGGGTTAGGTCTGTATTCCATCCAATTAAGAATCGCTATAGAAATCAGAAGAGTGTCAATCCCATAATCTCCTACCTGCTTTCCCACTTAATTTTTGGTGAGTATCTTTCAATAAAGCTGGAATATCTAAGTTTTCTGGACACCGAGGCAAACAGTCACCGCATTCTGTACAGCGGTTGGCTTTCATTCCAGGGAACCAGTGACCAGCATTTTCAAACATTCCGTAACGATATTGTCCATAATCTTTCATGTCGTATGCTACTGCAAGATTACGTAACCGCAACACCTCTGGAATATTGATATTTTCTGGACAGGGTAAACAAGCATAACACTGGCTACACTTATCAGTTTGCAAAGCAACTTTTTGGTGATTTTCTAATTCCTGGAAAGCAGAAATTTCTGCTGATGTTAACTCTCCATCATAGTCAGCTATTTGCAAAAGTTGCTTTAATTCATCTGGGTTTGCTGGCCCGATACTTAAAGTAGTAATACGGCTATCTGCAAGTAAAAAACGATAGTTTAGCTCTAAGGGTGAATACGGGTGACACAGGTCTATTAGGGTTTGGGGTGGCGTATAGAGGCGTCCTCCCTTGTCAGCAGGGGAAATTATAAAAATGCCCATGTCCTTTTCGGCAGCTAGCTGAATCGCTGGTGCGTGCCGTTGGAAAAAATAGTAATAATGCAGATAGACAAATTCAAAAAAATCTGTATTGATTGCTGCCTGAATTAGCTCTAATGGCCCGTGGGTGGAAAAACCAACGTGTCGGACTCGACCATCAGCGATCGCTTCCTCTACGGCTTGCATACAGCCATTTTTGGCTAGTACCCACTCCAAATGTTGCCAAGTGTTCAAGCCATGAACACCTAAGCAATCTAAATAATCTAGCTGTAATCGTTCTAGGGATTCATCGATGTACCGACGCATGGAATCAGCATCTGCTGTGGCTGGGATTTTGGTAGTGACGTGAAGCCTCGTTCGGGGTACTGACAACCCAGCTTTTAGCGCCCTACCAAGATACTCCTCACTTTTGCCGTAACCTTTGGCGGTTTCTAGATGATTAATTCCTAGCGCTAAGGCTTGTTCGATAGTCTGGTGAGCATTTTCAAAAGAAGCCAGGTAGCGCATTGTTCCCAGAGAAAAAACCGATAGGCGCAGATTCGTTTTCCCAAAACGTCGGTATTGCATCTTTAACAAAGTTAGGAGCCATTCAATTTTAGATTTTAGATTTTGGATTTTAGATTTTAGATTTTTCCTTCAATCTAAAATCCAAAATTCAAAATCTAAAATTGGCCTAGCTGTCGCCATTACCAAAGCGCTTGATCAAATCTTCAGGACGGAGATTGGAAATAAATTCACGGAAGGCTTGCTGTTCGGCTTCATCTGCATCGCGATCAACAGGGATAGAAGCATCGGCAATAACTTCTTCCATTACCCATATAGGGGTATTTGTACGGAGGGCAATGGCGATCGCATCGCTAGGACGCGCGTCAATTTCTTTTTTAACATCGCCTTGCTGAACAATTAAAGCCGCATAAAATGTATCCTTTTGCAGGGAATGAATAATCACCTTTTCTAGAGTCATGTTCCAGGTCTCTAGAAGATTCACAATCAAGTCGTGGGTTAAGGGTCTGGGAGGCTTCTGATTCTCCAATGCACCCATAATTGCCCTAGCCTGTTCCTGACCGATGTAAATTGGCAAAGCCCGCCGATCTGAAGAATCTTTCAAAAGGACGATCGGGCTGCGGGTTATGGCATCTAATGCTATGCCAGCGACTTTCATTTCAATCATTGGCTAAGCCTCTACAATCCTTTGAGAGCCTTGGATGCTGTGTAACAAATAGTACCCCTTATTGGGCAGTTTGGCGAGAGTAATAAACATAAGCATTCGTTCTCTATAATTGCTTCTATTAAACTCCGAACTTGTGGTGAAAACCAGAGTAAGTCAAATTGGTCTTCTTAGACAATAACCTTCTTACCCAAGTATGCCTCGTGAAGGATGCTAATGTGTTAATATTCCTAGATGAAAAAAAGTCAGAAAATATACTTGGATGTTCTAGATTTCTGTGACAATTACCAATTGACTTCAGGCACAATTAGGCAATAAATAGAGTTAGTTTGACAAAAAAGCCGTGTTTACAGGATTAATCCAGGCATTAGGAACGATGGAACCCTTAGGGGGTGATTCTTGGCAAATTACTTGTGTAAGCCAGCCGGGTGAAGTAATTATGCAAGATTTGGCTTATGGTGACAGTGTTGCAGTAGATGGCGTTTGCCTGACAGTAGAAAAAGTTTTAAACGACGGGTTTATCGCCACGGCTTCACCGGAAACGCTACGTCGCACGACGTTGGGAGGTAAGCAAACGCAACAGAAATATGTCAATTTAGAAGCGTCGCTAAAGGTAGGCAGCAAAGTTGGCGGTCATTTTGTGATGGGTCATGTAGACGGCATAGGTCGATTGCTAGTGGCAGAACAAACGGCTAGTTCTTGGGAAATGACCTTTATTGCATCCCAGGCGATCGCCCGGTACATTGTCCCTAAAGGTAGTATTGCTGTCAATGGCATCAGCCTCACAGTAGCCTCATATGAGCCAGAACTCTGCCAATTCAAGGTGGCAGTGATTCCCCTCACCTATGCCGAGACAAATCTTCGCTATTTGGTTCCTGACAGTTTGGTGAATCTAGAAGGGGATATTCTCGGCAAATATGTGGAAAAATTCTTTTCCTCTGGCAACCCACACACCACAGCCCCTGATGAAACTAGTATAGATGGCATTACACCCGCATTCTTAGCAGAACACGGGTATCTCTGAATTTTAGATTTTGGATTTTGGATTTTAAATTAATCCAGAATCCAAAATTTCCAATCTAGCTGCCTGGTTGTTGGCTTACCTGAGCAGTTTGCGAACCTCGGACTAACTGGCTGAGGGCGGACTGTAATTGCACGCCTGGGTCAGTCGCAACCCACCCATCTTGTGTTAGGTGGCGAACTTCAAAGTGCAGGTGAGGGCCTGTGGAGTTCCCGGTGCTGCCAACTAGCCCGATCACAGTTCCAGGTTGTACCCACTGACCAGGTTGAACAAGGATCTCTGACATGTGACCGTAGAGAGTTTGTTCAGCGGATTTGTGATTCAGGATAACGGTTAAACCATAACCACCCACCCAGTTAGCAGTTTCCACTTGACCAGCAGCTGCTGCCAAAACTGGTGTTCCCATAGGCGCACCTAAGTCTGTACCAGCATGGAAGCGTTGATTACCTGTAATTGGATGAACTCGCCAACCAAACAAAGAAGTAATGGGAGCGGGAATAGATAATGGATACATCATTCCCGTACCACTATAAGCGACTACCCCAGTGTAGGGGATTTGCGGTAATACTGATGCCAGCGAGAAGTCGTAAGCTACGGTACTGGGGCGGGGTGCAATGTTGCCATCTGCCATTGGTGGAGGTAAAGTCCCGCCACTCGGTGCGATGGGAGTTGCACTCACTGTTGTGGGGCTGAACTCGCCAGGACTCGGGATAAACCGATTCGGGCGAAATGCGCTCTTGGTGACACCACTAGAACCACTTTGAGTAGGACGCCATCTGCTGGTGTTGCCAGTAGTTGCAATCTGCCGCACGGGTGGAACTACTGCTAATTGGGCATTTTGACTTCTTTTGAGCCAATTAGGTGCTGGTTTACCATTAGAATCAGCTACACTCCCCTGGGGTACTTTGGCACAAACGCCGCCTAATACACTTTGCCCTGAAGGTAAAATGGCTCGACAACCACTGGCGCGTTCTGTGAGGATTACGGAATTTGGTGCTTGATAAATACCTGTGGCACCACTGTCATAACTATTAGGATCAATATAGGCGTTATTATAATCCTTGGTTTTCCCCGCCGTTGCACTGACAGTGCTGTTCGAGTTATTTGCTGGTTGAGCAACTTCTCTTAGTTTTTCAGGTAAAGAACGGGCAGGGGTATTGGGTTTTTCCAGTCTCACCCTTGCAGGAATAACCTGGGAGGTTTCTACCTTGGGTTTTGACTGTCTGATAATCACAACAGCTTGGGCAGCCTCGATTTTGGGTGTAGACTGCCTAACTGGCTCTTTTGATTGAGCAACCTTTGGCTTATGTAATCTCTGGCTGAGTCTAGCTCGTCGTTGCGAAAATTCCGGTTGCGCTTGAGCAGCTTCCGGTGCTACAGCCTGTTTTTTTACTGGATTTGTAACTGCTGTTGGTTGGGAACTTTCAACAGTGGGAACAATATTGTCTACTTGTGTTTCCGTTTGGGCAAACACAAAGCCGCCGCTAAGGAGGCTGACGCTACTCAGCCAACAAAGACTCTGAGCTGGTAGCGTTGAGGCAAAACGTTTTTTCGTTAGACCTTGCTGCCATAAGTAATGCAAACGATGATGGGCAGAATTATTGCGCTGCGTCATTTGTTCTCTCAGTTGTGTGTAATTAGCCTAAAGAGATGATGCTAATGGTTTGTCTTGCCCAAAGAGCGAAATTTTGAACAAACCTCAAATTTAAACGGAAGATTTTTGGTACCCCAAACTGATTGTACCGGGTTCAATATAAATTTCCGGTGTAATTAGTTCCTTTGTATCATCTGTTTCTAAATCAACTCGTAAATTTCCTTGAGGAGTCACCCCAACTACAGTACCTGAAAGATTATTGACGTACACTTTATCACCCATGTTTGTAAGCAAATCTAAATAGCGAGACAAGAGTATGCTTACTCCTTCTTGACAAAGGCACTCCATACCGGATTCTATTCCCAGTAAGACTGTAGAGGTTAGCATTTCCAGACAAGAAATTGGTCTGAAATCTTGGGAACCTTGCCACGATTCCAGATTGATTCCAGTTTCCGGTACTGGGTTTGTCCAATTAATACCAACACCAATTACTGCTTGGGTGATTTGTCCTTTGTTTACTTTGGTTTCTGTCAAAATGCCGCCTAGTTTGCGACCATTTAAAACTAAATCATTGGGCCATTTTATCCCAACATCTACACCGCATTGGCGTAATTGAGACGCAATTCCCCAAGCACTAGCAAAAGTTAGCTGGTAGCTGTCAGTAGCCTCTATTTTGTAGTCGAAAGAAATTGCCACCGAAACATATAATCCCCCAACAGGAGAAATCCACTGGCGTCCCCATTGTCCCCGCCCAGCAGATTGCACAGTTGCAATTACTACTGTTCCTGAAATAGCCCCTTGGTTGAGCAAGTTCCAGAGAGTTTGGTTAGTTGAGGAGACGCTTTCAAAAAAGTGAAGAGAAAATGGTAAATATGTATACTTACGCCCTGCTTTCAAGGCTGCTTCCAAGTTTTGCAGATTAAATTCCACAGGAGTTAAGCCAAATTCGGTTGTTCAAGTTAACATTGATTGGCTGATGAGTGATTTCTGTTTAGGTTTGGTTGAAGATGCACACTTGGTACTGGCGCAATTGGGAAGGACTGCCCTATTTAACTTGTAGTATTCTGGAACATTGGCATCACGGCTTCTTTACCCAGCAGTTTTGGCCGCGATCGCCACAAGTTATCACAGAAGTATTGCAACCAGCGGCATCAGTCTATCGCTTAAAGCAGGTTCATGGCAATACTGTTCTCACTCCCCAAGAAGTTGAGAGCTTCTTAAGCACTGTTGGGGAGGATTTAGCATCAGCGGATGGTTTAATTAGTGAGCAGCCTCTACAAGCAGTCTGGGTAGCTAGTGCAGATTGTACACCCGTACTGATTGGGGATGTGGTAACTGGACGGGTGGCAGCATTACACGCAGGCTGGCGGGGGACTGCGAAGAAAATTGTGCCCTTAGCGATCGCTCGACTCCAATCTCAAGGCAGCAAACTCGATGATTTAAGAATTGCGATGGGCCCGGCGATCGCTGGTGAGGTTTACCAAGTGTCTATCGAAGTGGCTGCCGAAATTGGGGCTAGTATTATACCACATGATGATCAAGAAAAAATTTTAACTGCATTACATGAGCTACCCAATTCACCCTTGCTGGAAGATCCCAATCCTGAAAAGGTAAAGCTGGATGTGCGGCGAGTGAATACCTTACAACTGGAAAATTTGGGGATTAGTGCAGAACAAGTTGCGATCGCACCTTATTGTACTTTTCAAACTCCAGAACATTTCTTTTCTTACCGCCGGGAGAAAGAGAAAAAAGTTCAGTGGTCAGGAATTGTCAGCGCTTAAAGGCAAAATTGATTTTAAATTGTAGCATCAAGATGATTCCTGGTGTTCTAAATTGACGTGAGTTCAACGAACCTCTCCCTGTGCTTGAACTAAGTTCAAACCTTTCCCTCTAGCCCGTTGCAGAGGGAAAGGTCTTGTGTAGTAAAACCTTTTAGAGGTTTTTTATTCGACTAATTAGGCGAACACTATATGACCCCTTGAACTCATGTTAAATTGACACCCGATTCAAAGGTTCAAATTTCAGAACCTGTTTTTGACGAAGAGAACTAATTGCTAAAACTAAAATACTCAAAGTAATTCCTAAAACCGCATAACTCGGTAGGGCGAAGATAGTTACCTTCATGATGTATGGCAATTCCCCTGCTTTCACATTCCAGCGGTTTGCTAGAGAGTGGATGAGCCAGCTATGAATAACTGCTGTTTGCACTGCTAGACAGCAAACCCCTGCTAACCAAACAGACATTCTTCTCCTAGAGAATTTACAATGCCTGATCTGATACAGCAAATCATTGAGCAAAAAAACAACAGCAGGTATTAACATTACAGAACTAGTTTCCTGCGAATATGTGATGGCAATACTCAAGCAAGAAACTATTACCATTTCTGCTAAATATATTTTTTTTGACCAGTCAGTGAAAGATTGTTGTAGATACCAATACCAACCCGCCAAACCAACAAGTATCAGAACAATTAAGTTTGACAAAAGCTTGGCAAAAAATGGATTATTGGGAAGTAATCTCGGTCCAACAACCATCAAATCGAGACGACTGATCGATATATAAGGGCTAACAGAGGGATCGTTTTGCCAGAGGGAAAATCCACGAGATGCATCCGACACGAATTGTGTCAAAGAATTACCTGTCAATGCTAGACCTAAAAATGCTAAAGAAGTTACTATGACAATAGATACAAAAACTAGAGAGTACCGTTTTTTAAGTAGAAAGTACAGAATGAATAATCCAGCTAATGTTGGTTTACAAAGGGCAAGCCCTAAGCAAATTCCTGCTGGAATATCCTGATTTTTTCTAGCAAAGATAAACATCCATAAAATCAGAACTGCAATGAAAATGGCAATATTACCAACTTGAAAATCGCGAACTAAGCCATAAATCAAGGCAACCGAGATTGTGCAAATAGTTCTCAAAGCTGGTGACTTCGACTCTAAGAGGATATTCGCTCCCCATAAGGCCAAACCGATTGCTAATATATGCATCACAATCGAGATTTTAAATGCAGTATTCATCGAAAAATAACCGAGAAACCAGACCAGAGGAATAATATTAGGTGGATAGACAAACGGTGGAAGAGATCCACACACTTTAGTTATGGTACAGAAAGTTTGGTTAAAAATCTCGACATTAAAGGGACTCAAATGTTGATGAGCCAATTTACTCGCCACATAATACCACTGAAAATCCCATAAGGGTGGATGTGGTTGGTTTAGGAAATAAACTAGCCAACCTGTATAACAGAGAAATCTTGTAACGACTAATACAACAGTTGCTTGGACGATAAAGTTAACAATTGGTTGACGAAAAAATTGTATCAACCGTTGAATCACAGAAGATTTTAAGAATAAAGAATTTTCCCAGGCTGCCTTTTCACCATCTAATTGCCAATTATTTTTGATAACTAAAGCAATTACAATTACTATAATTAGGTTCCAAAAGCCAAAGCTGATCATTTGAATAATCTCAATAATTATTTCTGTATTTCAGAAATAATATCGCTGAAATCGATTTTTCTAACAGATACTTAAGTAATTTTATAATCACTTTATAAAATTTTGACAATTACTCTCTTCCCGCCATAAGATTACCAGCGAAGACGCGTCTTTCCACGCCACTTGCTTCCAGGACAGAAACCTTCCGTACTCCTACGGTGAAGGAAGCTAGCAAGAGCGTCTTTGTCCCTTGTGCGTCCCGTAAAGCCTACGGCATAGCTACGCTTAGGGTGCAGCCTTTCGTAAAGAAGGAAAGCGAAGGAGAAGTAGCTGTAGGGTGTGTTACGGCTTCCACAGGGCACTATTTCAGGTTTTCGGTGCGTTACGCTACATCATTTTATAATTATTTGCGCTTACTTACTTAAACGAAGTTTTGTATTTTTTTAGTCTTAATTATTAAATAAAGCTTGACTCAATAACTCACGATGCATTAACGCTCTATCTACCAAAGATTGTATTTGGTCAGGTGATAACGGATCACCGTTAGCGTAATGCTCCATCCAAGTCAGACTAATCAAATTAGGGTCTTCGGGTAAACTCGCTAAATCCCACCCAGGCATTTCCAAGTCTTCCATAAGACGATTTACCTTAGGGTCATAACTGAGAGCAAAACAGCGACAACCTTCAGCCGCAGCCATAATCAAGCTGTGTAGGCGCATCCCAATTGCCATCTCGACACCGCGAAACACACCTTTCAAAAGTTGCGGATCTTCCAGACACAAAATCTTGCTGACATCTTTAAGTTGGGGTTGAATAGCTTCGGCAATACTTAAATCTTCACTTTTTTGAAACGGCAGTAGTAAAATGAAAGCCTGCGTGGCTTTTTGAAAATCCACCAAAGCCCGAGTCAAGTTTGCTAGGCGTGTTTGAGTCAGTTGGGGATGCGATCGCAACGTTAGAGCAACTCTCGGCGCAGGTAAATCCCAAAGTCCTGGTACTGGTTTAGATTCCAACGCCCAAACTGGGTCAGGAGCTATAATACAAGGAATTTGCCAATCAGATAATAAAGCAGCACTGGCGCGATCGCGGACACTAACTTTGGTACAATTAGCAAAGGTTTGCCGTGCTAACCAGTTAGTTTGCGGACGCACTAACGGGCCAATACCCTGCGCCCAAGCAACAGTTTTCAAACCCATTTTCTGCGCCAACGCCATCAGTCCCCCATAATAAAATGGGCTGATGGTACTGGTAACATCCTGAATGAGACTGCCGCCGCCCCAAATCAAGGCATCGCAAGAGCGTAAAGCTTGCAGTACAGGTAAGGGAGCCATGCGATTGTAGGTTTCTACATTGTAGCGATCGCGCGTTTCCTCTGGATTCCCCGAAAGCACCACAGGCGTAACATCTGGTGGTAACATTTGCAAAAGCGTTGCCAACAAAGCTTCGTCACCACCATTACCTTTACCGTAATATCCAGACAATAACGCCCGCATCTTGACCATTTTGGATTTTAGATTTTGGATTTTAGATTATCAGCTTTTTTCTAAAGAGTTGATGGGATGTCTACCATCCTGCCAACGAAAGATGAATTTTCTTGTGGGAAGATCAAGTTATGGAAAAACAAGAAAATTCCTGACTCCTGTACAGACGCGATTAATCGCGTCTCTACTCCTGACCCCTGTACAGACGCGATTAATCGCGTCTCCTAACTTTCTTATGCACGCTCTATCGATTCCCACCTGGATTATTCATGTTTCTAGCGTTATTGAATGGATTGTCGCCATTTGGTTAATTTGGACTTATGGCGAACTCACTGGTAATCGCAATTGGTGGGGATTATCCCTTGCCATGTTACCAGCTTTAGTCAGTGCCATGTGTGCCTGTACCTGGCATTATTTTGATAACGCCGAATCTTTAGAATGGCTGGTAACGCTGCAAGCTACCATGACATTAATTGGTAATTTTACGCTTTGGGCAGCGGCGTTTTTGATTTGGCGTTCTACCAAATCTCCTGACACTGTTGAACCAAAACCTATTAAATCAGAGCAATGATTTCTAAAGAAACCCTATTTGCGCTTTCACTGTTTCCCTACTTGGGTTTCTTGTGGTTTATCAGCCGCAGTCCGCAAATGCCGCGTTTAGCGCTATATGGATTTTACGGCACTCTCGTCTTTGTTGGCGTTACCATCCCGGTAGGGATTTATGCTGTATTGCATTATGGCAAGTCTTTGGCCAATGTAGATTGGTTGCACGGCGGTGCAGAAGTATTTTTGACCCTTTCTAACATCTTGCTTGTGGTGGGTTTTGGGCAAGCTGTAAGGCAATTAAAAATGAAAAATGAAAAATAGTAAGTTCAGCTATAGCTAGCGGTTTGATTGCATTGAGTTATGAGGAACAAGTAAATGGATGTAATTCCAGCGATTGATTTACTAGAAGGTCGGTGTGTGCGACTGTATCAGGGAGACTACGATCGCTCGCAAGTTTTTAGCGAAAATCCTGCTGATGTTGCCAAACAGTGGGTAGCGCAGGGTGCTACTAGATTACACATAGTTGATTTAGATGGTGCTAAGGCAGGTAAAATAGTAAACCTGGGGGCAATTGAAGCGATCGCTCATGCGGTGTCAGTACCCATTGAAATTGGTGGAGGATTGCGCGATCGCACCAGCGTGCAACAATTATTCAATCTAGGCGTACAGTGGGCAATTCTCGGAACCATCGCTGTAGAACAACCTCAGCTAGTGCAACAACTCTGTGAAGAGTTTCCTGGACAGATTATTATTGGCATTGATGCGCGTAACGGGCGAGTAGCAACTCACGGTTGGTTAGAAACCTCGGAAGTTTTAGCAACCCAACTGGCTGTACAAATGCAAGAATTGGGCGCAGCCGCCATCATTTACACAGATATCCACCGAGATGGTACACTCACAGGCCCTAATTTTGAAGCTTTGCAAGAACTTGCAGCGGTAATTTCCATCCCGATAATTGCTTCTGGCGGGGTAAGTTCTGTCACCAATTTGTTGAGTTTATTGGCGTTAGAACCTCAAGGTGTAACTGGTGTGATTGTCGGACGTGCCTTGTATACTGGGGATATTTTACTCAAAGAAGCATTACGAGCGATCGGCCCTGGGCGGATTCAGGATATTCCACCCAATCTAGGTTTTTCTACTTTTGCTTGACATTTTCTGTGTATTTGGTGACATCCACACACTGACTCGGAGTATCGAGTCCAGTGGTGGCTTTCTTAACCAGTCTGGCTATTTGTTTTAGCTAAACAGTGAAGGGTACGGAGGATAAAATGGTTGTGACACTGCAACTGCGCCAGATCGACGTTCACCCAGGGCAGTGTTTGACATTGCGCGAGATCAGTTGGGCAGAGTTTGAAGCAATTTTAGAGGAACTTGGAGAACATCGCGCTGCACGAGTTGCTTACTATCAAGGGGTGTTAGAGATTGTGATTGATAGCATCCTCACCACATAGACGAGTTTCTATTGTCTTTCCTAGTGGGAAACTTAGATACTTAGGCGTTAAGGATTAAGCCGTATGGTCAGTATTCCCGGATATCATTTTACATTACCTATTTTATCCAGCCGCCAAGCGATCGCTGACTCATATATTAAGATTTATATTTATCCCGTTAAAACTGAAGGTTCCTACAGGGGTAACATTATCTACTAACTTTTTTTGGTTAAACTTAAATTTTCTGTGATATATTTCTGTAATCTCCAATACCCGTGGTGTAGATAATATTGTCGTAGATTTAAAAATTTAGTCTTATGTCTACTCAAGAACCAAATTCCAACCAAGCATTTAAGCTAACACAGGCTACCGTAACAAAGAAAAAGAAACCACAACCTCCTCCAGACATCAAAAAACCAAGTAAAACCGAATAAAAAGCGTTATATAGCAATCCTATTTGAGTTGTCAAAACTCAGCCTCTCCAGCAGTTGAGAAGAAAATAAATAGAGAATTTCATAAATCATTTAGAACTGCTATAGTTCTTTGTAGAGACTTAAATTAAATTAAGTCTCTACAATTCTTATGAAAAAGAAATCAGCTTATTTGTTTTTCGCTTGAGTCTTCGCTTGTTCTAAAGCTATTTCTTTGATTGCCTGATATGAATTAACATTTGAAGTACCTTCAATAGCTTTAACTGCCAAATCTTGAACTTGTTTGAGAGCAGATTCAAGTTGTTTAGAAAGATTTTGAATCCGAGTCTCTTGATTAGTAATAGTTTGTTCTAGAGATTGCAGTCTTTGTTCATAGAAACGCTTTTGCCCTTCCACTTCCTTAGAATATAAATCTGATTTTACTTTAGCTTGGTAGTGGGCGATGCCTTTGCCTTCTTCTGTAGCTTTTTTTATAGCTGCTTCTTTGTCTTTCGGAAAAGCCTCTACCTTGGCTTTTAATTCTTCAAATTGTTTCTCTCTCTCAAAAATTGCTTTCTCCCGTTCAGCCCACTGTTTTTCTGTTACTTGTAGTAATTCTTCCAGTTGCTTATATAGTGCTTTCTGCTCTTGTTCATATTCGTCACTTCCTAGTTGTCGCTGGAGTTCTAAATTATATTTATACTCTGACGCATCGCGTTGTCGAGTTTTATTCGAGTTTTCATTCTGTTCTTTTATCGCCCGTTGCTGTTCCTCTTGTTCTTTTCCCCAAGTATTCCTTTGCTCTAGTATTTGTTGGAATAATACTTCAGAACGCTGGCTATATTCTTCCTGATAAGCTTTAGTATTATCTTCATAAGCTTGGATGAGAGTATCCAAGATATCATCAGAAATTTCCAAGTTGTGCAACTGTGCTAATTGTTGGATTTCTTCTTCTAAAGTTCGCCTGATTTCTTCTAATTTAGAGGCTTTTATGGTTAGCTGTTCGGATAATTCATTAGCAGCACTGCCAAAACCTAATTGAATCTTCGCCAAGCTTTCAATTGTATTGTTCATCTTTTGTTGGACACTAGAAAGCTGATTCATAGCTATTTTTTGTTCTAATTTAGGCTGTTCTTTAGTTACAGACTTGTTTTCTTTGGCAATTTGATCAAACTCTGATTTTAGCGCTGCTTTTTCTTTAGTTAACTCCTCATATGCCTGAAGAATTTCTACTTTAGTATTCTTATCAGTCGGTTTTTTTCCCACCACAATAAATCTCCTGTTTAGGAATTAAAAATGATTAAGATGCTACACTACAGACTTATAACTATTTTGAATTAGAATTACCAAAAGCCCTCAGGGCTAAGTCTTGTGCTTGTTTTAATGCAGTTTGCAATTGAGCAGAAATACCTTCTATTTGCTCAGACTGTTTCTTAATTGTTTCTTCCAGAGATAGAATTTTTTGTTCATAACTCTGTTTGTTAGATTCCCATTCTTTTTCAAATAAATCAGCTTCAATTTTAGCTTTTTGGCTTATTTCTTTAATAGCTTCTTCTCTAGCTTTCTTAACTGCTTCTTCCAGTTCATTAGGAAATGTAGCTACTTTTTGTTGATAGTCTCCAAAGAGTGGTTGGTGTTCAGCGAATAGCTTTTCTCGTTCTGCCCAATCTTTCTCTTTCTTTTGAGAATTTTCTTGTATTTCCCTTTGTTGTTGGCGTTTTCTCGCTTCGTAGCTGTCTGCATTAAGTTTACGAGTAGTTTCTAACTTATACTGAGATTCTTCTTGTTCTTGCTGGCGATCTTTAGCTAATAAATCGTTATATGCTTGAAGTTTTTCTTCATACTCTGCTTGTTCTTTTTGCCATTCTTTCCGCCTGATTGTAATTTCTTTTTCTAATACTTCCCTTTTACTGATAGTATCTTGTTCTAAGGTTTTTAATTTTTCTTGATGTTCTTGACTTAAAATGTCTAGACTATCCGCTATAACTCTAATTTTTTGAAGCTCTTCTAGGCGTTGAGTTTCAATTTCTATAGCTCGGTTTAATTCATCTAACTTAGAGTTTTCCTGAGCTAGTTTTTCAGATAATGCGTTGAGAATACTACCAAACTCCAATTGTAAATCAGCTAAACCTTTGACAATACTATCAACTGTATATGCAGAAGCTGCTTGCAAAATTTCTTGACTTTTTGCCTTATCTGCTTCCTCTTGTTTAGTTGCTATTTTAGATTCCAGCTTTTTTCTTTGAATAATAATTTGTTGAAATGCTTGCATTAGTTGTTGTTTGCTGTCCTTGACTCCAACTGTAGTCATCTTCCAACTCCCTTCAATAGCAATGATTTATGGGGTAGCAAGCCATACTCAAGGACTACCCTATGCAGATATCAGGGTAGCCTTTGAATAAACATTTTTAACCCAGTGGAAATACTGAAATAACCAATATCTCACACTTAGGTGGGGTAAGAATTTTCCACGCCTATGTCTTTCTGTTTTTCAGGTATATAGCGTTTCTCAGTTGAGGTCTAATAAAGACCTAACAAGAACAGCCCCTTCGCTATAAGACAAGGGGAGTAAGATTCAAAGCCTTTCTCCTAAAAGAAGAGAGGTTAGAGTGTATTTCATACAAACGAGAAGCACTATAGCTTTCACTCAAAATATAGTATTTTTGTACTAAGATAAATATACCTAACCTAACCTGCTCTTGTCAAGACAACCCTTCATGCAATTCCGTCACACAACAAAATATGAAAATGTTTTTTCTATAGCGGTTCCTGCATGGGTAAAGTACGGAAAAAATAATTAACCACAGATGAAGACAGGTACAAGGTAGGGACACGGCAATGCCCATAGGTGTCAACTTAAGCCAAAACTCCTTTAAAATCTCGTTTCCAGCCAGAGGCTGGAAATGCTCTTCAATTGCGGCTCTGCCGCTAGTTTTGAGGCGGAGCCTCTCATTAGGCATTCCCAGTCAGAGACTTCTTTTCGAGACAATCTCTAAAAGCTGGTTCTAGACTGGCTTTCACCTTAAGTTGATAGCAATGGGCAATGGCGTGTCCCGACTCGTGTACATCATTCCAATGAGAATCGTTATATCACCTATCACCTGCTCCCCATTGTTAAGACAGAATGAAGCTATTTAGGAATTTGAATATGCAAAGTCCTTAATTAAAAGACTATTAGAAGCTTGCAGCCACAGAGATTATGATTTAGGAGGGTGCTGTGGTATATGTTACTTTTTGTAAAGAAAATCTAAAAGAATAAACTCTAGTAGAAGCACGGTTGCACTAAGGCGACATAATAGATTAAATCATTCTAATTGATACAGGCACAGTCCCAGACTTTTGTGATATCAATGTATACCAGTGAATCGACCAAATATTCTGCCACAACGGACATTGGACAAACCAGCCGTATTCTAGTAGTAGAAGATGAAGAATTAATCCAGGAAATGCTAGCTGTAGCCCTGGAAGAGGAAGGTTATCGGGTGATAACTGCCCCCGATGGGCGGTCTGCTATAGAGTATCTCAAAAGTTTTGAAACCAATTCAGGAGAACTTCCCTTTGATTTGATCATTCTTGATTTGATGCTGCCTCAAATCAATGGGTTAGATATTTGCCGTTTGCTACGTCATCAAGGAAACCCAGTACCTATTTTAATCCTCAGTGCTAAGGGTAGTGAAACTGACCGTGTTCTGGGGTTAGAGGTGGGAGCAGATGATTACCTGACCAAACCCTTTAGTATGCGTGAGTTAGTGGCTCGTTGCCGCGCTTTACTCCGCCGCCAACGTCTAAGTAATTTACCACAACTGCCAGTATTAAAATTCAAGGATGTCACATTGAATCCCCAAGAATGTCGCGTGCTGGTTCGTGGTCAAGAGGTGAATCTTTCTCCCAAAGAGTTCCGCCTCCTGGAACTGTTTATGAGTTATGCCCGTAGGGTATGGTCACGGGAACAATTGCTCGACCAGGTTTGGGGGCCAGATTTCGTCGGCGATAGTAAAACCGTAGACGTTCACATTCGGTGGTTGCGCGAAAAATTAGAGCAAGACCCCAGTCATCCCGAATATATTGTGACTGTCCGAGGTTTTGGCTATAGGTTTGGATAATTAGTTTGGATAGTTGTTAGTTTTTAGTAGTCACGAAGAAACTAACAACTCAAATGCTTTTATTGGGATTTTTTCTGGGTTTAGCGGTAGGCATTGGGTTTTGGGTTTGGCAACAGGTTCAACTTAATCGCTACCTGGGGCGCTTACTCCGACCGTTAACCTCGCACTCTGACAAGATGGGACTGCTGCTGATTCCTGCGTTGCGGCAGGAAATAGCGATGGTGAAACAGCAGCGGCAAGATTTGCAGCAGTCGTTGCAAACTTACCAAGACCTACTAGATTTTGCACCAGTGGGATATTTGCAGGTGGATGAAGAAAATCAACTGCTGTGGTGCAATCAGCAGGCGCAGGAAATTTTGTATCTGCAAAGGTGGCAACCAGAACAGGTGCGCTTGTTACTAGAGTTGGTAAGGTCTTACGAACTTGACCATTTAATTGAGCAAACTCGTGATCGACAAAAACCACAGACGCGAGAATGGATATTTCATCCATCTTGTGATGATGCGGCAGAGATGGCAACAATAAAATCTTTGGCTTTGCGGGCGTCTAGCTTGCCTTTACCCAATGGACAAGTGGGAGTCTTTTTAGAAAATCGTCAACCCCTATTAGATATAAATCAAATACGCGATCGCTCTTTTTCTGATCTAGCACACGAACTCAGAACGCCGTTAACATCGATTCGCTTGGTTGTAGAAACGCTACAAACCCGCTTGGAACCACCTTTAGATCGCTGGGTTAACCGCCTAATGCAAGAAGTTGATCGGCTGATTAACTTAGTGCAAAGCTGGTTAGAACTTACCCAAATGGAAGCAAACCCAAATATGCAATTGCAAGCTAAAGCTGTAGAATTGCGATCGCTAATTGCATCTGTTTGGGAAACACTAGAACCCTTGGCAGGGCGCCAACATTTGTCTCTTGCTTATTCTGGCCTAGAAAATCTTTGGATTAAGGCAGATGAAGCCCGTATTTACCAGGTTTTTCTCAACTTGCTAGACAATAGCATTAAGTACAGTCCTCCTGGTACAAGTATTCACGTTGAAACAAAAATCTTATCAACAAAAGATAATGATGGGGCTTCCCCAATGCTGGAAATAAATCTGATTGATTCTGGAGTCGGGTTTTCTGAGGCAGATTTACCCCACGTTTTTGAGCGATTTTATCGAGGAGATAAAGCGCGAACCCATTTCCCCCAAGATGGTAACTCCATAGGGGCGATCGTTGGCAATGGTTTAGGATTAGCGATCGTTGAGCAAATTCTTCTCGCCCACGGTGGTTCAATCAAAGCTATGAACCATCCAGAAACTGGCGGTGCGTGGATGCAACTCCAATTTCATGAAGTTATGGCAAACTCCTTAAGCCAAGACTATAGTTAATTATATCTTCACGTTTGAGACAACAAGTGTGAAAGCTGTCGATTATACTCCCAATCCTCAAAGACCCCAACTCGCACGCGCCATTAGGCGCTTAGAACGGGATGTATTACGCATGGGTGCTTTGGTAGAACAATCATTTCGCCTCAGCCACCAAGCGTTATTTGCTCGTAACTTAACAGCAGCTGAGGAACTTCCCCGATTAGATAAAAAGATTGATCGCTTTTATAGGCAAATAGAATCAGAGTGTACGGCGATTATGACGCTGCAAGCGCCTACAGCACAAGATTTGCGCTGCTTGAGTGCCTTTATGCAGTTGGTGCGAGACTTAGAGCGCATTGGCGATTATGCTGAGGATTTAGCTGAGATTGCGATTAAAATTTTTCCTTATGCGCCTCATACGTGTTTGCCAGATATTGAAGCTATGTCCCTTCACGCGCAGGCGATGCTAGCAACTAGCTTGAAGGCTTTGGGAGATTTCGATGAGGCTGGTGGACGCCGTTTAAAGCACCTAGATGATACTGTAGACGATGCCTACGATCGCGTTTATCAGACTTTAGCTCAACAACGCGATGTGCCAGGGGTAGTCGAGCCAATTGTGCTGCTGGCACTGGCAATTCGTTGTCTGGAACGCATGGCAGATCATGCCACTAATATTGGTCAAAGGGTAGCATATATTGTTACCGGTCAACGCTCTTAATTGACGTGCTGCCCAGCTCCCCGACTTCTTCAAGAAGTCGGGGAGCTAAATCCAGCGATTTAGTAAGCGCCATTTCACCCTATATCTTCATAATTATTTGCGCCTACATACTTACTCAGTCTTCAGAAAATACCAAATTATTAAAATAAGTTAACTAAATATTTTACTAAAAGCTTACCTTTTCTTAAACTTGCACAATTAAAGTAACAGATAAATAACTGAAAAATTCCGGTCTATCTTACTGATAGATACCTTAAACCAGAAGTTGTTGCCATGAAAAGATTTGGAGTTAGTCCCTAGCTCTGATTCAGAAGAATACACCTTCAGATATACAGGTAAATTTTGATCCAAATCATTAGAGTTTCTTAATCATTGTAAATAGCGAGATTCCCTGATAATTATGTTACCCATCAAGATATTGTTGAAGTGTTAAATACCATATTAATAACAGTTACCCGACTCCTACAACAGTTGCAGGAAAAAGGAACAGTTTTACGTCACAAACGCCGCATTATTTTGCGCTTACCAAATAAATTAATTGAAAATTATAGTTCAGCACTATATTAAATGACTTGTATTTATCACAGTATAAAGGTATAATCCGGACTGTGATTGTGTGTAAAATTCCTGAAAGTAAAGTGTTATAAGCATTTTACGATGATTGGATTAGTAGGTGTGAGTGAGCTAAAAAACATGACAAAACGATTCTGGAATCTTTTTAAGGTTAGTCCGGTTATTGTCGCTGCTACATTTTTCGTTGCAAATAGTGCTTTAGCCGCTGAAGTCAACGAACAGGTAACAAATGTTGCCCAGTTATCTGAAGCTCAAGACTCTGACAGCATGAGTCAGGTAACATCAGTTTCGCAATTTTCGGATGTGCAACCCACGGATTGGGCATTCCAAGCTTTACAATCTCTAGTTGAGCGCTACGGCTGTATTGCAGGTTATCCCAACAGTACCTATCGTGGGAACCGGGCTATGACCCGTTATGAATTTGCCGCAGGTTTGAATGCCTGTTTAGATCGGGTTAACGAACTGATTGCTACAGCTACAGCCGATTTGGTCACTAAACAAGACCTGGCTACTTTACAGCGTTTACAAGAAGAATATTCTGCTGAACTAGCAACCCTGCGTGGTCGTGTAGATGGACTAGAAGCTCGCACTTCTGAGTTGGAAGCCAATCAGTTCTCTACTACTACCAAGTTGGTTGGAGAAGCAGTTTTCGCCGTGTCTGATGTTTTTGGTAACAATAGAGCAGTTCCTGGTGGTAATCCGACTCAAAACTTGGATTCTAACACTACTTTTTCTGACCGCGTTCGTTTGAACTTGTTGAGCAGTTTCACTGGTAAAGACCAGTTGCAAATTCGTCTGAATGCTAACAACACCATCTCTAATGCTGCTGTGAGCGGTACTAACATGACCCGCTTGGCCTTTGACGGTAATAACAACAACTCTGTTGTAATCGATAAACTCAATTATGCTTTCAACTTTAATAATGCAGTGCGTATCAAAGTTGATGCTACTAATGCTGAGTTATACGAAAACGTTAATACCTTCAACCCTGACTTTGCTAGCTCTGCTAGAGGTGCTCTCTCCCGCTATGGACGTTTCAGCCCCATATATCGTCAAGGTCAAGGTGGCGCTGGTTTGACTGTTACCTTCAATCCTAATGGCCCTATCAGCTTGACTGGTGCTTATATAGCTAGGACTGCTAATGACCCTACCCTTAATAATGGGCTATTGGATGGTGATAACGCTATATTTGGTCAGTTATCTTTCCAACTCACCAAAGCTTTTAACATTGGTCTAACCTACGCCCGCACTTATCAAACTGATCTTGTTAACAATAATGTTAACAACAACCTTTTCCAAGGTACAGGTAGTACTTTTGCCAACAATCCCTTTGGGAATAACACTCGTACCGAATCCAATAACTACGGTGTAGAAGCTACCTTCCAATTTAGCAAGTTGGCTATTAGTGGTTGGGGAGGTTATACAACTGCTGATGCTCAGACTGGTGCTAATGCAGGTACAGACGCACATATTTGGTACTGGGCTGGATCGCTTGCTTTGAGAGACTTTGGTGGAAAAGGCAACGTCTTAGGTGTTATTTTTGGTCAACCACCGAGAGTTACGGGTGGCAGCATAAAAAATGTTGCTGCCAATGTTAACTTAGATGACGATATATCTTATCACTTAGAGGGTCTTTACAAGTTAAAGGTTTCCGATAATATTCAAGTCACTCCTGGCTTGTTGGTAATCTTCAATCCAGAGCATAACGATGCTAACGACACTGAATACGTAGGCACTCTACGTACTACCTTCACCTTCTAAAATTGGTGATGGTAAACAAAGCTCAGAATTAGGTCAGCAAAAGCCCACTTTAAAGTGGGCTTTTGTTTGTTATTCACAGTGATTAATAAGGGATTTCCAAGAAATAAATTATCCAAATAAACGTAGACGCGCAGCGGCTTGTCGCAGGCTACCACTCCAGACGCAGAGAACACAGAGAGGAGAAAGAAAGAGGATTTTTGCGTCAGTTTTGGGATACTTTTTTATTTGGAAGTCCCTAAGAGTCTAAAATGCAGTTAGATTTTGTTCCTCAAGTAAGCAGGTAGAGTTTTATAAGTTATTTAATCCACTTTCCTATGTGGGATTATAATCTGGCTGATTAGATATATCTATTGGGGGGCGATCGCTACTCCAAGCCCACCATACAGAACCACAGTGACAGTAGTAAAACTCTTGCCATTTGCGACGACGGTCTTCTGTAAGTACAGGCGATCGCCGATTTAGCCAAACTTTTTCAGCTTCTCGGCTACTTGAGTGGCAGCTAGGACAGCAAAACTCATAGGCATGTATTGCCTTATTGGTCCATTCAGGCGGGAGGGTAGCAAAAACGTCCATGTCGTTACAAGTATAGTCTCAATGGTTATCCAAAACTTTGAGGTTTTAAACTTGGGGGCAAACCGATACCATAAAATCCCGCCATCCTATCAAACTGCTTGATCAATATTTTTATGGCTTTGTCTGGTCTATTCACAAATCGCAATTTGTAGAGGTTTTCAATAATAGAACAGCTATTTTTAAAGATTGCTAAAGTATGTCACAAATAAAAGGTTAACACGAATAGTAACTAAAATAGTTACCATGCACATTATGGCTAATAATTAAATTTATGGAGCCAAATGTTGAAATTCGCCGTTTGTTAGATGTGATGCCTGCTTCTGGTCGGATGACGACAAAAGTCGTTAGTAAGCCAGAGCAGGCAAAAGTGATTGACGCCTCCTTTCCCCAACCCTGGAATCAGGCGCGACCGATATATATTAATTTTGATTTGTGGCGTCGCTTGACCAAGCCGCAACGAGACTTGCTGCTGTTGCAGATGGTTAGCTGGTTGACGGGGGTAAAGTGGTTTAAACCCGACATTTATCAAGGTGTGGTGCTGGCCGGGCTGTTAGGCGGATTCTTGGAAGCAGCACAGTCAGATGTGGTGGGTATAGCCGTAGCTGGGGGATTAAGTGCGATCGCTGCTTTTCGGATCTGGCGTACTAACAAATCTCAAGAGTCAGAGTTAAATGCCGATGCAGCAGCAATTCGGATAGCACAGCGGCGCGGTTATTCAGAAGTTGAAGCAGCGCAGCATCTGTTATCTGCAATTGAAGCGGTAGCCAAAATTGAAGGGCGTTCTGGTTTAAATTTTACTGAGTTGATTCGTTGCCAAAACTTACGAGCGATCGCAGGTTTGTCACCAGTGGGTATGCCAGAAAGTTATAAGTAGAAATCAGGAGAATGATCTGTTTCTTTTCTTCTTTTTTCTACGAGACGCTTTGCGTTCAAGTAGTGTCTGGTAGAAAAGTCACCTTCTCTACCAGATCAGGGGCGTTAGCAGTAGCCTGCGGCAAGCCGCTGCGCGTCTACGATAGTTTTCACAACTCATTTAGGATTGCTATATTGCTATATAACTTTGATCCAAATAAATTTCATTTTTAACTAACAATGTTAAACGAAAAAATTACCAAATATACTTCAACATTACCTTTTCATTCTCCTTGGTTTATTATCATTATTTTTTCGGTTCTTGGTTTAATAGGTATTCTCAACCATTCGATGTGGCGAGATGAACTAAATCCCTGGCTTATTGTCAGAGATAGTGAATCTTTAGGGGATTTAGTTGCAAATATCCATTATGAAGGTCATCCTGTTTTATGGTATTTTTCTCTGGCACTTCTGAGAAAAATAGTGGATAATCCTATTATTATGCAAATTTTTCATTTGGCAATTACTGTTGTTTCAGTTACTGTTTTTTGCCTATATAGCCCTTTTAACTATCAACAAAAGTTTCTGTTTTCCTTTGGTTTCTTTCCTTTTTATGAATATCTTTTAATTTCTCGAAACTATGCCTTTAGTATGTTGTTTATTTTTGCTTTTTGTACAGTTTTCTTATCGAGAAAAATAACTTATGCCTATTTGGCCATTTTATTGGGTTTACTAGCAAATAGTAGTGCTTATGGTTTGCTCGTATCATTTTCTTTATTATTGACTTTGCTAGCTGAATTCAGTTTTGATAGTGAACATCGCCAGCAGTATTTTAGTCAAAGCCAAAAATACGATTTATTTTTAAGTATTTTAATTATCATATTTTCTTTTATTTTATCCCTTTATATTATTACTCCGCCGATAGATAGTTATCTTTATGGTGGGTTAAATAATGGTTGGGTAATACAATTAGATATCCGTCATTTATTGAAAAGCATAGGTAGAATATTTGGTAGTTATTTATTAATTATTCCTCAACACAAAAGATGGCTGGATTTAATTGTTTGTACGATAATTGCTCTATTCATTGTAATTTTAACTTTGATTAAATTATCTAAAAAGCCAATTCCTTTCTTTTTCTACATTATAGGGAATTGTGTGATATTTGCCTTTACATACTTTAGATTTATAGGTATGCCTCGGCATTTTGGACATTTCTATTTAGTTCTAATAGCGGCTTTATGGCTGGGAAGTTATTATCAAGACTCTAGAGTTTTACTCGATAAGTTTTCTGCTCGTCCAAATTCAATTACATTTGTTCAAAAATGGCATCATATTGCTTTTATGTTGATTCTTTATGTCCAGTTTTTAGGAGGTATTTATAGTTTTTCAAGAGATTTAATTGTACCATTTTCTGCCAGTCGAGAAACATCTCAATATATTCAAAAAGCTGGATTAGATAATGAGTTTATTGTTGCCAGTCGAGATGCAAATATGGCTCCTTTATCGGGTTATCTGAATCGAAAGTTTTACTATCCTGAGCTTCAAAAAATGGGAAGCTTTACCCTATTTAAAAAAGGTCGTCAAGATGTTGAAGAAACTGAAATATTAAGCCAAATTAATTCTCTACTCAAAAATCAAGGTGACCAAAAGAAAATTTTGCTGATTCTAAATAAAAAACTGAATGTCAACCGGAATGACTTGAAGATTGTTCCGCTCAAAGATTTTAAGAGAGGCTGGGTGGATAGTGAACGATATTATCTTTATTGGGTAGATGAAGCATAAAGATAATGTGCCACAGAATTTTGGAGTTCTCAGGCAGATTGCGGCAATCGATAGCAAAAGATATTTTATTAAAGCTACAGCAAGGAACTAATCCTGCTCTGTTGGGCATTTTACAGCTCTGTTCTGTCTTAGAAACTATAGGCTTAATTGTTATACAAGCAACGTGTATCGCCAAAAAACCCCAGAAATAAAGCTTTTACATCCTTTCACCTAGCTTGCCACCACTGATAACTAGCTGCAACACGTGAGGCTAATCTACACTGGAATAAGAGAATGTATGTTTAACTGACTTAGATGTCAGAGAGTGAGGAGTTTTGTCATACTTTCTCGGTGTTGGTTATGAAGTGCTTACCTTGTGTGGTAAAACTTAATTTAAATTCTGTCAGTTACTAACGGAGTTGATGGGAATGGGTAACTTTATTTTTTTTGTTTTGATAGTAGTTTACGGAGGCGGCGTTTGGAAGTTTTGGAATGGGTTTGGGCGGACTAATTTTAATCCAACTCTGAGCAATCGCATTGGTTTAGCTTTGCTATGGCCAGCTTTGTTTATTACAAATCAATCCTATCGTCGAAACTTTAGAAAGGCGTTGAAGGGTTAGAGTTTACTATTAAGTCTAACGTCATCCATTATTGACGGTGGCATCTATCTCGATATAAATCTAACCCCCCAACCTCCCTTCCTTACTAGGGAAGAGAGGTTGGGTTAGCTCCTTTTAGGAAGGAGAGGAATTAGGGAGAGATAAGTTCGTTAACGGTTGGAAAGTATTTCAGCGGATGAATTTAGAAATTATTTATGATTGGTTAATAGATGGATTGCTCCACCGACAGCTGCACCATCAATAGCATTGCCAACGGTATGTCTGCCATCACCAGTAACTGCGCCAGTCAATGCGCTAGCCCCTGCACCGACTCCGACATCTTGAACAACGTTCCGGTTACGACGATGGTGATGGCTTCTTAGACCATTTGCACCATTGACAGCTGCACCAGTGACACCACCTTTGGCAGCATTGCCTAATACACTACCATGTCCCCTAACAGCTCCTGTTACTACATTAGTAACAGCCCCAATACCTACATCTCTTAGTACTTGGTCATCAGCAGCAGCTGGTTTTGCTGGAACTAGGGTGACACCAGCTAGACTTGCAGCCATGAGGCTGGGTAGAAGTGTGCGCTTGAGGATATTATTCATTGTGTTACCTTTTTAAAACATCAAACAATTGGCTAAAAACCAAAGTTACTAGAGTCGGATAAAATCTGAATTTTTTTACCTGAACAACAGCAACTGTTTATTGTTCGAGTACATATGTATAATAATCGCATTTGCAAAGTCATAACTGCATCCACTGAAAGCATGAATATAAATTCAGTCTAGAGAAGGCCTTGCTGATTTCTTAAGCAATGCTGGGGATTACACATTGACAAAATAAATTAAATATGCAATTAAGAGTTGTCGGTATGAAAGTTGCATTTTTTCATTACTGGCAAAGGATTCCTAATGATCTACCGCATAGTATTTACCCTATCTATCTAAAGATAGTTGCCAAAATAATTAAACTAACTGCTCGAGGTTAATATTTAATTCTCTTAGTTTAGTAGCCAAGCGTTCCGCTCGTGCTTCTGCTGCTGCGTAGGCGTAGCCCGTCGTAGACATCGCTCCCATCCTGTTTGTAGCAAATTACCCTGATTATCCCACCAGCGCAGCCAGGGTAATTCTAGATTCTGATAGCGCTCTTGCCAAATTCCCAATTCTACACCCATCGGTTCAATAGGATAATGTCCGCGTTCATTGGTAGGTATTAGCTGATATTCACTCCTGAGCAATTGATACACCTGGACACCGACTTTGTTCACTTCATAAATGCCATAGAAGGGAACTCTAATTGCTTGCTCATAAACCCAAAACTTACCTGTAATGGGTGTTTTGTCTCGTTCTTGGGAACTATCCCCTGAGGCAAATTCCAACACAATCAGCGGTGCAACATATTCTTGCCAGAGTACACTTGATATAATATAGTATAATATTTTTGTAATTAATTAATAAATAGAGTAGACAATTGGAACAGAAAAGAGCAAAGAGAGGAAGTTTCCAAGCGCGTATACTTAATCTATTTAGAGACAATCCTGATAAAAAGTTCACTTTTCACGAGATAGCTGATGAACTTGCCGCAACTGCTGGTTCTACCAGTGGTACTCTATCGGTTCTCTATAAAAATGGTTCTATTCAGAAGACTAACGACCATCCAGCAATGTACTTCTATACTACAGATATAGGAGCCAACTCATTCGACGAGGTTAAGCTAGACAATGAAAGTGTTCAGGAGAGCATCACAGAACAGGAAAGACCAAATTTAGCCTTAGTGAACATACTGAATAAACTAAAAAAAGAGCTAGAAGAGGTAGAAGAGCGTCGAGGAAAGCTTAAATCAGCAATAGAAGTATTGGAAGAGCAACTAAATATAGAAAAAATAATATAGATACTTGACTTACTTTCTAAACTTTGTTTATATTATAATAGGTAAATTTAATAGAATTAGGTAATTATAATGAAGGCTAATTTAAAACCAGGAACTCTTCAGTACAAAATTATAGAATTTTTAACCCAACATCCTGATCAGGGATGGGATTATAAGGAAATTGCTCTACGCTTGAATCGCCGTGATGAGTCTGTGAGCTGCTCCCTTTCTGTTCTTGAAAAGAAGAGACTAGTTAGAAAGATAGTAGATTTTAATTCTCGTGCTGCAAAATATTATATTTATAATATAGACCTACCAATTAGTGAACCAACTGTTCCAACTTTTGTTGAGCAGGAACCAAGCGTTCAATATAACCTTATGCAAAGGCTGCACAAAGTTAGGATAGAGACAGAGCAACTTAGAAGGGAAGAAGAGAAATTAGTAACAACTTTAGAAGTCTTAAATGAGTTTCTAAGGTAGCAACTTAGTAATATAGGGTGGTGGTTACAAGAAAATGGAGTAGCAACCTCCCTGTATGATCCAAATTTGTGTCCAGAAAATAAGTCACTTTGTTATTTTCGCTTTACTGCTTCATCGTACATTTTGATTTGCTCTGGCGTCAAATCATTTAATGTACCAGAAACAGCTTCTAAGACAAGAATCTTATCAATTCTGCGTGTCAGTTCATGCTCGGTAATAGTTCTCATTTCCTCTGGTGAGAACTGTCCAAATAGTTCTACTAACATTTCTATCATTTCCTGTTGATTTAATTTAACTTGATATAAGCTATTACCTTTAATTAGCTTTTCAACGATTGGTGATATGTGCTTACTCAGTTCTTGATGATAATTAGCAACTTTTGGCATAATATCTCCATTTATAAAATAATTATCCTATATTATAAACAATCTCCCTTAACGCTCCTCTGCGTAAAAAAAAGGTGGACAAGATGCCCACCTCACACAATTTCGAGAATATTCTGTTGCTATTAACCCAACAATTGTTTAGCCTTAGCAAACACATTATCAACGCTAAAGCCAAACTTTTCTAGACAAACATTGCCTGGAGCCGAAGCACCAAAGCGATCAATACTAACGCAATCGCCTTCAGTGCCTACGTACTTGTGCCAACCGAAACTGCTAGCAGCTTCTACAGACAAACGCTTGGTGACAGCTTTCGGCAAAATGGACTCTCTATAAGCCGCATCCTGTGCTTCAAACAGTTCCCATGAAGGTAGCGAGACAACACGGGCTTTCTTACCTTCAGCCGTGAGTTTTTCGGCTGCGCTGACGGCGAGGCTCAATTCTGAACCAGTGGCAATCAAAATGATATCAGGTGTACCTTCGCTATCCACCACTGTGTATCCACCTTTCGCCACGCCCTCAACCGATGTACCTGCCAAGTTCGGGACATTTTGACGAGTAAATGCCAACAGGGTAGGAGCATTTTCCTTGGCCTTCTCGATCGCTATTTTATAAGCGCCAGAGGTTTCGTTACCGTCTGCGGGACGAAACACCGTTAAATTAGGAATGGCTCGCAAGGAAGCCACAGTTTCAATGGGTTGGTGCGTGGGGCCATCTTCACCTTGTCCAATGGAATCGTGAGTCATCACCCAAATCACGCCAGCTTGGGAAAGCGCGGATAAGCGGATGGCAGCACGCATATAATCTGTGAAGATCAAGAAGGTAGCACCGTAGGGAATTAATCCCGAACTGTGCAGTGCTATCCCATTACAGATTGCGCCCATAGCATGTTCCCGTACACCAAAGTGGATGTTGGGGTTTTCGTAGTGCCCTTTTTGAAAGTCGCCTTTGCCTTTGACTTCGGTAAGGTTGGAGTGGGTTAAGTCAGCCGAACCACCAATCAATTCAGGTAAAACTGCCGCTAGTTTGTTGAGGCAATTTTCTGAGTGTTTCCGGGTGGGGAGTCCTTTGTCTTCTGGGGTGTAGGTGGGTAGTACTTTATCCCAACCGTCGGGTAGTTTGCTGCTTATGTAGCGTTCAAAGTCAGCCGCTTCTTGGGCATACTTAGCTTTGTAGTCTGCAAAAGTCTTGTTCCATTCGTCTTCGTAACCTGCGCCACGTTCTACTGCTTTCCGGGTGTGGTTGAGGGCTTCTTCTGGGACTACGAAAGGCTCGTATTCCCAACCCAAATTTTTCCGAGTCAATGCGATTTCGTCTCCGCCAAGGGCAGCACCGTGAACACCAGCGGTGTTTGCTTTATTGGGGGAACCGTAACCAATAATGGTTGTTACCTTGATGAAAGAAGGCTTATCGGTAACAGCTTTGGCTGCTTCAATTGCTTTGGCGATCGCTTCTAAGTCAGTGTTGCCGTCCTCGACGTGTTGGACGTGCCAGCCGTAAGCTTCAAAGCGCTTAGAAACATCTTCGGTGAATGCCACATCGGTGGAACCGTCGATGGAGATGTGGTTGTCGTCGTACAGAGCGATGAGTTTGCCTAATCCCAAGTGTCCTGCAAAAGAACAAGCTTCACCAGAAATTCCTTCCATGTTGCAACCGTCACCCACAATCACGTAGGTGTAATGGTCAACAATCTTGGCATCGGGTTTGTTAAATTTAGCGCCCAGGTGTGCCTCCGCGATCGCTAAACCGACTCCATTGGCAATTCCTTGACCTAGTGGCCCGGTGGTGACTTCCACGCCTGGGGTCATGAAGTTTTCGGGGTGTCCAGGGGTTTTTGACTCCCATTGACGGAATTGCTTGATATCTTCAATGCTTACACTGTCATAGCCTGTCAAGTAAAGCAGGGCGTACTGCAACATCGAGCCATGACCAGCAGATAAGACAAAGCGATCACGATTAAACCATTTGGGATTCTTAGGATTAAACTTCAAAAAGCGATCCCAGAGGACAAAAGCCATCGGAGCCGCGCCCATCGGCAGTCCTGGGTGTCCCGATTTTGCTTTTTCTACGGCATCAATAGCCAAGAAGCGGATCGAGTTAATAGCCAGTTCTTCGACGGACAATTGTTTGGCGGATTGGGTTGCAACAGTCATAATCTCTTGTATTTAACGACGGGTTAGCACTCTTGGTAGCTTCTCTTGCTGGGGTTATTTTAGATTCCCCACAGTATCCTCATCATCCCACTCCCGCTCGTCGATAAACAAGCGGGATCTCCTGAGTTTCTGGTGATAAATCAAGCTGATAATTGGGTCATGCTGAACGCTTAAGTTATAGCGGAATGATATCTATCATACTTTTGGCACAGTCATCTCAGGAGAGCCGACCAGCAATAAAATGGGAAATTTTTAGACGTATTTCTTAAAGGCCAGTGTGACATTATGACCGCCAAACCCAAAAGAATTGGATATTGCCACCTCGACTTTTTGAGCGCGGCTAGAGTTAGGCACGTAATCTAAGTCACACTCTGGATCGGGATTTTCCAGATTGATTGTCGGTGGAATTTGGTCATTAGCGATCGCCATTACTGTTGCGACTGCTTCAATACCTCCAGAACCGCCCAATAAATGACCTGTCATCGATTTGGTAGAGCTAATTGCCACCTTATAGGCATGTTCTCCCAAGGCTTTTTTGATTGCTGAGGTTTCAGTTGAATCATTAGCTGGGGTGCTAGTGCCGTGGGCATTAATATAGCTGATCTGTTCGGGAGTTATACTGGCATCTTTGAGAGCCAGTTCTATCGCTCTAGCTGCTCCGAGTCCACCAGGGACGGGGGAGGTGATATGGTAGGCGTCACAGGTCATCCCATAGCCGATCATTTCGGCATAAATGTGAGCGCCGCGACTGATGGCGTGTTGCAGTTCTTCTAGAATTAAAATTCCTGAACCTTCACCCAAGACAAATCCGTTGCGATCGCGGTCAAAAGGACGGCAAGCTTTAGTCGGGTGATCATTACTAAAAGAGAGTGCCTTGCAGGCGGCGAACCCAGCTATCGACAATGGTGTTACAGCTGACTCCGTTCCTCCGCAAATCATCGCCTGGGCGTATCCCCCTTGAATGAGACGAAAAGCATCTCCTATGGCGTTGGAGCCAGCAGCGCAGGCAGTTACAGGACAGGAGTTTGGCCCTTTAGCACCCGTGTGAATTGCCGTTAATCCTGCTGCCATATTGGCAATCATCATCGGGATCATGAATGGACTACAGCGATCGGGGCCACGGTTGAGGTAGATAGTTTGCTGGTCTTCTAATACCTTAATGCCACCAACGCCAGAACCGATCATCACACCTACCTGTTCTGCATTCAGTTCATTGATCACTAACTGGGCGTTAGATAAAGCCTGTTTTGCTGCCGAAACCCCAAATTGAGCAAATCGATCCATGCGCTTGGCCTCTTTGCGCTCCAAGTAATCATGTGGATCGAAGTTTTTCACCTCACCAGCAATGCGGCAATCATGGCGAGACGCATCAAAAAGTGTGATGTAGTCAATGCCATTGCGTCCACTTAATAATCCGTTCCAATATTCTGTTGCTGTGTTTCCTATAGGTGTAATCGCGCCAACACCAGTTACAACAACGCGTTTACGTGTATGATCTGTCATGATTAAGTTAAAAATGGCGAAAAAGCAGCAGGCATTAAACAGTGCTGAGTTTCGTTAGCGTTAGCGGGGCGTTTAGCCCGTCCTGAGTTCTGAGTTTTGGAAACAGCCGAAGATGGAGAAAACTCCGAACTTTTGCCTCCTAAAACTCTAACCTCTAAACTTTTAACTACTCAGCACTCAGTCAAAAGTCAAAGCAGCGGTTTTTGCCGTAGATGCCCAGAGGGGGCAAGACAAAGCTATCTGAACTTCTCCCTACAGCCCTTTGGGCATCCTACGGCAGGCGCTAGCCTCTCCCAATGTGAGAAGGGGAGCCACTGCGGTCTTCTCCCAAGGGGAGACGCTAAGGGCCAACGGTGACTCAAAACTTTTTTTAAGCTGATGCGGTAACTTTGTTATTGATGTAATCTACTGCGTCTTGAACCGATATAATCTGCTCGGCAGCTTCGTCGGGAATTTCGATATCAAATTCTTCTTCCAAGGCCATCACCAGTTCAACAGTATCTAAGGAATCTGCTCCTAGATCGTCCATAAACTTGGACTGGGGTGTGATTTTGGCAGGATCGTCAACACTCAATTGTTCGGTGACGATTTTCTTGACCTTTTCAAAAAGTTCCGTTTGGCTCATAAATAATAAAAGTCCTTAACCATTTGCTAGGATCTGCTCTTTAGAGGAGACATTGTTTTGAGCATATACATCTTATCGTCAAGCGCGATCGCCCGCATACTGCCAAGGGTTTTTCTGTTAGAAAACCTTTCTTCTAAAAAGAATAGGATAAGTTTTCTCTTAACACTTGGGCAATGGAGCCGGCTACGCCATCGCCGATACCGTGTAAATGCTTCGGTTTTCCAATTATTGCTAAAATTTTTTACAATGTCTCTATCAGTATTTACAGCCTTGCTAGCAATTAAGAATATGTAGATGCTGCGACTTTGAACCTAGACGGTTAAAGGGTCGTTGAACGTCAAACATCAGAACTTCCGTGCTAACAAGGGATGATAAAACAGTTATTGTTTAGAGCGATCGCTCTAACCCAAACATATTTCTATGCTATCTCACACCCTGAAATACGCTTACTTCCCCGGTTGTGTTGCCCAAGGGGCCTGTCGGGAACTTTACCAGTCAACTCAAGCGCTTACCCAAGCCCTGGGAATTGAACTGGTTGAACTTAAAAAAGCTGCTTGCTGCGGTTCTGGCACATTTAAAGAAGATTCCCAACTGCTAGAAGATACAGTCAACGCCAGAAATATTACCCTAGCAGAAGAATTAAATTTGCCCTTACTTACCCATTGCAGCACTTGTCAAGGTGTTATCGGTCACGTCAACGAACACCTGAAAGAATGCCAGACTTCTGACCCTACCTACATTCAACAGGTTAATGGCTTGCTGCACAAAGAAGGCTGTTCACCTTATCGCGGCAGTACCGACGTAAAACATCTCCTCTACGCCTTGGTAACAGATTACGGTTTAGAGGAAATTACCAAACGTGTCACCCGGAAGTTAACTGGATTAAAATGCGCGGCTTTTTATGGCTGTTATCTCCTCCGCGCCCAAAAGTACATGCCCTATGACGACCCGTTCCAACCGGAAGCGATGGAAAATATGTTTCGGGCGGTGGGTGCAACACCAATTTATTACCGAGGCCGGACACAATGTTGTGGTTGGCCCCTTGCTAGCTATGCCACTACCCAATCTTTCAAGATGGCGGGGATGCATATTCAGGACGCTTTGACTTCTGGTGCTGACTGTATAGTTACACCTTGTCCACTGTGCCACTTAAATTTAGATTCGCGTCAGCCAGAGGTGGAAAAGGTTATTGAGCAAAAGTTAGGTTTACCAGTGTTGCATTTACCCCAGTTGATTGCTTTGGCACTTGGGGTTAGTCCAAAAGAACTGGGTTTAGAACGCCACGTTGTTTCCACAAAGCCAGTGTTGGAAAAATTAGGATTTTAACTTCTGAACCGGACATTCCGAGTTCAAAGGCTCAACTTCCGAGTTCTAAAGCTCAACTTCCGAGTTCAAAGGCTCAACTTCCGAGTTCTAAGCTTGAATGTTGCTGTTTTTGTTTATTTTGTTCAAAAATCAAATCGGATTCCTATAGCTTGTTGCTACTATTCAGTGGTTGAGTTCAAGGCGGAGATTACTGATTTTGGTAAATTAATATGAGAATGTAGGCAATTATCTAAGTTGATGTGTAGGCAATGTTTCCGATGGGCTACGCCTACACACTTTTAGTTTCATCCTTCTATCAAATCAAGTGCGAGAAGGCAAAAGTAAAAAGGCAAAACAGAACTTATTAAGTCTTTTTTCTCTTTTTACTTTTATCTTTTAACTTACTAAACCTCATCTATCTTGAGAACCGTAGTTGTTGCCCTCACCCTAAATCCCTCTCCCAAGTAGGGAGAGGGACTTATTTCCGGCTC
>NZ_CALMFY010000186.1 GCF_937863485.1 uncultured Nostoc sp. | reverse complement strand
TTACTTATCCTGACTGATTTTCGTCCTCTTTGCAAAAAACTGGGATGCTCCCGTTTTAAAGCGATTACTAGTAACTCTTTCCTAATCTAAAATCTAAAATCCAAAATCCAAAATGGTATGAGCTATTCTGGCTTTTTGTGCCAATGCCCATCATTGCCTTTTTCGTAATCGCGTTTCACAGCGCTCCAAGCAACACGAAAGGCACGCTCTTCTTCACCCTATTCTTCTAGAGCATTGTTAAATGCAGCCCGAAAAATTTCTTGGGCGTGCTTAGGTAAGTTTTCTTTGACTGAATCTGGTAAGTCTGCAATCTGTTTGTAAGGCATAAATTCTATTTTCCAGTCTTATGTCTGCATTTGGCTTTGGGGTGGAAAGCCATGTTGGATTCTGCCTTCATCAGCATCAAACTGCTTAGAACTTTTGAACAGTTCAAAACGCCGATCGGCAGCATATTGGACACAACGATCGCCCAATGCCTGCATTTGGTTTGCCTGCATCAGTTGAAAGCCACGGGCGATTGACCTACCATTAATTTTTTGTAATTAAAAACACTTAATTTTTGCCAACTTCGTCCAACAATTACATATATACAAATAATTCGTAATTAGCAATTTAATTCTTAATTACGAATTACGAATTAGTAATTAGTTAAAGGCGTGATGGTGTCAAAAACTAATTATTTGTGGCTTAAAACTCGATGCACTATCCCAATAATTAACCTGGTTAATATTCACCTGAAGCAAAGCAATATCGGGTTCGTCTAGTCCTTTAGGAAACCAGGTTTGAAGTTCTGGCTTCCATAGTTCTCGCATCTTGTTGCGGTCTTTCACGAGTTTTGATGTACCTGAAATAGAAACGTATCGCTGCTGCTCAGGTGATGAGAAACTAATATTGACCTGCTCATGTTGTTCAATCTCAGTCACCTTATGGGAACCAGCATAGGTAAAAAACCAGAGGATGCTATCAGAGTTAATCTCGCCGCTCTTTGACATGGGGTAACTATGCAAACTTCCATCATCATCGACTGTAGTAAACATCCCATAATCAATATCTTTGATTAGTTCACGCAGCTTTTGAGTTTGTTGATCGCGGTCTGTAGAAGTTGCCATTGTTTGTACTTTTTTCTCTATTTACTTACTTTTTTTGGGCTGTAATTTTCGATTACAATCAGGTTTAAGGATGGTAAAGTTCTTTTTTAGTATTAACGTTTTTAGTTTCAATTGCGTGAGCCTAGAGATGGAATTCTGCTAAAATTAGCTTTTCTAGTTATATCTCTAGAGATATTGTTTGAGAGTGACTGTTATGTAAATGCATAACTTTTAGACAAAGTGAATTTTGTGCTTATTTCTTTAGACATAAATTTTAGAAATTTTGCACTAAATTCAAACTGCCTCTGTAACTTTAGGGCGATAAATTTCCTATTTTGGGGCTACCGCTTTCCTAACTCACGGCAGCAGCCCAATCAGGAGCATTTCCAGACTCTGGCTGGAAATGATGTTTTAAAGGGGTTTTAGCTTAAATCTTGTAGTTTGATTTATTCTCGCCGACTTATTTACTGAGAAAGCATTTAAGTCTTTTGAGAAAGTAAACAGGCATTTTGATAAAGCAATTAGGCTTTTTGATAAAGTAATCAGCAAATATACCTTGTCCAACCCCACACCATCTCTAAACGCTACCATCAAAGCGATACCCATACCGCGCTCGCTTGATAACCTTTCTCCTGGCTGGGTAATTAAAATCAACAATCAAATCTCCTTGCAAGACAACCAATTGCTTCCCCCTGAAGCTTTTTTAGAAGTTATCAACATAAGTCCAAATCCTAAACCGACTTCTAAAAATTTTTCGGTGTTTATGCGAGTATGTCCAAGCAAAAGCACGCAGGCTCCAGCTAATACTAATAAACCAGCAATAACTTCCTCTGTTCCACCCAATTTTAAACCTTTCCCGGAAACAGTATTTATGGACTTATCCCAACTAAAACGTTTTGGCATGTCTGTTTTACAATCAGATGCACCAAGTCCATGTATAACCATTACACAACTGCCAGCTACTCAATCACCTGACACCAGTCCAACTTAGTCAAATACTCGATACAACTACAGGCTTGAGTACTGTATAATTTCAATAATTTTATTGATCACCTCTGTTAATTTTTCAAGTTTTATTTGACCTGCTTGATATAAAACAATTTGTTTGTCGGCAGTAAAAATCCGATTTGGTCTGATATTACTTGGCTGATTTAAACGAGCAGAGCTAAAATCACTATTATCCAGTTGAATAGCATAGATATCGCCAACAGATTGGCTAGTAATTTGGCAAAGAATTAGGTCATATCCCTGAAGAGTAGCAATAACTAAAGCAGGTCTGCGTTTTGTATCAGTTAAGTCTGAAAATGGAAATGGAACAATAACAACATCTCCTTTTACAAATCCTGCCATGCTGCATCTTCCTCTGGTCTTAACCAATCTTTTTGCAGTGATGATTCACTCATAATGGTAATTTCTAAAGTTTTATCTTTCTGGTACTTGGCTTGTAAAAAATGAACAAAATCTAAAATTTCCTGTAACAGAGGTTCAGGTAATTTTTCTAGTTCTTGTGTAATCTGTTCTTTAAGCATAATTATCTTGTTTTCTGCTTTGGCAATATCTAAAATAATATTTATCATATCGGTTTTTGAATCAAAATATAAAATAAAACAAATTTTGCAACTATGAAATTTTATATGACACTCAGCAGCGATCGCTATTTTGTTACCTGATGTTTAGGCAATATCTAAAATAATATTTATCATATCGGTTTTTGAAGTAGGAGACAAAATCATATCAATTCTGCCTCTTCAAATACCTGCCTTGTGATCAATTCCAACCCTGGAAGTAGCTCATCTACAATCGGTGTATTATCTATGTAAACTTGACTTGAACCATCAGGAAGAAAAACTCTAATACTTATCGCTTCCGCGTCTACAACCCAAACCCTTGACACACCCGCAGCAAAATAATCCTGCGCTTTATCTTCAAATTTATTCATGGTTTGGTCTGGAGATATAATCTCAATTACCAATTCTGGAATCGCTGGACAAGCTTCATTACGTTTCCAACTTTTTGGTAAACGTTCGTAAGATATGTATGTCAAATCTGGTAATGGTGCCCAATCTTTACCTTGACGCTTTAACAGAATTGCCCACTCAGGAAGGACTCTACCTTTACCTTTGCACCAAGCACGAATTAGTAATCCTAAAGCTAGCTGTAAAGTCGAATGAAAAAATTTTGGAGACACTTTAGGGATTGCCTGACCATTGACAAGCTCATAGCATATCTCTCCTTCGGGTAGAGCCAGAAATTTTTCTAAAGAGAGTTGACCTGCTATATTGAGCATAAGCTGCATAAACGATCGCCTACATATATCTTACACACGCCATAAGTAGCAAAGCTTCAATAGTGAAAGTTTATAAGATATTGCAAGCGATGTCTACGACGGGCTTTGCGCTGTCGCAGATGCTGACAAGAGTTATTATATTTGCGATCGCTAAATTTGTACCCTCAGAATGAGCCTCTTCCACCTATAGCAGGAGTGTAATGTTCCATTAAGCACCTACTATCAAGAACTAGGAAATCAAATCGCAGTATATCTGCCTTTCAAATTATGGACTGGAAGTATAGGTGGAAAAATGGCTCTCAGCCAAGCCGAGATCAAGCGGTAAAAAACCCTCATTTGTTAGATGAGAGTCAGTTCGAGAACCAGCAAGACCGAAAGCTAGCTGAAGAATCTGCAAGGAAGCATTTGGGCATACCTGCACCAACCTTAGATCAGGAGCAGTCAATACTACCTCGTGCAGTTTCGCCTGATGAAAACCTTCTATAATAACACCATTTTCAAAAATCTTTGTAACAAAAAAATTGGCTCTGGGGGCATACAAATGTATGCCTCTAAGCATCTATCCTTCGCTGGAACTTTGTGAAATAATATAACGCTTGGGCATTTTGTGCCTATGTATGCTCCACACCATTATAAAATTCGACAAGATGCAGATTTATCAACTTTTCAATCGATTAAACAATAGGAAATTCACTAAGTTATTCACTCAGACTGTAGCTTTAGGCGTAGGTGCTATTGTTCTCCTTTTAAGTACTAATGCTAATGCTGCCGAGCAAGTTGTTTTAAAGTATGGTACTTTTCAGGGGCAAATATCTGTTCAAGAATTAAGTCAGTTTACAGAAACTGGCAAGACTACCCCGACGTTAAGAGCTTATTTGGAGGCGGCTAAACAAGACCCCGCAGTAGCTCGTAAGGCATTGAAAGCCCCAATCAAAGCCGATCCTGCCTTTTTAAATAATTTACTGTCTAGCTGGGCTGGGCCGATTTTGGTTGACCAAATTGGTGAGGTAGTTCACCCTCCCACAGGACAACTAAATCAGCAAGCGCTGCGAAGTGCTTTAAGTGCATCTATTAAACAAAATGGTGAAGTTACACTGCTTGGAGCGATTCAGAATTATCCAAATACTTCTGTTGAACTTGAAGGAGATCGTCTGATCGCTGTTTATGAACGCCTAAGCAATCTTGCAGAACTCTTATGAGGGCTACTTAGAGATAAATATATAGGACTCATATTTGATTTTTGAAATAAACCTAGTGGCGTGACATAGTGCAATAGTCGTAGGGTGTGTTATGCCCTTGGCTAACGCACCGTTTTTATGATCTATTGCGGTGCGTTAGCCTAACGCCATAACGCACCTATGATACTTAGATTTATTTCGCGGTGTCCAGATCCCCGACTTCTATGAGAAGTCGGGGATCTAACTTTTCACGAATGATTTAGGATTGCCATAGTTAGTTGTGATCATATCACTGGTTTGGTGTCTCAATAGTCGTAAAGTTTAATGATGATCAGGATTAAGTTAATACTGACGAGTCTATCTTAGGGTTCATACCTTGTTACTTAGAAATTCCGTAACCTAAATGTAGAGTTGAGTCTAAGAATAGGGAAAAGATTTGTATGACAACCGATGCTCCTAGAAATATTAACAAGGATTTTAATGGGTCACTGATAACTGGTGTTCTCCTGAGTATTTTGGGAGTTATTGCGATCGCAGTGCCTAGTCTCTCGACCATATTCGCCGAGACTTGGACTGCGCTGATTTTGATTTCCGTAGGATTTACAAAACTAGTTTATGCTACTCAAACCCGCGACAGAGGAGGTTTTATTTGGAAACTTCTATTGAGCGGACTCTATATTGCAGCCGGCATAATGCTGTTTGTTTATCCTTATACGGGTGTTCTGACACTGACTCTGTTGCTTGGCACCTTTTTGCTGACTGAAGGCACATTCGAGTTAATTCTGGCATTCCGGTTACGTCCGCAAGAGAACTGGACGTGGGTACTAGGTAATGGCATTATTACGCTGGTCTTAGGCGCAATGATTTGGTTCCAGTGGCCCTTCAATGCACCCTGGCTTCTTGGGACACTAGTTGGTATCAGCATTATTTTCACTGGCATTTCACGCGTGATGCTATCGTTGAATGCTCGTTCTAACTTGAATCCTCCTGACCAAACTGCAAAAGCCACTTAGTAGAGCATTTGATTAATTCGTAGCGAATTAAATTTGGCAATCTGTTGCAATGTTAATGCAGCCCAATACAATGTTAATGCGTTTCGATACAATGCCAATGCGTCGGCTGCATTGTTAATGCATCGCGATACAATGCCAATGCATCGGCCACATTGTTAATGCGTGCTGATACAATGCCAATGTATCTCAATACAATATTAATGCGTCGGCTGCATTGTTAATGCCTGCCGATGCAATGTTAATGCGTTCCCGTGCATTAAAAACGTTACTGTTTTACGCAAAACTGTAGTTAGTAGATGGGGAATGGGGAATAGGGAATAGCAATTACCAGTACCCCATGCCCAATCTTCAATAGTCAAAGTTTATAAGACATTGCAGCAGCGATCGCTCTGATATTGCTAAATTAACTAAGGAAATCAAAATCCAGGTCAGTTAGCTGCGATCAACAATGGTATCTATTACTACTCCCTTCTCGGATATTCAAAACCATTGGGCACGCTTATTTATTACAGCCTTAGCCCAACGTGGTATTGTCAGTGGGTCGCCTAATGGCACATATCGCCCCGATAACTCACTCACTCGTGCTGAATTTGCCGCCATCATCGCTAAGGCATTTCCCACAGTTACTAAGAAGCGGCAGTATATCCCCTTTGTTGATGTACCTACTAATTATTGGGCAGCAGCCGCCATTCAAGCAGCTTACGAAAAAGCATTTCTTAGCGGGTTTGCTGATAAAAGTTTCCGTTCCGCTAACCGAATTACGAGAGGAGAAGTCTTAGTTTCCTTGGTAGCAGGCTTAGAAATTGCCACCAAGGTAAAACCTGACCTCCTCTCAGCACTCCCAGAAATTTATCAAGATTCTGTTCAGATTCCTGGGTATGCTAGAAATCACATAGCTATTGCCACTAGCGCTGGATTGGTGGTTAGTTTCCCAAATGTGAAATTACTCAATCCCAATCTCGCAGCCACCCGTGCAGATGTGGCAGTGATTATTTATCAAGCTTTGGTGTATTTAGGTGAGGCAGAAAAAATTCCCTCTAATTATCTTGTGAAGCCGCCAATACCGATACCAATACCGATACCAATACCAACGCCAACACCAACGCCAACGCCAACACCAATACCAATACCCACACCCACACCTGTCGGTAGCGTTAGGATAAATCATAGTCGAGAATTCCGGGGGGCGTGGGTAGTATCTGTGTGGAATGGTGATTGGCCTTCCAAAGCCGGACTTTCTGTTGCCCAACAAAAAGCTGAACTCAGCGAGATTATTAGTAAATTACAAGCGCTAAACTTCAATGCCCTCATCTTTCAGGTGCGACCAGAGGGAGACGCCTTATATGAATCTAAATTAGAGCCTTGGAGTGCTTGGATTACAGGAACTCAGGGTAAAGCACCAGAACCATTTTATGATCCTTTAGCGTTTGCGATCGCAGAATGTCATAAGCGCAATATTGAACTTCATGCTTGGTTTAACCCCTACCGCGCTAGCACTTCCACCGACCCAGCCAAAACAGTTCGTCCTCACATAGCAGTTACCAATCCAGAAAGCGTTTATTTATGGAAAACTCAACGCTGGATGGACCCAGGACTGAAAGTAGTTCAGGACAGAGCTTACAACGTAATTATCGACGTAGTGAAGCGCTACGATGTTGATGGCATTCACTTAGATGATTATTTCTATCCATATCCCATTGAGGGACAGTCTTTTCCTGATAACAAAACCTACGCTGCATATAAAGCAGCAGGTGGTACATTCAGCCTTGGCGACTGGCGACGGGACAACGTTAACAAAATGGTACAACGCCTCTGGCAGGGAATTAAAGCAACCAAACCCGATGTTAAATTTGGTATTAGTCCCTTTGGGATTTATCGCCCCGGACAACCCGCTGGAATTACTGGGTTGGATGCTTACAACGTGCTGTATGCTGACTCGAAGAAATGGTTAGAAGAAGGTTGGATTGATTATATTGCGCCTCAACTTTATTGGCGCACAGACCAACCACAACAAAGTTATTCAGCGTTGCTAAAGTGGTGGACACAGGTAAATACAAAGCAAAGACACGTTTACGCTGGTAATAATTTGACAGAACCAAGCAACAAAAGTCGGGAGAGTGATGAGATTGAAAAGCAGGTGAAAATTAGCCGTAGCCAAGCTGGACAGTTGTCACTGGGGAATATCTTCTTTAATCTCGCTGTTTTGACGGAAAATAGTCAAGGCATTGCAGATAAATTCCAAAGTCTGCTTTATAACAAACCTGCGCTACCTCCAACTTTGTCTTGGCAGGATACAACCCCACCCCCTCCACCGATTGGATTACAAGTGAATAACCGCAAACTGAGTTGGCAGCCTGGTGATAATCAGCCAGTTCGTTCTTGGACACTTTATCGGCAAACTGGCGATACTTGGACAATTCAGCGAATTTTGTCTGCTGGCACAACCTTTGCTACTGTCCAACTAGCGGGAACCTATGCCGTGTGTGCGGTGGATAGATTGGCGAATGAGAGTGTAGGAATAGTTATTACAGTTAGTTGAACAAAAGTGCTACCCATGAGTGCGATGTCTGCGGCGGGCAACGCGATCGCACTTATGCTGTTGTGTAGTATGTGTGCGTTGGCGGCGTAGCCCCTCGTACCCTTCTCTACGAGAGGCTGCGCCAACGGGAAACAAGCTACGCGTAGCATCTGGCAGAGAAGACATAGCATCTTTAAATACTGGTGCAAAGTAATCAACCTGAGCCAGTTAAGGCCGATTGGATAGTCAGCCTTTTAGCACTCTTCTATAACTCTCACAAGATAAAAATCAGAAACCTTTGTTGTCATTAGTTTTTATAAATCTATGAGTAGGTTGGGTTGAGGAACGAAACCCAACACCAAGAATCCTTGATTTTGTTGGATAACGGGACTTAAACAAAACTGGAGATGAAAAAAGAGTATAATCCTTAACTAGCGTAGCTTTCACGTTAAAAAAAGCTCATGAAAGAAACTACCCCCGCAGCCATGCCACCATGCTTTGAAAGATGGTGCCAACGGTTTGATGATGTGTTTACTCATAAAGCTCAAAAAAGAGAGTTTAGGCATTATTTAGGAGGATTATTGGGTGAAAGCGAGAGAAAAAATCTATTTCAGATTGCAGAAAACGCTATCGGGGTGAATTACTATCAATTACACCATTTTTTAACCCAAGCACCTTGGTCTGATTCCAAGATCAATGAACGGCGCTTAGAGATTATGAACAAGTGCAGTCAAACCAGGATTAGTAGAGGATTTAGTTTAATAATTGATGATTCTGGTCATCGGAAAAGTGCGGAGCCGGAGAGGCTCCGCCTCCGGGCAATTTTACTGATGGAGTGGGAAGGCAATATATTGGAGAAATTGGCAAGACGGATAATGGAATAGTAGTAGTAACAACTGATTTATCCGATGGGAGAAAAAGCTTACGATTAGATATAGAGTTATAGCAGCACGCCAGTTCTTTGACAGAAGGAAAGCAAGACTCAGAATTTGAGAAAAAACCAGAATTAGCACTGAAGTTAATAGACAGAACTATAGAAAGGAAATATCAACCAGGGATAGTAATTGTAGATGCGGAATATGGCAACAATACATCTTTCTTATTGGAGTTAGAGAAGAGACAATTAAAGTATTTAGGAGGATTAGCTAAAAATCGAAAAGTAACTCTTACTACCGAAGATAATATTCCACAACAAACTAGGCTAGATGAATTAGCACAAAGTCTACCCACAGAGGCTTTTACGAAAATTAAACTAGACTTAGACAAACCAAAAACAGATATATTAAATAATAAAAAAGTGATGATACAGAGGTTTAAAGCTTTGATAATTCTAGTTCTAAATACAAGAAACTCATTCTGAAAAAGTTCATATTTTTCATATTGAAAATTTATAAAAAAAGTTTTACTATAAATGGAATTCCTATCACTTAAGGAAAACATGGTAAATCAAGAAGTTTTGAGATATCTAAAAGAGCAAGTCATTCAGAAAAACAAGAAAACCTCTTACGTTTGCTGAAGAAACTCTTATTTGTCAATGTTGGGATGAAAACAAACCTTACGAGGAATTAGAAGAGCCTTTTTGCGGTCACTCTATTGGTTATGTTAAAATACAAACTGCTCCCAAGCTATGGAATTGTTTAACTCAGATAACTGGACAACAAGTCACAAAACGTAACTATAGAAGTATTTTAGAAAAAGCATATGAAAAATATTTAAAAATTGATGTAATAGGTCAAGTTCTCCGAGAACGCTATGAAATTTTAGAGATTATTAATAAGGCAGATTTTAGTAAAATTTACTTAGCCAAAGACTTGGATCTTAAGAATAAGCTCTGTATTGTCAAGCAAATCATTCGCAAAAAAAATGACAGAGTGATTAGGAAAAATTTTGATACAGAAGTCAGTTTTCTTTATCAATTAGGTTGGCATCCTCAAATCCCAGGGTATCTTGCTCACTTTGAAGATGGAGAAAGTTTCTATTTAGTTTATGAATACGTAGAAGGTGGTTCCCTCAGCAAGAGATTGCCTGAAGAGGAGTCAAGTCTTCTTTGGAAAGAAGAGTCAGTAATTGATTTGTTATCTAAGGTTCTTAATGTCTTAGAGTTTGTGCCTAAAAGAGACGTCATTCATCGAGACATTAGACCAAGTAATTTAATCGTGAGTCCTGAGAGCAAGATTTATTTAATTAACTTTGGCTTTATCAAGGAGTTAGTGTCATTACAAACACGCACTTTCACAGCAACTTTAGGATATAGTGCGCCTGAACAAAGTCAAGGTTTTCCTAGATTTTGTAGTGATATTTATGCCCTGGCGATGGTAGGTATTCAAGGGTTAACGGGAGTTCCACCCAAAAAATTTCAGGTAAATTACGAAACTCAAAAAATTATCTGGCATCACCAAGCCAACACTAGCCCAGAGTTTACAAATATCCTCGACAAAATGACGTTTCCAGACTGGAAAGAACGTTACCAGTCTGCATCAGAAGTCTTACAAGACTTAAAAAAACTGTATAGTGATTAGGTTTTAGGCAGGTTTAAAATCTATTCAACGAATTCATCAGGAAATAACAGTCTATGTTTCCAAATGAAAATTTACTTATAGGTGGACGCTATAGAATTAACGAAGAACTAGGTAAAGGTAGCTTTGGTGAAACATCTAAAGCTACTGATACTAGAAAATTTGATAAAACAGTTGTAGTTAAGCGACTTAGGGTCGAGTCGTATTCAGAAGACTTTAAGGTAAAAGCGAAAGAATTATTTAAAAGAGAAGCAAAAAGTTATATGCAATTAGGAAGTGAGCATTCCCAAATTCCACAACTAGAAGCTTACTTTGAAGAAAACGATGATTTTTATTTGGTGATGGAATACATTGATGGAGCAAACTTAAGTCAGCAAGAACTTAGAGAAGACAATATACTTAAAGAAAAAGACTTGATAAATTTGTTGAAGAATCTTCTAACAATTCTTCAAGCTGTTCACAGGGAAAGCCTGGTTCACCGAGATATTAAACCTGATAATCTTATTCGCAGAAATAGTGATAAAAAAATTCTACTAATTGATTTTGGCGCTGTCACAAATGATTTAAATATTAAAGAAAAAGAGCAAATAACTGGTCAAAGGACAAATCTTGGAAGTATTTATGCTGCTCCCGAACAATTTCATGGAGACGCATATCCTTGCAGTGATATTTATGCGGTAGGAATAATATGTATTCAAGCGTTAACTGGAAGACAACCTAAAAACTTGCCTGTAGGTCCAAAGAACGGGGACAAACTTTGGGAACATCTAACATCAGCCTCTGAGGATTTAAAACGAGTTATCAGAAAAATGATTCGCTTTGATAATTCTCAACGCTATCAGTCAGTAGATGAAGTGTTGAAAGATATTGACAAAATAGACAAAACAGACAATCAATCTCCTCAAAAAACAACTTTCAATCAATCCCTGTTCTTCCTATCAAAGCAATTATTGGTAGTTTAGCTATTTTAAGTATAAGTATAATAAGTATAGCTATCCATAAAAATATATCTGAGAAAGACCTTATTTTACAACCTATTACACGTGAAGACATGAATAAATTATGTCGAGATCCAAATTATTTTATCCCAAAAATTCATAAAGAGTACCGGGATCTGAAAGACAAGATTAAATCAGATTTTATTGTAAAAGGACTAAAATTAGATAATTCATTAATAGAGGTTATTCCAGCATATCGCTGGAGATGTGCTTATAAATTAAAAAATCAAAGTAATTTACGAGAAGGTGGGTCAAGGCCAAATCCCATAGATCTAGGTTTATCTATGGATGAGTCTATTTGTGAAAAAATACTTGGATATAAAAAACGTACCGTAGCAGTACCTCTTCACTACGACAACCCAGATTCTATTCACTGTATTCTTACCAACTAATAAGCTATGCATTAGTCATATCTTTCTTAACTCAAATCTTACATCTGGAAATATGAATGTCAAAACTATAACTACGTACAAGGTGAGCAAGGCGCTCAATCTCAAGTAATATGTGAGACATGACTATTTGAGGAAAAATTGATTCTAAGGCAGCTTGTGTCAATTAACAAATTGTTTGTCGCTTTAACAAATTAATGTCGTTCTATCATAAATTGCTAAAGTCAATCCAGATCAAGGAGTTGTAATTTTTTGAGCATTCTTCACATGGCACGGATTAGTGATCGCATCAACGACTGAAACCCTTACATCGTATAATTTTCTTTTTCGATGACATTAATCTGTTAAAGCGACAAACAATTTGAAGCGGCTTTATCCATCAATTCTTTCTTGACAGACTAGTAGAGACTGGGGACTGGGAACTGGGAACTGGGAAGCCTCAGTCCGCTAATTCCCTGTTCTATAAATATATATTTCCATTTGTTTACAAAACCTACAGACACTCCTAAAATATTTCCAATTGTTGAATGTTTATAGTTTTGTATTACTATTTTTACAGAAAGTGCCCGTTTTAATTCTCTAGGATCTGGGTTCGCTTGAATGAACTCTATCAACTCTTGCATCTGTACGGTCATCCACACTGTCACTACTGCCAATATTCACCATATCAACAACTGTTATTTTTCACAAATGATTTAGGATTGCTATACTCCCTCTCCTGCGATCGCTATTTCTACTACTCCAACTCCAACCAATCCTTCCCTTTCCCCTTCCTCTAATCCTAATCCCGCTCCCTCTCCTGCGATTGCAATTTCACAAACAATGTATCGGCTCAATAAATTGGGGTAGCAGAAAAAATAAAAAAGTGAGTGAGGTACACATATCATCATTAGATATGACACGTTATGCAACAAAAATTTACAACCTGTCCCCTGAATGCGGGTATCCCGGCTGAACCTCAATCTAGATATATCTAACAAAATATGATTCGATTTCGTCCCTCTTGTTTTGCTCTAGAAAGTGCTTTCTGGCCAGCCTTCATCAAAATTTGAGGAGATGATTCCCAAGTGGGAACTGTAGTCGCTACCCCTATACTTAGGGTGACATATTGACTAATTTCAGACTTTGGGTGAGCAATTTCTAAATTTCTAATTTTCTTTTGTATTTCTGTGGCAACGATAACTACGCGATTTGCATCGGTATATGGCAGAATAACAGCAAATTCGTCATCTCCATAACGAACTGCTAAATCTTGACTTTTTAGTTCTAATTGAGTTGCGAAAAGTGTACCAATTCTTTGTAAGCATTTACTTCCTTCAAAATGATCATAGTGTTCATTATAAAATTTTAAAAAATCGACATCGCACCAAATTAAGGACAATGGAGCTTGCTTTTGTGCCAGATTAATCCACTGTGCATTCAAATAATTATCAAAACGGCGGTAATTAGATAAACCAGTTAAGCAATCGGTATTAGCAATTTGCTCCAGAGCTTGGTTTGCCGCCTCTAATTGTTTGTAAATTTGCGCTTCCTTTAGCAGTCGGCGCAACCGCTGGCGCAATACAGGCCAATGAATTGGTTTAGTGACATAATCAATCGCCCCTGCGTCAAAAGCAAGGTTTACAGATTCTTCATCGTCCAAGCATGTGATCATCAATATGGGAGTGCGCTGCCATATCTGGGAAATCATACTCTTGTTAAGAGTCGAGTCAGTATCAAAGGTTTCAACGGCTGATTTTAAATTATTCTTGTCAATCTGGTGCAAGTGCTTACAGCAGGTAAAGCCATCCATCACAGGCATTACAGCATCCAGCAAAACTATATCTGGTTTGATAGTCTCGTAAGCATCTAAACATTGCTTACCATCATTGACCTCGACCACTCGATAACCTTCTTGTTCCATAGCTTTACGCAAGAATACTCGAACACTGTTGTCATCATCAGCCACTAGAATCAGTGGTGGTTGCTTAGAAACAGAAAATGAGCTTATGCCTGACATGAGTTGGTCTCCCCGTAGCGCATATTAGAAATATTACTTAAATAAAATGTAGAAATCAGTATTTTTTTAGATGATAGCAGTTCTGACAAATTAGGAGTATAACAAAATACTTACTTTTGACGAATTCAGTTAGGGGTTTCCGTGCTAAAAATGGCGTAGTTACACATAATCTGCCATTGTTCCGAAACTGCCGTTGCTGAAGAATAATTGTGTAATTTATTACATTATAAACTAGCGATCGCAATTAGAGAAGCTGAAATAAAAAATTTTGTTTGATGAAGTTGAGAAAAATTCATACTTAGTTGCCACACTTATCAAAGTAATAATTGTTTCTTTAAGATGGGTGCCGTATACTAATTTGTCAATGGTGTAGGGAACTTATAAACTTTAAAGGTATTTATTTTAGGACTAGCCCTTTCAAACTGAACGTTTGTACTATCAAAAAAATAGCGTTCTTAACCCGATTTTGGTATTTTGACGATTGCGTAGGCGTAGCCCGCTGTAGACATACCCTTAGTAGCCTAATTCATCCGGCAACGGGAGCAACGCCGCTTCTTCTATCTCCTCAATACTGTCCACGCTTATTTAAATAGCGAAGTCAAAGTCAACTCTCACTCTCCTACTCCCTCTCCTGTGATCGCTATTTTTACTACTCCAACCTCTCCTTCCCCTACCCCTACCCCTGCACCTATGATCGCAATTTCTACAATACCAACGACACCAACCAATCCTTCCGCTGCACCTACTCCTGCTGCCGCGATCGCAGCGAACCACGAGTCCTCTTACGTCGTCCGAAAGCCTACCCCTTAATGACTAAACCCCGGCATGAATTACACAAGCAATTGCAAACTGCTTAACCCATAAGTGTTTCTTTCGGCTTTTCAAGTGTGCCATTCAAATATGATTCCTATATTAATTCGTAATAGCCTTCCGGAAGAGGCACCATCAAAAGATAAATGGCACATAAACAAAATATTTTTACGTCAATTTCTCAGCAAATAATGTGAAGAATATGCAAAGATGTACCTTTAGCAAAGATATCTAAGTAAATACGATAGTATATAAAGTGTTGGATTGTTTAGATATTCTCTATTTTCAACGGAAATATCTACGTATTTTCTTCAAAAATGTATAAAAAATATAAAATCACAGTCAATAATTGACTAGTTCCTCTTCTAGTAGGACTTAAACGCTGGCAACTAACTAAATATTAAGTGTGAATTCTAGGCATTCAACCATTAGATTTTTTAATTATTCTTGTTCAGTGATTTTTCAGAAGAAGAATCATTAATTTAGCCGAAAAAGACCAATTATTGGGAATACACATGCTGATTAATTTGTACAGCGCTTAAGGATTAGATAGTTAGAGATAGTTAGATAGGATCACGTAAAAGCTATTCTTGGAGTAAATCTTTGAGAAAGATTACTGTTGCTTAAGGATAGCGAAAATGTATTAGACCTCTTGCAAAAAAGTTTTGTGGTATGATTAGGGGTTTTATAAAAAATCCATATCAGAATCTATACAGAGAACTTTTGTTACCTCATTGGGATGTTTGATAGAGATAGAAAGCAAATTTTGATAACCCATTATTGTACCATAATTTATTTTTGCAAGAGGTCTATTATTGAGGCGGTTTATTTGTACCCGAAAACAGCACTCAAGTCCAGGTTGAGAATTGAAGCTACTGAAAAAATTGATTTAGGTAAATAAAAGTGATGGCGAATATCAACGGAACCAGCAAAAATGATACCTTACAGGGCGGTTATAATGCGGACACGATTAATGGTAAGGGAGGCAACGATACGATCACAGGTTACGGGGGCAAAGACATCTTAACTGGTGGCAGTGGCAATGATGAATTTGTGATCATGGAATTTGTGCTCACGGACTCTGACACTAAGCGCATCACCGATTTTGGTGGCATTGGTAAAGGAATAGACCCAACACCAGGAGTCATTGCCGAGGTTGATACTCTAAAATTCCAGGGCGATGGCTTAACTGCCCAAAATATGCTGTTGACCAAGAATGGCAGCAATTTGGAAATCGGCTTTGAAAATATATATGACATCAATGAAGGTGTATTTTATCCCAGAGTCATTTTGCAAAACTTTGCCTTGGAAAACCTAGATAACTTGAGCAAATCTACTGGAGCCACCGTAGATTTGGGTAATATAGAGTTTGATGAGCAAAGTAAGATTACGGACAGCTTTGATGTTTTCAATGCCGACTCTACTCAAAGCAGCATCTTTAATTTGAATACAGTCACCTTCCTCAATGACATAGACAACAATGTTAACGGCTTTGATAACTCAGATGATGTGATTAATGGTCAGGGGGGTGACGACATTATCAACAGCTTGAGTGGTAATGACATCCTCCGAGGTGGTGCAGGAAATGACATCCTCAGAGGTGGTGTAGGAAATGATACCCTCAACGGTGGCTATGGAAATGATACTCTTGAGGGTGGTGCGGGGAATAATACCCTTGACGGTGGTACTGCTGATGATTACCTGAATGCTAGCGGTTCAACAGGTAATAACCTCCTCTTTGGAGGCGATGGAAATGATACCCTTAACGGTGGCTATGGAAATGATACTCTTAATGATCGTTTGGGTAATGACATCCTTAATGGTGGTGTGGGAAATGATACCCTTAATGATGGTAATGATGGTGTAAGCAATGACACCCTCAACGGAGGCGCTGGTAACGATTACTTAAATGTTAAGTCTTTTGATTCTAATTCCGCTTCAACGGGTGATAACCTGCTGTATGGGGACAATGGCAATGATTATCTTTTCGCTTTTGGCGGCTACTATAAATACAATGATGCATACCGTGACTATATCACAATTTACAATTATCTATCGGGAAATAATACCCTTAAGGGAGGCGCTGGTAATGATTACTTGCGTATTGAAGCATCAAGTGGCAATAACGTCCTCTCTGGGGATGATGGTGACGACGGCTTGTCGTCTGAGTATTCAACAGGCAATAACATCTTCTCTGGAGGCAGTGGCAATGATAATCTCCAGATCTATAACTCCAGCGACTCCGGCATTATCTTCAAAGGTAATAACACTCTCGATGGTGGCGTTGGTAACGATACCTTGTATATTTACAATTCAGCAGGTAATAACATCCTCTCTGGAGGCGATGGCAATGATCAACTTTATACAACAGTAGATGGAGATTCTGGCAGTAATACCCTCAACGGAGGGAATGGCAATGATTCCATACAACTATCTTATTCTATTTCCTTAGTGACTCAAGTGGTGGATGGGGGAGCAGGTGACGATTCGTTGACTTTAGACTGGGGTGCAGTCCAGGGAATCACTTTTACTTTCAATCCAACTACAAACATTGGGTCAATAACCACAGGCACTACCAATCTGCTTACCTATAAGAATATCGAAGAATTAAATATCATCTCCACTACAGACTATGATGACTATATATTGGGGAGCAATGGCAACGATACTCTTTATGGAGGCGATGGCAATGATACCGTAGATGGGGGTAAGGGTGACAATTTGTTGAAAGTCCATTACCACAAAACTACAGGGGGGATAATCTCCACAATCAATGCCAGTACTAACAGTGGATCGATTACCGCAGGCAGCAATAGCGTTAGTTACAAGAATATTGAACGATTAGATATTTCTGGTACAGACTACAATGACAACATATTGGGAAGCAATGGCAACGATACTCTCTCCACTGGTGATCGTGGTAATGATACCATAGATGGAGGGACTGGCGAGGATTTGTTAATAGATGATTATACTACTGCTACAAAGGGGATCACCTCGACCTTCAATGCCAGTAATAATAGTGGAGCGATTACCGTAGGGAGCAATAGCGTTAGTTACAAAAATATTGAACGATTAAACATTTATGGTACAAGCTACGATGACTATATATTGGGGGCCAATGGTAACGATAGCCTCTTAGGGGCGGGTAGTGGCAATGATACGCTCAATGGAGGTAATGGGAACGATTTTTTGTCCGTCAATTACACTAATTATCCGATAGATTCAGGTAAGGAGCAAGATATAGATGGAGGAAATGGGGACGATATTTTGTCCGTCTATTTTAATAATGCTACAGAGGGAATAACTTCCACAATCAATCTCACTACTAACACTGGATCGATTAGCTTAGGAACCAATACGGTTAGTTACAAGAATATCGAAGGATTACAGATTTATGGTACAGACAACAATGACAACATAGTGGGGAGCAATGGCAACGATACCCTCTACGGGGGCAATGGAAATGACACCCTCACAGGTGGGAAAGGTAGTGATACTTTTGCTTTGGATTATATAAATATATATGCAAATGAGGTTGATAATTTTTATGACTTCAACCCCACTAATGACCTGATTCGGGTATCAGCTTCTATTTTTGGTGAGGCGTTATCATTAGGTTCACTTCACACAACCCAGTTTACTATCGGAACATCTGCAACCACTAACAAAGAGCGATTTATCTACAACAGCGCTACAGGTGCATTGTTCTTTGACCTTGATGGTAGTGCATCTGGCTTTACTCAGGTAAAATTTGCACAACTATCTCCTGGATTGTCACTAACTAACAACAATTTTGTGGTTATTTAATCGCAGTTAGCGCTCTCTTGTCTGCGATCCCTAAGGTTTGCGAGGTGCTGTTTAAAGTACTTCGCATCTGTTTTGCTCCCGCAATATCCCCGTAGGGGTACGGCGGGCTTTGCCGAAGCTGGTCAACGCGTTCATTTTGGCTCAATGCCAAATAGAGTTCTAGGATGATATTGGATCAATAAGTAACCTATGAAAGCTCGTTATACTTGCTAGCGAAAGTTTTGTAGACTTGCGTTTTTAGTGAAATTTTGACAAGCTGCTAAATCATCCTATAACTTTTTTCTGACGCTTTAAGACCATTCCCATACTGCTAACAAGCAGTAAGCTCATAAAAGTAGTAGGCTCAGGAACAGTTTCAACATTAGCTGCCACAACCTTAAAATCAGGCCCGTTGTCATTAGGAATATTAGGAATAAGCCCATTATTATTGGAACTGGTTAATCTTAGTGTTCTTGTAGTGGTTCGGTCTAAAGTAATACCGATAGAACCAATATTGAAAGGCCCATTGTTCACAATTGGCTCAACAACTGTACTAATGTTATAGTCAGCTTTGGTGTAGTTTTGTCTCAAGATTTTGTAACTAGCTATAACTGCGTTATTGTCATCCAAAGCCTCCACCAATAAGTCACTATCGCCAGCCACTGTTCCACCGGCTGTTCCACCACGCTCCCAAAAAAAGAACGTATTTACCGGATTTGCAAAATAAACTTCAATGCTGGCTTTATTTGCATTTTCTCGTGTTACCAAGATGCTGTTGAGATTTAAATTACCTAAACTGTCCACAATGTTTTGAGCAGTTGGGTTTGGTTTTGAGGGCCCTTCTACAACTAAATTATCATACTGAGTATTGGGCCCTCGTCCTGAATTAAGTATGCCAAAAACACCGCCATCAGCAAGAGTATAAGTATCGTTTTGAAGAATGTTCCCTTGCTTGACAACTTCAAAATTACTAATCGTTTTGCCATGAAATTCTAGAGAGTCTAGTCGTACATCCCTGGTAGAGTCGTTGAGTAATCTACCTGTGGGGTCGTTAATAGGAGTAGCAGTAACATTGGTTTGAAACGAAAATGTACTGAATGAAGCTGCCTGAACAGGTACTGCAACCGTAAGGGAAACCATTGATATACAAGCAGCACTTGTAGAGAAGGCTATTGTTTTTGCCAAAATACTTTTCATTCGTATTACACCTGAGTAGAGATCAGAAAAATTTGCCTCAGTGAATCTCATCGATTATTAGGCAGAATCAATTTGGCCACACAGCAGCAAATATGTGTAGCCAGACTTCTGCTTTTATCAAAAGCAAAGTTTTAAACTTTTTCACAACCGCGTGAATCAGTCTTTTGGTTTTTGAAAGCCTTAAATTAAAGACTTGATAGTTACTACGTAAAGCCGACAGACTTGCCGTAGTTTTTAGAAATATCTCATATCTTTTGGTATCTGTCAATAATTGATCCTCTTGGGAATGAATTGCACAGGTTTCAAGCTAGCAATCTCTTGTCAAGAAGATAGCCTAACTAACCCCTAGCAAACCTGGATGCAAGCCATTTCGCCAGCATTAGAGTTTGTAACAGATTATAAAATATTCCCAAAACGGGAATATTCATTACTCTAATTGCAACTTTGGGCCATTCTCACCCATCACAACCAAGTGAGTTTTTTCCACCCAGCGCTTAATGCCCGCTAGCTTTTGTCAAGTTCTCAAGACTAAATTCGGTGTAAGTCTGGATGATTTTACAAATGCAATGATGGGGGACGTTGCATCTACTCAAAAAATTTTGACTATCCTGCAAAACTTTGCTTTGGAAAACTTAGATAACCTCAGCAGATCTCCAGGAGCCACTATCAACTTGGGCAATATAGTGTTTGATGGGCAAACTAGCATCACCGACAGCTTTGATGTCTTCAATGCCAACTCTACTCAAAGCACTATTTTCCAGAAGAACACAGTCACCTTCCTTAACGACCTCAACAATAATGTTAACGGCTTTGACAACTCAAATGATGTCATAAATGGTCAGGGGGGTGATGACATCATTCAGGGCTTGGGTGGCAACGACCTTTTAAGGGGTGGTACGGGCAATGACTCCCTCTTTGGTGGTGCGCGCCATGAGTTCCCCGAAGATAGTGACTCCCTCCCAGGCAATGACTCCCTTGTTGGTGGCGTTGGTGACGATTACTTGAATGTTAACTCTTCATTAGGCAATAATCTGCTCTTTGGGGGCGATGGCAATGATTCTTTTGACTTATCTTACTCATCTGGCAAAAATACCCTCAATGGTGGCGTTGGTGACGATACCTTGAATGCTGAGTCTTCATCAGGCAATAATCTGCTCTCTGGGGGAGATGGCAATGATTTTCTAAGCATCTCTGGCTACTTGTTTTATAACGCCAGTACTATTGACTATAGATCAAGTGGCAATAATACCCTCAATGGTGGTGCAGGTAACGATACCTTGAATGGTAGCGGTTCATATGTCAATAAGCTACTCTCTGGAGGCGATGGCAATGACTACCTTACAGGTGGGAATGGTATTGATACCTTTGCTTTCAATAGTTCCCACGAAGGTGTTGATAGTCTTTATGACTTTAACGCTACTGATGACCTGATTCAGGTATCAGCTGATGGTTTTGGTGGTGGGTTGTCAACACCTTCACTCAAAGCAGATCAGTTTACCATCGGAACATCTGCAACCACTAGCAAAGAGCGATTTATCTACAATGACATTACAGGTGCATTGTTCTTTGACCAAGATGGTAGTGCATCTGGGTTTACTCAGGTAAAATTTGCACAATTATCAGCTGGATTGTCACTAACCCAAAACAATTTTGTAGTTGTTTAATCGTCATTAACGTTTTACCATTACTAAGCGATATGTATTGTGAGGTGCTTAAAATAGCACCTCGCATTCGATTGATTAATGCAAGTCATTTTGATCAGCGATGGTCTATGGAAAATTAGGAATTCACCTTTCGGTAGATTTAGACAGAATTATCAAAACTGTATATTTGGATGGGGGAACACATAATTTGCCACAAAACCTCATGCTAAATCAGTAATTTCAATATCAACAGATGCAATTTTGATTGAATTCTAGTTAATTTCTTCCTTAAGTTCCTCATCAGCCATGACATCCCCTGAGCCTCAAAATGATTTTGGAGACAAACCTCCACAAACCCCATTTGAGCCACCTTCTGGAAAACGGCGGTGGCTTTGGTTATTTTTACCTGCACTACTATTATTAGGGGGCGGAACAGCTATAGTTTGGCGTTTGCTCACTCCGCAAAATTCAGCACCTTCAACTGCTAATGCTCAACCTCTAGGGGTAAGAGTCAAAATATCGACAGTACAAAGCGGCATAATTGAGGAAAGTTCAGATTTTATTGCTAGCCTAAAATCCCAGCGCTCAGTCACGCTTCAGCCGAGGATTCAGGGCCAAGTTACCCAGATATTTGTCAAATCGGGAGATTTAGTCGCCCAAGGAGCGGCAATTATCCAAGTAGATCCTACACCACAAGCGGGTGTCACTGGCAGCAATGCTGTACCTCAAGCATTTTTAGTGCAACTGGAAAATGCCCGCGCTACACTCAAATCTCTGGAAGCAGAACGACCATCCTACGTTGCAAATCTGCAATTGTACCAACAGAACTACGAAAAGTTTGTCACCCTAGCTCAAGAAGGAGCCGTGTCTCGACAGACTCGCAATCAGTTTGCTGATCGGCTCACCGCTGCTAAGACTAGTCTTGATGCAATTGATTCCAGGATTCAAGCACAACGAGCCAACATATTGCAGGCTGAAAAATCTTTGCAGCAAGGTAATGTAAATATTCCAAACCAACAAGTCCCGCTCCAGTCCGAGAAAATTACCACTCCCTTTGGTGGCACAGTTGGCAACATCGCCGTGAAAGTAGGTGATTTAGTTAACACTTCCACACAATTAGTTAATATCACCCAAAATCGACCTTTAGAAGTTAATATCTCTGTGCCACTACAGCAAGGGGCCCTATTGCGTAAGGGAATGCCAGTGGAGGTTATGAACACACAAGGTGAGAAGCTTGGTAGAAGTAGGGTATTTTTTATTGCACCTAATGCCAGTAATCAAACACAAGGGATACTGATCAAAGCACTTTTTAACAACCCTAACGGTCAGCTACGTGCAGATCAATTGGTAAGGGCTAGAGTGTTCTGGAATCAGCGCCCCGGAGTTTTAATTCCCACAACAGCAATGACTCGTATCGCTGGGGACACTTTTGTTTATGTAGTTGAAACGGAAAAATCTCCCCAAGGTGTATCCCAAGAAGTAGCTCGGCAAAGGCGAGTGAAGCTAGGCGAGATCAGAGATAATAATTACCAAGTTATTGAAGGATTACAGCCAGAAGATCAAGTTATTATCTCAGGGCTGCTCAATCTCAGGGATGGTGTTGCGATCGTTCCAGAATCTTAATTAAGGGTAAAGGGAGTGGGGAGATGAGGGAGTAGAGGAGAAGTCCTCAATCTTGTCTCCTACCAATGTCCATCCAAGAGCGTTAACTATAGTGCTTCTCGTTTGTATGCAATCCACTCTGACCTCTCTCCTTTTAGGAGAGCATTCGTAAAAGTTTAAGATATGATTCGTTTTGTCAATAGTGATTACGCTGTAAATTATCCATGCTATCGAGTATCTAATTAAGCTTTATACCAAGTTTGAACGCAAGGATGAACGATGCTTTTAAATATGACGCGTAGGCGTAGTCAGCCTTCTCTACGTGACGCTCCAAAACGGCATCGCAAGCTGAAAATTTGCGTTTCCGATCTCGATTTTAACTTAATTTTTCGCACCATTACTCATTGACAAATGTTTAATGACCTTAACCATTTGTCAATAGGTAAAAGTAAGCAATTACTTGATTACGTAAGAGAGGTAATAATTATGTCAGTGCAAATCATTAAATCTAAGTGTGGTTTAGTTTTAACTTGTTTACTTGGACAAATAATCTTGTTTGCTGCACCAGTACAAGCTGGAGTGGAGGGCAAAAGCTACAATGTCAATGTTAATTCGAGTCTGGGAGATAATTTTACTGCTTGTTTTGAATTTAAGGCCAATGGTAGCCTACGCTTTGTTGGACTAGACGCTACTTATAGCCGTACAAATCTAGGTCAGGATCAGAAAAATTGGCAAGCAGTCACAAAACCACCTTCAGTAGTAAGTATCGCACTTAACGGTGAAGTAATAGGAGACTTTGTTCCAGATCGGAGGATAAATGGTAATGCTATCAATTCCAACGGCACTACTTTTACATTTAATGGAACACGCTTATCTGATCCAACATGTCCGCCGTTTGCGATTCAAGGGATAGATCCAGAAAATCCTTTCTTAAAATAATTTAATCTACGCAGATTTGATAAACCAGATGAGCTTTTGGTTAACGAAGACAGACAATTTATCCTGCGTCATCAGCACTTAAATTCTGTCAAGTTCGGTAGGGCGTAGTTTACCGCACTTCTCTACGAGACGCTCTTGCTAGCTTGCTTCCCCGTAGAGGTACGGCAAGCTCAGTGACCACCGTAGGCATCGCGTTTACATCAAAGAACACTCAGGCATTCAATTTAGCTCAACATATTCAACAATATTCGCCAAGCCGCATCAAACCTTAATCTGCCGTGAAGAGAGCGCACATATCCTCAGCTCTTGCAAAGTATTTTCATTTTTCCCGCCTGACGCTTACTTGAAGTCGCTGGCGGGATTTTGGCTGGAATAAAGTTGGCTTTCTAACAGCGATCGCTAAATTTAACCTTGGTACAGGACTTTAACAGCAGATAATCACTTTGGTAAACTAAAATAAAATCAGATTAATCTATGGCATCTTTAGCCGGAAAAGTTGCAATTATCACTGGTGCATCGCGGGGAATTGGACGAGCGATCGCACTAAAATTAGCAGGTAATGGCGCATCTGTTGTCGTTAACTATGCGGGTAATACAGGCAAAGCACAGGAAGTTGTTGCGGAAATTGAAAAGTTGGGAGTAGAGGCGATCGCTATCCAAGCTGATGTTAGCAAAGTAGCCGACATCCAACGGTTATTTGAGCAAACACTTGAACGCTTCGGTAAACTCGATATTTTGGTCAACAATGCCGGAATCATCTTCTATAAACCAATTACTCAGGTGACAGAAGAAGATTTCGACAAAATTTTTGCCACTAATGTCAAAGGCACTTTTTTTGCTTGCCAACAAGCCGCGCAACACATGGCAGAAGGGGGACGGATTATCAACTTTTCCTCATCAACCACGGCAATGATGCTGCCAACTTATAGTGCCTATGTTGGAACCAAGGGTGCTGTTGAACAAATCACGCGGGTACTAGCTAAAGAATTGGGTGCAAAGGCGATCGCAGTTAATGTTATTTCTCCTGGCGCCACCGATACAGAACTATTCCGAGAAGGCAAAACACAAGAACACATAGACCATGTAGCTCAAATGGCTGCTTTTGGTAAACTGGGAGAGGTGGAAGAAATCGCCGACGTAGTAGCATTTCTCGCTAGCGACGAAGCTAGGTGGATCACTGGGCAAAACATCCGTGTAAATGGTGGAGCCGTGTGAGATGATCAAACTTAAGCGCAAAGCCCATGCGCCCCTCAATACTTCTCGGTTAAACGGCAATACAGTTTAGTAGGTTGGGTTGAGGAACGAAACCCAACATTATTAACCGTTCGTTGGGTTTCGCCAGCGCTCAACCCAACCTACCATTCTGATCCGAAAAGTATTGGTGCGCCCCTACTAACTAAACATGGGCTGAAAAAGTTTGTATAAACCATACCTGAATTCATAAACGCCGCTAAATACTACAGATTAGGGCGATTACACTTACTCAACTTTATATTTTAACTCAGCAACGCCGTATATTTTATGGTAATAATACGTTCGCTTTCAGATTTCATAGACTGCAATGCTATCAGCAACTCATCTCCTAGTTATTACTATGAAGGGCGTTGTCTCCAAAGTGGCGATCGCCTAAAACTACCCCGCACCTCAATGGCTGAAGCGATCGCCCACGGACTAATGCAACAGCTTGCCAACAATGATTGTTATTCTCGTGAAGGCAAGATGTATGGAATACTATTGGTTGAACTGCCTAGTGGCGAACAACGGGTACTCAAAGCCTTTTCCGGTCTTTTGAATGGTTGCAGTCTGGTTGAGGACTGGGTGCCACCAATTCCAGGAAGAGACGAAGTTGCTTTAGAGTCAGCCCGCACTTTGGCACAGTTGGACGCGATTAAGCAAGAACTCCTTAGCTTGAAGCAACTGACCGAACGCCAGCAGTACCAAACCCTATTTGATCAGTTTGAGCAGCAATTGCAAGCAATGAGCGATCGCCATCGCCATTGCAAACATCAACGACAGGAAAAACGTCAGCAAATCTGCGATCCACTTATTCTTGAACAACTCGACGAAGAGAGTCGTCAGCAGGGAATTGAGCGACGACAACTTAAACGCCAGCAGAATGCAGTATTACAGCCCCTTCAACAGTTAATTGCAGTGACGGATGCGCGAATTAGCGAACTGAAACAACAGCGTAAAGCACTGTCGCGTCAATTACAAGCTCAGATGCACGCTACATACAGCCTGACTAATTTTTCCGGGCGATCGCGAGCATTGCAACAATTGATGCCAGGAGGCTTCCCCACTGGTACAGGAGACTGTTGTGCCCCAAAGCTGCTCCATTATGCCGCAACACATAATCTCAAACCACTGGCAATGGCGGAATTTTGGTGGGGTGCGTCTTCTGTAAATCAGGACAAAATTCAGGGAGAATTTTATGGAGCATGTGCGGAGCGATGTCAGCCACTAATGGGGTTTTTGCTCTCAGGCTTGAAACCTATTTCAATCCCAAACAGGGATGTATACATAACTAGCCCACTTTCCCCTACCAAAGGAGAGATCCCGATTATTTATGAAGACGAATGGCTGATTGCTGTAAACAAGCCTGCTGGGCTGCTTTCAGTGCCTGGTCGTTATCGCGATCGCCAAGATAGTGTTTTGAGTCGCTTACGTCATCTATTACCGGATGGCATAACCCTTGCATCTGTGCATCGCCTAGATCAGGAAACTTCTGGTATTTTGTTGTTGGCGCGCGATCGTCAAACCCATCGGCAACTCAGCCAGCAGTTTCAGCAACGCCAGGTTTATAAAGTTTATGAAGCCATCCTTTCCGGTGCTGTGACAGTTAACCAAGGTACAATTGAACTGCCATTGTGGGCAGATCCTGAAAATCGCCCTAATCAAAAAGTTGATTGGCAGCACGGTAAACCTAGCTTGACACATTTTCAGGTAATGGCGAGAGAAAAAGACTACACCCGCGTAGAATTTACGCCGCTAACTGGACGCACTCATCAATTGAGGGTTCATGCAGCTGATGTGCGAGGACTTGGGGTAACTATTTTAGGCGATCGCCTTTATGGATGCTGTGCAGTTACCAGTCGGTTACATCTGCACGCTAGAGAACTTCGCTTCCAGCATCCGCAGTTAGAAAAAAGCCTACATTTACAAACAATTACGCCTTTTTGACAATATTAAAATAACGAGCATTTTAAGTATAATACCAATTTAAAAAAAGAATGCGACAAATAGACCATTTGTAGAGACGCGATTCATCGCGTCTTCACCCAAGGATGTGTTGCAATCATTAATTGAATTGGTATAAATACATAAAAATTTCTCCTAAAAAGCCAAAATCAAATTGTTGCCGACATTAAACCAACCATTTTCGGCCTGATCGAAAGCATTTTAGGAAGTCAGCTGCGGTAAAGCTACACGATTTAATGTCACCTTTGTCGCCAAGGATTCTTGGTTTTCGTCCCAATTCAACCGATCCATTGCACTGCCCGTAGACTCATCAACAGATGTCTGCGTTTCGTCAGGAATAATTCCACCAAACCAGTTCAAATCAAGCACGAAGCCATCGATTGGGAAATTATTGCTTCGCAAGCCGCTCAAAATCGGATCAATCTGCTTCCAATTGTCATAACCATACTCTGAAACCCACAAACCAAAGGTTTTACGAGGTGGAACTGGTGGGCGACTTACTAATTCTAGAAATTCTTTGCGTAAGTCCAGACCGTCATATTGAGTTCCCCGACAAGTTGCTAGGTTTAGCTTCTCGTATGTCTTTTACTGGTTAGTTCAATTGGGATTCCAACGAAGTTAGGTAAAGAACGTTGTCAATAAAACTCTGAGTTAAGCAAATCCAACGCTTTTTGGCATTGTGGACAAACGATACACGTCTAGATGATATGGACAATTCCACTTTTTCGCGTTCCTCACACCTGGAACTCGTAACAATCGACTTGCTTTTTAAATTTGGATGTGATAATTTCTGCTTGTAGTTTATTCAACGGTTATCCGACCGATTTACCGTATTTGTATAAACCAATATCACAGCTAAGAGGCTTGCCAATAAAAAATATCCAACTATTGATTGTGAGACCGCCCTACAAAATTGGATGATTTATTCCTTGAAAATCCCTAATTAGCGGTAAAGACGAGAGTGCTGGAGTTGACCTCTAGACTCTCATTCTTATCTTTTCTTTAATAAAAGGAGTAATAAAAAAGTTGTTGAATCAATTCAAAAAGTTCTTGTTTTTATTGCCACAACGCTCAGTCAAGTCCCTTAGTGCCTTACTGGTTGCTGGTTCCTGGCTAGGTTTGGTGATTTCTGGCTGCGCTTCAAGTGACTCTACAAATACTAACACTGCCCAAAATGTCAGTAACCAAACTCAAGAGAAAACCAGTTTGATTCGCCTGGGATACCAAAAGGGAGGTGTGGTACCAATTGCCCGTCAACGAGGAGAGTTAGAAAAGAGGCTTGCGGCTGAAAATATCAAAGCTGAATGGGCTGGCCCCTTTGACCGATGTGCTACCTTACTCCAAGCAATTAGTGCTAATCAAGCCGATATAGGCGGGTGCGGGGACATTCCTGGGTTGTCAGCGATCGCCGCTGGTCAGGAGCTTTGCATTGGGGCTGTCCAGCGTCCTAGACCTGAATCATTGAGCAGTGCGATCGTAGTTCGTGGCGACTCTTCTATCCGTAAGCCTGCTGACCTCGTAGGTAAAAAAGTTGCTGTAAATCAGGCTGGTGCAGGTGAGTACCTGTTATTAAAAGTATTGGAAAAAGAGAACATTTCTAAAGATAAAGTTCAGCGTGTCTTCTTAGCTCCAAATAATGCTGCACCCGCCCTTTACCAAGGAACTGTGGACGCTTGGGCAGTTTGGGATCCCTATATCTCAATTGCCGAATTAGAGCATGGTGCTAGGAGAATCACCACAACCCATCCAGCCCCCACCTACAGTGTAATGCTTGTGCGTAATGAGGCTGCGGCTAAATCTCCAGAGGCGGTGAAAGCAGCTTTCAAGGGTTTAGGCGAGGAATACGATTGGTTGAATGTAAATACGGCAAAATCAGCCGAATTTCTAGTCAAGGACATCAAAATCTCCCCAGCCGTAGCCAAGCGGGTAACTGAGAATCAAGGACCACAGCTACTTGCCACACCTAATGCTGATGATGTTGTCAAAATTCAGAAGACTGCTGACTGGATGCTGGAGCAAAAAATTCTACCGAAAAAGGTAGATGTTGCTGCTACTATCTGCCCCACGGCTAAGTAGGAGGGGGAGATGGGGAGCAGAGGAAGCAGGGGAGCAGGGGAAGCAAGGGGAGCAGAGGATACAGGAGCAGAGGAGTGGAGTTCAAAGACTCATCGGCGAGTATCAAAGACTCGTCAGCGAGTATTAAAGACTTATCGCCAATGCCCAATTCTTGTTGATTATGGTTTGTAATTTTTAAGGAGATGCACTATGCCGATTGAATTTATTGGAATGATTGGAACGCGACAAATATCTGAGTTAGATGGGCCGACAGTTTCGATCACCGGCGGTTCCATAGATGCCGCCTACGTCCGCAAGTTTGCTAAGGCACATGAGGATGGTGGCTTTGATCGGGTACTGGTTGGTTATGGTTCAACTGGCCCCGATGGCTTAACTGTGGCATCGTTCGCGGCGGCTGCAACAGAACGATTGAAGTTTTTAATCGCCCACCGCCCTGGTTTCGTGGCTCCTACACTCTTCGCACGCAAGACAGCAACTTTGGATCATTTTACTAATGGTCGCATTGCCGTACACATTATTACAGGTGGCAGCGATGCCGAACAGCAACGCGATGGTGATTGGCTTGACCACGATACTCGCTATCGCCGTACAGATGAGTACCTCGACATTGTGCGCCGGGTGTGGACGAGTGATACTCCCTTCGACTATGAGGGCGAATTCTACCGGGTGAAAGATGCTTACTCAGATGTGAAGCCTTTACAACAACCCCACATACCCCTGTACTTTGGCGGTGCTTCTGGTGCAGCAGTACCTGTGGGTGCAAAGCACAGTGATGTCTACGCTATGTGGGGAGAACCGATTGCGGCGGTTAAGGAACGGATACGCGAAGTAAAAGCTGTAACACCACCAGAGCGATCGCCACGGTATAGTGTCTCGTTGCGACCGATTCTAGGTGATACTGAGGAGAAGGCTTGGGAACGGGCGCACTCAATTCTATCGCGTGTTAAGGAAATTCGGGCTGCAAAAACCGAAAATCAGCTACCGATAACTCCCTACTTTAATTCAGCACGTCCGCAAGCAGTGGGTTCCAATCGTTTGTTACAGTTTGCCCAAGAAAGCGAAATTTTCGATAAGCGCTTGTGGACACCAATTGCTGCCGTTACTGGTGCCTATGGTAACACTACAGCCCTGGTTGGGACACCGGAGCAAGTAGCAGAGTCCCTTGTGGATTACTATGATGCTGGGGTAACTACTCTATTGATTCGGGGATTTGATCCATTAGAAGATGCGATCGCTTATGGTCGTGATGTGATTCCCCTAGTCCGGGCAGAAGTGCAACGGCGGGAGCGACAAGCAACTGTTGTTGCTTAGGGACTTTCAAATAAAAAAAATATTCAACTACTTCTTGTGGGATAGTCAGAAAAGTCGCCTGTAGCCAAAGGCGCTCATGTTGGCCACTCCATAAGATTGAATAATTTATTTGTTGAAAATCCCTTAGATCAAGATTGGATGATTGATTTTTTGATAGTCCCTTAATAACTGTATTCGTAAGGAATATCATTCATGACCAAAGTATTGATTCTCGATGCCAACCAACAACCGTTATATCCAGTACGCATCAGCCGTGCTAGGCTACTATTGTCACAAGGTAAAGCTACCGTATTCCAGAGATATCCCTTTACTATCATTCTGAAGGAGTCTCTTTCTCGTCTAAAACTTGAGCAACTTGGCTTCAAGCTTCACCCTGGCATTAAAATAATTCGTAATTGAATTCTTAACTACGAATTACGAATTAACGCCGTGTGCAACTTTCCTCTCAAACCTAACCTCCAACCTCTTCTCTACTAGCGTTGGGGAGAAAGAATCAAAGCCTCTCGACCTTTCGGGGAGAGGAATGGAAGCGGGGTTTTAATAATAAGTCGCACATAGCGTGAATTACGAATTAGTAAATGTTAGTTGCCTGCCAAATCGAGGAATATAAATGACAAACCACACCATCTTGGAACCATTACCAGAAGACGAATGGTTTATTGAGAGCCAGGAACTACGATCCTTTGTAGCAACAGTGCGTGAAATTAGCGCTAGCACTGCTGACGATCGCACCCAAACTCTAGCTAGACTAGAACCCTATTTTCAAGAACTGCTCGCCCAACAGGAATGGCTCCGGGAAAAGTTTGCTCAAATCAATCCCGAAAGCAAGATGGGCGGCGGTATTGGTCAGTGGCTGCTTTATCGCGCCAAAGACCGTTCCCTCTCAGTCTTCAGCTTGGTGATTCCCCCAGGTTCAACGACTCCCGTCCACGACCATTTGGCTTGGGGATTGATTGGTTTATACAAAGGTAATCAAGAAGAAACAGTCTATCGCCGTCTAGATAACGGCGATGCTGAAGGACACGCACAATTACAAGTAACTGAAGTGCGATCGCTTCAACCAGGGGATATCTACCGCCTCTTACCTCCAGATGGTGATATCCACGCCGTCAAAACCACATCCCAGAGCGCATCTGTATCTATCCATCTTCTGGGTAATGATACTGGCTGCATCTTGCGTCACCAGTTCATCCCAGAATCTCATAGCGTCAAATCTTTTCGCTCTGGATATTCCAACGCTCCCTGTAAAGAAGAAGAGGAAAAAGAACATGCCCAAGTCCGATAGACCACAACCCCCAGTATTCGAGAGAGTTGAAGACGAACGCCTGCACCGCAAGCAACGTCTCGCCGCTGCCTTTCGCCTGTTTGGTAAGTTTGGCTTCAGCGAGGGAATCGCCGGCCATATTACGGCTCGTGATCCGGAGTTTACAGACCATTTCTGGGTCAATCCATTTGGAACATACTTCGGTCATATCCGAGTTTCTGACCTGATCTTAGTTAACAGAGAAGGTGAGGTGGTTAAAGGCGATGCTGAGGTGAATCAAGCTGCTTTCGCCATTCATTCTCAGCTTCATGAAGCTCGACCTGATGTCATAGCAGCGGCTCATGCCCATTCACTTTATGGTAAAGCCTGGTCTAGTTTAGGTCGTCTCCTTGACCCCTTAACTCAAGATTCCTGTGCTTTTTACGAAGACCATGCCCTATTTGATGATTTCACAGGTGTGGTTTTAGAAACTTCTGAAGGTCAGCGACTGGCGCAAACTTTGGGGCCAAAGAAAGCCATAATCCTGCGGAACCACAGCATTTTAACTGTGGGACATACGGTAGATGAAGCTGCCTTTTGGTACATTAGCTTAGAGCGATCGTGCCAAGCCCAACTACTGGCAGAAGCTGCGGGTAGACCTACTACTATCAAACACGAAACAGCTCGCTTAACGCAAACTCAAGTGGGGTCACATATAAGTGGGTGGTTCAGCTTCCAGCCACTTTACGACAGGATTATCCGTGAAGAACCTGATTTGCTGAATTAGTGCTGTGTATTTTGACACTTAGACAAGCAGGGAAGTATCAATTTACCCTACTTCCCGCTATTTTTATATCAATTTAATTTAAATTTATCTATATACTCCGGTAAACCTATAAGTTTATAGTATAAATATAGTTCAGAGAAATCATTTTGATGATTCACCTAATCTTTCGCCGCTTAATTACCAAGTGGATATCGTTGATAAAAATCAGGAATATCCCATTTAACAACCAACATAAATTATTCTTTTCTTCTCCTTTGCCAATTGCGGGGGCTTTTGTTGCAGGTCTTTGTCTGAGCGTGCTATTTGCCGCCTGCTCATCGACACCTACTGTTAATTCCCCTAATCCCACTGCCACATCTGTTAGCAATTCGGCTTCCAGTAAAGCAACAGTGGTAAGATTTGGCTATCAAAAATCGACTATTTTAATTAGAACTAAAGGTGTTTTAGAAAAGCGTTTGGCACCAGAAGGGATCACTGTAAAGTGGACTGAATTTCAAGCGGGTCCCCAACTCCTAGAAGCCATGAATGTGGGTAGTATTGACATCGGTCCTGTAGGAGAATCACCGCCAATATTTGCCCAAGCAGCCGGAGCATCACTAACTTATGTTGTTGGTACTGCGGCTACTCCGGCTAGTTCAGCAATTCTTGTTCCTCAAAATTCACAAATTCAAAAACTTAGTGACCTCAAAGGTAAAAAAGTTGCCTTTCAAAAAGGCTCTAGCGCTCACTTATTGTTAGTCCAAGCTTTAGAAAAAGCGGGATTGAAATATACTGACATTGAACCTAAATATTTAGCACCAGCTGATGCCCGCGCTGCATTTGTCAAGGGTAGTGTAGATGCCTGGGTAATTTGGGACCCCTTCTATGCAGCGGCTCAAGAAGCAACTAAAGCCAGAGTCCTAATTGATGGCACAGGAATCAATAAACAGGGAGGATATTATTTGATGAGTCGCAAATTTGTCACTGAAAATCCGCAAACTGTCAAGGCAATAGTGGAGGAAATTCAAAATCTAGAAGAATGGTCTAAACAAAATCGAGAAGAAGTAGCAAAAACTCTAGCACCTGTGTTGGGAATTGATGTAGAAACGATGAAAAAAGCAACTAACAGACGCACTTTTGGTGTTGTCCCAATTGACGACAATCTAATAAATCTCCAACAAGGTGTTGCGGATACATATTATAAATTGAAGTTAATTCCCAAAGAGGTAAATGTCAAGGATGCAATGTTGACAAAAGAAGAATATGCTGCCTTTTCACCAAAAACTTAAACTAGTACAATGAGTAGGCTATAGGGGCATACATCTGTATGCCCCTACAAATGCCTAGTTCCTAGTCTCCGACTAGGAATGCCCTCTGTGAGGCTCTGCCTCGTATTCAAGTGGCAGTAGCCCAATAAAGAGCATTTTCTTCTTAGTACCTGGAAACAAGATTTTAAACCTTAAATTGACACTAATGACATCTGTAAGCTCCTAAAGTCTTTTATTCAACTGACAATTTTTGAAATGTAAATCTTGGAATTGATTATGACTAATCCTACAGAACTACTGCGATCGCGCTACGGTGAAATCCCCTTCAATCCCGAAATTGAATGGAATGATTCCCTGACAGCACTACTATCTCACCGTTCAATCCGGTCTTATCTATCTGATTCTCTACCACCAGGAACTCTGAAGTTACTAATTGCAGCCGCCCAATCTGCATCAACTTCCTCTAATTTGCAAACCTGGAGTGTGGTAGCAGTCGAAGATCAACAGCGCAAAGAGGAATTATCCAAGCTAGCAGGAAACCAAGCACATATTAACCAGGTTCCTTTATTCTTGGTTTGGTTAGCAGATTTGGCGCGTCTAAGCTACGTAGCTGACAGTCGTGGCATATCTCATGATGCCCTGGAATACTTGGAAATGTTTGTGATGGCAACAATCGATGCAACTTTGGCGGCGCAAAACGCAGCAGTAGCAGCTGAATCACTTGGTTTAGGAACAGTATATATCGGCGGAATTCGGAACCACCCCCAAGAGGTAGCAGAGATATTAAATTTGCCCGACTCTGTGTATGCTGTGTTTGGGCTATGTGTCGGCTATGCAAATCCTGAGGTAGAAGCAGCGATTAAGCCAAGGTTGCCACAATCAGCGATACTGCATCGTGAAACTTATAAATTGGCAGATCAAGAAGAAGCGATCGCTCACTATAACGATATCATCAAAGACTTCTATACTGAACAAAAGATGAATATCCCTGGTGATTGGTCAGAACACTCAGCCCAACGGATCGCAACTGTCGAATCATTGAGGGGACGCGATCGCTTGCGTGAAGTTCTCAATTACCTCGGCTTCAAGTTACTATAAACAAGAAGAATCAAGATTATGGATTTGCAACTCCGTGGCAAAGTCGCCTTAGTGACAGCTGCTAGTAAAGGTTTGGGCAAAGCTACAGCAAGGCAATTTGCCCGTGAGGGTGCAAAAATTGCCATCTGCGCCCGCAGTGAGTTAATTGACAAAACCGCTGCGGAGATTGAAAGCGAAACAGGTACAGAAGTGCTATCTCTGCGTGCAGACGTCACTAGTCAAGCAGATATTGAGCGGGTGATTAATGCCACAGTAGAGAAATTCGGCGGGTTGGATATCCTAGTTACCAACGCCGGAGGCCCACCCGCTGGCACTTTTGACGATATCGATTTGGCAACTTGGGAAACTTCGATCAACTTGACTTTGCTGAGTGCGGTACGCTTGGTGAAGTTCGCTTTACCTTACTTACGCCAATCTACAGCACCAGCGATTCTGACCATCACCTCAACCTCAACTAAACAACCAGCCCAAAATCTGGTGTTGTCTAATTCGATTCGATTAGCGGTGATTGGTTTAACGAAAACTCTCAGCCAAGAACTCGGTAGCGATAAAATTCGCGTCAACAGCATTTTACCAGGCTGGACATATACAGAACGAGTAGAAGAATTAATCAACGCCCGTATTGCTAAAAGTGGTGAAACAAAAGCAGCAGAAATTGCTAGAGTCAATGGGACAGTTCCTTTAGGTCGTATAGGGACACCAGAAGAGTTTGCCAATGTCGCGGTATTTCTGAGTTCACCAGCCGCCTCATTTGTAAATGGAGTCATGCTGCAAGTAGATGGCGGAATTATTCAAGGAACATTTTGAGCAGTTTGACAACAGAACCAGACCATTGAAAAAATTTTTCTGCCCGGATCAGCAGCAAATTGGTCAATGTTTTCCAAAAAGTCAAAAAATCGACATCTGCTAAAATCGGTTTTCTGATAAATCGAGATGATTTGAATGGTTCGAGCCTAGTTACCATAATTTTCTCTATTTGGTGATGCACTAATTAATCAGTAATTTAAGCAATGATTCGCGTCAGTTTAATGAACTAACGATAATTTTGATAACTCTATACCTATGACGCAAGCCTTGGGCACAAAAAAGCCATAATCCCGTGTAACCAAGGCTTTTAACCGTGGAATATGCTTTTTGGCATATTATCAGAGCGATCGCGCCAAGCACAAATACTGGCAGAAGCTGTGGGTAGAACCAATGCTATCAAATACTCAAAACAAGGAAACAGTTCCTTTTTTGAGATTTCTAAATAAATCTTAACAACTTATTAAAATTTAAATTTTTTGTAGATACTCAGGTGGGACATGATCCACTAACCAAACACCATTAGCAGAACAATAGAAAATGTAACCCGCCTGATGCATTGCCGCAGCATATACAACAAAAACTACTGCTTTTCCATGTCTTGCACCAACAGTTTGTGCTGTTGCAATATCCTTCGATAAATGGACATGATGTCGTAACATTTTGCAAAGTCCTGTTTGCATAATAGCCTTTACAGACTTGTGTCCCGTGCCGTGATAAAGCTCATCTGGGGGAACAACAGATTCTAATTGTAAATCGACTTTTATACTATGTCCTTGGTTCGCACGAATCAGAGTCCCTGTAGAATCAAAAGAAAACCGTTGTTTCTCGTTGGATTCAACTACCGCCTCTAATTCCTGACGGTTAATCGGAAACTTGTTTTTAGCACAAGCAGTAAGTAGTTCATCAACAGCAACCCAACCAGCAGGAGCAAGTTTAATTCCAATTGCATCCGGCGTATGTCGCAGATATTTACTGAGATATTTGTTGATTTTGACGAGGCGAGAATCACTCATTTGATTGTGTTTGTCCTCTTTATACTACAACTATAAGTATTTGTGTTACATAGAATTTCATTGATGGTTTGACTGTGTGGCAATTGCCAGAATTTGCCTTCCCATCATGGCTAACGCCACTCCAATCATCACCATGAGTGTCACCTTCCCACCAGGAACGAGTGATTGATTTATACTATCTGAGTTTTCTTGTTCTTGACGTTGCTTCCAACTCATTAACGCCGGAATAATTCCACCGAGAACTGAGATACTAAATGTTCCAGTGTAATCTAAGGCAGTAAAAAAGATGGTGGGATTGAGTGTTCCCAGAGTCATAGGAGGGAAAAGAACCAGCGAGTAGAGGGATAGGCGACTAAAAAGTTTGCCCTGTGTAATTAGGAAAATATCTTTGAACACATCCAGCAACCCGTATACAAATCCAATGAATGATGTAACGATCGCAAACTCTGAAAAAATGGATGCTAGCACTCCTAACCCTTCCCCCACACCACCTGTTCGGAGAATTTGCAACGGGTCAAAAACAGTTCTACCATCAGATGTGTCATGTAGGATATCAGGACTGACGCTTCCTAAAATTACGGCATTCCACGCCAAGAACATAATTAGAGGAATCACAGAACCAATAAAGATGGACTGACGAATTTTGTGGGCATCCCCTTCGAGTTGCGTCACAACCAGCGGCACAACGTTTTGGAAAAATAGCGCCACAGACATTACTGAAATGGCACTACCAAGGGCACTCCAATTCTGAAATAATAATTGGGCACTCTGAATGTGCCCTCCTACCAGAAATAATAGTCCCAAAAAGGAAACGATAACAATTCCGACAAAGGCGCTATTTAATTTCTCAATAAACTTTTCTCGCCCAAGATACATAATGCCACCAAATAAGAGCGTGAAAGTCATTGTACCCACCCACTTTGGCAATATCTGCACACCCCAGACTTTTGCCGCCGCAGATCCTAAAATCTCTCCACCTTCAGTGATGTATGCCACTAAGAGAGCATAGTGCATGAATAAATATGCGCCGCCAGCAATTCGCCCTCCTAGCTTACCAAGGATCTTCTCAACAACTCCCAAAAAACCTATACTCGGACACCCTTCTGTTCGCATCGTGTTTAAGATCACTTCTGCAACCAATAACCCTGAAACTAAAGCGTAGAGCCAAACAGCAATCAGCCCAGATGTGGATGGCACAATCCCAGACGGCAGGGTAACAGCTGGTAAGGCGAGAATCCCAGCCCCAATGGTGGTTCCCGCAATCAATGCAGTACTCCCCAATACGCTACCCGGTTGATGATTGAGTTTCTTTCCATCAAATTCGAGATGAGAAAACAACCGAGTGATTTGCTCTGAATCTTTGAGAACAGTCTTTATGGCAACCATACTAAATATCTGTACTTAAATAAAATTAACAATATTAACATATGTGAATATTATTCGCAAAAAGCCTGATGTTCCTGCTTTTTTAAGCAAATTTTTGTGGTAAATAAGCGATCGCTACTTGATCATCAACACAACTTTTAAACTATAAATGTCACTTGTAACACTTGATTAAGTTTTACTTTTGGGCAAATGCATCGGTGCGATCGCGCCCTCTCCCCCAATGCTGTAGCCAATCGCCCCAAACCATCTAACCCCCCAAGAACATCGAGAGCTTTGCTGATATTGGCTATTGGATTGACACTGGTCGCGTTGGTGGTAAACCTTGTGCCAAGATTCGCTGTCTGAGCAATTTGTTAGAAAAGCCACTGTAAAGGGAACACTTCAAACAAGACCCTCTGTTGAAGAATTTGATTGTGATTTATTTAACAGATTATCGGGTTTTAGTAAGGACAAATTAAAACTCCTTTGACACAATAGTACAGAAACACAGAGGTATCTAATATTCTCATATCTCTGTACAGATGCTCAACATCAGCTTGGTATAAAAACTAACTAGCTAGTTACCCAAAACCCGATGAACACCAACAACCCTTTGCAGACAATGCAAACAAGTTTCCATACAGCTTTAGGCGCTGTTAGTGAATTTACTGCCCTACTTCAAGAACCCCAAAAACTCACAAATTACCTTACCCAAATACAACAAAAACCAGATCAATTGTTCCAAGATTTAGCGGTAAAAGGCAAAAATATGGAACAAGATATGAGTAGTTTTTTCAAAAATTACTTTTCCGGAGGTGGTGACAAATCACCATACCCCAAATATATAGAACGAGCAGATGGACAGGCGTTTAATCAACCCTACGAAATCAAAGGGACAAAAATGTATGCCTTTGCCGTTGAAGGTTCAATGGCGAAGTTGCAAGAAGTGTGTGATAAATATCTCAATGATCCTAATAACGGAGAGATTGAATATCGCCCAGCGATGAACTATCTCATCTTGACGTTCAACAAGATAGATTCTTTAACTTCTATCTATCCACCCGACTATGACAAAGGAACTGTGCATGAAGAAGAAGCCATCTTTTGGATGTTAACAGTAGTAGGTAAAAGAGTCGGGCCTTTATTCATTGCCGAACGCCTAGCTTGGTTTATGCCTTACTTGTACGTGAATAATTCTCCCATCCTAATTTCTGGTAGAGAAGTCTACGGCTTCTTTAAACAACTTGGTACATTTCAGATTCCTGACTTAAATCAAGAACCGGATTTATTAACCGTAGATACCTTAGTATTTAAAGAGTTTTCTCCGACAAGTCAATCTATAGATGCGCGCCTGCTGGAAGTTCAACGCATCAGTACAAGGGATAAACATCAAACTATCAAAACATGGGACACTTTTGAAGAAGCAGTAACAGCGATCGCTAACTTATTATTTAACAATGACGAGATTGCCATTCCTGGCTTACAGTTGCCCTTTAATCTCCTCGAATATCTCTTAAACAGGGTCGTCCCTCTCGTTACCCTCAAACAAATCCGCGACGTAGAAAACAGCAAAAAAGCCTGCTATCAAGCACTGATTGAATCCCCCATGCAACTACAAACCTTCTATGGTGGAAAACTCTTTGGATTCAATGGTTTTGGCGATCAATTTCAATTAAAAATCAATAATTTTGCTAGCCAACCAATCGTCCAAGACTTAGGACTAGACAAAGGTTATTCCGTAGGTAGCGAATCAGTAAATATCCCAGTAAAGCTTGGTTTTGTGCTGCATTTCGACTTCACACTCAAAGATGGAAAAACCGTTTGGCAAGCACCATATAAATAGTAGTAACTGCTGTTAGCGGATAGCTATGGTTTAGCCCATACTAATTAAATTATCTCCCCTATCTTCTGCTTCCTTCTTCACCCTTACCACGCAAAGAAAAACAAACATGTCTAAAATTTTTAAGCCAAAAAAGATTGCTATCTTAGGCGGTGGAATAGCATCATTAACCACTGCCTATGAATTAACCAGTCAACCAGGGTGGGATAGTCTCTACGACATTACTATTTATCAAACAGGTTGGCGTTTAGGTGGTAAATGTGCAACTGGACGCAATATCAAACCCCATGCACCTGATTATGAACCAGACTACCGCATCGAAGAACATGGACTGCACATTTTTTTTGGATTCTACGAAAATGCCTTTCGTCTACTCAAGCAATGCTATGACGAACTTGGTGGCAACGGGCCTTTCAGTACCATAGAAGACGCATTCAAACCCCATAGTTTCATCGTCTTAGAAGAATACATCAATCAAAATTGGGTAACTTTGCCTTTTAACTTCCCTACCAATTCTCTAGCTCCTTGGGAAGGTGGCGATATTTCTTCTCTTTGGGAACATATTTGCAGCACCATCAAATTCGTCATTCAGACTTACGCAGAAATTGAGAATTACGACCAGTTCCATTTTTCCAAAAGTTCCTCAGTATCTCTTGCCAAACAAATAGCATTAGGCAAAGAGGTAATGGAATTTTTATCAGATAGTAGTCTCTTGCAATTTCCTAGCCAGTTGATTCAGTTATTTTTCCAAGAACCTAGTTTTTGGGGAAAATGGCTTAACAATATCAACGAATACATTGGTGAGATATTTCAAGACATAGACTTGAATTCTGAAGGAATGTTTTTAAAACTTGCCTATAACCTAGCTCAATCACTACCTCAAAATACCAAAATTCAAAGACGTGAACATCAGCAGTTAATTCTTAAGCTAATAGACCGTTTTAAAGAACATTTGATCCCTCAGATAGAATCTAAAAGCGGACAAAATCCTGAAATTTTTTGGCGTTTAACACTTATCGATTTAGCATTAGCAAACATCCGGGGTTTATTTGTAGATGAGGTAATTCATTTTCGTTCCCTAGACAGTTTAGATGAGTATAACTACATAGACTGGCTACGAAAACACGGAGCTAGAGAATCAAGTGTTAAATCAGCATTTATTCGTGTCTTATACGATTTAGTGTATGGTTTTCCAGAAGGCAATACTAATGAACCGCAACTAGCAGCAGGAACAGCTATCCGTATCCTCACCACTATGTTGTTCAAATACAATGGCGCCATCATGTGGAAAATGCAATCAGGGATGGCGGAGGTAGTGATCACTCCACTATATGAAGTGCTAAAGCGTCGTGGTGTAAAATTTAAGTTCTTCCATGTTGCCAAGCAGTTGCACTTGGATAAAGATCAGCAATCAATTGCAAGTATCACTTTGGCTCGCCAAGTAAATTTAAAAAACCCAGAGCAAGAATATCAACCACTCATCAAAGTTAAAGACATTCGTTGCTGGCCTAGTGAACCTCTTTATGATCAGATTGTCGATGAAGAAGCCCAAAAACTCCAAGACCAAGAAATTAACCTTGAGTCATATTGGACACCTTGGCAGAATGTAGACAAAATTACCCTCACCAAAGGCGACGATTTTGATATTGTGTTGCTGGGAATTTCTATAGCCGCCTTACCCTCTATTTGCGGTGAATTGCTCCATGCCAAAAAAAACCCAGTGCATCAAAAATGGCACGATATGCTAACTCAAGTTAAGACAGTAACTACTCAAGGCGGACAAATATGGCTTAAGCCTACCTTACAGCAATTAGGATGGCAACAATCTAGTCACGTGCTAGGAGCTTATATTGAACCACTTGATGTTTATGCAGATATGAGCGAGTTAATAGTACGAGAAAATTGGCCTTCTAAGCATTATCCTTACAGTGTAGCTTACTTCACCGGCGTAATTGCAGATCCAGGTATTCCTCCCCACACAGAATATGATTTTCCAGCTAAAGCCCAAAAAATAGTAGAGCAACAAGCAATTAACTTCCTCAACAATTACATCGGACACCTTTGGGCTAATCCTACTCACCCCAAAAATTCCCAAGGTTTGAATTGGAATTTACTAGTAGATTTTCAAAACCGTCAGGGAGTAGAACGCTTTAAAGCTCAGTACTGGCGAATTAACATTAACCCATCAGAACGCTATGTACTTTCTGTACCTGGAAGTACCAAGTATCGACTCAAAACTGATGAATCTGGGTTTGATAACCTTTACCTAACTGGCGACTGGATTAACAACGGTTACAATTCTGGTTGCGTGGAAGCTACAGTAATGTCTGCAATGCAAGCAACACGAGCTATTCTACATCAATGCTTCCATATAAAATACACCAAAAAAATTATTGGTGAGTGGGATTCTTGGTTATAAAGGTATATTCAAATTAATCAGGTGCATTTTGATAAATTCAACCAAATTTAGCATTATATAGGTTCAAAAAACCTATATTATTTGGTGGTTCTATATATTTTTAAAGTTTATTGTTTACCGACTTTAAAATATATTTGTTATATAAATAATAGAATCATCATTTCCCCAATTTTAAAAATTACTTTAATTATTAATATAACAAATGATTACATTATCTAATTACCAAATTATAGAATTAATTTATGAAGGAACCAAAACTACTGTTTATCGAGCCAGTAGAAATAAAGATAATAAACTAGTAGTTATTAAACTTTTAAAAACAGAATATCCTGAGCTAAAAGATATAGCGGCATTCAAACATGAATATGAACTGCTCAAAAATTTAGATATCCCAGGAGTTATTAAAGCTCATAGCCTAGAAAAATACAACAATGGTTTTGCCATTGTGTTAGAAAATTTTGATGGTACTTCCCTCTCAAAAATTATCCAGGCAGAAAAAATAGAGTTACTTGATTTTCTCAATATAGGCATTCAAATTACCCAAGCTTTAGGTGAATTACACCAAAATTATATTATTCATAAAGATATTAAACCACAGAATATTATTGTTAATTTAGAAACTCATCAAGTTAAAATTATTGATTTTTCTATCTCATCACTACTTTTTCAAGAAAAACCCAAACTCAGTAATCCTGATTTGCTTGAAGGAACTCTAGCCTATATGTCTCCACAGCAAACAGGAAGAATGAACCGAACAGTTGATTACCGTACAGACTTTTATTCGTTGGGTGTAACTTTTTATGAAATGCTCACAGGTCAGTTACCGTTTCAAGTAATTGATCCAATGGAGTTAGTTCATTGTCATATTGCCAAACAACCTACAACAGTAGATCAGTTAATCCCACAAATCCCTCAAGTAATTTCTGCAATTATTATGAAATTACTCAGCAAAACTGCTGAGGAAAGATATCAAAGTGCTTTTGGGATTAAAGCTGATTTAGAAAACTGTCTCAATCAGTTAGAGCAAACTAATTCTATAATCGCATTTTTCATTGGTCAGCAGGATCAGTCTAGCCAACTACAAATTCCCGAAAAGTTGTATGGACGAGAAGTAGAAATAGATATCTTAATGACTGCTTTTGAAAAAATTAATCAAGGAAATAAAGAATTAATATTAGTTGCGGGTTATTCGGGGATTGGTAAATCAGCATTAGTAAATGAAATCCATAAACCTGTTATTAAAAATAGAGGCTATTTTATTGCTGGTAAATTTGAGCAATTTCAGCGCAATATTCCTTATGTTTCCCTGATTCAAGCATTTCAAGAGTTAATGCAGCAATTACTGACAGAAAGTGAAGTACAACTAGCAACTTGGAAAGTAAAACTTTTAGAAGCTCTAGTTCCAAATGCTCAAATTATTATTGATGTTATTCCTGAACTAGAACTGATTATTGGTAAACAACCAGAAGTACCACAACTAGCTTCAGCAGAAGCACAAAATCGCTTTAACTTGGTTTTTCAAAAGTTTATCAATTTGTTTGCTCAAAAAGACCATCCATTAGTTGTATTTCTAGATGATTTACAATGGGCAGATTTAGCTTCATTAAAATTAATTCAGTTATTAGCTACAGATACTGACATTCAATATTTATTGATAATCGGAGCTTTTCGAGATAATGAAGTTAATATTAGTCATCCTTTAATGTTAGTTTTGCAGGAAATTGAAAAAAATAGTAGCTCTGTCAAGATTATTCATTGTCAAAATCTAAAAGTTGCTGATGTTTCTCAATTAGTTAGCGACACACTAAAATCTAGTTTAAATAACTCTAAAGAATTAGCAAAATTAATTTTCAATAAAACAGCTGGTAATCCGTTTTTTGTCAATCAATTAATCAAATTTATTCATCAAGAAAATCTACTTTATTTTAACTTTGTTACTAGTCAATGGCAATGGGATATTCAGGACATTGAGATACTAGAAATTACTGATAATGTTGTTGAATTAATGATAGCTAAAATTCAAAAACTCAAAAATACTACACAAAATGTTTTAAAAATAGCTGCCTGTATTGGCAATAGATTTAATTTAAATATACTCTCTTGTGTTAACGAAAAATCTAATACTGACACAGCATTAGATATTTGGGAAGCACTACAAGCTGGTTTAGTTATACCTTTAAGTGATAGCTATAAACTACCACAGCTATTAGATAATGTTGAGATTTTTGTAATTGATTATAAGTTTCTTCATGATCGTGTGCAACAAGCAGCTTATGCGTTGATACCTGATGAGCAGAAAAAGGAGATTCACTTAAATATTGGTAGGCTGCTATTAAAGAATATTGACGAAAGTTTACTTGAACAAAAAATATTTGATATTGTTAACCAATTAAATATCGGAAGTGAACTAATTTCTTCTCCAAAAGAAAGATATAAACTAGCTGAGTTAAATCTTATTTCTGGACGTAAAGCTAAGGATTCTGCTGCTTACGAATCTGCTGTAAAGTTTCTTAGAAAAGGTCTAAGTTTACTTGCAGTTGATTGTTGGCAAAATTATTATGGATTAACTCTTGACCTTCATGTAGAAACCGTAGAAGCAGAATATTTAAATACAAATTTTGAGCAGGCTGAAACATTATTTATCAGTGTTACAAGTAACAGTAAAACTATTCTTGACGCTGTTAAAGTATATGAGAAAAAGATTCAGTTTTATGTGGCTCAAAATCGAATGCGAGAAGCATTAGATTTAGATTTGCAGGTGCTAGAAATACTGGGAGTTTCATTGTCTCAAACTCCACCAACAGAGCTAACAATTGAAGAATTAGTCAATCTGCCAGAAATGACTGATGCTCATAAGCTAGCTGCGATGAGGATACTAATGACAGCCATGCCTCCGGCTTATTTAGCAGATCCTGCACTTTTACCACTGATTGCTTTTACGATGGTTCATTTATGTGTGCAGTATGGCAATTCATCTTTTGCAGCTTATGCCTATGGTTTTTATGGGCTAATTTTATGTGGGCCTCTTAAAGATATTGAATCAGGATATCGATTTGGTAAATTATCTTTGCAGATTTTAGATCAATTCAACGCTAGAGAAATTAAATCTAAAGTGTATGGATTATTTAATATTTTTGTTAGACATTGGAAAGAACATATTCAAGCAACTATAGAACCTTTACAAGATGGTGTTCAAAGTGGTTTAGATACAGGGGATATTGAGTATGTGGGTTACAATGGCTTATTAGTTTGTTGGCATCCTTTTTGGGCTGGAGAAAATTTAGATATTCTGGAAAAAAGACTAAAACAATATATTAATTTAGCACACAAAATACAGCAAGAGCATTTTACTGTTTGTTTGCTTATCTTAAAACAGATGGTAATTGAACTAGTTCAAGGACAGGAAAATAAATCTTACTTAGAAGGTAAGAGTTTTAATGAATCAGTAATGCAGAGAATGGCAGGAAATATTACAGCCATCTTTTATGCTTATCTTGCCAAAAGTATTTTAAGTTATTTTTTTAAAGATTATGGTCAGTCTGTTAAAAATGCTCAATTAGCACAACAGTATGAAGTTGCAGCTAGTGGGACTGCTTATCTACCTCAATATAAGTTTTATTATTCTCTAGCATTGTTGGCTCTGTGTTTAAATACTACTTTCCAAACAGATATAAGAACTGTTATGGAGAAAGTGGAAGAAAATCAAAAACAATTAAAAGAATGGGCGGCTCACGCACCTGTAAATAATCAGCACAAATATGAACTAGTAGAAGCAGAAAAAGCACGATTTTTAGGACAAGTATTAGTAGCGATGGAACACTATGATTGTGCAATTAAAGGCGCTCATAATTCTGGATATATTCATGAAGAGGCGTTAGCTTATGAATGTGCAGCAGAATTTTATCTTAGTCTAGGAAGAAATGAATTTGCTTCCTTATACATGACAAAGGCACATTATGGTTATCGTCGTTGGGGAGCAGGTGCTAAATTTAAGGATTTGGAATTAAAATACCCAGAATTAATTGCTAAAATTTCCACTCATTCTGAAGTAGGGTTTACCAGTAATACTATTACTATTTCCACTATCAATGAAAAGTCAAGTGGACTAGATTTGCTCACAGTTATTAAAGCATCACAAGCTTTATCAGAAGTAATTCTACTGGAAAACTTGTTAGAAAAATTAATGAACATTGTGATTGAGAATGCTGGCGCTCAGACTGGTATTTTACTTTTAGATAAAGGAGGAAAATTATTTATTGAAGCTCAAGCAAGTTTAGTTAAAGGTGATTTAATTGTTGGTCAATCTATACCATTAAAAAATTATAATCAATTACCTATATCTGTAATTAATTATGTCACAAGAACCCAAAAAAATGTGGTTTTGTCTAATGCCAGTAATGAAGGAAGCTTTACGATAGATCCGTATATTATTGACTATCAAATTAAATCACTAATGTGTACTTCTATTATTAATCAAGGCAAATTAATTGGTTTACTTTATTTAGAAAATAATTTAACAGTGGGAGCATTTACTCAGGATAGAATACGAATATTAAAGATCCTGTTTTCACAAGCAGCTATTTCTTTAGAGAATGCCCGACTCTACGCTAACTTAGAAGATAAGATAGAGGAAAGAACTAGGGAATTAAATGAAAAAAATGTACGATTAAAACAAACACTGCACGAATTAAAACTAACTCAAACCCAGCTTATTCAGACAGAAAAAATGTCCAGTCTTGGGCAAATGATTGCTGGTATTGCTCATGAAATTAATAACCCTGTAAGTTTTATTCATGGCAACCTAAATTATATTGAAGATTACACACAAAACTTACTTAACTTAATTAATATTTATCAAAAACTCTATCTTGATGTTGTACCAGAAATTGAAGAGTTTTTAGAGAAGAATGATATTGATTTTATTAAAGAAGATATGCCTAAAACTTTATCTTCTATGAGAATTGGCACGCAACGCATTGAGGAAATTGTGCTGACATTGCGTAATTTCTCTCGGTTAGATGAGGCTGACATGAAACCTGTTAACATTCATGAGGGAATTGAGAGTACCTTATTAATTTTGCAAAGCCGTCTCCAAGTCAAATCAGGTAAACCTGCAATTGAGATTATCAAAAATTACGGTGATTTGCCAAAAATTGAATGTTATCCTGGGCAACTAAATCAGGTATTTATGAATATTATGAATAATGCAATTGATGCTTTGGAAAAGTTAAATAAGGAAAGAAAAGCAGAGGAAAATAAGAGTAATTCTAGCGCGATCGCAATTCGTACCCAAATAGTCAATGCTGATTTAGTCGTCATTTCCATTAAGGATAATGGGGTAGGTATGAGTGATCGTGTCAGACAAAAAATATTTGATCCTTTTTTCACTACTAAACCTGTAGGACAAGGTACTGGTTTAGGATTATCAATCACTTATCAAATCGTAGTAGACAAACATCACGGTACAATAGAGTGCATTTCTGCGCCTGGACAGGGCGCAGAGTTTATCATTCAAATTCCCTGTTGGCAAAAGCGGGTAATCTAGCATAAGATGTGTCAACCAAAAATCTATCCACAGATTAATATTTCCAGGTTATGACCATTTGGATCGTAAAAATAGAAACCACGCTCTGTTTTCTGGGTTAACAGACACTTGATAAATTGAGCAGTGCATACTCGGTTCAATACAATCCTACAGAAAACAATTTACCAACTTGCGACAAATCTACATTTCCACCGCTGATGATCACACCAATCCTCGCCTCTGGTGCTGTTACCACACCTTCGAGTAAGGCTGCGGCTGCGAGTACTCCGGTGGGTTCAACTACAATTTTCAGACGTTCCCACAAGAAAAACATGGTGCGAAGAATCGCTTCTTCAGATACCGTCACCATATCATCGACGTAATGCAGCACTAAGGGGAAAGTAATTTGACCAAGGCTAGGAGTCCGCGCACCATCAGCGATGGTATCAGGATTATTGACAGTTTGCAGCGTTTTGGTGTGAAAAGAGCGGGTAGCATCGTCGGCAAGTGCTGGTTCTACCCCGATTACTTTACAATTGGGTAAAAGTGCTTTGGCTGCGATCGCACAACCGGAAAGTAATCCGCCACCGCCACAACAAACTAATACTAAGTCCAATTGACCAACTTCTTGGATCAGTTCTAAAGCAGTTGTCCCCTGTCCGGCGACTACATGGGGATGATCGTAAGGGGGAATGAGTGTCAAAGAGCGCTCCTGTGCTAGATTTTGGGCTAATTCTTCCCGGTTTGTTTCTTGGCGATTGTACAAAATTACCTCTGCACCATAGCCACGAGTAGCAGTTTGCTTAACAGCGGGAGCATCATCAGGCATGACAATGGTGGTGGGAATATTTAGTAATTGTCCAGCTAAGGCGATCGCTTGGGCATGATTTCCCGATGAATAGGTGAGAACGCCTGTTTGTTTTTGTGCTACCGATAGTTGGGCTAGAGCATTGTACGCCCCTCTAAATTTAAATGCTCCGGTGCGTTGAAAGTTTTCGCACTTAAAGAACACTTGACTATTGGTGCGATCGTTAACAATTCTAGAAGTCAGCACAGGTGTGCGGTGGGCAATCCCCAAAATCCGCTCTTGTGCTGCTTGCACGTCAGTTATAGCAACGGAATTATGCTGTGGCATTGATGACCATATGAAATATTCTTGCTCTTGTTTATATGGATACAGATTTTTATATTTGCGCTTAATATGCTGGATTGAAACATACTCATTTCAGGTGGATAGCATCATTCTTTGTGACCATAAAAATAGCTACAGCAAATATTATATATTGCTGTAGCTACTTTTATAAAAGTTAAATTCATTAACTCAAATTAGTCATTTTTGTAACATGAATCAAACATCTGAAAGTCGGCGAAAAAAAACTGCTCTAATTACAGGAGCGGCTAGTGGGATCGGCTATCAATTAACCCAGATTTTTGCTCGTCATAGTTATAATCTGGTGTTAGTGGATAATAATGAAGAAAAACTTAACGAAATTATAGATGAGTTTCCGCAAAAATTTGGTATTTTTGTGAAAATTTTTGCTAAGGATTTATCTATGCCAACATCCCCAGAAGAAATTTTCACCGAACTACAGCAAGCATCCATCAAAATTGATGTGCTGATTAACAATGCTGGCTTTAGTACTTATGGAGCATTTAACGAAACAGACCTCACCGTTGAACTGAAAATGCTACAGCTAAATATAGGGAGTCTGACTCATTTAACTAAGTTATTCCTCAAGGATATGATCGAGCAAAACTATGGAAAAATATTAAACGTGGCCTCATCCGCTGCTTTTCAACCAGGGCCTTTAATGGCAGTTTATTTCGCTACTAAAGCCTATGTCTTATCATTTTCAGAAGCGATCGCTAATGAATTAGAGGGCACAGGTGTCAGCGTGACTGTTCTGTGTCCAGGGCCACCAGCATCGGAATTTCAACAAATAGCTGGAATGGAAGATTCAAAGATTGCTCGTATTAAGAGAATGATGGAGACGGAAACTGTTGCTAGGATTGGTTATCGGGGCTTAATGACAAACAAAACTGTTGTCGTTCCTGGGATGAGAAATAAGATATTGACTGAGAGCGTCAGATTTACACCCAGAAATTTAGTAACAAAGGTCGTGAGAAGTTTGCAGGAACTCAAAAAAAATAGGTAGCCCAATATCCTATACTATTTTCGGCGTTGCAGGGGAGGCAGTGCGTTGCGCGGGTTAAGAGCGTTGTAGCAACTGCCGTGAGGCAGGGGAGAATTTTGGAAGTTGCTAAATCATCTCACTTTCTTTGCAACCGCCTTATTTTCAACTAAATCGCGGCAGTCCCCTTCCTCAACGCAACGAAGCAGAATAAGGAAGTGGACAACACCATCCACTGAAAACCATAGGGGTCAGCCCCTTCCCTACGGGACGCTACGCAAACGGGGAAGTCAAAAGTCAAAAGTCAAAAGTCAAAAGTCAAAAGTCAAAAGTCAACCGTTCAACACTCCTGCCACAACTGCATCACTGAAGGTTTTTGTTATCAAGCCCACAGTAGATATATGCCATAAGATAGCTGCTTTTTGGATATATATATGCTCAGAACGTTAGGCAGGAGTACCTGGTGCATAAAAATAAGTTAAAAACTATAGATAAAACGTTTTGTGACTTACGTATAAACGTTTGTATGTTCAGGTAGTGCTGTCTGAATAACTATGTAGAACAGGAACGCCTATAGAAGAATCTGCAATCTCTAGTGGAGTCTTCAGAACAAACTAAAAAAGCGGGTTTTTAGAAGTTAGTAGTACTAAGTGGATTTTCATAAATTACTTTATAGATTTTGGCATTTATTTCATTTCATGCCTACAAATTCTTTCAATAACTATTTAAGTATAGCTATTATTTATTACTATCTTTTGGATGCCTAATTTCCTCACTATAGTAAGATTTACATTCCCGATCTTAACTGTTATTATATTTATGCAATAGAAATTCTATCTGACGTAATGAGGTAAGTAATGGCGATTAAATTGAAAGTTCCGGATATCAAAGGTGATGAGTGCGCCAAGAAAATAACTAAATCTATTTTGACTATGGAATCTGATGCCAAAGTAGATGTGGACGTTAATGCAAAAACTGTAACTGTAGACGCTGCGGCTTCTGAAGAGACAATTAAACAGATAGTTCAATCTGCTGGTTATACAATAGAAGGCTATTAATTACATTTCTAAATTTCTGAGAAGATTTAGATCAAGTAATTTAGCCAGCACTATTGCTTATACCAATTCTTTGTGAAACCCCACAAAATCAGGCTTGGTAAGACAAGGGGCTTAAGCCCCTTGTTCTATGCAACCTCATAGATAATTGGTATTAGTCATATATTCGCCCGGTTTCCGGGTGGAATATTATTAATTACTCTACTTCGGACAGGCTTGAAATACTTGGCTTTCTGCCTAAGTTATAAGCTGTAACAGATACAGCTAAAGACAGTAAGATTTTGAAAGTATAGCTGTATATTTGTTTGCTCTGACAAAACTGTTAAATTTTCCAGTACTCCTTTTCAAGAACGAATTAACATGGGGTCATAAATTTGACATTCCTGAACCCCATAATTGCTCAGAATCAAGCTAACCTGCTCAAGCTCATTGTCTGTACCACTAACGATGAGTATGTAATTGCCTTGAGCAATTTGCTCGTTGTAAAAGCGTGCCCACTCATCTCCTATTCCTAGCCTGATAGCGTCAAAGCGCTCACTTAAATTAACATCTATTGACCCAATCAATTGAGAAAAGTCTTTGCTAATTAAGGAAATCTGGTTTGCTGGAAAACCTGCGACATACATATCATTAATTGCCGCTTCAGCATTATCTATATTATCAAAGTAACTAATAGCATACTTAGTCAAAATCCCACTTTTATTAGGAATAGTAGTAGCAGTTGTCGTGGTTAAATAATTTGTAGGTAATTGCTCATTGTTGAAATGCTCGTAAATGCCAAACTCTTCAATACCCCAACGTTGTAGAATTGCTTCTACTGTAGCAATTTCCAAAGATGTACAATCCACGATTATTAAATAATGTCCATACTCTACTCGCTGGTTATATGCTCTTGCTTGTTCTTCCGATATTCCCCAACCAACTAATGCACCAGCAAAAGTTCCAGTAGCAGCACCAATACTTGCACCAACAAGGGTTGTAACCAAAGCAGTTGCGGCTGCCCCAGCCAGCATTATTGGCCCAACTCCAGGGATTGCTAAAGTACCAAGACCTACTAATAAACCAGTTAACCCACCAACAGCGCCCCCTGAAAGCCCTCCTACTGTTGCACCTTCGTCAGTTTTATCACCAGTGCGCTCTTTAATTTGATCATCGGCAATCTCATGATTGCGGTCTACATTCTGTACAACGACAGATACTTTTTCCATCGCCAAGCCAGAATCTCTCAACTCATGTAGTGCCTGTTCTGCATCTCGACGATGAGTAAATACGCCTACAGCACGTTGATATTGACTTAAAACCATTATTACTCCTTGATAACAGGGGAAAATTAATTCCGCACAAATCTAGTTTTTCATTACCTGTAATCTTAAATCAATACCTTTGACACAAACTGCTAAAACATCAGGATAATCAGACAGTCGAAAAAATTGCAAAAGCATTGGGTTAGGGACTTCCAAATAAAAAAATGTCCCAAAACTGACGCAAAAACCCTCTCAATTTCTCCTCTCTCTGTGTCGCGCCAGTTGCTTCTCCTAAGCGACAAGTCTCTTAACCCGCCCTGTAGTTCAACAATAACAGCCTTCTTTAAACAAATAGTTGCGTAAACTCATATATTAAATCCACCCTGCCCTTACGTAACATGGCTGGATCTAATCTTTCAGTAGTGTTACAAGTCATCAAAACAACTAACCGTTGCTGCATCTGAATACCAGACTCATCAATTACACTCTGATACAAAGTGCCATCCAGTAAACTCAGAATGTGTTCGGTTTTGTTATTGTATTGCGCTACCTCGGAAGCACGATTTTGCGCTAGATTATCGGCTTCGTTAATAACGATACAAATACGCTCTATGTAAGTCGGTGGGACAAAGTTAGCGATCGCATCATGATCTAAAATAAAAATTACATATCCTAAAGGTACAAGAATTTCTTTTGCTACTGCCTGTGTCCAGACTGTTTTACCTGTACCTGGTTGCCCATGTATAACAACCGCTAACTGATTTTGATTAAGAATCGCCTGCTGTACAGAATCAGTAAAGTTTTGGATATCTGCGGGAAATGTCCGAATGGGAAATTGACTATGAACTTTGCCTACACGACTTTGATATCCACTCAGCATAACTGCTAGGTCGTAAGTCGCTTTGTTAATTAGTGGCGCCAGATTTTTCGCCATTAAAGTATATTGTCGTCTTCCGCGATCGTAGGGGTCAATTTGCAACCAAACGTCATCCTTCGACCAGTAAGCATAAACAGTATTGATAACGTCTAAGCGTTCCCAGTTCACAAATTTATCTATAGGAAAATAAAAATCTCTTTCTGAATAATACTGAGTAATAATGTCAGGATTACCCAATACATGTAAAACTCGCAGTACAGTAATTTCTTGCAGTCGGTTAAGAACATAATCAATGGGAATGCTACTACGACTGACAAATTGAACGATGGGCGTTTCCGTACTCAAAACATCTTTGTAGCGATGATCTGGTGATTGAGGATCTGGCGTAATGTAATTCCAAAACTTTTCAACTTCGTAGCGGGTATTATCAGATACAATATTTAATAAATTAGCCCACCAAGCATAATTATTTCGTCCCAAAATATCAGCAACATTACTCGCTAAATTCAAACTTTTTTGAGTTAATTCGCGGGAGTCACTGTACAATAGTTGCCACAAAAACTCCCAGTTTAATTCTCGGTTAAACGGTCGCCAACCGCTAGCAAGCAAGCTTTGCCGGGTATTATTTGTAGGAGTGCCTTCATTGCTTCTAAAATAGTCAAAATCCATATTTGTCAGTTATGCAGCGTTGATTGAGTTATTTTGGGTGAAGTATGAGATTTTGAAAAAGTTTTTTCGTAATATCAACTAATTGCGTACAAATGGTAATTTTATTTCCACCGTGCTGTACTGGGTAGGAAGTCTTTTTAATCTAACTCATTCTTTTTGTATTATATTATAATACATTAAATACTACCTGCGTCAAGTTTTTTAACAAAGCAATTGGTAAGTGGGGGTTTACTTTTAGCTATTGATGTACTTATGCCATTTATGCATCTCTAGATCAGGACTAATATTATGGCAGTAAAATTACTTATACTATAAAGCACATAGTCTCATTTTTACCTGACGCTAAAGTTCTTTTTACGTGAATTCGACGGCTTATATAGTATCCATCTAATTAGCTTAATTAAAAGACCTCTAAGAGATTTTACTACGTAAAACCGTCCCTCTCCGAGTCCCAGAGACACAGATTTGAACTTTAGTTCAAGGCAGGGAGAGGTTAGTCGAATTCACGTTAAACTTTGGCTAGGGAGGGTATAGAGAAAAATCTGGCAGATAATCTACATGGAATCATGTAGCCGTTCTTGAACCCAATCAAATACCCTTAGTAGGTTAAGCTGATAATACATTGATTATCCTCTCACGAGAGTAATAAAATATCGTTAATCAAGTCGAGTATTTACCATTAATTTCTATATAACCCTCTGAAAGATCGCAACCCCATACAGTTGCAGAAGCTTCGCCAATATTGAGGCTAACATGAATATCTACTTTATCTTTGGACATAATTTGCCGCAACTGTTCCAGATTTTCATTAGTTAAGCTATTAGGATAAACTTTCACGTTATCAAAACTGATAATAACTCGTTCTGGATTTATCTGCTGTTCATTTTCACATTTGCCTATAGCCATAGCAACTCGTCCCCAATTTGGATCTGCTCCATAGACGGCAGTTTTTACTAATGGTGAATTTACAATTGCTTTAGCTACTGTTTTAGCTTGTGCATAGTTAATCGCTGAATCTACAGTCACCTGAATAATTTTGGTAGCACCTTCTGCATCTTGGGCAATTTTCAGCACCAATTCTTGTGCAACTTCTTGCAATGCGCTGGCAAAATCTGGTTCTGAAACTTCACCGGCTATTCCATTAGCTAAAATCACCGCAGAGTCACTAGTAGAAGTGTCAGTGTCTACACTCAGACAGTTAAAGGTTTTATCTATAGTAGAGCGAAAAATAGAACGAAGGCTATTTGCAGAAATTGCAGCATCAGTAAAAAAGAAAGTTAGGAGGGTAGCCATATTAGGCTCAATCATGCCGACACCTTTGGCAATTCCTACGAGCTTGGCATTTCCTATTTGCCGTGTAGCTAATTTCGCTACTGTATCGGTGGTCATAATACCACGGGCTGCGGCATGAAAGTCAGCAGCAGTCAATTTTTTCCCCAATCCTAATAAACCTGCTCGGATTTTTTCAATCGGGTAACGTCTGCCAATTACACCTGTAGAAGCTATCACAATATTATGTTCAGCAATTCCAGTTTCAGTTGCAACCAATTGCAAAACCTCTTGGGCGTCAGCGATCCCAACAGAACCATTAGCTACATTTGCATTCTTAGATATAACGACAATTCCTTGTGCTTGTGAATCTTTTAAGTTATCGCGGCTAATAGTAACACTTGGGCCAGCGAAAAGACTTTGAGTGAAGACTCCATCAGCAACACAAGGAACTGATGATTTAATAAATACAAAATCATCAGTTGTATCTCTGATTCCCAAATTACTAATAAATGCACTAAAACCCTGAGGTGTGGAAGATATAGTTAATGACATTTTTCTGAATTTAATAATTTGCTTTAATTATCTCATTTTTGGGTAACCATAAGAAGTGACAATAATTTATAACTATGAAGTTTTTGGTAATTTGTTTTATAATTAAAGTCAGCATTTATTAGGTTTATACCGATTACCTGTGAGGTTGCACAGAACCAGTTGCTCAAGCTCCAAGTCTTACCAAATCTGATTTTATGCAGCCTCTTAGAGAATTGGTATTAAATTGCTATTATAAACTTATAAATCAGTTAATGTGAAGATGAATATCATCCATCCATTGCCGCTTTATACTAAAATGTTTCCTTCCAGTTGTTCGGCTAATTTCTATACTATAGATAAACCTAATCTCGAACCCCCTTGATTCCAGATGTCTGCAATGGGGAGGCGAGAAAATTTCTCAAAGATTCGTGGTAACTCTGTTATTGAAATATCTGCTGAATTACTGGTAGTAATAATAGTTTTTACGGACGCTTCCGAGGAATTGTGACGGACAGTTAGGACAATTTTATTACCCACAGATGTGTATTTACAGGCATTATTGAGCAATTCTACTAAGATTTGTTTCAAGCTAATGCCATCTGAGAACAGCGACAGGAGATTTGAAGGGAGATTTATCTGTAGAGTTTGCTGATGTTCTTGAAGACGGATTTTAAACGGCTGAATAACCCAAGATAACCAGTGTTGTAAGAGCAACGCATCAGGTGTAATAATTGGATAAGATGAGCTTTCCAGCCATTGTAAGTCTAATAGATACGTTTAGATCGTTAATTAATCCTAGCTCGCGATCGCACTCGGCTTCCATCACCTGTAGATAGCGTTAAAAATATTCCTGAAGTCTAAGGTAAGACACACCTGAAGTATGAAGTTATAAGTTCTCAAGTGAAATATCATTGTAGAGTCTTGTAAAACACAGTCTCAACCACTGGCAGTATCCGGCTGCTTAAAATTCCTAGCTTATTTCTATCCAACTAACTAGAAGCTAATGTCGATAAAGTTATAATTTTTGTTGAGGTGAAAATTCTATTTAACTTGGCGATCGCTTGTACTTCTTAAGTAGGTGAGTGTGAATAATTAAAGGTTTGTATAGCAATCCTATCTGAGTTTGTTGTGAACAAGCAAGTTAAGTCATGGGTTCACAATCATAAATTAGTAATTACCGATTATGAATTAGTTTGATTATAAGGAATTGGTAAGTTGTTGTGTGAGCTTTAAATGCTTTCAATTTTCCCCAAATAAACTAGGTGAAAGACTTCTGAATGTGTCTTGTGAAAATTTACCTAATTTAGCAGTGGATTGAGTAGACTAATATCGGTTTTGAAAATCAATCACAGAAATCTAGAAAAAAGGAACCATAACCATGAAGCCTATTAATTTCTCTAAAGCTGTTTTGGCTACTGTCTTTGCCATCAGTTTCGCTACTTTGTCTTTACCTCCTTCTGTTTCTGCCCAAGGCGGAGGCGGCGGAGGCTCCGGTGGAGGCTCCGGTAGTGGAAGCTCCGGTGGTGGAGGCTCCAGCAGTGGAAGCTCCGGTAGTGGAGGCTCCAGCAGTGGAAGCTCCGGCAGTGGAGGCTCCAGCAGTGGAAGCTCCGGTAGCACAGGCTCTGGCAGCACAGCCCCCGGTAGCACAGGCTCCGGTAGCACAGCCCCCGGAAGCACAGGCTCTGGCAGCACAGCCCCCGGTAGCACAGGCTCCGGTAGTACAGCCCCCGGCAGTACAGCCCCCGGCAGCGCAGTCCCCGGCAGTACAGCCACCGGCAGCACAGGCTCCGGCAGCACAGGCTCCGCCAGTACAGGCTCCGGCAGCGCAGTCCCCGGCAGCACAGGCTCCGGCAGTACAGGCTCCGGTCGCACAGGCTCCGGCAGCGCAGTCCCCGGCAGTGGAACCTCCAGTGG
>NZ_CALMFY010000185.1 GCF_937863485.1 uncultured Nostoc sp. | reverse complement strand
TGTTCAGAGTATCAACAACTGTGATTTTTTACAAATGATTTAGGATTGCTATAGAAGTGATGAAGCTACAAGCATGAATGTGTAAATGTGTAAATATCGCTATGGTTGAGATATTTAGCCTAATTTTTTCTACCTGCTAGTGCGATCGCACTTTTAAAATATTCAAGCGGCGATTTTAAACAGGTATAATTCTTAAAATTGCCTTTAATCTTTGCTATAGCTCCTTGGGTGAAGTATCATCTCGTCCCAATATTGAGTGAAACGTACCTAAAAGCTGATCTAAGCTATGGGTAATGCACCAACCAGTTCAGATTCTAAATAAATGCGATCGCAATTTACTTTCAAAACTGTCGAATCGAGGCAATGGCAATCTAGACCGATAATTGCTTATCTACATGCCATTACCTCATATATTCGTTTTAATTATACGTGACAAAGAGCGGTATAGAATCTTTTCCCTCTTTTGCTAATTGAGTGACTTCTTTTTCAAATCCCTGAAACCGTTCGGCTGTCAATACAATACATCCCATTGAGCCAGGAACATTAGCATCTTTATGAATACCAAAATCGCTTGTTACACCTCTTTTATTAGTCTTGACTTCAAATGGAAGAATTTGGTAAAAATTGCCTTCTACACCTTTTTTCTCTTTCATTGAGATAGGTTTAGTATTAACAGTCCAAAATTTTAGTTCCAGTACTCTGTACTCAGGTGGTATCATACTTCCTTTCTGATGAAAGCTCTCTGAAAATTGCTTTCTGGCGGTAGCTGATGTAGCTACCCAAACTTGTAACGTACCCTTTTCAAGATGACGTAAATACAAGCGACCCGCTTCTAAGCCTGCGTCTCTATCGAAGTTCAACGAAAAAGTTAAGAAGTACATTTTTAGTACGTTTACTTGAAATATACATAGATTCATCGGGTGTGAGTTGAAAATTTATGCAAGTCTATATAAAGTTTAGATTTATTAACTACATGTTGTCGAAATACACGGTTTGCTGTAAAGAGGTGTTCTCACAACTCAACGATGAAACTATCCCGCAAATGAAAGTCAGCCTCTGCACCTTGATGAGTTAACGCCCAGTAAGTCACCTCACCATCTCTATGTTTAATAACTGTAGTAATGGCAACTTCAATTTCTTGGACTGCTGAGACAATTTTATTCAAATCGGCCTCCAACACAAGTGCTAAACCGTCGGCTTGATTCTGAACACTAAATGGAAGTATTGTAAAAGCTGTTTCCTCTTGCATTCCTTGACGGTAGGTATCAAAGTGGTAGACATTCCAGTGTCCGGCGGGGGAGAGGTTAAACTCCCAATACCGTTGACAATCTTTGATGCCAAAGAATAACTCAAAGCAGGTGTCTTTCCACAGTTCATGCTTGCGTGATGGTGTATTTGATAGTGGAGCGATACCTCCGGTAGGCTTTGCCAACGCAATTTCTTTTAAGTCGCCTTCAAGCATATAGCGGATAGCAAGTTTATTACCATTTCGGGCGATATTGCCTACAATTTTCAAATTAGGCAGGGATTTTTTAGAAGGAAAGGGTTGCAGGGAAAATGTCTGGTCGTTCATTTCATGTCTTTAATAATGTTACGAATCTGCGTTTCTTGAGATTCAATACTTTCGGTAAGTTTAAACTGGACGATCGCTCTTGCTAAATTATGTTCTGGGTGCTTGACTTTAAAGTAGATATTTCCTGCTAAATAATCAGCAAAAAACCTCAGTCCTAGTTCAAAGGCGATGAGACGAATTGCACCGTAAATATAGGCATAATCATTCTCAGTAAGAAATGCCTTTGCCACCGAGAGATAACCTTTGAGGATTCCCTGACACAGATCAGTATCGAAATAAATACTTTCCCAATTCTCAGTTTCTTCTCCAGTAGGATTGCAACCCGATCGCAGGCAATCGCCAATATCGTAATGTACCAGACCGGGTTTAACAGTGTCGAGGTCTATGATGCTGACGGCTTGCTGGGTAGCAGTGTCAAACATGACATTGTTGATTTTTGGATCACCATGCATCAAACGCAGAGGTAGCTTGCCTTCAGCTTTGGCATTTTCTAAGATATGTGCAAAGGTTTGGCGATCGCTAACAAACTGTAAGCAATAATTAACTTCAGCAGATTTACGCACACTAGTTTTCGCCAACACTTCTTCGTAATGCTGGAGATAAAGCGGTGTAATATGGAATCCTTCTAAGGTGTCAGCAAGTTTTTCTGGTGGCAAGTCGCTGATTAGATTATGGAACATCCCCAAGGCATAACCGATTTCTTTGGCGTGAGAGCGATCGCGCATAGTATCAAAGGACTGGGAGCCTTCAATAAAGCTAATCGCTCGCCAAAAGGAGCCGTCTGCATCCCTCCAGTGGTCTTGAGCATCCTTGGTCAACAGTACGCGTGGCACTTCCCAGCGACGATTCAAGGGTATGTGCTGTAACCGTTTGTGAACATGCTCAGTGAAGCTACGCATATTTTCCATAATCAGTTGGGGCTGACGAAACACCTGTGTGTTGATGCGTTGCAGGACAAAATGTTCTTCTTCTGAGGAATCTAGAGTTACCAAAAAGGTGTCATTGATATTACCACTTCCAAATGCTTTAACGTTTGTAACCTTCCCCCATTGGGCAAATTGGTTAGCGATGGCTGCGCCCGCCGTTGGCAAAGCCTCTCGTAGAGAAGGCATCGCAACTAGATTTTCTGCGCCCTGTGTATTAAATTCTTCTGTCATGTTCGTGTTTAACCTGCATTACTCCTCACCTATGAAGATTTTAGGCTGATAAGTAGATCCGACAAATAGTCAAATTGCAGGCTTGCTTCAACAGATGCTCACGGTGTTGGATGGTTTAAGCAAGTATTAAATGACAGATATTGATTTTTGTCATTTGATTGATTATTATAGTTTTATCACCACAGTGGAGAGGTTGCTATGTTGTCGCGTCAACTTGGAAAAAACGGTCAAACAATATCGGCAGTTGGGCTTGGCTGTATGGGCATGTCTGATGTTTATGGCCTAACCGATCGCAAAGAAAGTATTGCAACAATTCATGCAGCGCTTGATGCAGGCATTACCTTACTGGATACAGGCGACTTTTACGGCATGGGGCACAATGAACTGCTGCTACACGAAGCCCTAGCAGGACGGCGGCGGGAAGATGTTTTCATTGCTGTTAAATTCGGGGCGCTGCGATCGCCTGACGGCAACTCTATTGGCTTCGATGGTCGTCCTGAAGCCGTGAAGACTTCACTTGCCTATACATTGAAACGACTGGGAACCGATTACATTGACCTTTACCAGCCAGCCCGGCTCGATCCGAGGGTGCCCATTGAAGACACCGTTGGGGCGATTAGCGAAATGGTGAAAGCTGGATATGTTCGCCAGATTGGTTTATCTGAAGTGGGTGCACAGACAATTCGACGTGCTCATGCGATTCATCCGATCGCCTGGCTTCAGATCGAATATTCGCTCCTGACTCGTGGCATTGAGGATGACATCCTCCCAACAGTGCGGGAATTGGGCATTGCTGTCACCGCTTATGGAGTCCTCTCACGGGGGTTGTTGAGCGGTCACTGGTCGAAAGAACGCTCTGAGCAAGTGCAAGACTATCGAGGAAATCTGCCCCGCTTCTCAGGAGAAAATCTGGATCACAATTTGTTGCTAGTCGAAGCCCTTCGCCTGATTGCCCAAGAACAGAGTGCGACAGTTGCTCAAGTGGCAATTGCTTGGGTGCTGTCGCGGGGGAACGACATTGTACCACTGATTGGAGCACGAAGTCGCGATCGCTTGAATGAAGCGCTGGGTGCGCTGGATCTGCACTTAAGCGAGGATGAACTCGCCCAAATTGAGGCAGCAGTGCCACTGGATGCCGTGGCTGGCGATCGCTATGCTCCAGAACAAATGGCAATGCTGGATAGTGAAAAGAGATAAAATACCCCTAGCATGAATGATTCATGCTGGATAGTGAAAAGAGATAAAATATCCCTAGCATGAATGATTCAGCTTTGACACCGGAGCGGATTCTTGACGCGGCGGAAGAGGTTTTGCGTCGTTACGGTCTGGCAAAGGCAACAGTCGTGGATGTGGCTCGCTTTTTAGAAGTGAGCCACGGCACGATTTATCGGCATTTTCCCAGTAAGGCTGCCCTGCGCGATGCAGTAGCAGAACGGTGGCTGCATCGGGTTTCCACACCGCTAGCAGCGATCGCCCAAGAGCAGGGTTCCGCCGTTGAACGGTTGCGGCGATGGTTTGAGCAACTCATAACCCTGAAACGTCAAAAAGTCCTGAACGAGCCAGAGTTGTTTGCAACCTATTCAGCGCTCGCTCAAGAGACGCGAGGGGTGGTTCAAGCTCACATTGATGAACTGGTAAAGCAAATAGCTGCGATCGTCGAGAGCGGTATTTCCAGTAACGAGTTTAGGGTGGCTGATCCGCAGGTAGTGGCGAAGGCAGTCTTGCAAGCGACGGTTCGGTTTCACCATCCAGCTCATGCATCCGAATGGAGTGATCCAGACATCGATACAGACTTTGCCCAAGTATGGCGCTTGGTACTTGCTGGTCTTGTGGTGGGTGAGTTAATCGTTTAGATGCTTGTCAGCATTGGTTGAAAGCAGGCGCACGCGATCGGGGATAGAAACATCCCCATAAGGGAAGTGGTTATGTATTGTCACCTAGTTAGCCTGCTCCAACAGGAACAACTAAATAGAATGTTTCCATCCCCTTTAGGGGAAGTGGTTATGTATTATCAAGTGTATTGCCTATTTTCCCGTCTCCAGTTGCTCCCGTTGTTTGCTATACTCCCGCAGCTGCTTCAAGAGGTCTTCTTGGGATGAGTTAGGCATAGACGGACTGGGGGTTGGTTCAAGGTTGGTGTCGGTACTGACAAAATTAGCAGGTAAGGGATTAATTATGTAGACGGGTAAGGACTTGTCATTAGACATCGCCTGTTGGGTTGGTGCTGGGGTAGGAATTAGATTCTTTGGTTTGCTCACAGCAACTTTTACTGAATCTAGAGTCGTAGCAACTTGCACTTGTTGCTGCATCTGTTGTGTAGAAGATACTAAACCACTTAGACCATTCACCAATTGCCGCAAATTTTTTCGGAAACTAGGATCACCTGTCAATTCATCCAAATCAGATGTAATTTTTTGGCTATTTTCAAACGTTACCCGTGCTGAATCTAAAGTTTGTTGCAGCAGCACCACATTCTTTGGATCATTTAAGGTTTTAGAAGCATCGCGTAAATTAGCTGAGGCTTGTGCTGCATTTGCTGAAAGAGTTTCTAAATTGTTGAGTAATTGTCCTTGAGTCAATCGATTCACAGTTGGTGATAGGCTACTGACTGTAACACGCAGTTGGTTGCTGGTTTCGGTGATATTGTTCAAAGCGCCAACCAGCGAAGAACGATTTGTTGTCAACAGATTATCCAGGTTGTTCAGCAAACGACTTGCTTGAGTTGCAGTTGTATCAAATTTATTTAGTGTTTGATTCGCGGATGAATTAAGTTGGTTTGTCGCTCGTTGCACTGAATTAGCAGTGGCTGAAAATGTATTTAGTTGTTGTCGCAAGCTTTTGGTCAAACCTTGTAAATCCTGACTTAGCTCAGTAAAACTGGATGCTGCGCCTGTAGTAGTTTCTAGAACCCTATTGACATTTCTATAAAATTTTGGGTTATTGTATGCAGCAGCTAGGTCAGTTGAACTGCGAATTAGGTCATCAACACTAATCCCAACCTGACCTTTTAACCGAGAGCCATTACAGACGATGAGGCTGTTATCACAATTTTTATCTAAGGGTTTAGCAAGCACAACCCCAGCAGGTAACGTTGCTTTTGGTGTGATGTCAATAATACTTTCGCTAATTAATCCGCTTTGATTAGCTTCCACCACTACATTCCGGGGGATAATTAGGTCAGCTTGGGCAATTTCAATCTCTACATCAATGGCATTTGCTTTTGGTTGAATCTGCCAAATAGTTCCTACTTTAACGCCTCGATAGCGAACTGTTGCTCCTTTTTGCATTCCGCCAGCGTTAGCAAATTCCACAATAGCTTTGTATGAACGACCAGGAGCAGTAAATCTATGTAACCACAGAAAGAGTAACCCAAATACTCCCAGTCCTAACAGGAGTAACAACCCCACAGAGCCTTCTCTAAATGTTCGCCCAGACGCGAAGCCGCTTCTCATAAGTCCTCGCATTTTTTTGCCTCCACCAACAACCAATAAAAAGTTAGGAGTGAGGAGTTATAAGTCGAATTTAACTCATAACTCCTGTACAGACGCGATTAATCGCGTCTCTACTCCTAACTCTTCACTTTTAAGTTTCTAGCCGACGACTTGAATCGGCCCTTTCACACTTCCACTGATAAATTGTCTGATCAACGGATTTTCTGTATTGTAGATTTCACTAACTGTACCCTGCCACTGCACTTTACCTTCATAGAGAAATATAAGTCTATCAGCTGTATGGCGGATAGTGCTGTGTTGGTGGGTAACAACGGCATAAGTACTACAAACTCCATGTAAACATTGTAAATAGCGGATTAAATCTTCGATTACTGTTGAGGCAATGGGATCAAGTCCAGCTGTTGGTTCGTCGTATAGTAGAACTTCTGGACCTTCTGAGGGATTATCAGGGTTAGACATAATCGCACGCGCAAAACTTACCCGTTTTCGCATTCCCCCGGAAAGTTCGGATGGGTAGAGATTGCTTATTTCTGGTAAACCTACCATCTCCAATTTTTCTTTTACCAAATCTCGAATGCGCGATCGCCGTAGCTTTGAATTTTGATAAAGTAAAAATCCCACATTCTCCTCTACCGTCAGCGAATCAAATAGCGCCGCCTGCTGAAACACCATGCCAATGCCAACTTGCTGGCCACCATCCTCAATCAAACCGTCTCGCCGCACTCCTTGCACATAAATTTCTCCTTCATCGGGAATAAGTAACCCCGCCACTACCCGTAAAATTGTTGATTTACCAGTCCCTGATGGACCAATAATCCCCAGTGCTTCTCCCCGGTAAATGGTCAAGTCTACATTATCTAGAACTTTATGGCTACCAAAGGACTTAGAAACACCTTTCAGTTCAATCAATGGTTCAGTCATTAGTTATTAGTCATTGGTCATTGGTGAGCCAGTGGCTTGGGTGGATTCCCCAATTTGTACCCCTACAAAGAAGCAAGCTACGATTTTCCCCAAAGGAGGGGCTAGCGCCAAAGAAGCAACTGGCGTGGTTTACCCTGATGAGCAACTGGTGAGTCCAGTCCTGTTCGACTTTGCTGTTGTTCCCTACAGTAGGCAGGTTTCCCACCCACTGTAGGGAACTGGCTGTCTTCTCAACTCTTAGAGACGCTCTTGCATTCGCTTAGAGCCAGTCATCTCCCAAAGGGAGACGCCAAGAATGAGCCTCACGAGCGTCACCCGAACGCAAAAGCGTCTCCCTTTGGGAGAAGGGCGTTAGCGACGTACCCCTATAGGGATCTTGCTACGCATAGCGGACGCACCAGAAGGAGCATTACACAAAGAGTCATTAGTCAGTACAAAATATCCAAATGACTAATGACAACTAACAAAGGACAAATATGCCCAATTAGTGATGTCATAGTTATTGGTAGAGCATTGTATGGTACATTATAAGTATATGATTAGCATTCTGATTAGCAAACTTTATTTTTTTAGCATAATATTTAGTGATTTGCGATGTTTAAGTCCTAGAATTCCCTCAATACAAAGCTGACGAAGACACCGTAGTAATTTAATGTCTCAGTAAAGGGAAACTATGACTTCAGTCTTCTGTAGACATCAGCAAAGTCATATATAGCAATCCTAAATCATATGTGAAAGCTTCCCTTTCTTCTCAACTCTTGGAGAGGCTGCGCCCTAAGCGAACGCGAAGCGTCTCTAAGAGTTGCTATGCCGCAGGCTTTACAAGACGCTTCGCGTTCGCGAACGCGAAGCGTGTCGCAGACAAGCGTTCCGAAGGAAAGGCGTTCTTCTCTAACGACACACTACGCATACTTCTGCAAAGAAGCTACTAACTTTTGAATGAGTGACTTCCGCCTTGCGGTACTAGCGCCTGGCGTAGGATGCCCGAATGCAAGAGCGTCTCTTTTAGGAGAAGGGCTGTAGGGAGAAGTAAATAGACCACGCGGTAGGGGCGCAAGGCCTTGCGCCCCTACAACAGATGTGGTTCAAATACAGGAAAACTGCCTTAAGCTGCCTCCGGCGTCTGCGTTCAACTCAATCTACAATTATCCTTAACTGAACTGTATTGTGCTATAACTACTCATAGAAAAGCTCCGACAACAAAAACTAATTAACAGGTTGATGTAAGATATAGCAACTATATTTAAGTTTTAAAAATCAAAGTTTTCAGATTGCCAACTTTTTACATAAGTCAGAAATAGTGTTGTTCACGAATGATTAAGTAGGGCTAAATAAACATTTAATTTACTACTAAGTAGATGGATATAAATAAATATAAGATAGTTTGTCATTGCGTTGGCGCAGCCTTACCGTAGGGTACGAAGTGTTCGCGGTAGCGTCTGGTCAAGTTGCAATCGCAAAGACTGAGATTGCTACGCTTCACTTCGTGCAGCTCGCAATCACATCTTACATTTAATTTTGTCTACTTACTTATTCCAAGTTCTTATAATTACCAGAGTTATTAGATAATTTGAGAGGTTAATAGCATCTCTGTCAATCTTGGAGTTGGCAAGTGCCAAAGTTATTCACTAATATTATAACAATTACTGAAAAAAATCAAAATAGAGATTATGAGTAGCAACTTAGAGCAGTTTGCAAGTGATAATTCCTCTGGTATTTGTCCAGAAGCGCTGGAATATATGATTAGGGCAAATCAAGGTAGTGTTCCAGCTTATGGAAATGATGAATGGACTCAAAAAGCCACAGACTATTTTCGAGAACTCTTTGAAATTGATTGTGAAGTATTTTTTACTTTTAATGGTACTGCTGCAAATTCTTTATCTTTAGCTGCCCTTTGTCAGTCATATCACAGCGTCATTTGTCATGAAACATCTCATATAGAAACAGATGAATGTGGGGCACCTGAATTTGCATCTAACGGCTCTAAACTATTACTTGCTCAAGGTAAAAATGGCAAGTTAACATCAGAGGCGATAGAGGCTATTGTTACTAAACGTACTGACATTCATTATCCTAAACCTAAGGTTATTAGCATCACACAATCAACTGAATTAGGAACTTTATATTCTATTGATGAACTTTTGAAAATTAAAGAAGTTGCGAAAAAGTATAATTTAAAGATTCATATGGATGGCGCTCGTTTTGCAAATGCAGTTGCTGCGATGAATAAAAGCCCTGCTGAAATTACTTGGAAAACTGGAGTCGATGTGTTGTGCTTTTGTGGTACAAAGAATGGAATGGCATTGGGTGAAGCCATTCTTTTTTTCAACAAAGAGCTAGCAGAGGATTTTGATTATCGATGCAAACAAGCAGGTCAGCTAGCCTCAAAAATGCGGTTTATCTCTGCTCCCTGGTTGGGTTTATTGGAAACTGGTGCTTGGCTAAAAAATGCCAGACATGCCAATCAATGTGCTGATTACTTAGAAAATCAACTATTAAACATAGAAGGTGTTGACTTGATGTTTCCTAGAGAAGCCAACGCCGTGTTTGTTAAATTACCTGAACAAGTCATTCACACCTTAAAAGCAAAGAACTGGCAGTTTTATACATTTATTGGTGTGGGAGGAGTACGTTTTATGTGTTCTTGGAACACAACTAAATCAAGGATTGATGAGTTAATTAGTGATATTAAAAACGTAACTATTTCCAAAAATTAAATAGAAAAAATCTAAATTAATCAAACAAGTACAGTAATCCTCAAACTGCCTCAACTTAGGCGAACACAATTAGTCATAACTGACAATGCAAGTCCTTACTTAGCATGGAATTTCAACTGCACTTTTGATTGCTGAGGAAAGTTTTTTGTAATATCTTTTAATAATTATTGATGATATTTCTTGCAAAAATCTGGCATTGATATCAATCAAAACTTCATTGAAGAACTACAGGTAATTGAACACTCACGGTAGTACCTGTCAAGAGGTCAGAAGAAATTAACAGTTCACCATTGTGAGCATTGACGATGCGTTTGGTAATAGCAAGTCCTAGCCCAGTGCCACAAGGTTTTGTGGAGAAGAATGGCACAGAAAGCTTGGCGAGAACTTCTGATGGAATTGGTTCGCCGCCATTGTGGACATGAATGCAGACTTTATCTGGATGCGAACAGTCTACTTTCCACTTCACAACATCTCCTGCTACAACTGCCTCGCAAGCATTGCGGACAATGTTGATAAATACTTGTTTAAGTTTGTCCTTATCCCCCAAAATTTTTATCGTAGGCAAAATCGGAATAAATTCAATTTGTCGTTCTAGAGCTTCTGGCATTTGCCGGATGCATACCAGCAACTCATGAATGAATTGATTCACGTCCAATTCACAAAGCTGTAACACTTGGGGCTTGGCGTAGAGCAAAATTTCATTCAGCAGACGTTCCAGACGACTAGCTTCGCTCAGTGCCAATGCTAATCGCTCTTGAGCAGATTCAGTCAAAATGGTTTTTCGGAAATACTTTAATCCCATAATCATTGTAGTCAAGGGATTACGAATTTCATGTACAATAATGGCAGCAAATTCCCCAATAGCTGCCAATCGTTCTTGTTCTAAAAGCTTGGCTTGGGCGGCTCGTAATTCTGCGGTGCGTTTTTCAACCTCAGCTTCTAAAATATGATTAAATTGGCACTGTTGTTGATAAAGATGATAGTTTTCAATTGCTGTTGCAGCTCGTTCAGCAAACAATTCCACAATTTGAATGTCTTTTTTTTTAAAATCACGTGGTTGGTGATTAAATGAACAGATAGTACCAATCACTTCACTTTCAGCAGTCCGCAATGGTATCCCTAAATATGCACAATAACCTTCTGGAGCCTGTCCATACTCTGGGTGTTTTTGAGCATCTTCTACTGCTAATGAGTGACCCATTTGGATAACAGTACCAGTTAGTAAATTATGTAGTGAATAAACATGTTCGCCCTCGCCCATTTCAAGACTACTCGCTAGAACAGTTTCAAATCCCTCTTGGCAAAAGGTAACAACTGTCCAATCAACTCCAATAAGTTCGCTGACTCCGCAGGCAATATTGTGCAAATAGCTACCCAGTTCGCCAGTTCGATAGTTCAAAGAAGACAAACGTGCTATAATTTGCCGCTCACGCTGCCAAGTTTGGTTGTGCAACAATATTTCGTCATCACTGGTTTTGCTCATGGATGCCTATTGCATGAGTTATAAAAATAATTTCAAAAATCAACTGGATAGTTATTTGGGCCACGCTGCACTAGTTTGATAGAAAGATTTTACTAGAGACATATGCTATTTGCATACAACAAACTGATGAATTTTTACTTGATTAAATGTAAATTTATACAACAATTAGATAGGCAAGAATAAGTGGTGTGATTGTGAGTAAAGTCAAACAATCTCAGAGCATTACGTAGGCATAGCCCGTTGTAGATATCGCTTGACTTCAATCTGCTCAATTCACGATAATATGGTTACGTTTATTTCTGTCTAAGTACTTACAGGCTGAAAATTTAGATTTTGCTGAGAAATCCATAATAGAAAACATCTCAAAAGGAAATCACCATGACAGTCAATTTGCAAGGAATATTACAGCAACCAGGACAAGGTTCCTCATACTGGGTGTTTGAGGATTTGTGTACCTTTAAGGCGGTAGGTGAAGAAACTGGTCAAGCTTATGCTCTAATTGAAATTACTGTTCAACCACAAAACGGTCCACCTCCCCACATTCATCGTCATGAAGATGAAGCCTTTTATATTCAAGAGGGAGAATTGGAATTTCAGCTTGATGAGCAGATTATATTAGCAATTCCTGGAACCTTTCTTCACTCTCCTAAAGGTCAACTTCATAGGTTTACAAATATCGGCTCACAGCCAGCAAAATTGCTGTGTTGGGTCACACCAGCAGGGTTAGAGAAGTTTTTTATGGAAGTAGGTGTGCCAGTCTCAGAGAAGACGCAATTACCTAGCCTTAGTCCGACAGACATTGAAAAAATTTTGGCAGCTGCTCCAAGATACGGTCTTGAGATTATTCTGCCGTCTGCTGAATCTTCGCAGGTATAGCCCAATAGAACTTGCGTGCGATCGCACTTATACACCAAACAACAGTGCTGGAAAGTCTGAGAAGAATCAAGAAATTCCTATTGTTGGAATTATGGAATTTGCCAAATTATCTGATCAGCTTTTCCCCAGGCTTTTCAGTATTAAGTAATGCTTAGAAGAAATCAGGTATGTCAAAATTATGAATCTGCAATCACACAAAACCATTAAAAGAATAATTTTCTTCTTTGGAATTTAAAAAGGGCTTTTTGGCGAGAGATGCTGATAGTCACACAATGCAGATTGTAGATAAACGGTATTAGGTGTTATCTCAGAACTATTCCGTTCAATAAATACAGCTAGACTAAATTACTTCTCCATATATAGCTACAGGGTCAATCATTAAATCAACTTGTCCTAAAAAAGCTTGAAACAAATCCTTTGGGTCAAACTGCCCAACAATGCCAGGAAAATTAGTTGATTTAAATGCCCGTTTAGGAGTAAATCCTACTATGGTGACTTCTACATCGCCTGAAAGTACATATCCTGCTCTCAGTTGATTAAGTGTCATACAAAGATGATTAGGCTCAAGAGATGCACATAGGTTTAAACCATTAACTTGCATACTAATAGTTAATGGACCCATATAAAAGGTTCGAGTCAGTTGAGCGAAAACTTTCAGCTTATTTCTATCATTACCCCAAGCCAGACGCGCTTGCTGGTTAAAGGTGCTCCACAAAATATCAGGTTGTTCCAACATTTTAATTACTGACTCCCAATCAAAGAAGCGTGCTACTCCAGTGATTTTGACCAGAGGGGGGCAGGGTTGCGGAAATAAGCCTCCTTTTACGACTTCGTATAATAAACCAGCATCAATTAAATCTTTTTCTAACACTAAATAAAGATTATCGTGTTCCGCTTTATCTTGAGATAAGGTTTGTAAAGACTCAAATTTTACAGTAGAGCCTCCTTCTTTAAGGCTTTTCTTTTGACTCTTTTTATTATTTCTTTTACCAGTAACAGCACCAACAAACCCTTTTGCTCCTAAACTACCCTCCGCTTCGTTTGAAGATTCTCGAACTTCTTCTGTATAATTTTCAATTGGGTTATCTATATTAGTTTCATTAATACTCTCTAAGAGATGTCGCACTTGTGGCAGTCCATCAGAAACTTGAGCAGTATAAGAGAAAAGACGATTTCTATCTAAGTAAATGAAGTGCCTTAGATTAGTAACGTTTCCACTTCCGAGCAAGTTGTTGCCGTTTTCTGTCATTTTCAGCCTCTAACGTCTTTCTTCGTTCTACTTGGTCTTTTTCAGCTTGTTGACTATGAGAATCTAGATTATCAGATTCTAATTTTTCAAATTCTGTACTGTTAGTGAGGATGTTTATAACCTTATTAGTAACCTCAGCGATTTGACAGATTGTTTCGTCAATCTGTTGTTCTGAATTGCTCGAATCTGGAGACTTAGAGTTAGCCACGGAAGCTACTTACTTGACAACCTACTCTTAGTCTATACCTATTTCTTATATACCTCACTCACTGGTGTAACTTATATAGATTTTTACTTTGGCTTAAGCCATTTATGGAAAATTATAGTACGTTTGCACTTGTTAGCTGTGCTTTACTTTACAATGTGTCATATTTTGCAGGGCATTTTCAGCTTCTCTTTAGTAAATCCTTGTGAATATCTGTCTAGCTTGGTTTTGTAAAGTTCATCAACTATTGTTAAACATTATATTAAGGTATAAAAAAAACAGCAAATACGAGAAAAATGTTGAATATGCGATCGCACTTGTGTTTAATTTAGGGTGAGTGCGATCGCTATGGTGTTGTAAAGCCCGGTTTTGGGATTAACGGAAAATTGCGCTATTATCAACTCTTAGCACAGTAGAGGATTAATAATCGATAATCCAAATATTGATCGCCAAAATAAAGTGTTGATTTATGTGTATAGAATTTGGGCGGGAAATCTGCGGCAATCTCGATACCGCAGAATCGCGGGAGTGGTTAGTTACTAACGGCATTGGTGGTTACGCTTCTGCAACTGTGGCAGGTTTATTGACCCGCCGCTATCACGGACTACTGGTAGCGGCATTGAAACCACCTCTGGGTCGCACTTTGCTGCTGGCAAAACTAGATGAAACTGTCCTGTATGATACTCGCTCTTATTCTCTACACACCAATCGTTGGGCAGATGGTACTGTCAGTCCCCACGGTTATCAACATATTGAACGTTTTTCTCTGGAAAACACAATACCCGTATGGCGGTTTGCTGTTGCTGATGCCTTATTAGAAAAACGGGTGTGGATGCAACAAGGCGCTAACACAACCTATGTTCAATATACTCTGCGTCGTGCCACCCAACCGCTGAAGTTGACGCTCAAAGCAATGGTCAACTACCGCGATTATCACGGCGATACTCAAAGCAACGGCTGGCAGATGTCTGTTGAGCAGGTGGAACAGGGGATTTGTGTAACTGCTTATTCGGGCGCTGTACCACTGTATCTACTGAGCGATTTGCCTAAAGGCGATAGCTACGCTTTACGCGGTAGTGCATCTGTTGCCCACAATTGGTATTATGGCTTTGACTTGGCAGTTGAACGCTATCGGGGATTGAGAGATAAAGAAGACCATCTCCACGCTGCCACTTTTGAAGTTACACTGAATCCTGGGGAAGCGATCGCATTTGTAGCCAGCACAGAAAAACAACCAGATTTGCATGGCGAAGCTGCACTTAAGTTGCGTCGCGCTCAAGAGCAGAAGTTAACAGGACTTTGGAATAGCAACCGACCCCTCAACACTAAGGAATCACCTAGCTGGATCAACCATTTAGTACTAGCTGCTGACCAGTTTATTGTTAACCGACCAGTACCAGAAGACTCCAACGGTAAAACCATCATCGCTGGTTATCACTGGTTTGGCGACTGGGGACGCGACACAATGATTAGTCTACCTGGTTTGACAATTTCGACTGGTCGCCCAGAGGTAGCACGCTCAATTCTTCGCACCTTTGCCAGATACGTAGACCAAGGAATGTTGCCGAATCGCTTTCCGGATGCGGGTGAGCAACCAGAATATAAGACTGTTGATGCCACTCTCTGGTACTTTGAAGCAGTCCGTGCCTACTACAGTTCTACAGACGATGATAATTTGCTTGGTGAACTCTTTCCAATACTTGCAGACATCATTAACTGGCACTGTCGCGGTACACGCTACAACATCCACCTCGATCCAGCTGATGGCTTACTTTATGCAGGCGTTGCAGGTGTACAACTGACCTGGATGGATGCCAAAGTTGATGATTGGGTAGTTACGCCCCGAATTGGCAAACCGATTGAAGTTAATGCCCTGTGGTATAATGCTTTACGGACAATGGCAAAGTTTGCCCGTCAGCTTGGTAAACCACATCAAGAATATGAGGCAATGGCAGACCGTGCTCAGTATAGATTTTCTCGCTTCTGGAATGACGAGACAGGTTATTGCTATGACGTTCTAGACAGTCCTGATGGTGATGATTCGGCGTTACGTCCTAACCAAATCTTTGCTGTTTCATTACCAGAAAGTCCGTTAACACCTGCCCAGCAAAGGAGTGTTGTGGAAGCTTGCGGACGAGTGCTGCTGACCTCTCATGGACTGCGATCGCTTGCCCCTGATCATCCTCAATATCATGGTAAATACGGTGGCAATCAGTATCAACGTGATGGAGCTTATCACCAAGGGACAGTTTGGGGTTGGTTGTTGGGGCCGTTTATCCTAGCACACCTGCGCGTCTACAAAAATCCTGAGCAGGCTCGTCAATTTTTGGAACCAATGGCTAATCATCTCACTGCACACGGTCTTGGTAGTCTCAGCGAGATTTTTGATGGAGATGCCCCGATGACTCCACGGGGATGTATTGCCCAAGCGTGGACAGTGGCAGAGGTTTTGCGTGCTTGGTTGGCGACAGAGATTTGATGCGGGGAATAATAACTCAGGACTTAAGTATCGGTTTAACAGCTAAATTGATCGGTGAAAGAGTATCTCAGCATCTCCATCAAAATCTCTCGTCCGTCCGCTCCAATGTGTTTTTATATCTTTAACCAGTCGATATCACTCAAACTTCATCAGCTTATCTTTATCTGCAACCCAGATACTGGATATACCTTTATCAATTGCCTGGTTGATAGAATCTTGATCAAGTTTATCAATGATTTCAAGAGTTTCAGGCACATTATTTTTCTGTGCTTTCTTGTTCTTGATAACTCCCAAAGGCAGATGAATTTCAGTGAGATATGGAGCTATAAACCCTAAGAGAAAATATCGTTGAAGCTCGTACATATCATGGTCAAACCCACCGTTTTTATTTCTATGACCATCAATGTCAATATAAAGAAATCTTTTTTTGTTAGGACTAGTATCCTGAGCACTTTTGAGCAGCCTATGGATATGATAAACGCTGTTTTCAAAATTTTCCTCTTCAAACACTGCATGATAAAGTGCAACTCCTTTTGAGTGGAGTACACCTTCCCAGTTTTTATCAGATTTAATTTCACAAAACTCGTCTAAATTTAGCGACTCTGTGAGATTATTGTTTCTTTTCTCTATCAACTCCCACCAGTAATCTCTCATCTGGCGGATTGTTCTTCTCTTTTCTGGATTACCTCCATAAAGGTCATGGCAAGAAGAGCACAAAGGTGCAGAATTATCTAGCTTGTCTGAGCCGCCATCAGCTTGAGGAATGATATGATGTATCTCGACAAAAGGCTTGTAGCACAAGCAACATCTAAATGCCGACTTTTGCTTTGCAAGCAATTTCGTTTTTTCACTAAATGCCATAATATAAAATAGAAGTTTGAAAACTCTCTAGCTACTGCCAGTAACCCCAAAAATCTTGATGCGCGACGCTACAACTAAGCTTTTTTTGAGACATCATCTGTTCTTTTTCAAGCAACCAGGTATTTAACTCATCCTGCAAAGTTACTTCTTCAATAATTTCTGGAATCGATTCTTCCATAAACCCTAAGATGAACTCAAGAAAGACAGGATCGCTGTTACTGATTTCCCACGGACTTTCTCCTTGTAATGCCTTCATCCCAATACCCTTCATTGCTTCCCACATAAAGGAACCGCACTCAGGGCCCATCCCCCTGCCGAAGTCTTGATGGCGCTGCATATGGTGATGGTAGTATTTAATAAAGTCCGAATCGTTATCGGTTTGAGGAATAAAATTCATGCCAGTATAGTTAATAGTAGCTAGCATCGGCAATTGGTACTTTTTTAAACATTCGAGTAGTGTCTGAAACTGCTTTTCGCTAAACAAATCGAACACTGCATTGGCGACAGCTAAATCGAAAGTATTTAAGTCTATCAGATTTTCCAGATCCAAAATAGAGCCGACAATTCTGTAGATGGTAATTTTATGAACTTGATTTGTCAAGACCAATCTTGAGTTTTGCAATTGTGACTCATATCCATTTTCCTGCGCCCAGACGATTAGCTTTTCAAGGGCGATTTCCAAAAGTTCTTGATTTTGTTCGACTAGAAACCACTCTTGCTCCTGGGAAATTTTGCTAAAGTAGTAGCGGCAGTTAGCTCCTGTACCTGCTCCAAAATCAATAATTTTAAGCTTTTTGTGCCTTTTGAGATATTCTTGGCAGCTTGTTTCTACATTTAAGTTACGCGCTTTAGCATCATAAGAAATACGATGTTCTAGCCATTGAGCTAATTTTTGGTTTTTATTCATTGTCACTTGTTAAATGCTTGTAAAAAATCCCGATAAGTTTTATCCCAAGAATTAAAAGATAGGTTACCGATGTGAGCCAAAGCATTTGTCTGTAACTGAGTGAGTTCATTAGGCACTGTAAGCAGCCTTGTGAGTGCTTTGAAAAACTGCTCCTGCTTACCTGGCTCAATTAGTATGCCATTGCTACCATCCTCAATCCAGTCAACAATTGCTCCCGTTGCATAAGCTAATACGGGTAGCCCGTGAACAACTGCTTCAGCGGTAGCCATAGAGTAACTCTCATAGGTAGATGGGGAGAGATAAAGAGCGCATTGGGGGAACAAGTCAAACATGGCCTGTTGCGGAAGGTAGCCATGTAAAATGATCCAATCTTGAAGAAGCGATCGCTCTATTATCGCCAGAATCTCCTCTGTGTAACTGGCATTCTGTTCATAATCACCAATCAAATGCAACCGAAAATTTTTCACCTGCATCTGGGCTAACATTTGTACTAAATCAAGTTGTCCTTTGCCTTGAGAAAATGTTCCTACTGTAATCAGATTTATCGGCTCTTTTTCAGAAAGCTTCTTGGGATGAGACAAACGGGACACTTGAACCTTTTCTATCCCTGGAAATGCTACTGTAATCTTATCTTTTTCTATGCCCTGACTTGAAAGATAATCTTGCATTTGCAAGCTGGGAACAATAATCCCATTTACAAGTTTTAGCCATAGTTTCTCGCTAATCCAGAGGGCTTCCTTTTCCTGATTTGAGTAGTAGATATTCCTCGATTCAAGATAGTGAAGCATCAGGTAAATCCGCTGGATATAGGGACTAAATTTCTCAACAGAAGCTTTGAATTCAGGAATTGTCAAGTAGAGTCCATCAAGCACAAAGGTGCAGCTAGAAGGCAAAGCATTGAAACGCTCAATCAACTCAGTAACAGGGCTATTTAAGGCGTGAAAAAATCTCTTGCCTCTGGCTTCCTCCTCTAGGCGTTTGACAATTTCTAAATTGTAAATCGAGCCTCCTGATACATGACTCAATTGAGGCTGAATAAAATGGAGCGCGGTCGCTTCATACCTCAGCTTCATAGCTTCCCCAAGCGATATGACTTTCCTCCAGAATAATTTTGAGAGAGCCTTTGAAAAAAGAACTGACCTGTTTGCTAATTTGCTGGTGAATATAATAAGCCATGTGTTCCGTCGTTGTATTTACCCCCTTAAATTGTTCAAGAGTATCCAGATTTTGATAATTTAACGGTTCTAGAACTTCTTTGAGAATTGCGATCGCTTGACCGATATCAATTACTAAGCCATCTTTATCCAACTGAGGTACTTTGAATTCAGCCGTAACTATATAGGTTGCTCCGTGTAGCTTTTGAGCGGGGCCAAAAATTTCCCCTTGGAAGCTATGGGCAATCATAATGTGGTCTTTTACTGCAACAGAAAACATTATTTTTAATACTCAATTAATGGCGAAACTGGATGCACTTGACGCTGATATAACTGTGACATAAATTGTGGCAAGTCTCTAAAAGAAATCACAGGTTCAAGAAGAATATCGACAGCTGCATCTGCAAGCAAGCTCAAAACCCGTTCTTTGCGCTGGCGATAGTCAATCAGCTTTCGCATGGGTTTAGCGATCGCAGAAACTTGAGAAGCGATAATTTGTTTGCGTTGGTAATGAAAGGAACCGCCTAATTGCAAGGAAACCGATTGTGTTCCGTACCAACTCAGTTCGATACAGCGACCTTCAAAAGCCAGAGCATTAATTGCACTTTGAAGTCCAGAAGAAGAAGCACTGGTATGAAAAACGATATTATAATCGCCTTCTTTATAGTCGGTTGCTAAACGGGAATTTTGCAACCAGGGTAGTTGTTCTAAGTATTGAATTCGCTGCTTATCTTGTTCTAAAAAGTCTGCTCCAATACCATACTCTTTGCTGAGGACAAAGCTAATGAGAATACCGATAATGCCTGCACCAACAATTAGAATGCGATCGCCCTGACTAACTTCGGCATCCCAGACCGCATTCAAGGCTGTTTCCGTGTTAGGAATTAAAGTCGCCCGTTTGCTAGGTAACCAATCTGGTAACTCTAAAGCATCAGAACTCTCGACGACGACTCTCGATTGGTGGGGATGCATGACAAAAAATCGTTTCCCCTGGTTGGAACCTTCATCAGCTTGACCAACAAGACTGTAACCGTACTTTAAAGGCAAGGCAAAACTGCCTTCCATATACCAACAGCGCATCGTTTCCCAGCACTCTTGGGGGACTTTTGCTAGACCTACCAGCCGTTCTGTACCCGGACTAATCCCACTGTAAAGCGTGTCCAAAAATAGAGGATCTTTAAGGGACGGCGTGACTGAGGTTTCTCTAATTTCACCCTTGCTAGGAGAGACTAACCAGTAGGCATAAGCTCGAGAATTTGTAGACATCTTTAAAGCTGTTGTACATTTTAATTGCGTAGTCTTAAGCAAGAGCACAAACAATTCATCTCTCTGACTTCCTGATCAGCCTCAACGAGCAAATTAAATGCGTGACTGCTTATCTTGGAGCAATTCCACCAGAATTTCTCCATCGAGATCGAAGTGTTTCATTTTAAAGCGGAGTCCTTCGTCGATCGAGTTTATAACTGGAAGGGTGAAACTCGACCGTCCAGAACCCAAAATCAAAGGAGAAAAATGGAGATGCAGTAGCTCTATGCAATCAGCTTGTAAGAAATAGGATACAGTTTGTCCTCCACCTTCCAAAAAAATACTAGAAATGCCATTTTCATATAAAACCTTTAAAATTTCTGAGGGAGCTAAAACGGGTCTTTCTTGAGAATCTTTTGTTGAAAAGATCGGAAGCTCTAAAATTTTTTCTTTAGCTGCTTGTGGTGGTACTCGATACTGCTTTTCTTGAGGACATAATACAATCACTCTTTCATGAAGCGCCATCATCTGCAAATCATCAACCCTCAAATCGTTTTGACCTTCTATAATCACAGGAGTTGGATGCTTGCCAGGTACTAAACGAACCGTTAACTTAGGGTTGTCGAGTGTTGCCGTTACTGCTCCTACCATGACGGCATCATGAAGGGCACGCAGACGATGGGCATGTTTCAAGTTAGCCTCGTTACTGAGCCACTGAGAGTTTCCATTGACTGCTGCAATTTTGCCGTCAAGAGATTGTGCCAAGTGAGCCATCAGAAAAGGACGCTTTTCTAGGTAAGCTTCTCTTTGAGCAACTAAAAGCCTTATATATAAGGAAAAAGTTTGCCATCCATTGCTGCTCCACATTCCTTTAAAACATTGGGCATCTTGCACGATATCGCTTTTAAAAGGGGAGCCGCTTTTGAATACGATGGCAGATTCTACTTGAGAAAATACTTGATTTGCGAAATTCAAGTTTTGACAGAAATCATTTGGAAAATCGATAATAATCAAGAAATCACTTTCTGGAATATTAGGGATCTTTTTGTTATAAAGTTTTTGGAAACTCCACGGACTTTTTGCATTACCAAAAAAAGCCCAATATTCATTAAGTTGGGGAGGTTCATTTCTCATAACCTCCTTGCATTCTAGTAATGCTGGCCAAATATCTTCTAAATGTTCATCAATTTTCAATGCATTTATTGCTAGAGATTGCCGATGTTTCACTTTTAGAAGATGCCCCAGCTTCTTTGCCTTAGTCGTCAAATAATTTAAATTGTAATCATTGGGTTCAATCGCTAAGGGAATACGTTCGACTACCTCAATACCGTAGTTTTGTAAACGAGCAATTTTGCGAGGATTATTAGTAATCAAGCGAATTTGATTCACCCCTAAATCCTTAAGTATTTGCGCCGCCATGCTGTAGTCTCGGAGGTCAGCAGAGAATCCCAGACGTTCATTTGCTTCGACTGTATCCAATCCCAAATCTTGCAAAGAATAGGCTTTCACCTTATTCAACAGACCAATACCTCTTCCCTCTTGCGCCAAATAAATTATCACCCCTTGACCTGCTTTATCAATCATCCTCAGTGCTATTTGCAACTGCATTCCACAATCACAGCGCAGAGAACCCAAGGCATCCCCTGTTAAGCATTCTGAGTGTATTCTTACCATTACCGAGTTGTCGAACTTTGTCGGTTCACCCTTGACGATCGCAACGTTCTCTGAGTTGTCCAGAGTATTACGGTAGCCATAAATTTTGAACTGACCAAATTCGCTAGGTAATTTGGCGATCGCTACAGTTTCTGCAAATGCACTTTCGGTAATTGGTTTTAGGTCGCTCATAATTTATGACAATATTTTGGTGTTTAGATTAACTAGCTGGGGCGCTACATTGCATTAAGCAGCACCTCAACTTCTTAATTTACCATTCCACTCATTTCTGACAACACAACCTCCTCTTTTGCATCCTCACTACTGGCAATTTTGTTGACAATTAATAGCTCAAAATCCGCAATTAAACTCACTGCTGATAATAGCAGAATATAACCCCAATACCAAATTAGAAGCATTACGACTAAAAGGATGTTTTAAAAGGATCTTTTGCTCTCATTGTTAACACTGCATTGGATCTCAGCACATGGCTAAAATATTGATTTTTTGTCGGAGTCAACCCAGTCAGAACGTAACAATTATACCTTCTTGGAATTTTAAAACATCCTCTAAAGACAGAACATCTGCTTGCCATAATTCCTGACAAGCGATCCGCCTAGCTTGGTCTATTTTCTTTGCCAAAAAGCTTCGGCTACCAGAGATCCTCCTGCTGTGAGAATACCATATTCCATAGATAAGCAAAAAGATTAACGAGATTTTTTTAATGGTCAAATTTTGTATATTATCTCATGATTTTTGTATAAGCTCTCAAATTTTATCTGTCATATTTATTCATATGACAGGTTGTCATATATGCACAAGATGTGGATATGATGTCACTTGTTAGATAAATAAGAGAGACACAGCAGAGTATCTGACCGTAACTTAATAATATTTGAATAGTGAACTCACGCGATGTGCAACTTATTCTTAGAACCCCCCTTCCATTCCTCTCCCCCACTTCTGAGAGGCTTTGATTCTTGCTCCCCAACCCTTATAGCGTTGTGGTTGGGGGTTAGGTTTGAGAAAAAGTTGCACACGGCGTGAACTCCTCATTTTGATAACAATCCCATTTGAAGAACCAGAACTTAAAATATCCCCACGGATGAATCTAGTACAGCGCGGCGTAAATAAACATACCATTTCAAATAGTGCAAGAGCTTGGAATACAATTCTTTTGACTTTTGACTTTTGACTTTTGACTTTTGACTTCCGCCTTGCGGTACTAGGGGCTTGTAATCTCACTTTTGTAAAGATTTAACTCACTCATAGTTATGAAACGTTTATCTCAGTTTCTGTATAAGCTGCTGCTCACGATTTTAGCAGGCATCTTCATCTCTATAAGCACGTTTCCAGCGAAAGTAATAGCTTTTGACTTGAGGAATACTCCTCCGCAGTATCGAGAGCAAGCGCGACAGCAAGAAGCGCAACTCCGTAAACCAAGGCTAGGTGCCCCACAGCTAGGCGAGGCTCCCCCACAGCCGCGAAATTGTCCCAATACTAATCAGCCGGTAGACTTCCAAAAAAATCTGGGTCTGGACTACATAGACAGCCACAGCAATCATGTATTAAACGCAACTTTAAATGTTATTAATCCAGAGTTTTTCACCCTCGGAGACGCCACTTTCAAAAGCAGGTATCAAGCAACATATGACGGAAAGACAGCCGAGAACAATCCGAAATTTCAGACTGACTCAAACAACCAGAGGCTTGCTCTCTACCAGACCGGGGACGATAAATCAGGCAAATACATGCCACCAGTCTTACGGGTATCGCCTGGTGATACTATCAAGCTGAAGCTGAACAATAAATTGACTGGTCAATGGACTGGAAGCGCTCCGCAAGATACTAATTTTCATTATCATGGTTTCAATGTACCGGCAACCGAACATGCTGATGATGTACTTACCCACATTCGTCCTGGACAAAGCGACCCAATGGACTTCGTGATCCCGGAGAATCATCAACCTGGGCTGTTCTGGTATCATCCGCATGTCCACGATGATAGCGACTCACAGGTTAGTAGTGGCATGTCAGGTGGGATTATTATTAAAGGCATTGAGAACTATTACCCCATTATTAATGGAATTCCCCTGAAGCCAGATAAGCCTAACCTTGTTAAGGAGATTGTTAAGGACATTGAGCAACCTGATGACACCACTATTAAGGGAATTCTGCCGCAGCTTAAGCCTAGTCTCACTGAGAGAGTGCTTTTGTTTAAGGATTTACAGCTTAAGGAGCAGCTTAAGGATGGCAATTTTTTATCATACGCCTGCTACACCCTGAACGGTTTAGTCAACCCCAACATTACTATTAGACCGGGAGAGGTTCAGTTCTGGCGCATTGGCAATATTGGCGCAGACAATTACATAAATCTGTCGCTACAAAAGTCAACAGGTGATACAAGTCCTTTGTACATATTGGCACGCGACGGCAACATTGTGAATCCGCCGTTTTTACAAAAAGAGCCGATTCTGCTAGCGCCTGGTAATCGAGTTGAGGTACTAGTAATTGGACCTCCATCGGGACAAAAGTACAATCTAGTCTCAACCGAGGTTTTGAACACAGACACAATACCACTAAAAAAAGATGACCCTGATCCAAAACCTCCTAGTCGGGCAACCTTCTCAGGGAATCCCACAGTAGCAACAGTTTCATCTGAGGGTGAGCAAGTAAACTACGATGTTGATGCTTTAGAAGAATACTTACTGAGCCAAAAACCACAAGATAAGTTGGATGATTTACCAAGTATTGAGCAGCTAGCCAAGATGTCGATACTACCAAGCCACCAACGTCCATTCACGTTCACGCAAAATTTTACCAATAAGAATAAAGCGGCCAGAGGAGGAGAGTTTTATATCAACGATAATATATACGATGAGAACCAGTTTGATACAGTCGTCCGGCAGGGTGATATTGAAGAATGGACTCTTGTAAATGCAACACCAGTTCATCATGCCTTCCATATCCACCAACTCGATTTCTTGGTTACTGAGGTCAATGGGAAAAGCCAACTTACATCGAACGGGAGCAACGCGAAAAAGTGAGATCGGGGTTTAGTTCTCAATTATACCTCTATATTCTCAACAAAACTTGGTTTTTTAGTTGCGATCGCATCCCGAAACAAGCTATATACGTCCCAGGTTGCAGCACCTCACAAAATCGCGTTGCTCCCCATCGAACTATGCACAGGGGTATCAGGATGTAGTCGATCTCCCACCTTGTGCCACAGCAAAGGATAATAATGATAGTTGTGACCCTAACACAGTAACAAAAACTGTGGTGCGTATTCCCTTTACAAACAAGATCATTGCTGCCAAATTCGATGGCAAAGAACCTCCAGACGACAATGACAAGTCCACATACGAAAATGGCCAATTCGTCGGTGGCAAATTCGTCTATCACTGTCATCTCCTGTATCATGAAGATCATGGAATGATGCAGAATATTCTGGTCTTACCTCCACCTAAATCTTCTACCTAAGTAAAGTGCAAAGCGTGGCTTAAGCTGCAAGATACAAGATTAGTAAAAATCTTGTGGGGTGGGCATCCCTGCCCACCCTAAATTTACTAAAAAAGAGAAAGTTTTTGCTGAGGTCTTGGAAATTTGTAAAAACATTTTTATGTATACCCAAAAGTTTTCTGATCAAATCAGAGAAAAAGTTTCTGAAAGTTGGGAAACAGTTAAATATGAAGTACTTTTTCGCAAGCAAGAAGCTGTGAATGCGCTAAACATTTTGGTAATTGCATTATCATCCATCTATTTTCTTGACTACATAGATGTAAGTCTGATACAACTGTTTAAAGAAGAACATTATTTGCGTAAGTCCTAATATCTTACACCATTTTCAACCAGACGAATGTAATAGACTGATCTAGAAACTGGTTGAACACCCTTTTAACACTTGCACAATTTTTATCACATAAACGTTACAGGTTATGACATCACCATCACCTCAAGACAAATATAACTCTAAATCCCAGATTGCCGATACAGATTACGAAGAAAAAATCCGTCAAAGTTTTGCTTATTACTCAGATAAATGGGACAATGAAAATTTAACTTCTCACTATAAAATTAAAAGACAGTGGTTATTAAATACTATCCACGAATTTTATCAAAAAACACAACAAAAAAATTTTAATCTCAAAATATTAGATGCTGGATGTGGTAACGGTCTGTATCTAATAGATATTGTAGAAGCTTTGGAAAATATTTATAGTGTAGATGGTGTAGGTGTTGATATAACTGAAGAAATGATTGATATATCTCGAAAGAGATCACTACATTTAAAGGGTAAATATGAATGGATTCAAATAGATTTGGAGAATGATGATTGTAAATCGAAACTCGGAGAAAACCAATTTGATATCATTATCATGAACGGAGTCGTATGTTATTTTAAAAATATACCCAAAGCGCTTAAATCTCTAAAAAACCTTTTAAAACCAGATGGAAAACTGATTATTATCCATCATAATCCCAATAATTTGACTAATCTTGTTCTGAGAATTCAAAGTCTATTAGAATCTGAATTTATCTGGTTTAGAAATCCTTCTGAAAAAGAAATCACAACTTACGCTGAAACAGAAGGCTATATGTTAAATAAATCTCAAGTTTTACCTTGTGGAGGTATACCGTATTTATTTTATAGTCTAGGTAAGATATTTTGGGATGGTTACGGTTTAGTTTTTACCCTAAAATAGGATTGTTTAATTAATCTTGATATTTTTAAAACATCACTCAATCACTCACTTATTTATATGAATATTGAAGTAGAAATATACTATATTTAAGCATCGCTCTAGAATTAGCAAAGACTAATCCTGTTTACGAAGACATAGCTAGTAAGTTCTTTGAGCATTTCTTTTAGATTGGGGATGCCATGAATCAAATTGGCGAAATGGAAACTAGTTTGTGGCATTCCTTCAACGGTGGGAATCTCCCTAATGGAGTGGTTTCCCATGAGCGACTGGCGTGGGTTGGGAAAATCTTCCAGGGACAAATATCACTAACACCAAGGATATTGAATTAAAACAGACAAATAAATTAAGGACTGCGATTATTCTTGAAAATATACTATCTCTATTAAAGAGCAAGATTAACTTTCAGCCCTGCATTCAAACAAGAGTATAAAGTTAAGACAGATAGGATTATAAATTTTCAGGTAATTCTCAGCAGAAATTAATTTAATTACTAGTAAATGCATTTATATTATTAAAGAAAGATTTATATAATTGAGAGTACGATGAAATAAAAATATTTAGCAATATTCTTGGAATCGCTGCCTTTTTCACTGTAGGTATACAACAGAGGTAAGTTAAAATCAGCTATAACTAAAGATGTAGCGGTTGAAAGTAACCTTACATTTAGCAGTCTGATTTTATTGATCAAGCCTTCTTAAACACCTAAAAAGCAACCAGAACAGTGAAGCAAATCATAAAAGGTTGGATAAATATAGACCCATTTTCCTTACAGTCACGCCTCACGGTTGGTATTGCAGCATTTTCAGCTTTGGTATTAGGTAGCTTCGCGACATGGACTAGTTGGAAAATGCAGCAAATTTTAGTTGATAGTCATAAGTATAATATAGAGCAAATCGCCAAGCGCTTGCCACAAGATGTGCAAATTTATAGTGAAATGATGCAACCTGAAACTGGATTGCAAAAGGCTATTAATAATTTGGCAAATACCAACACATTATTATGGCTAAAAAGTCCTGATAATAAAATTTTAGTAAAATCTGCCACTTTAGATTTGTTATCTGATACTACGGTAGCTGAGTTAATGTCTCTGACTAAGATGCCGATTAAACCACAAGTTTACAAAGTAAACCAAAGCTACTTTGTTTTCTGCGGTAGTTCTGTGCAAGTGCAGGGTAAGTTGCTCGGTGAGTTATTTGTAGTCAAGGATATTACCCGCGAACAGAGAATGTTTGTAGTAATGGTGCAGAGTTTAGGTATTACTAGTGTTTTGGCAATTATTGTTTTAACTGCTGCGATCGCATTTTATATTAAACGTTCTCTGCAACCTCTGCGCCAGCTAAATCAAATGGCTTCTGTAATTTCCGCTGAAGATTTAGGACAAGCGCAGCTATATCTTGATAATGCACCCAGTGAAGTTAAAGAATTAGCTCAAACTTTAACTATGCTGTTATCGCGTCTTTCGCAATCATGGGAGCAAGAGCGAGAATTTGTGAGTAACGTTTCTCACGAATTACGTACACCCTTGACAATTGTACGTGGTTATTTGCAAAGCGTCTTGCGAAGGCAGAATAACTTAACCCAAACCCAACAAGAAGCTTTAGAAACTGCTGCATCGGAAGCTGATCGCACTATCCGTCTACTACAAGATTTACTTGATTTAGCACGAGCAGATAGCGGTTACTTATATTTTCAAATGAAATCTTATGTGCTGAATGACTTGGTTGAAGAAGTTGTCATGATGGCAGAAAGTTATAGCGATCGCATAATTACAATTGAGTCAAAAGTTTATCCAATTGAGATAAAAGCAGACTACAGTCGCCTGAAACAAGTATTATTAAATTTGATTGATAATGCTGTTAAGTATTCTGAAGCTGATCCACCGATAATTTTAAAATTGAATCAACTTCAAGACAAGGCGATTATTCAAGTTTGTGACAAAGGTTATGGGATTCCTTTGCAACAGCAAGCACGGATATTTGAGAGATTTTACCGCGTAGATGAATCCCGCTCTCATACTACTGGGGGTTGTGGTTTGGGTTTATCTATTGTCAAGACACTTATAGAAGGTATGGGGGGTAGTGTAAGTGTGCAATCAAAGTTAGGGGAAGGGAGTATGTTTACAATCAGTTTACCTACATATAACAGTTCCATCTGACTTGGTAAAGAAATTCTTAGGTCTTGCAGTATTAAATGATTTGGTTGCAGACATAGTGCAGATGACAGATCAATTTAAGCATTGGGCAATCAATTTGGAAGTTGTTCCGTTTCCTGTGAGAATAAAGGCAGAGTGGAATCAACTCATACAGGTATTAAGCCATTTAATTAGTAATGCAGTTAAATACTCAGATGTGGGTGATCTAGTTACCTTGCAGGCAATCATTCAAGTTAGCGGCAAAGGTGATGGCATTCCCTTGTCGCAGCAGTTCCGCATTTTTGAACCCTTGTATCAAGTTGACCCTTCCCGCGCTCGTGCGACTGGCAAAGCAGGCTTAGGTTTATCTATTGTGAAACACCTAGCCGAAGGTATGGGAGGCAAAGTTGCCATCCTTTCAGAGCCAGGTGGTAGCACTTTTATTCTCACATTACCTGCTTTAGGAGCAAAAATATGACAGCACATATCCTTTTGGTGGAAGATGAAGTCAAACTGGCACGATTTGTAGAATTAGAACTTTGTAGCGAAGGATATCAGGTAAGTGTAGCCCATGATGGTATTGCTGGTCTAACCTTGGCGCGAGACTCATCGCCAGATTTAGCGATTCTGGATTGGATGCTACCAGGGCTGACAGGTTTGGAAATTTGCCGCCGTTTGCGAGCAACAGGCAGTACAGTACCAGTGATTTTGTTGACAGCAAAAGATGAAGTGAGCGATCGCGTCGCAGGTTTAGATGCGGGAGCCGATGATTATGTAGTTAAGCCCTTCAGCATTGAAGAACTACTAGCTAGAATTCGCGCCCATCTCCGCCGCACACAAGAAACAGACGAGGATTTGTTGCAATTTGAAGATTTAAGCTTAAATCGCCGCACCCGGGAAGTTTTTCGGGTGAAACGAAGCATTGAGTTAACAGCAAAAGAGTTTGACTTATTAGAATATCTCCTCTCACATCCTCGTCAGGTGTTTACTAGAGACCAAATTCTAGAGAAGGTTTGGGGTTATGACTTCATGGGTGATTCTAATATTATTGAGGTTTATATTCGTTATTTGCGACTTAAGTTGGAAGAAAAGAATGAAAAGCGTTTGATTCATACAGTCCGTGGTGTAGGTTATGCACTGCGGGAGCAATCGCAATGATTTAGTGATTTCGACAAAAAGCAACATATTAAAGACAAAACAACGTTGATATTGAAGTTGTAGCAACTCGTTCTTTGGGAATACGTTCTGTGAAGCAAACAAACTATTAGCTGGCAGGGTACAATCCACAAGCCTAGATAAAACTTAGGAAGATTTTTTCCCATCTGAAACCATTTGCGAAAGAATATAAGCTGCAAAATCTAGTAACTGATCCAGTAAAAAGCCAATGATACCGATGTAGAGGATCACCTGGATTATGTAATCGGCATTGCCAGCTTTATAAGCATCCCAGAGGGTAAAACCAAGTCCTTTTGGGCCTGTTAACATTTCTGTAGCAATAACTATAAACCAGGCTACCCAAATGCTAACTTTCAAGGCATGAAATATATGAAATATAGCTACTCTAAAGTTATTGTTCTGTCTATGAAAATGTTGCATACCTATTGCCGTATTAATAATCATCGTCCAGAGAGTTCCCAGAAAAACTACTATAATAGCAGCTGATTCTTTCTCTGGAAGCGCTATTAAGGCAAGAGGTAACAAGGCTATAGGAGGGATACTATGTGGTATCTGAAATATCAGCCTAAATAGCTGATAAATCATGCTATTGATGCCGATTAAATACCCGATGAAACTACCCAATACAACGGCTGGAATATAACCCACAAATAACCGTTGCAGGCTAGCTAAAATGTCTAAAAACATATTATTTTTATGCCTCAGTTCTTATGGCAAACATTTGGGAAATACTGCGGCAACAACACAAAATAGCGAGTAGAAAAGTGATTTTAATTGCACTTCCTCTTTTCTCATACCAATTATGTATGAAAATGCGCCTATAAAACTTACACAAAATAACACCCTGTAGGCTCAATTAATAAATTGCCCCTACGTGAATAAAGCACAACCTTACATAGAATTGGTATGACGACAAGATTTCCTAGATCCTCTCCTCCTTGGCAGTTACTCAAAAAAATTAGGTGTTTTTACGATGTGATAGTAGTAGTACACAGAAAAGGTAAAAGTTGGCTTTACTAAACCTTATCAGAAAAAAAAATCCTGATTAGTAAATTAAATACAATTTCCAGATTTAACTTGCTTGATGATTGAGCTAAGTGTGAACATGTAAAATTTTTAATAGCAAATAACTTGCAAAACTTGTTATTAATAATACAGATATAGCAGTTATCGATTGGATGAGAACACCAAAATACTTGCTGTCAAATCATTTCAGCAACGTTTTTGTATTTCACTCAACAGGACACCGCTATAATAAATATAATCAGAAGTATAAAGGATGAAATTTATTATTTAGTTTTCATCCTTTCCAGTTTAGCCTTTGCGATTATTTCCCTAGATTCCGCTTGATTTGGTCTAACTCATCCTGAGTTTCCCAGCGACGAAACTTATATTCTAAGTCATCAAACCCACCAGAATAACTGCTAGTTTGATTTGACCAGCCATTGGTTTCCAAACGCTGGTGAGTTTGCGCTTTAGCATGGGCTGTCTGTGCTTCGGCTGCTTTAGCTTGCACCTCCTGTCGCCGCTGCTGAATTTTTTGCAGTAGTTCCTGAGATTGGTTAATGCGTTCTTTCAACCCTTGCATATGTCCCCAGCGCTGATTTCCTTCGCGCAATAGGGCTGCTTCTCGCTCTTGAGCCGCAGCTGCCAAATCCTCTCTGGCAGCGTTTTTGGCTTTTTGAACACGGATATGCCAACGCTGAATTTCTTGAGCGGTGGACAGAATTTCTTCTTGCGATCGCTTCTCTTGTAATTGTAAATCTGCAATCAGCTTTAATGTGTCTTCCTCTTGCTCACGCAGCTGTTCTAGCAGCGCCTCTAACTCCAAATGTGGATTGTTACGCAAGAATTCTTCTAAACGGTTTTCTAAAAACCGACTCAAATCATCAAATAAGCCCACTGCTAGAACTCCAGAGATTAAGTGCGTGACTATTTTATTGTAGTAATTATTCTCATCCGCGGAATTATTCTCGTGGGCGGAATCTAAATTTTAATAGTTACCGTCATTAAGGATATGGGATCAGACAGCAGCGTGAGCAGCTTTGATCAGTGCTAGAGAACTCAATATCGTTACTGCGGCTGAATTTGAGAGCAATTACCCTGCGGGTTCTCCGTTCGCGGAGCGTCTCGTAGAGAAAAAGTACGCTTCATTCACAATGACTTGTAACGATTTTGGTAAATTTTTGCATTGGGATGCTCCCAAATATCTTCAGAGTTAATCTCCTCTTGAACAAGTTATGATTTTATACTTGAAGCTCTATTCCATGAGGTTTTATTCTATGCATCTTCATAGAGAATTGGTATAAGTTAAACCATGCCCAAACACCTCCTCTACTTTCAGGGTAAACATCCAGTACATCTGTTCATGTACCATAACCTAATACCAATTCGTAATATCCTACGGGAAGCCGCACTTTGAGCGTCTACGTAATTGAGAAAGTCAGATTACATCTGGCTGGGTTTCCACCATTCGTATCTGTAGTCTGATTTTGGAGAATTGATGTAACATATGTGCAAAAAAAGTCAGTTTTAAGGACGACAAAATTGCGACTAAAAACAAATTTTCAGCAATGTGGGATTATGCGCTGTTTTGCGGCAGTACTGCTTTTCGGTCAAGTGTGGCTACATTTACTCCAAGGAAAAACGTGCTACCGCAAGATTCTGCAACATATGGTAACTGCTGGGCCAGGTTCTATCTCTCCAGTTCTCCTTGTCAGCTGTTTTGCAGGAATGATTTTTACTATTCAAATAACGAGGGAATTACTCCGATTTGGGGCTGTCGATGCTGTGGGAGGTGCTTTTGCCTTAGCTTTTTGTAGAGAATTGGCTCCAATTTTGACCGCTAGTATTATGGCGGGACAAGTCGGTTCTGCTTTTGCAGCAGAAATAGGTGCAATGCAAGTCACAGAGCAAATTGATGCACTTTATATGCTCAAAACTGATCCAATTGATTATCTAGTACTTCCTAGGGTAATTGCTTGTAGTTTAATGGTGCCTTTGATGACGATTTTAGCTTTAGTTACAGGCATCATTGGCGGAGTTTTTGCTGCATCACAGTTTTACAAAATTATTCCAGAAACATTTTTAGAATCAGTCAGAAATTTTTTAGAACCATCAGATTTGTTTATTATTTTACTAAAAGGCTTTATTTTTGGTGTACTGGTTGCTATCATTGGCTGTAGTTGGGGTTTAACTACTAAAGGGGGAGCTAAAGAAGTAGGAGAATCTGCAACAAAAGCAGTTGTTACTAGTTGGGTGTCAATTTTTATCATGGATTTTTTCCTCTCTCTACTGCTGTTTGAACAGCCTGCATTTTGAACCCAAGCAAGTATTGAACAAGATTCCTAACTTCTTAAAGAAGTTGGGAATCTCAGCCAAAAAGAACTCTTTAGGTAAGCAATATCGATTCTGAAGCGACACCAAACAGCCTGCCACATGCATCGCTAGCTTTTTTGGGTATACTTCATGACGTTAGTGGAATTTGAGAATATATTAACTTGTAGGTAAGCGCACCCAAAGTTAAACCTCCCAATGAAAAGATAGACGCAGTTGAAAAGGCTAGCCCTTCCCTAAGACCAGCTTTTTGAAAGTCTATCCTGACTAATATAGTCGCTGAAATGATGAGTAAGGTATCAAGAAATACCCCAAACCAGGCAATCATAATAAAAAACGAGAAAGCTGCTAAGACGGCAATGCCGAAAGACCTAGTATTTGATTTAAGCAAAATACTATAGTAATATGTCATTTTCGGCCAAGGAGCAGTCAACGTTACTATTAAAAGCAAGATACCAACTACAGTTACCAGCCACACAAACAGAGGAGCATGTGTTTCAGATATTAGCCAGCCCAAAGTACTGTAACTAAGCAGTACTAACGCCAGGGATACCCAAGGAACTCTTTTCAAAATTGACATGGGTTGGTATTCCTAGTACAGGGTCAAGGTGTTATTCCATTACTAAATGTTATAACTCACCGTTCGCACCGATAAGATTTAACTAAGAATAATTATCTACCAAGCCGCTATAAATATCAGGTGACAGACTGAGCAAACTAATAATTTCTGGTTGTAAGTGAATTTTTTACCAGGCGAGGGAACTGAAGAAAGTGATCCTTTTACTAATTAAAACAGATTCTTATAACTATTGACTAATAGCTAAACAATCATTTTCTGCCCACCAAGCGTAGATGGGCGTGTCGCGGTCTGGTAGAGTGCCAAAAGTATTAGGTTGCAACACATTTATGTTAATGCCATTTGTTAATTGCACAACATAATTAACGTGTGTGCCCAAATACATAACATTGACAAGCCGTCCTTCAAAGGAGTTAGCTGGCAAATTGGGTGGATAAAGCGAAAGCTGTATTTTTTCTGGGCGCACACTCACTACCACCGCTTGTGATAATTCAGATGGTGTATCTTCAGCGCGGCTAATCACAATTGAAAGTCCCGTTTTCGTCGAAATTTGCACATTAGAGGAGTCTACCGCTACGATTTCACCGCTGAATAAATTAGTATCGCCAATAAAATCAGCAACAAAGGATGTCTGGGGACGTTCATAAATTTGGCTGGGAGTGCCAACTTGTTCAATTTTACCTTGGTTCATCACGGCAATGCGATCGCTCAAAGACAATGCTTCTTCTTGGTCGTGTGTCACCATCACAAAGGTCAATCCCAAGTCTGTGTGTAAATTTGATAACTCAATCTGCATTTCCTTACGTAGTTTCAAATCTAACGCCCCTAAAGGTTCATCCAGTAATACGACGGTGGGACGGTTGACTAGGGCCCTTGCTAAAGCAACTCGCTGCTGTTGACCACCAGAAAGTTGATTGGGAAAGCGCGATCGCAAACTTTCCATTTTCACCAGTTTTAAAGCTTCTTCGACTCTAGCTTCAATTTGCGATTTGCGTATTTTTTTTAACCTCAATCCAAAGGCGATGTTATCCCAGACATTCAGGTGGTTAAATAAAGCGTAACTTTGAAACACAGTATTGACGGGTCGGCGGTAAGGCGGCACATTAGTCATAGACTGACCCTGAATCAATACCTTGCCAGCGTCAGCGATTTCAAACCCAGCAATTAAGCGCAGTGTTGTTGTTTTACCACAACCGGAGGGGCCTAAAATACTAAAAAATTCTCCTTGTCTAACATCCAAGTCGATTCCATTTACTGCTGGTTCTTGGTTAAAAAACTTGAAGACATTACGCAGTTCAACATCAAGTGGCTGAAAAGTTGTTATCCCCCTCTGATTCTGCATTACAATTTGAGCCATAATCCTTAGTAGAATGCCGTGATCTTACGTGATGTCAATAGTCTATTGGGCAGACTAGATTTGACACTTTGGTTTATTGTATCCGCCAAAAACAATTGTTCAGGAATGAATATACTCGCCCGATTCTTTCGTACCATGACTGGGGAAGAGTTTAGGGTAATTGTATACAGATAATACCGCTCTTGAAATCATTCTTTGTCTTATGTCTTTATTCCCATCAATTGGCAGTAAAAAAGATACACGTACAGTTGGACGTGGTTTCCAATCAATATTTTTAATCGTATTTACCCTATTAATGACCGCTGGTATTGGGGCGCGTTTGGCATATTTGCAAATTGTTGAAGGGCCAAAACTCCGGGAACGAGCCGAAGCGAACCGAATTCGGATGATTCTCAAACAACCAGAACGGGGCAATATTTTTGACCGAAATGGCAAACTTTTAGCCAGTACTCGCTATCCTAGCTCTGTATATTTGTGGCCGATGGCACATACTAAGCCTTCCTGGTCAGTAGTCGGCCCGCGTCTAGCGCAAATTCTCAACATCCCGCAAGACGAGATGGAAAAGAAATTAGAACTAGCAGCTGCTAATTCTTCTTCGCTGATCCGCATTGCTCGTGATCTAAATGAAGCACAAATCACGGCATTAAAGGAGTATAAAAATGAACTACCAGAAGTAGAAATAAATCGAGATTCTGTACGTTATTACCCTCACGGTAAGCAATTAGCACATGTACTCGGTTATACGCGGGAATTGACCGCCGACCAGTTAAAGGACAAGAAGCAGGAAGGCTATCGACTGGGAGACGTAATCGGTCAGATGGGGGTGGAAAAAGCCTATGAGAAAACTCTGCGGGGCGAATGGGGCGGTCAGCAGGTGGAAGTAGATGGTGCGGGTAGACCAATCCGGGTTTTGGGGGAGAAACAGGCAAAAGCTGGTAACGATTTGCACCTGACCATAGATTTGGATGTGCAAAAGGCAGCAGAAAAAGCTTTGGGAAATCACCGAGGCGCGATCGCCGCACTTGACCCGAATAACGGTGCTGTTTTAGCACTGGTATCTTACCCCACCTTTGACCCAAACATCTTCTCCAAACAAAAACTCTCCCAGAAAGATTGGGAAAGCGTGCAAGGTAAAGACCATCCCTTGATCAATCGGGCCCTGAGTGCCTTTCCACCTGCTAGTACCTTCAAAATTGTCACTACCACAGCCGGACTCGAATCAGGTCAATTCTCTCCTGACTCAGTATTACAGACCTTTGGTTCCCTGACTGTTGGTGGGGTGACTTTTGGTGAGTGGAACCACGCCGGATTTGGGCCATTGGGATTTCCCAGAGCGATCGCTATGAGTAGCGATACTTTTTTCTATCAAGTTGGCAGAAAAGTTGGTGGCCCAACTTTAATCCAATGGAGTCGCAAATACGGGTTTGGTCAAAAAACTGGCATTGAATTTTCCAACGAAGAATCAAAAGGCTTGGTTCCAGATGAAACATGGAAGCAGAGAGTTTTGAAGACGCCTTGGAGTGTAGGTGACACTATCAATATGTCAATTGGTCAAGGCGCTTTGCAAGTCACACCCCTGCAATCAGCGATTATGTTTTCTGTTCCTGCTAATGGTGGGTATCGAGTTCAGCCGCATTTGCTCAAAGACAACGAAGAAGCAAAAAGTTGGCGAGAATCCTTAAATATGAAGCCGGAAACCATCAAAGTTCTCCGTGAGGGACTGCGGAAGGTGGTGAGTGAGGGTACAGGTAAGCGCTTAGACGTACCGACAATTGCCCCAGCGTCTGGGAAAAGTGGCACTGCTGAAGCCGGTGTTGGTCGCCCAAATCATACTTGGTTTGGTGCTTATGCCCCCAGTAATAAGCCGGAAATTGTGGTTGTGGCTTTTGGGGAAAATACTGGCGAACATGGCGGTACTGTTTGTGGGCCGATGGTTTTACAAGTGCTGGAAGCTTATTTTCAGCATAAGTATCCAGGTAAGTATCAAAAACCTCAGCCTGAGCCATCAGAAGCTAAAACTCAGAGTTCAGGACATGGCACTGGAGACTAACGCTATTCCATCACTCTGGTCAAAGAAAAATCTCAGCCAACTACAGCAGTTTTCAGATAAATAGCTGTAAGTGGTAGACGTTTTGGTAAGCCGAGGCTTGATCTGGATGATAATCAGTCAGTAGTACTGATTGCTTTTCTGCATAATTGCTACTAGATCGTCGTGACCTGTAACGCAACCATTTATATCACCTGCTGTGAAGTATATAAAATTATTAAGAATACTTGATACAAACATCAAATAACTTTATTTTCAATACCTGAGAGCGTAATCCTACCTGATTTAGCGCCAAATCAATCTTTTCAAATACATAATAATTTGTGTTTGATTTATTTTACCACGCCCAAAGTTAGCACTTACTTGCACACCAAAAACCGTTGAGAGTATTAGAGAAATACAGGATACGAAAAGAATGAAAAAGCCTATAATGCTTATCGGTATGTGTGGTTTACTAACCAACATGGTAGTTGGTATGTTACCGACACAAGCTATTCCAGCATCTCAAGGAAAATGTGCATTTAATTTTGTAAGTATAACTCCCGCTAATGGTTTTCAACCAATTCCGGGATTAAGTGCCACAGTTACTAACTACGGTTCTACTACCAATGCTATTGTCCACGTAAGTGCAGACGTTGGTATAGATGATGCTGCTGAAGTACGTATATCTTATTCTATTGATGGTGGAGTTCCGGGAGAAGATACTTATGGGCCAGGTAACCTTGCCAACCATCAACAGTATTATGAAGGTCGCGCTGTAATTGCTATTGTGCCAATTCCTTCTGGAACCCACACCATTACACCTTACTGGCGCGTTAGTGGCTCTGCTGGTAAGACAGCTGTCATAGATTCGCGATGTATCACGGCAGAACTAAATACTCAGTAAGCGCAGTTAATTTTTCCAAGTTTTAATAACTTGTGACACAGAGTAGGGGCAGGGGAATGGAAAAAAGCGGATCTTTTGTTGGAAGTCCCTAATTTTGCGTATCATTTCTCAATACCATACTATTCAGAAATGATACACAAGCAACTCCTTTATAAAAAGATAGTAATCTCTACCTCAACTTTTATTGAGGTATCTTAGCGGGTTTCAAATTTCTGGCTTTGTAGAACATTTCCAAACTATCGCGATCACCTACAAAACGCCAGTGCCAAGGCTCATAACTCACACCTTGAATATTATCTTTAGGAAATGACATTTCAAAGCTAAAACGTGCTGCATTTGCTTGCAGCCATTGATAAGCCTTGGTCTTGTCAAAGTTGGTTTGGAGATTAGTTGCTGGTACTGCTCCATCTCCAACATCCACAGCATAACCTGTGTGATGTTCGCTATGACCAGGAGGAGCGCTGAGGGCAGCTCGTTCTGCTGGCGTCTGATTTCGCTGGGCACCGACATTAAAAAACAACTGCTCCTGATCTTTGACTGAGCGAAAGCCAGAAATTGGCACTAAAATTACACCTGCACTCCGTGCTGCTGCTACCATCTCCTCAAATTTTTGGGCAGCAGCTTTTCGCATTCTAATGCCCCTATTTGTGGAGATGGTTACTAGTTCTGACTGAGGGGCTTCTGGGTAGGGAAAATGCCCTAACACAGTATCGCTAGAATTATTAGATGCTGCTGGAGTTGGAGGAGCAGAAGTAGCTGGTAAACGTTGAGAATCAGCAGTTTTTTTGGGTGCAGTGAGGAAAAACAAAAAACCGCTAATTAAAGCCAGCAGGACAAATCCTGTTATTCCCCCAATCAGAATAATTCGGGGTTGCAACCAAATTTTAGGTGTTGCATCAGGGGTATCGCGTACAGCCACTGGAATATCATCACCAAGGTCATTCGATGAGTTTTGCGGTTTTCCAGAAAACCCAGCCTTATTCAAGGGTAAACTCCTGTTTTTGTGGGATAACCATAACAGATTTTGCACTGGACAAAAGTAGACGGAACAGGTAGCATTTTACATCTGTGGTTTTTAGGCGCAATCTTGACAAACCTTTTAGAACTATACGTCAAGCTGGGAGGATTAGTCCTGGTAGGTTTTATTCTGGGACGCAAACTACCTGTGACAGTTCCTACTCGTTTGGGACAGTTTCTTTTTTGGGTGGGAGTACCCATAAGCATAGTATCCTTTTTGCGTCAATCTAGCTTGTCGGAGCAAATTTGGATTGCACCTGCGATCGCTTACCTAGCCATTTTACTAGGCGCATTTTTAGCTTGGTTAGGGATTAAAGCACAAGCCTATTTTAGAAATACCGTCCCTCAACAATCGACTCAAGCTAGCTTGATATTAGCAGCAATGTTGGGTAATACAGGTTATCTTGGCTTTCCCATTACCTTAGCAATGGTAGGTAAGGAATACTTTGCTTGGGCACTATTTTACGATTTGCTAGGTTCATTCCCAGGAGCTTATGGCTTGGGTGTGTTACTAGCAGCGCGTTTTGGCGGTGGTATCCATAATCATTGGCAGATTGCTAGGCCCATATTAATTAATCCTGCCCTGTGGGGTTTCGGATTTGGCTTGCTATTTCGAGAAGTAACAATTCCCACAATAGTGGAATTCTGCCTAGAGAAATTTGCTTGGAGTAGTGTAACTTTATCTTTGGTATTAATTGGAATGCGACTGGCGCTGCTCAAATCTTGGCGTAGCCTACCACAAGCAGGGATGAGCTTGGGAATCAAAATGTTGTTAGTTCCCTTAATATTGGGCAGCATCTTACCACTGTTTGGATTAACTGGGCCGATAGCAAAGATCATCGTGCTACAAATGGCAATGCCTCCAGCTTTTGCCACACTGGTAATTGCTGAGACATTCAATCTTGATCGCGATCTGGCAGTTACTGCCTTAGCTGCTGGGGCTATAGTATTGCTGGTGACTCTCCCAGTTTGGCTGTGGCTGTTTTGATTTTGGATTTATGCACCGTGATGCGTGCGATCGCTTAAAACCCCAAGAAAAATGCATATTACCGTTCTAATTTAAGCGCGTTTAGAACATGCTTTTGAAATTCTACTAATCCGCCTCGGCTTCCCCAATGTTCGTTGAATGTAGGCGTTTCCAACTTCATCACTTTACCTCCTTGAAAATGGACATCATAACCAAACATCATTTTTTGTTCTGGAGGTACACTCCAATAATCTGCTATCCAAACTACTTCAACGAGACGGGAGATACTAAATTCTCCATCGGGAGGCTCTTTATGCAAAGTATTGTTCAGAAGTTTGACAATATGCGTTACTTTGGTACGCTGTCTTAAAAGAATGAGTTCGCTTTCCTGTGGTTTAAGGGCATTCTTTGCCTGTTCTGTTTTCCAATTTAATCGAAAAGTATTTAAATCCGGGTCAATATTTTGATAAGCCCAATATTTATCATCACCTTGATGATTTACATTTTTAGTCCACTTGAGTTTTGTCAAATCCATAAATTTACTTTGGGTTATAAAAAGGTGTCTACATTTATTGCTGAATTATCTTAACTCTGGTTCTTGTTTCATTGATTGCAGTACTGCTGTGGACACATAGCAATTATTTCCCACATCGTATTCTCTGCAAACTATTGCTGTCATCCGAAGAAAACGAGTATTTCTGAAAAATAATATTAGGTCTTTTCAGGAAATTTATTCAAGGATTATCATTGAAAAGCTGTAATTTTTTCAACGAGTTTCATGGAATTCACCATCCCTCTATAGGTCAATACAGTTCAGTTAAGAATTTCTTCCTTCTCTTCCCTCTCTTACTTTGCGTTCTTCTCTACGAGACGCTGCGCGAATGCGTCCTTAGCGGTTCGTAAAAAAAATTGACTTTGACAAATAGTTTTAGTCTTAACCCAACGTATTGCTCTATAGGTAATACCAATTCTGTATGAAGATGCGTCAAACTATATGAGGAACGAACCGCATTCGCGCAGCGTCTCGTAGAGAAGGACGCAAAGGACACAAAGAAAGAAAAAATAAGAAGCCAAGAAAATTTGGCGCAGCCTTACAAAGAAATGGTATAAGTTATTTCTGCGCGATTCCTTAGCATTATTAGAGCGTGGCGAAGGAATTGACCTATATCAGTTAAACTTCTACTGGATGCTGCCCATAATATGGCAAAGCCTCTGACCAATTAGGACATTTGCCCTCTTGCCAATCGAGATTAGCTAGTTCCAAAATACTTGTCACCGTCGCTGCTAACCCAGATTGAGCTTGAATCAACTGATAATCAGTGTTCCAATTCGCTAAAGTTTTCTGCCATGCTTCTGGTGTAAACACTCTATCTGGCAAACACACTCTTAGTTTAGAAGCATCTGGCTCAAACTGATAAATAGCAGCAAAAATTTGACCTCGTTGGGCTGGCATTTCCACAGCAAGAGTTTTTGGATTTTGACTTTTGCCTGCTTCCGACCAAGCTACCGCAGCCAAAGTTGAAATTGCAAATACAGGAATATCTAACTGTTGCCCTAAAGTCCGAGCAGTGACAACGCCAATCCGAGTTCCAGTAAAGCCGCCAGGGCCTTTTGCAACTGCGATAAAGGATAAATCTGCCCAAGTTTGCGGTTTGATAAATTCAATTAAATATTGATGCACTAAGCTCGATAAATCACGCCCTAAATTCCAAATTTGAGAGCGAGTTTCACCAGTAAAACTACTAATTGCCAAACCCAATTCGGGAGTGGTCGTGTGTAGTCCCAAGGCGTATTTATTTATTGCAAGGTGTTTTTGTTCCGTTATCAAAGTTACTTAAAATATCTGTTTTTATACAGTTAACGTAATTTATTCAAGCATATAACATAGTGGTTCTTAATTGAATTCATCAAGATGAAATTGAGTACGGTCTTGTTTTATGGTCAACTCATCAAGCCGCCTGTTTGCTGATTCTGCGTAGCTAGCAGTAGACACTAGCAATCGCTTAACAGTTTCGAGTTCATCTTCTACATAGTCTAGTCGCTGTGCGTTGGTCATGCTGTTTTCTCTGGGCTGGCTTCTTTATCTTCTGCGATCGCTTGACTGACACCTCCTTCCTCTATCATAAATTTGCGATCGTTGATGGACAAAATCTCATTACAGCATAAATCATGTATTTGAAGCACATCTGTCGTAAGGGCACAGCATTGCTGTGCCCCTACCCCGTGGTCTATTTACCTGAAAATAGCTGTAAGATACACCAATCAATTTCTATCAAGTCGGCACTAATTCACCAGGACGCAACTTCGACCACTTACCCGTTTCCCGCTTAAAGCTCAGACAACCAACAACATCCCATTCCATTTCAATTACATCCTCTTTAGTGCGAATGTTGACATTGATAGAAGGTTCATTCGGATCAAAATTTGGTGTTTCAGTCAAGTGAGGCTGTTGGTGCTGCCCTTCTACGGCATGATAGGTAAAACAGCGGTCTACATAGTGGCAATTCACGCAAATACACATAATAGAACCAACTCCAGGGGCCTTTATTGTTAATCTAACTTAAGCGCAACTGTTATTCATGAGTTGCTGGGTTGATTTTTATTACAATGCACGAATCAGTTCTTTCTACCCTAGCTCCCAAAAATTGGCCTTTTAGCTTGGAATTGCTGCCACAACCCGCTTACATGGTAGGTGGTGCTGTCCGAGATGCAATCCTTGGCAGAACTCGCGAATATCTGGATCTAGATTTTGTTATACCATCTAAGGCGGTAAAGGTAGCGAGAGCGATCGCTCATCATTACAAAGCTGGTTTTGTATTACTCGATGCAGAACGACAAATTGCCCGTGTGGTTTTTCCCCACGCTACAGCTGACTTTGCCCAACAGGAAGGAAATAGTTTAGAAGTTGATTTGCACAGACGGGATTTTACAGTAAATGCGATCGCCTATAATCCCCATACACAAGAAATTATCGATCCTCTACAAGGTTATGTAGACTTACAACAGGGCATTTTGCGAATGGTATCACCCGCGAACTTAGAAGATGACCCTTTGCGGTTAATGCGAGGTTATCGCCAAGCCGCCCAACTAGGTTTTACTATTGAGCCAGCTACCCAAGCCGCAATTCGTTCTTTGGCATCACATATCAGCAAAGTTGCAGCTGAACGAGTTAGGGTAGAAATTGGCTATCTGCTGGCAAATTCTCAGGGTACTCCTTGGATTACAAGTGCTTGGGAAGATGGGTTACTTGCCCCTTTCTTCAAAAATGCCACCCGTGAAAGCTTGATCAAACTAGCAGCAGTTGACAATGCAGCTGCCTTACTCACTCAAAATTGGCAACAACTAGGGGCACAACTGCAAGAGTATGTCCGCGATAGTATCAAAACCACTTGGTTAGGTATTGCCAAACTTGCTTGTCTTGTCAACCCAAATCCGGAATTAGCAGAAATAGAGCTTCACGAACTAACTTATAGTCGTGCCGAAATTCGGGGTGTAACCACTGCTCTGAAATTGTTACCGCAGCTTCAAGTAGTCGATATGTCCTTACGAGAACAATACTTTTTGTTCCATGACGCAGATATTGTGTTTCCCGCTACGGCAGTGCTAGCTGTAGCATTTGATAATTTGGTAGAGGCGATGTCTGGTGACAACCCACTAGAGAAAGGAGTTGCTACAACTTTGGAAACCAAAGCAATAGGCTGCCTTGCTTGGGCACCTTTAATCAACCGCTACCTGAACCCTGATGATCTGGTCGCTCATCCCATTCCACTAGTGAGCGGGAAGGAGTTGATTATAGCATTAGATATTCCAGCTTCGCCAATCATCGGCCAACTGTTGACAGAAATTGCCGTAGCACAAGCTGAGGGGAAAGTTTCAACGCCAACAGAGGCGATCGCATTTGCACGTCAGTTAGTTGAGGGGCTGTAATATTGAGTTTCCGAGTCAATAGTAGATATTCATGGAATAGCCTGAGAAAATTATTAATATTGGATATAAAATTAGTGGATTAATGTAATGTATTTGCGATGAATTTGTCTGCAACAATTCCCAAATTTGACGAATGTAAAAGTTGTTAATCAACGATTCGTGCAGTGTCAGGTTAATTACTCCATTGTTACTCATTTGCTCATAGGTAATCAGCTTATTTTGTGCCAAATGAGCGTAGGCGTAGCCCGCCGCAGGCATCGCCTGTATCTCCCAACTCAGGAATAATATAGCCATGTTCATCCAAATAGTCATCAATGGTAGCGGTATACAGCGGCACATCAGGATGTAGATCACAAAAACGCTCGATACTTTCTGGTGCAGCGAGTTAGCAGACAATTCCTGGTAAATCCCAAATCGGCATAGTCAGCCCCTTTGGGGAAGTCAAAAGTCAAAAGTCAAAAGTCAAAAGTCATTATTTTTTTAGGGATGTTTTGATCAGCTATTACTCACTAGTACAACATGGCGCAAATAAACATACCATTTCAAATGGCGCAAGAGCTTGAAATACAATTCTTTTGACTTTTGGCTTTTGAATGAGTGACTTCCGCCTTGCGGTACTAGGGATCTGTCAACTACCTCTAGTCAGTTTTGATTTTTATGACTCTAAATGTCTAGTGTGGTATTAGTCGTATTGCTGAATACAATAAATCACACAGAAATTTTATAATTAACAATTAACCCCTGCAAATTTAAAGATGACTTTAAAAATGATTTAATAGAGATATTTTGTGAGAAAGTTAATACAAAGGTATATTCACTGATCTCAAATTCATGGATTCTTTATCTATCAATTCCTTACTTGAAGAGTTGAAAAACCCGGATGCTACAGTCCGCGACAAGGCAACCAGAAAAATCTGGCGGATCTGGTTTCAGCAAAAGGGAGTTTATGGGCTGGAAATAATTGACCGCAGTCAAAAGTTACTGGATGCAGGTGAATTTACTGGAGCCGAAACAACGCTGACAGCACTAATCAAAGAGCAGCCAGATTTTGCCGAAGCCTGGAATCGTCGTGGTTTTCTCTATTACAGTATTGGTGATTATCAAAAATCTCTGGCAGATTGTCAGATGGTTGTGCAGATAAATCCGATACATTTTGGAGCGCTTCACGGAATGGGCTTGTGTTATGCGGCACTAGGTGAGTATGGTGAAGCGATCAAAGCTTTTCAACAAGCTCTAGAAATTCAGCCCTATTCGCTAGTGAATCAAAAGTTGATTCTAGAATGTACATTTAGATTCAGCTACAACCGTAAATAAGAGGGAGCATTATCCTGTTTTATGAATCGGTCATCACCCTCATCAACAGCAATTCATCGCCTTAGTCGCCGCAATTTTATTCAATACGGTTCTATCTAGATTAGTAGTAGCGTCATTGCTGCTTATAATAATAGCAACCAACCGTCAACTAGCAATTCTCGGTTGGATAAAGTTATATTTGGCACTCAATGGATAGGACAATCACAACACGGCGGATTTTACCAGGCGATGTCTACGACGGGCTGCGCCTACGCCACTGATATTTACAAAGACTATGGTTTAGATGTAACTATCAAAATGGGTAATCCCTAGGTTCTCAATGGTACTTAATTGTTGATGGGGGGTGGGGTAGATTTATTTATGGGTTATGGCATGGCTGCCGTGAACACCATAGCACAAGGTATTGCCAAAATCACAGTTGCAGCAATTTTCCAGAAAGAGCCTTGGTGTCTTATTGCACATCCCAACCCGGCAATTAAAACCCTTGCAGACCTCAAAGGTAAACCAATTTATGTCTTTGCTTCTACTAAGATTACCTATTGGCCTTTACTCGAAGCAAAGTATGGTTTTACCAAAGCTCACAAGCGTCCTTACAACTTTAATCCTGCTGCTTTTCTGATTGACAAAAACTCAGCCCAACAAGTACCGCAAGGCGGAAGTCAAAAGTCAAAGTTCAAAAGTATTACGGAATGAGCTTTGTAGGGTTTTTAAATGGTTGCTCTATTTACGCCGTGTTGTACAAGGTTATATTACATCTGAAGCCTTTGCCATTGAGAAGCAGGGGGGTTTTCAGCCAGTGGTATTTTCTATTAACAGATTTTGGTTATCAACCATATGCAACTACTATTGAAACAAAAAAAGAGGTAAAAGAAAAAATCCAGAATTAAGGCTATCACAAAAAGTAAGCCGCTTGCTATTCTCCAGATTTTTTGCCAATTCTCAAAGTGGAGTATCCAATTCAGTCTCGATATCTAAGTTTGTTTCTACTTCAACACTCTCAACAGCTTGGCGTAATGCTAAAAAAGCTTCCTTTAAGGGGTAACTATAAGTGGCATGAAAGCGCTGTTAAAATTTAAAGAAATAGTTGACCCCTATGGGTTGATGAATCCCGGTAAAAGCAAGGTTCTTCAATTCCAAATTCAAAATTAGGAAACTACAAAAACACTATCAGAACTTTCTGTGTATATTTGTGTAACCTCCCTCCGAAAAGCTAGCTACTAGGCGTCTATAATTTGCTGGTTTGAGTTCAAAAGCCGTGGGGAGAACCCAAAATCCACCATTCCAAAATCACCCATGATTGAAATTGACGGTTCCTACGGAGAGGGAGGCGGACAAGTTCTTCGCACTTCCTTAAGTTTAGCGGCCATCACTGGCCAACCCATAAGGATTGCAGGCATTCGCGGTGGACGCAAAAAGCCAGGATTAGCACCACAACACTTAACGGCAGTTCGGGCTGCGGCGAGAATTTGTAATGCCCAACTACGGGGTGATACTTTGGGTTCAATGCTGCTGGAATTCATCCCAGGTAGTACTGTGCAAGCTGGAACTTATACCTTTGATGTTAGTAAAGCACAACTTGGTGGTTCTGCGGGTGCGATCGCTCTAGTTTTACAGACAATTCTCTTACCTTTGGCACTAGCAACTGGCAATTCTCAGGTAACACTAAAGGGTGGAACTCATGTAAACTTTAGCCCGACAGTGACGTATATTGAGCAAGTTTATTTGCCGATATTGCAACGCATGGGTGTAGAAGCCCAAGTCAAGTTAGGCGCTTGGGGGTGGTTTCCCCAAGGTGGAGGAGAGGTACAGTTGCAGGTGAATGGCGGTAGTCAACTCGGCGGGATCGACTTGTTGGAACGGGGAGAATTACAACAGGTGCGGGGACTAGCAGTGGTGACGGAATTGCCTTCCCATATTCCGCAACGGATGGCGAATCGTGCTGAAAATTTGTTACGCGAGGCCCATTTGAAAGTTACTGTACACGCCTTGCGAGAAAGAGGTGTGGCACCTGGGGCGGGAATTTTTTTAACTGCTGAGTATCAGAACAGTTTGACTGGCTTTGGTGGATTTGGGCGTTTGCGGTTGTCGGCGGAAACAGTTGCAGAGATTGCTTGTCAGCAACTGCTTAAGTTTCATCAAACTGGCGCAGCAGTGGATGAACATTTAGCAGATCAATTATTATTGGCAGCTGCTTTAGCGTCACAGGGAAGTCAGTATCGAGTAGCTGAGGTGAGTAGGCATTTGACGACGAATGCGGCGGTAATTGAACAGTTTGGGCTGGCGCAAATTACGGTAGATGAAGCTGAGAAAATAGTGTCTGTAAAGAGTTTGACTAGATGAATAAGTGCTATTACTCTATTAGTGCTTTATGGTAGAGTATCATAAATCACTATTATGTAAATTCAAATCAATCTTGTGCTCCCTTCTGCCTTCAACTAAAAATTGCAAGCTTTAGTCAACAACTTTGATAAAGATTTAAACCTACTTTAAGAGATTCAAGTCATAAAAAAACTTATGTCAGTGCAACCTCATCAAGCTATTGAAGTGTTTTATTCTTATGCTCATGAAGATGAAAAACTTCGCGACAAGCTAGAAAATCACCTCGCTCTTTTAAGGCGGCAAGGAGTGATTACAGGATGGCACGATCGCAAAATTGGACCAGGAAAAGAATGGCGGAATGAGATAAACACCCACTTAAATTCATCTCAGATAATTTTGCTGCTTGTAAGCGCAAATTTTATCGCTTCAGATTATTGCTGGGATGTCGAGGTAAAACGAGCAATGGAACGGCATGAAACCCAAGAAGCCAGAGTTATCCCTATAATTCTCGACTATGTTGATTGGGAGAGCGCACCGTTTGGCAGACTTCAAGCTCTGCCTGAAGGCGGCAGAGCTGTGAAAAAATGGGGAAATCGTGATGCTGCATTTTTAAGTGTTGCTCAAGGTATCCGAATAGTAGCGAAAGAATTGGCAGTAAGTTGATAGAAATTCACTGTTGAAAATTCATAATTAGTACTGAGTAAATTATCAGAAATTTAAATAAAAAATGCTATGAGAAGAAAGTAATAATTCTTTCATATTAATAGGTGCTAAGGTCAATGCCTGCTACTAAGGTTGTCAAAGTTTTTTATTGCTGCTCTGACTCGGCTCAAGATGAAGAAATGCGGCAAAAATTAGAGAATCACCTCAGTCTTTTGAAGTGGGAGGGCGTAAGTACTACCTGGCATAGAAGAATGATCAGCCCAGGAAAGGATTGGAAAAGTGAGATTGATACAAATTTAAAGACGGCCGATATAATTTTAGTGCTAATTAGTTCAGATTTTATTAATTCAGATTACCACTGGAATATTTTGGGCAAGCAAGCTATGGAACAGCATAGGGCTAAAACATCTCGTGTTATTACTATTCTGCTTAGTCCAGTCGATAATTATTGGAAGGTCGCATTCCCCAATGTCAAAGTTTTACCCAAGGGTGAAAGACCCATCACTGAATGGAGACCCTATAATAAAGCTTTTGCAAGTATTGCTACAGGTATTCGAGAAGTAGCCGAGGAACTTACTGATTCTACTTACTTTATTAAAAAAGTTCTGCGTTGGCTCAGGTCAATTGTGATACTTGTTGGAAACGCTGCTGTAAACGTTTTTATATATGTGGGAACAGTGACCTTTTCTTATTTGTTTAGTAGATCAGCAAGGTTTCGTAAGCGAAATAGGGTAAATAAGATTTCTACGGGATTAGTTGTTGTGATTATAGTAGGTGGTATATTTATACGCTTTGTTTCTCTATCACCTGATATATTAAAGATCCCTTTATCAGCATCTAAACCAACTGTAAATTCAGCAAAAACAGTAAGTTCTACTGGCTGGATATGGATAGGTATAGTTAAAAATACTTCAGGTAGTTTATCTGTTGGAAAGTCACTAATTCTTCAACCCGCAAATCCTAAGTATTTTCCTAGTATTTCTCCTGCTGTTGTTCCATTATCAGGAGCAATAGTAACTGTTAAATATGAAGTGAATCTAAGAAATGAAAATTCTTTATCAGGACAACCAATTGGTAAACTGAAAAAAGGAGAAAAGCTAGTCATCCTGAAAGTAGAGTCTTTACGAAACATAAATAAGAATTCGCCTTATATTCAATTGAGGGCGCAAGTTCGTAAATGTAACTCAACTTGCAATAAATAGTACTAAAATAGGTGAAATACGTTGCAGTACTAAGACTTTGCCTGTATCCCCGATGACAAAATCACCGTGGGTGTAAAGCTACATAGAAATTTGCCTCATTTCCAAGAGTGGGAATGAAGCAAAAGTATTTTTATAAGCAAAGACAGAAAACTTTTGATAGTTTATCTAGCAGCATTTGCAATCAAACTTGTAAAGTTGCATTTGTCGCAATAATAAGCAACTGACCAATTTATAAGGCGACTGTAAGTGTCGTTGAGACTAAGTTCAGTTGTTCCTGATACTTGTTATTTAGTTAACATAACTAAACAGTATTGAAGTAAGTGTTAAAAAACATGCTAATAAATTTATTAGTGACACCTATGGAATTGGAACAAAACCATGATTAATGAACAAGAAATAGAAAAGCTGTGGCAAGCTTTCAAGGTATTAGACGTAGACGGCAACGGAGCGATCTCAACCGAGGAACTGGGGAAGGTAATGCGATCGCTTGGGCAAAATCCCACGGAAACGGGGCTGCGTGACTTGATCAAAGAGATTGATGTTGACTTGTCAGGCACTATCGACTTTGAAGAATTTAAAACGCTGATGATCGCTAAGGTAGGCGATCGCCAAAGTCGCCTCAAGTTAGCCTTCAGTGCCTTTGATGAGAATGGTAGCGGTCAGATTACTGCCGTAGAATTGCGGACAGTGATGAGTCAATTTGGGCTGACAGACACTGAGTTGAAGGAGATGTTACAGGAAGTAGATCATGATGGCGATGCCTCAATAGACTTTAATGAATTCTGTCAGCTAGTACCAGAGGAGTCAGAGAGCAAAACTGGCTATCAAGACTCACCGATTTCCCTTGACAGTTCGCTGAAGACATCAACTGCCACCATCACCCAGCCGACTTTACAAGAAGCAACCAGCAACACGACTCCTGAGTTGGCACAGCTAAAAGAACAGTTAGTGCAACACCCACACTCACCTAATCAGAAAAAAAGCGGTACGTCGCGCTTGCAAATGCAGATTGGTCTATTTCGTCTGCTTCAAGGAGCAGCCTACCGCAGTTTCCGTGAGAGTTTCTCCGCCAACCACGAAACTCACTTGCGGGTAAAAAACTTGCCATACAGAATTACTGACTTTGTGGAATTTGTCAAGCAGGCGATCGCACTCTACAAAGAATTAGGTGTGGTGGAAGAGGCTTGTTACCCCGTGCTAGATGCAGTTGTTGAATCAGTTGCAGATGAATATGCCCGATTGCAGGAGCGGATCAAAGACTGGAAAACAGTGGCAAAGACATCAGAAATGTTGGCAGAACAGAAAGCGATTTTAGAGGCGCGGAGTAAATTTGCCAATGTCAAAGAAAAGTTTGCTGCCGGAGTCGAGTTTGCAATTACCATCAAAAAGAAGAGTCTGAGCTTGGGTGACATCGTAGAAGGTGTGCTGGCAATTAACGAGCTTAATCGGCTCAGGGGAATAGAATTGAATGAAGAAATGGCTCCACCACCAGCTAAATCTCAGGGAAATCCCAAGGACTATTTGAACAAGTGGAACCGCGTCATCCTGAGGCAGGCAACCGAGGCAGTGGATGGTGCAATGATGCCAGTAGCATACTGGTATGAAGATTTCATGCCGAAGTTGTTAGCGGCGTTTAGTGTCTCTACAGTAGCAGATATCCAAAGCAACACCGTACCCGATGAGGGGGCTTTGGATGAGTGGTACCAGTCTACAAAAAACTCAGGAGAATTTAACCGCTATGGGGAGGATGTTGCAGAAAACTTTCCTCATTGCACCCCAAAAGAGAAATTGATACTCAAACAAGCATGGCGGTTAACGCATCACTACCTGAATGGAGTCCAGAAACGGCGCGAACGCCTAGAATTTGGGCGGGAGTCAGGCGCACTCTCGCAGTATGTATCATTTATTGATGTCTATCTAAATCGGACTGAGGTAAAGGATTCCCAAATGCGCGTCAGTTTCCCGTACTACATCGGCCCAGGAGTGTGGCGCTTCTTCCACACTACGGCTGAGATTGTGTCTACCAAGACCGATGTACAGCAAAAAGCCCTAGTAGCAATCTTCAAAGACTTCTTCCAACTGTTTGCCACCATGTACCCTTGCCCCTACTGCCGCCATCACCTGAATATGTACGTTGTGCAGAATAAGGAGGTGGATATGTATCCTGTGGAGTACCTTGTGCTTGGGCGCGATCTTAATCTTACCGACTTTGAGGTGTCACTGGAGGCAAAGTTATCCACCGTGGTAGATGGTTCATCCCTGCGTTTATTCTTTTGGAAGTTACATAACACCGTTTCTTCCTCCATTGCACGATCGGAAGAGTGGTATCACAAGGATGAGAAGGCGTTCTACACCACCCGTTTTTGGCCCAGCCTTGACTCTGAGTTAGCAAGAGCCAATGCACTCAGATACACCAGCATAGAAACTGCTCGCATCTACAACATCTACGGAATGCTCAAGCCATTGGCACGGCTGACAGGTGTAAAAACGGAATTGCCAAAGCTGCTGGAGAAGGGCGATGAGAATAACCTCAAGGAAGCATGTATAGTTGCACAGAACCACATCAAGGATTTAGATGAGGCTGTGATCAGCGGACAGTTTCTGCAAGAGACATACTACTTTGAGCCTGAACTTGCTGATAAAGCTCCGCTCTTCACCCCTGAAGAAGAAGAGTTTGCCCGAACCGGTATGTTTACAGAAACCACTTAAAATAATTCCTAATTGATAATTCGTAATTCGTAATTTAATTCTTAAACCGCGTCCACCTTGAAAACTGTAGTTCTTTCCCTATGAAAAGAAAAAACCCTCATCCCCTAGCCGCTTCTGGCAATATTCCCAGAAGCGGAGCCGGAAAGAAGTCCCTCTCCCATTTGGGAGAGGGATTTAGGGTGAGGGCAAAAACTACACTTCTCAACATAGATGAGGTTTAACTACGAATTACGAATTAGTAATTAGTTAAAATTCTTTCCCCGCATCCTTTTAACTCTCCCTCTTCTCTTGCCGTTCTTTGAGTTTCAACATAATTTCTGCGTGCATTTCGCGGGTAATCGGGTAAAAATACGTTAAAACTAAGCCACAAATTAAACAAACTGTAGGTATAGGCCCAACAGCAATGCGGATAGCAAACAGTGCCGATTCCGGTTGGATGGGTGGTGGACTTCCGGCTACAGATTCTTTGAAACCGGCTACTTGCAAAGCATTTCCCACCAAAAATAGCCCAAAAGCTAAACCAAATTTTTGTAGCAAAACCATGAAGCCATAAAAAATGCCTTCTCTGCGTTGTCCAGTTTGGAGTTCATCTAATTCAATCACATCTGGAATCATCGACCAGGGAATTAGATAAGCTGTGGAGACACCAACACCCGCCATCACAGCCATCACATACATCAAACCTATTTGACCAGGTTGTAAGAAAAATAGTCCGGCGGCTGCTATTATCCATAAACTCATTCCCAGAAAATAAACAATTTTTTTGCCGATTTTTTTACTCAGCGCCCCCCAGACAAATAGCATCAGCAGGGCAGTTCCTTGCACTGCAATCAACAATGTGGGCACATCTGATTCTTTGAGACCCATACAATTGACTACAAAATAGGGAATAATGCTGGCTGTAATCTGCACACCTAGCCAAGAAAAAAGATATATACCAATAACAAATAAAAAAGGTCGATTGCTAAAGACAATTTTTAGCTGTTCCAAAAAGGAGAGAGATGCAGGTTCCTCGGCTTGAATGCGTTTGGACTCAAAAGCCAGGATGCGATCGCGGACTCCAAAAACGCACCAATATAATCCTAAAATCGCAATTACCGTACAAATTGCCGCTAAAACAAGATATCGTTGTTGGCGATCGGCAATTTGGGAAAAAACAATTTGCGCTAAAATCAATGACAGAATGCTACCACCAATGGAAAATGTAAAGCGAAAGCTGTTAAGGCTGGTGCGTTCGTCGTAATCTTGAGTTAGTTCTGGAGTCATCGCCGTATAAGGCAAATTCACAATCGTGTAAAAGGACTGAGATAGCACCCCAATCACTACGTAATACCAGAACATCGGCCAAATATTATCACTCTGATTTGCACTAAATCGCGGTACAATCCACTGCAAGAAAAAGAAAATTCCAAAGGGAATTGCTCCATAAAACATCCAAGGAAGACGACGGCCCCAACGACGAGATTTCGTTTTATCACTCAGGAACCCGATAACCGGATCATTTATCCCATCCCAGATTTTGCCAATCATCAAAATACTGCCAGCTAAACCCGCAGGGATACCAGCGACATTGGTAAAGAAAAACAGCAGATAAAAGACGGAGATATTTGCAGTAATTGCTGGGCCTAAATCTCCTGCACCGTAAGCCAGTTTTGTTTTAAAGTCGAGTTTTTCACTGAGAATATCTCGTTGGGCATCGCCATCAGCAGCAGAATCATTCATAAAACTTTGCACTCATACTAAAATAAAAAGTCTGCGACGCCGATAGCGAAGCGTTAGCGAGTCTTCGAGCGTCATAGACCATCGTAGACATCGCCTTGAATACTAGTTATCTACCACTCCCCTTATACTTATGCCAGACCTTTATCTTTCTTGGTCAGATTATCACCAAAAAATTGAACAACTGGCTATTCAGATTTATCAATCCGGTTGGGAATTTAACCAGATTATCTGTCTTGCTAGAGGAGGACTACGAGTTGGAGATATTCTCTGCCGTATATACCAGCAGCCGCTGGCAATTTTAGCAACTTCATCTTACAGTGGCGCACTTAAGCAAGGAAGAAGTGATTTAATTTTCTCCCGCCACTTAACGATGACTGCCGAAAAGTTAGGTTCGCGCATTCTTCTAGTAGATGATTTGGTAGACTCTGGCATCACACTTCAACAGACTATACCTTGGCTGAAGCAAAATACTGATTTCCCGATTGAGGAAATTCGCACTGCCGTTCTTTGGTATAAAGCCTGTTCAGTTATAGCACCCGATTATTATGTTGATTATCTGCCTGACAACCCCTGGATTCATCAACCTTTTGAACACTACGAGCAGATGAACCCCGCAGAACTTGCGGCTAAGGTAAGTCAGCCCCAACTCTAGGAGACGCTACGCGAACGGGGAAGTCAAAAGTCAAAAGTCAAAAGTCAAAAGTCAAAATTAATAATCCCCATAAATAAATTTAGGGGCTTGTATCATGAGTCTTTTTCGGTCAACTGTGTTGATTAATACCTACACAAAATTAATCTCACACTCACATTCCTTACAAGAGAATTCAAGTATTTGAACCACATCTGTCGTAGGGGCGCAAGGCCAAGATCCCCTCCCGCGTGGTCTATTTACCTGAAAATAGCTGTAACATCCAATTTTCCTCAAATGGCACGGTGAATCTAACTAGCACACTGTAGGAGAAGTTTACCTACCTTTAACAAGGAGATTTTGCCCCTTGTCTTAAATGGTGGCTGGATTTACGTCATGCTGTACTAGCACATTGGTAGCAATCTAGATTATAGCGTAGGCGTAGCCCGTCGTAGACATCGCTTCCGCTAGCACTGTCAACATCAACATTAGTTTCAAAATGAAAAATCCGTGCTGGTATTATGAAAAACTTCCAAACTCTTCCCTCAGGAAGTAGCAGGGGCGGATCATTTGTCCTAATCTCTTTTATATGGAAATAAAGAGTGAAAATCCAAGGGTGAAAATGAATCAAAGGGTTTTATCCTCGATTTCTCACAAGTAGTGCGATGTCTTTTCTACGAGACGCTACGCGAGCGACGAGCTACGTCTTGCTAAGAAGTATTGCCCAGACTATGTTTCAGCCCTTTTTTCTAGGGAAATATTTTCATGCAGTGTGAAACGCCTGAATCTAGATTTTATAAGACTTTGGCAATAGGAGTGATAAATCCGGGTTTATACCCCCCTATTAGAGCAAAGTATAAATTCTTTAATTAAAAAATGAGGAATTAGAATTCATTCTGATCCCTCATTTTTTAATTTTTCGTGATAATAAAAATTGAAGATATGTTAAGAAACTTGGGTGAACTGGGACAGGGAATAATGAGGCAATATTTCTTAGAGGCAAAGTAGTGTAATGACCAATGAGGAAGTGGAGCAAATATGTTTAGATGATATTCTGATCACTAAAGAGTTGTCTCGTCGAGTCCCCAGAACTACTGACCTCAAAGAAGAAAACGATGCACTTCATACCCTTGCACGGCAACTAGTTGAGCAGCCTCAAATTCTGCTCAAAAAGCTTGTAAAAATCACCACTAAACTGTGTCGGGCAGAATCAGCAGGTGTCAGCTTACTTGAGGTGACTCCGAGCGGGGAAAATATCTGCCGCTGGTTTGCACTAGCCGGGATGTTAGAAGCGTATGAACAAACTGCCACTCTTTACACCCGTAGTTACTGCGGCATCTGCCTAGAACGTCAAACCCCCCTGCTTTATTCCTATCCAGAACGGTATTTCACCTACTTGCAAGAGTTTAAGCCAACAATCGTCGAGATCCTGGTGGTTCCTTTATTGATTGCCAATCAACGACTTGGCACGATTTGGATTATATCCCACGATCAGCATCGGCAGTTTGATGGAGAAGACTTGAGGTTGATGAAAAGCCTCGCAAATTTTACCGCCGCCGCTCTTTATAGTAGCAATGCCCGTCAAGCAGCCGAAGAATCTGCACGACGTGAGCAAGCCGCTCGGGCCGTTAGCGAAGCGGCACAAAAAGCAGCTGAACAAGCCAATCGTCTCAAAGATGAGTTCCTCGCTGTTCTATCTCACGAATTGCGTTCCCCCCTCAACCCGATTTTGGGTTGGGCAAAACTCCTACAAACCCGCAAATTTGATGAAGCAAAGACGGCTTATGCCCTAGCAACCATTGAGCGCAATGCCAAGTTGCAGTCTCAGCTAATGGAAGATTTACTCGATGTTTCCCGGATTCTTCAAAACAAGCTTAGTCTGAATATCAGCTCTGTTAACCTGTCCGCCGTCATTGAAGTAGCCCTTGATACTGTGCGTCTAGCGGCTCAAGCCAAGTCAGTTCAACTCAAAACGAAATTTGAACCAAATATAGGGCAAGTTTTGGGAGATCCCAGTCGCTTGCAGCAAGTCGTCTGGAATTTGCTGTCTAACGCCGTTAAGTTCACACCGTCCGAGGGTCAAGTGGAAATACGACTTGAGCGCGTGGGTACACAAGCGCAAATCCAAGTGAGTGACACGGGTAAGGGCATTGACCCAGAATTTCTGCCTCACGTTTTTGATTACTTCCGGCAAGCTGACAATACCACAACAAGAGCCTTTGGCGGCTTGGGGCTTGGTCTGGCGATCGTTCGTCAAATCGCTGAACTGCACGGTGGAACAGTCCACGCAGAAAGTGAGGGAGACGAGAAAGGTGCCACTTTTACTGTGTTGTTACCTATCAAGAGTGTCGAGCCTCAAACAAGTGAAGACAAGGGTTTACCTGACGCTTCCCCTAATCTTCTGGGGGTAAATGTGCTGGTCGTGGACGATGAAGTTGACAGCCGCGATCTAATAGTTTTCATCCTTCAACAGTGTGGTGCCTCTGTGCGTGCCTTCGCCTCAGCTTCGCAAGCATTAGACGCCTTGGCAGTTGAGAAGCCAGATATTCTCTTAAGTGATATTGGGATGCCACAAATGGATGGCTATATGCTGATTCGGCAAATTCGATCGCTACCGCCTGAGCAAGGGGGAGAGATAAGAGCGATCGCACTGACAGCCTATGCTGGAGAGGTTGACCAGCAACAAATTCTCCAAGCAGGATTCCAAAAACATTTAACTAAGCCAATAGAACCAGCTAAATTAGCGATGGTAATTGCTAGCCTAGTTAAATAATAAATAATTATTCTGATAAGTAGAGAGTATCAGTTGGCTACAAATTCCAATTTTAGAAACCAAAAAGATCAGTTATTGACTGAAGGCAAAGAAGCTCTGCTGGCTCGTATGGCAAACCGCATCCGGCAATCGTTGAACCTCCAAGAGATTTTGGATGCAACTGTGATCGAACTGCGGACATTTTTGCAAACCGACCGGACTAAGGTTTACCGCTTTGATCGTGACGGACATGGGCAAGTGGTTGCGGAAGCGAGTGCCCCCAATCGTCTGCCTTCTTTGCTGGGATTGCACTATCCAACTGATGACATTCCGCCCCAAGCGCGGGCCTTGTTTATCAGAGCACGTACCCGCTCCATTGTCAATGTCAACGAGCAGCGGATTATCCTCAACTCGCTGCCGACTCCCAAAACGACGGCAATCGGGGACTTGACCGTTGAAGAAGTGCAAGAGCAACCCCTGGAAGATATTTTAAGCCGACCGGTAGACCCCTGCCATGTGGACTATCTCACCCAGATGGGTGTGCAATCTTCTCTAGTGGTACCCATAATTTATCAACAGGAACTCTGGGGGCTGTTGATCTCTCATCATGCCGAACCCAAAGAAATTACATCTGAGGATTTGCAGGTCGTCCAAATGCTCGCTGACCAGGTTTCACTGGCAATTACCCAGGCGATTTTGCTGAGTCAGGTGCAGGAGCAGCAGCAGCGTGAAGCGATCGTCAATCAGATTGCCGCTCTGCTGCACGCCCCTCTGCCCCCTGAGCAGATTTTACATAACGTTCTGGAACAAGCAGTGAAAGCTTCTGGCAGTTCTGGAGGAAGGTTGTACCTCACTTCCTCGGATGAGGCTTTACCAGCCCATCTTTATACTTACGGAAATCAGCCGACTCCATCCGAGTTTGAGCAACCAGACTCACTAGAAAATCATCCCCTCTGGCAAGAAGTAGGGGTAGCTCCTGCTGCCATCGACACTGACTTAACCCAACAGGATAAACCTGCCCAGCGAGTGGTAATTAATCTTCAGCAAGAACCGGGTTTTGACCAACTGATTGAATCCTTTCAGACCACATCGATTCGGGGTTTGATTGTTCAACCGTTGTATTATGGTAAAGAATTCCTGGGGTATCTGACATTCTTTCGTGATCAAATCGGCACAAAAAATCTTTGGACTGGCTCTGAGGAAGCCGATGAGCGCCAAGAGCGACCCCGCCAGTCAATGGCTCAATGGCAGGCGCTCAAACAAGATAAAGCTTACCCCTGGAGCATCGAAGAGATGGAACTCATCCAGTCTTTGAACATTCATCTATCGCTGGCAGTGCTCCAAAACCGCGTCTATCAGCGCGAACGACAGCAGCGTCTGGTAGTTGAGATGCACAACGAAGCTCTCTCTCATGCCCGAGCTGCCGCCGAAGAGGTGAGTCGCCTCAAAAGCAACTTCTTGGCTTCTACCAGCCACGAACTGCGAACCCCTCTGGCTTCGACCTTGAACTACTTAAAGTTGCTCAAAGAACGCCTTTATGAAGACGAAGAGGAGTTGCGCCAATATATCGACGGCGCTTACCAATCGACGCAAAATCTGGTTACCATCATTAACGATGTGCTTGATATTGCCAAGATTGAAGACGGACGCATAGCCTTAGATTTGGAGACAGTTTATCTGCAACAGCTTTTACAACAGCAATGTTTCCTCTCAGGTGCCGAAAGCCGCTACAAGGCAATTCCTCTGACGCTTCACTGTGAAATTGAGACTGTTTTCGCCGACAAGATCAAAGTCCGCCAGGTGATGACGAACTTGCTGGATAACGCCTTCAAATTCACAGATGAAGGTCAAATCCATGTCCGGGCCGTCGTCGATAGTACTGGGACAATGGCTCAAATCTCGGTGCGCGACACGGGTATCGGCATTGAGATGGAAAACTCAGAGCAACTGTTTTCCCCATTTGTGCAAGCTGATGGTTCTGCCCAGCGCTCCTATGGGGGCACAGGCTTAGGGCTGACTATCTGCAAGCGATTGGTGGAACTGATGGATGGTAATATCTGGCTTGAAAGCCCTGGGCTAGGGCAGGGAAACACAGTCACCTTTACCCTGCCTCTAAACAAACCGAGTCAGCTTACAGGTGACAGTCTTGAATATCCTACTGGTTGAAGATAATCAACTTCTAGCTCAAGGAACCGCCAAACTAATCGAACGCTTGGGTGGTCATCAGGTGTTTATTACTGCCGAACCAAAAGAGATATTCCAACAATGCGAAGCGGGGGCAGTCGAACTGGTGATTATGGATATCAATTTGCCGGGAGCTAGATGGCAAGGACAAAAAGTCGATGGCTCTATGCTGTCGCGCTATTTGAAGGCACAGTGGAAACAAATACCAATTATCTTGGTGACGGCTTACACCATGCCCGCCGAGCAACATCTCCTGTTGTCCCAATCTGGGGCCGACAGTTGCTATACCAAACCCATCACTGACTACGATGCCTTTTTGGACATGATTACTCTACTGGGTGAAAGGAGGAATTGAATCCCCATGTATAAGGTGGCGATTTTGGACGATGACGAACACTGGTGTCGGATCGTCCAACGTTTTCTCAAGGAAGAATATGCTGTAGCAACCTACAAGTCCGTGTCTAGTTTCTTGTGGGAGTTAGAGGAACTAAACCAGTACGATATCTTTCTGGTCGATTTCGTGCTACCTACGGCTCGGCATGAGCTAAATACAGATGGCATGGAAATCGTTACGGCTCTCAAGCGCCGCTTGCTCCGTTCTCCTGTAGTTATCCTCGTCACAGCTTACATGAGTAGGAATGAGTTAGAGGTGTATGGCAAACAAATGTGTCCAAAAGCAGACGGATTTTTTGCCAAGGATGCGGGACTAGAAATATTGGCTCACCAAATCAAGCAACTGCTCATACCAGGTAAAACTGAGGACAGTTAGGCAAAAGTGCTTAGGATTTTTTAACTTTTACTTACCCTAAATTGAGCTAAGGAGGAGTTTGAAAATAGCGATCGCATCACAGTGGATCAATCCAAAATCAAATAGATGACTTAGTAGATGCGATCGCACTCCAACAGACTATACCTTGGCTCAAGCAAAATAGTGATTTCCCCATTCAGGAAATTTGCACCGCCGTTCTTTGGTGTAAAGCCTGTTTAGGCTACCACTCCAGACGCAGAGAAGCCAGTGCGCCCTTCTCCCTACAGCCCTTTGGGCATCAAGAAGGCAGGCGCTAGCCTCTCCCAATGTGAGAAGGGGAGACGATGCCGCGCATAGCGCAGCGGTAGCGAGCCTGCGTACTCCTACGGAGAAGCAAGCTACGCGCAGCGTCTCGTAGAGAGCGTCTGCGGTTCCCCGACTTGTACTCCTACGGGGATCTTGCTAGCAAGAGCGTCTCCCTTAGGAGAAGCAACTGGCGCGACACAGAGAAGAGAAATAAAGAGGATTTTTGCGTCAGTTTTGGAATATTTTTTTATTTGGAAGTCCCAATACTTAAACAAAATTAATTTCACAGATTTGAGCGTAATGGTCTTCTAGTTCGTCGGGGCTACATGAGTGGATTTGTTCAACGAGTATTTTAGTTTTTACTCTGGAAATTGTTTTGTCGATTGTGTAATATTAGTACAGAACGTAAATTTTGTATATTTTTAGCAATTTGTACAAAATTTACATTTTGATGAGGATCAATTATTTAATTTTGTGAGGCGCTATGACTGCCATAAGTGCAACAGAAGCTCGCGCAAACTTCCAAGAGCTTATCAATCGTGCTGAGTATAAGGGTGAGCGGATTATAATTCAGCGTCATGGTAAAGCTGCCGTAGCAATTATCGGTCTTGATGATTTGAAATTGCTTGAAGCTGTTGAAGATGCCATTGATTCAGAAACACTTCGTCGTGCAATTGAGGAAAATGATGGGTTTACTACCTTAGAGGCAATTAGTGCCAAGCGTGGAAATGAGTGAACGCTACAGTTTGAGAATTGCTAAGACCGCTGAAAAGGATTTATTGGATTTGCAAGCGAAACTTTATAAGCAGGTTGTATCTAAAATCCTTTCGCTTCAAGGCAATTCTCAACCTCAAGACTGCAAAGCTTTAAAAGGCTATGAGGATGGTTATCGTGTTGATCAAGGTGAATATAGAATTCTCTACACGATTGATGAAGAAAGCAAATTGATTGATGTTTTTCGCATTGGTAAGCGAAATGATGGTGGAGTCTAACAATTCAACTCCCCAAACTTAGGACTCCACCACCCTTTTTGCGTACTGAAATAAGCCACATCTTTATGTTTGGTGTCCTTACGCGATCGCGGATCACCACATCGCAACATTGTCTTACTCTGCCCCTCTTTGATGTAACTGTACTCCTCTAGAGGTTTCTTACATACTGGGCAGGGATATGCCGTGGTTTTCACGGGGGGCTTTTGCTGATTCTCAACTTGGACTGCTTTCGTTCGTGGTGGCTCCCAAGTTTTGTTAAAGTCGCTCCAAAATAGCACGACATTTTCACAGCCTTTTGTGCATTTGAGGAAATATTTCTTTTTAAGCTTACTGCTGGGAATTTTGGCGAGAAAATTTTTGCATTCAGGGCATCGCGTCTTAGAAGTTTCATATTTGCGCTCACTTATCACATTAGCTTTACCTGTTGGGGAACTCGCAACTACAGTTTTAGCTTTGGAGAGCGCTGGTAGAAAGTAATCCTGATTCCAACTAGTTAAATAATGCTGCCAAGAGTGTTTTCCTTCGGAAATTGCATCAAGGGCATCCTCCATTTTTGCTGTGAATTCGGCTTCTAGTAAATCCGGCAGTGCTTTGAGCAAAAACGCATCAACTTCTAACCCTAATGCTGTCGGTTGCAGATGGTCTTTTTTCAACTCCACGTAATTTCGTTTTTTTAGGGTAGCAACAGTCGGAGCATAGGTACTTGGGCGACCAATTCCTTTACGTTCCATCAGTTGCACCAATTTTGGTTCACTATAACGGGGTGGTGGCTGGGTTTGCTTCTGCTCATGTCCAGCATTCTCCAGTTTCAATGCTTGTCCCTGTTGTAATGAAGGTAAAACACTATCCTTGCTGAGATTGTTCCAGTATCGGGCATAACCGTAAAATTCAATTACTTGCCCTCTCGCTGACCACAGTAGAGAACCAGACTGAGTAATCACCTGAGTTTTACGCAATTGGGCAGCACGACACTGAGAGGCAATTGACCGTTTCCAGATCATCACATACAAATTAAACTGATCATCAGGAAGTTCAGAGCGCAACTGAACTGAGGGACGAAACACATCCGTTGGTCGAATCGCCTCATGTGCTTCTTGAGCCGATTTGCTACTGCGATGTTTGGCAACTTGCTGCGGTACATTCTGCGGATCATTTTGCTCTAACCATTTATGGGCGCTGGCACAAAATTCTGGACTCAGCATCACTGAGTCTGTTCGCATATATGTGATTAACCCTGCCTCATAGAGCTTTTGAGCGACAACCATAGTTTTTTCGGGAGCAAACCTCAGCTTTGAACCAGCAGCTTGCTGAAGGCTGGAAGTTGTAAAGGGTGGTGGTGGCTGGCGGTTAACGACTTTTCCTTCAAAATGAATCACCTGATGAGGATGTCGCCGTGCTTCTTCAACTAAACGTGTTGCCTCTGCTTCCGAAAGAACACGCTTAGACTCCGGTGTTTCTGTACTATTACCTACCTTTGCGTCATCGTGAGTTTCAGTTTCTTGGTCTGCTGCATCTTTTGCAGAATCGACCGAACCTTTGTAAAAAGCTCGAAATCCTTCAGCATAATCTACCCAGACACTCCAGTAATCTTGGGGGACAAAAGCAATAATTTCGTTTTCTCGCTGACAAATCAAATGCAATGTAGCGCTTTGGACTCTGCCAACACTCTTAGCGCCGTTATTTAATGCCCAAACTAAAGGGCTACCTTTATAACCCACCAACTTGTCTAGGCAATCTCGGCACAACCCAGCACCGATTAAGTTTTGGTCTAGCTTTCTAGGATTAGCGATCGCACTCTGCACCGCAGATGCTGTAATCTCAGTATAAGTTACTCGTTTCGGTTCTCTTAAACCCAGCGTTTCTTTGAGATGCCAAGCGATAGTCTCGCCTTCCCGGTCTGGGTCAGTTGCTAAAACAACTTCATCAACCTGCCTCACCGCAGACTTGAGCTTCTGGATTGTTTCTTTCGCTCGTTGGTCACGCGGGACGTAATTGCACCGCACATTACTGCCGTCCATGACGAAGCCCAAGGAATCGTCCCCTTCATTGCTGAGTTCTCGGATGTGACCACAACTGGCGAGAACTTTCCAATCTGAACCCAGAATTTGACTGAGTTTTTTGACTTTTCCGGGAGACTCGACTACAAGCAGGCGTTTGATCATAACAACTGCATTCTTGATTCTGAGCAATAAACTGGCAATTGCTTTTGAGCGATGGCTGCGCCAACGCCAAAGGCGAACGCCTATCTTTCTCATGGGGATTTTCTAGAATACTGTACCAAAAAGCTTTGGAAATTGCTCAACTCGGAAGTAATTTTGTTGTACCTAAACCTTTGTCACTTCTAAGTATCTAGCGTTAGTTTTTGCAATGAAACCGTCAATCGTCCGGTGCAGACGTTTATTATGCTGCATACCTTAATAACAGTACATCTGTACACTGTAAAAACAATCTTATAATTTAGCATTTTCAACCAATTATTGCTACTCTTAAAGCAGTAAATTATGATTTATTCACAGATTTCTGTCTGAAGCCTAAACTTCATGCTATGCTTATTGAATTTAGTGTCGGTAACTACAGATCGTTTAAAGAACAAGTCACCTTTAGTATGGTGGCAGCTAACCTTGTTGCAAAAGACAAAAAGCTTGATGAAAACAACGTTTTTGAAGTAGATAATGATTTAAAACTACTTAAAAGCGCTGCAATATATGGAGCAAATGCTAGTGGTAAAAGTAATCTAGCTACAGCTTTAAATTTCATGAAATGGTTCATGATTAATTCTTCTAAAGAGACTCAAAGCACGGAAAAAATAGATGTTGAGCAATTTAAACTCAGCACTGAAACTGAAGGAAAACCATCTTTTTTTGAAATAGTATTTTTAATGAATGGCAAAAGATATAGATATGGATTCGAGGCAACTATTGACAAAGTTGTCTCTGAATGGTTATTTTATGTTCCTAAATTAAAAGAAACTAAGCTTTTTGAACGCAAACTGGACAAGATTAGTATTTCTAAAACATATAAAGCTGATGGTATTCAGCAGAAGACAAGACGTAATGCCCTCTTTTTGTCTGTATCTGCTCAATTTAATGTCCAGATTGCAGAGAAAATCTTGGATTGGCTGACAAACACAGTTGCACTTATCTCTGCTTTAAATGATAGAGGCTATCGAGGATATACAGTTAGTTGTTTAATGGATAACGAAAATAGAGATGAGATTCTTCAGTTGCTCAAAAAATTAGATTTGGGATTTAGCGATATTAAGGTAGAAGAAAGTGAAATCAATGCTGATTCTTTGCCTAAAGAATTACCAGATGAAATAAAGAACTTAATTTTAAAAAATGTGGAAGGAAAAATATCATCAGTTCAAACCATACACCAAAAATTTGATGGCAAAGGAAATCCTATATCTACAGAGATTTTTAACTTAGATGAGCAAGAGTCTGAGGGTACTCAAAAAGTTTTTTCTTTAGCAGGACCTCTTGTAGATACACTGAAAAATGGTCAAGTTCTCATCATTGATGAATTCGATGCTAGAATTCATCCTTTGATCAGCCGTGCAATTGTCGAATTATTTAATTCTAATGAAACGAATCCAAATAATGCTCAGTTAATATTTATGACTCACGATACCAATTTACTTAACAATAAGCTTTTTCGTAGGGATCAGATTTGGTTTACTGAAAAGAATAGATATGGTGCAACAGATTTGTACTCTTTAGCAGAATACAAGATACCTGACGATGCTTCATTTGAGAGTGATTATATTCAAGGTAGATATGGCGCAATTCCATATATCGGAAATTTGAATCATCTAATCGATTCTCATGTCTAAAAAAAAGATAAACTCTTCTGGATACTCACCTAGAAAAGTTAATACGAGAGAAATTAGACAGAGATTCTTGATTGTATGTGAAGGATCAAAAACTGAACCTAACTACTTTAGAAGTTTTCGTGTTCCTAAAAATGTCGCTGAAATAGACGTGCAGGGTGTAGGAGAGAATCCCAGCAAACTAGTTCAAAGCGCTAAGGAACTGAATAAGCAAGGAGAGTATGATCAGGTTTGGTGTGTTTTTGATCGTAATTCTTGGACTATAGAAGATTTTAATAACGCTATTAAAAATGCTGAGGCTCACGGGTTTAAAGTAGCTTATTCCAATGAAGCGTTTGAATTATGGTATGTTCTGCATTTTGAATTTCTCCACACTGGTATTCCTCGAAGTGATTATCCGAGGAAGTTAACTTCTTTATTTGGTCGGACATATCAGAAGAATAGCGAAACTATTTATGATGAGCTATTTGAGAAGCAAGCTATTGCTATTAAAAATGCTGAAAATCTTCTTAAACAATATAATTCTCAGATTCCAGCCAAAGACAATCCATCAACAACTGTGCATTTATTAGTAAAGGAACTCAACAAGTTTATTCTGTAAATAGACTCTCAATAGCTAGACAACTTTATGCCCACTGAGAACCAGAAGGGCAGATGCGATGATTACGCTGTAACCTCTACTTGATGAGTTTCCACAGTGGGCAGTAAACCAAGTTCTCCACGAACTTTAAGGCAAGCTGCGATCGCAAACCTACATTGTTAATGCATCGCCCGCCTTGTTAATGCGTCGGCTTGCATTGTTAATGCATCGGCTTGCATAAGCTAACCTACTCTTTCTCGAACAATTCCTGAATTGAATTTGCCAAATTATATTAAGTAGTGGCAAATGTCAAGCGATCATTTCCTCTTCGATGTTATCTGTGCCAGTGCCAGCCTCACGTATGCGTTCCTCGCCGAGATTTTCTGGTAGAAATCCACCTGCCTGCATTTTCCATAACCTGTGGTAAGCGCCACCGAGTGCCAGTAGTTTGGCGTGGGAACCATCTTCGATAATGCCACCTTTGTCGAACACCAGAATCCGGTCTAGATGGACGATGGTAGATAGCCGATGAGCCACCACGATCACCGTTTTCCCATTCATTGCTAAGTCAAGGGTATCCTGGATCGCTTTTTCAGTGATTGAATCGAGACTGGAGGTGGCTTCATCCAAGATCAGGATCGGCGCATCTTTGAGAATTACCCGGGCGATCGCAATGCGCTGCCTCTGCCCTCCAGACAACTTGACACCACGTTCACCCACCATAGAATCGTAACCATCCTTACTTTGGGCGATGAAATCGTGAGCATGAGCCTTTCGCGAGGCCTCGATCACTTCTTCATCGGTTGCATCCAAGCGTCCGTAACGAATATTTTCTAGCAAAGTGCGATGGAACAGAGACGGATCTTGAGGAATCAGGCTGATTTGAGCGTGTAGGGCATCCTGAGTCATGTCTCGAATATCAACCCCATCAATGATAATCTGTCCAGATTGTGGGTCGAACAAACGCAGAATCAGATTGACAAAGGTGGATTTTCCAGAGCCGGATAAGCCCACCAGTCCGATACGCTGTCCCGCTAGGATGCTAACAGAAAGGTTGTTGAAAACTTTCTTCTCATCTGAGTAGTTGAAATTCACCCGCCGAAACTCAATCTTACCTTGGGTAATTGAGTGGGCGATCGCGCGATCACGATCAATCAACTCGTGGGGTTGAACGATGATCAAGACACCATTGGCAACATTACCAATATGTTCAAAAAATTCGATAAAGCGGCGGCTCAAATTGCGGGCTTCACTGATGATCAACAGCGACAAGCTGGTTGCCACAACGAAGTCAGCAGTAGCGATTATTCCTTGACTCCAGAGAGAGAGCGAGTAATACAGGGTGCTGATTTTCAGAATCGCTGCTGAGATGAACTGAAACCAGCGGATTCGCTCTGAGTACCAATTGGACTCTCTCACCTCTTTGATTTCGCGCCTTAATTGCTCATTCAAATAGCGTCGTTCAAAACCCAAGCGAGCAAACAGTCTACTACTAGTAATATTTGTTACTGCATCTACCATGATGCCAGTTGTCTCACTTCTTGCGGCTGCGGCCTTCCGGGAGTAAATTCGGCAGCGAGTTGCCAGCCAGAACGAAATACTGATGAAGAGAACTGCCCATATTCCCACGAGTGCAGCAAGCGGAGGATAGGCGCGATACAGTAACATTGTGGCGACGGTATACACGACGATTACTGGCATAAATTCAGTAATCATCATTTGCATCGTCTGGGTAACACCCAGAGAAGTTTCGCTAATCCGATGTGCCAATGCCCCGGAAAAACTGCTGCTCATATAGCGATGCGAATGGTGCTGCAAGTAGGCATATAGCGATCGCACAATGTGCTGTCGGTGGATCGGATGGAGGATGGTGTGCAAGAGTCCAGCCGATCGCCCGAATACCACTTCACCCACACTCAAGGCGGTGAACAGCATCAGGGGTTGCCTCATGGCATCAAAAATGGGCTTGCTGTCGCCCGTCGATCGCGTTACGCCCCGGATGATCTCACCTATGGCATAGGGCAACATAATCCCACAGGTTGCGTGTATTACCTCCAGGATCACCGCTGCCACATACCACCAGCGGAACTGGTTAATGAAATAGCAAATGAACCTGAATGGAGTTGATGGCAAATCTGGTGCATCAGCAGCACGTTGAAAGGATTTGGATTGTCTGGCTTTTTTCATGAAAGTCGGTCACATAGCATCAAGCTGTTCTGTAAAATAAAAATGGACGGCTAGATAAGCCGTCCGGTGGTGTTAAATAAAATCATTCCTAACGAAGAGAATCTCCCCTTCGGTATTCGGCGGTTAGGTCATCTAACTTTTGTTTCAAATTATCGTCGAGTTTTAGTTCTACTGCCTTCAGGGAGTCGGCAAGTTGTTCTGGGCGGCTAGCGCCAATTATGGGCGCAGTGATAATGGTATTAGATAAAATCCAAGCCACTGCTAGGGTGGTGAGGGAAAATCCGGCGAGATCCGCTACTGTGCGTAATTCCTCGACAGTATTGAACTCGCGATCGTGCCAGTAGCGATCTTGATAACGTTCTGCGGCAGCACCTAGCGTGAAACGGGTGCCTGAGGTGGGGCCTTCGGCGAGAATGTGTTTGCCGGTGAGTAGACCCCCCGCCAAAGGATTATAGGAAATTACACCCAGTCCTTCTTCTTTCGCCAGGGGCAATAGTTCTCGCTCAATTTCGCGGAACAATAGGTTGTAGCGGGGCTGAATTGAGATGAACCTGGTTAGATCGCGCGTCTCGGCGCGACCCAAAGCACGGGCGAGTCGGTAGGCTAAGAAGTTGGAAACCCCGATGTAGCGTACCTTGCCAGCACGAACCACCGCATCCAACGCTTCCAGAGTCTCATCGAGGGGGGTGGAGGCATCGTCGGAGTGCAATTGGTACAGGTCGATATAGTCAGTTCCCAGCCGCCGCAGGGAAGCATTGATCGCATCCAGAATATGTTTACGCGAAGCCCCCTGATCCCAAGGTGCAGGGCCAACGCGGCCGACGCACTTGGTAGCTAGGATAAAATGTTCACGTTTGCCTTTGAGCCAGCGCCCAACGATTTCTTCAGTGCTACCAGCAGTAGCAAGGCCGCCGCCGAGGGGATAAACGTCGGCTGTATCCAGAAAGTTGATACCGCCATTAGCAGCGGTGTCGAGGATGTCTCTGGAAGTTTCTTCGTCGGTCTGCAATCCGAAGGTCATGGTGCCGAGACAAAGGCGGGAAACTGTCAATCCAGTTTTACCGAGCTTGGTAGTTGGTAAGGTCATGGAGATGTTGTTGATTGAAAGTGGTTGATTGAGAAAGTGTTGAAATTTCTAAATAGAATGCGACGTGCGTTCCGCCCCGCTTCTCTACGAGACGCTACGCGTAGCAAGATCCCCGTAGGGGTACGCTAACGCAGAACTAAAAGCCTGTAAAACACATCGACTAAGTACAGTCTTTCATTAATTCGTAGCGAATTAATGAAAGACAATACCCTGCAATGCCAATGCATCGGCTTACATTGTTAATGCGTCGGCTTAAATTGTTAATGAATCGGCTTAAATTGTTAATGAATCGGAATAAATTTTTAATGAATAAGGTGAAATTGTTAATTAATAGGCTTAAATTTT
>NZ_CALMFY010000184.1 GCF_937863485.1 uncultured Nostoc sp. | reverse complement strand
GGGGGCAATGGCAACGATACCCTCTCCGGGAGCTATGGAAATGACACCCTCACAGGTGGGAGAGGTAGTGATACTTTTGTTTTAGATAATCCATATGGCGGAGGTGTTGATAATCTTTATGACTTCAACCCCACTAATGACCTGATTGAGGTATCTGTTTTTTCAAACGGTGAGCCATCACACCCACTTCTGACAAGTCAATTTACTTTGGGAACATCTGCAACCACTAGCGAAGAGCGTATTATCTATAACAGGTTTACAGGTGCATTGTTCTTTGACGCAGATGGCAGTGGGTCTGCATTGCCTCAGCAACAATTTGCACAATTCTCTCCTGGATTGTTATTAACCAACAAAAATTTTGTGCTTAATTATTGATTGGAGTTACGTCACAAAAACTGAGCAAGAACCCATCTTCTGCGCTTGGATGAACCAGCTTTAGAGCCTTCCACCGTCAACAGCAAGCGTGCTGCCGGTGACATAAGAAGCATCATCGGAGACTAGAAATGTTACAGCTGCGGCGATTTCTTCTGGTTGAGCCAAGCGCTGTAGTGACGCCTTGCTCTTGAGCAAAGCCTCGAGCGATACATTCTGTAGAGCCGGATGTGTGTAAAGCTTCCCATTTTCTTTTGCCATATCCGTTGCTGTGCCACCTGGTGCAATGGCGTTGATAGTAATCCCCCGCTCTCCCAATTCGGGAGCCAAGTTAAGTACCATCGCCGAAACGGCAGCTTTGCTTGCGGCATATAGCGTGTGATGGAAGATCGAAATCTGGGCACTGACAGAGGAAGTCAGCACAATCCGTCCACCAGACGGAAGGTAGCGAGAGGCAGCCTGCGTAACAAACAGTTGTCCGGCAACATTCACACTGAACACACGCTCGAAATCTTGCGCGGTGATCTCCTCTAGCTTTCCGAAATGCTCGATACCAGCGTTGCTCACCAGGATATCCACTCGTCCGAAAGTCTTAGCGACATCGTCCAAAAGAGTATGGCATTCTGTCGGTTTGCTAACGTCGGCACGAAACGCTTCAGCTTTGAAACCCTTGCTGTTTAGTTCAGAGACCAGTGCTTCAGCAGGCTTGGCATCTTCGCGATAATTGATGGCGACGATCGCCCCTTCGCTTGCCAGTCGGGTTGCGATCGCTTTCCCGATGCCTCGACTTGCCCCGGTAACAACTGCAATTTTTCCGTTTAATTTCATTTCACACCTGATTTTCTGTGAGTGAACAATCTATTGTTTGACTCTAAATCACTACATATACCGTTTGACTCAACAGCGGACGCGAAGAAGGTTGGTTATGCCCAGTCGCGATCGCGCAAATAGGATTCCAAGTCGGTCGGTTCAGGAAAATCGCGTTTCAACTGCGCCAAATCCGCTGCGTAACCGACGTTCTCAAACCAGCGATACATGATGGTCACTTCCTCTCCGGCTTGCTGCTCAAACGCTTCAAACGGAATTTGTTGGTATTCGACGTTTTTTCCGAAAACGCTGCTGAATGCGGCTGCGATTTCCGTCATTGTCATATCTACACTTGCGACTTCCTGTTCGCGGTTCAAGAAATCTGCGGGGCGCTTGAAAACTTCAGCGACCATCTCCCCATAATCTTCTTCGGAAAGTTGCTGCAATTTCGTCTTGGGACTGAGCGGCTGGGAAAGCGTTCCGTTTTCAACCATCGGGCGCATCGCCTTGTAATTGTAAAAGAAGAAAACCGGACGCATTATCGTGTAGGGTAACTCGATCGCTCGGATGTATTCTTCAACTTGAAACTTGCTGTCAAAATGTGGAATGCCAGTTTTGCGTTCGGCGCTACCTACCGAACTGTAGACGAAATGCTGGATACTCGCCGATGAAGCTGCGTCTGCGACCGCTTTACCCTGACGGATTTCAGTTTCCATTCCATCTTGGAAATTCTGCATCGAAAAAACGCCATAGGCACCTTGCAGAGCGCCTTCAAGTGAAGCGCGATCGCTAAACTCTCCTACTACCAGTTCTGCCCCCGCTTGTTGGAGTGCTTGAGCAGCAGGCTTGTTTGGGTCGCGCACAAAGGCACGTACCTTGAAATTTCCGTGCTGCAAAAGATGACGCGCTACTGCGCCACCTTGATTGCCCGTAGCTCCAGTGACTAAGATGATTCGTTCTGAGTTTATTTGCTGTGTCATGCTTGTTTTTTCGATACTGTTTGCGTATCAGAAATTTCATCTTGTCTAAACAGTACCTTATACCGAAAAATAGGGAAAGTAGTTAAAATTCAAAACAGTTATGCAAAAAATTCAAAAATGTGGTTGCGTCAATGGACAAGCTGAAAAGCCTGATGATTTTTATGCGCTCCGCTCAATATGGCAGCTTTTCCGAGGCAGCCCGACAATTAGGCATGGCTCCGTCAGCCGTGAGTCGGGCTGTATTGCGCTTAGAAGATGAATTGGGAGTGCGCTTACTCCAGCGGACGACTCGCAGTTTGATGCTGACCGAAGATGGCAACCGATTTTATCAACGCTCTCAGCAAATTCTCAACGATTTGGAAGAAGCCGAACTCGAAGTCAAACAATCGCAATCCACGCCAATCGGAACATTGCGACTCGATCTGAGCTTTGTCTTTGGCAAGATGCATATCGCCCAGCCTCTGCTGCAATTTGCCGCACAATATCCTCAGCTAAATCTGAATGTTTCTTTTAACGATCGCCTAATCGATCTGATTGAGGAAGGCGTTGATGCGACTGTGCGGATTGGAATCAGCAGCGATAGCAGTTTAATCATGCACCACCTGGCAACTGCACACTACATCACTTGTGCCTCGCCGCAGTATCTCGCCCAGTATGGTACGCCTACAACGCCCACAGAACTATCGCAGCATCGCTGTGTCAACTTTATCTATCCACAGACTCGGCGAGAAGCTAACTGGAAGTTTGAACAAGATGGAAAATCGATTGACCCTGGCGTTGACAGTTATCTGAGATTCGATAATTCAGAAGTTATTTTAGAGGCAGTCATTCAAGGAGCCGGTGTGGTGCAATTGCCCAAATTTGTTGCAGCAAAGGCGATTGCCCGTGGAGACCTCCAACCAATTCTCCAAGCCTACGCGACCCAAGTCGGATTACCGATCGCAGTATTGTATCCGCAAAAACGCTATCTCTCGGCTAAAGTTCGCGTTTTTGTTGAGTTTATGAGAGAATTGATCGCTACTTTAAAGCGAGATGATGTTGTAAATTGAAAGGGCGTTGTTGCATGAACAGGATAAATGGGAAATTATACTTATTAACTGTTCCCTTTCTACTATTAGTACAGTTTTGCGTAAAAACGCAGCGTTTTTAATGCAGAAGAACGCATTAACATTCTAAGGGAATACATTGGCATTGTATAGGAACGCATTAACAAAGCAAGCCAACGCATTAATAATGTAAGCAAACACATTAACAATGTAAGCCAACGCATTAATAATGTAAGCAAACACATTAACAATGTAAGCCGACGCATTGGTGTTGCAGAATATTGCTAAATTTAATTCGCTACAAATTAATGAAATGCTGTACTAAGCTACGTGGAATCAGTACTACATTTTAAGTTATTGAAGCGAACATTTTAAACACCGCAATTTCCAAAAAAAGGCAGAGGGCAGCTATGCTGAAGGAAAGAAGCATTAATAGAAACTTTAGTTCTGAGCTTTGGGTTAATGCCCAGTTTAAAAAAGAAATTGTATCGATAGCGCAGCGTAAAGCCTGCGGCATGGCAACTCTTAGAGACGCTATGCGTAGCTTGCTTCCCCGTAGGAATACGTTTAGAGCAAGTCATCTCCCTTTGGGAGATACCAAGAGCAAACGAGCGTCACGTCAAGTACCCCAAGATATAAACCGTCTAAGATCAATCCCATATTTTTAAACGTGAATTTCTTTCAGCATAGCTGCTTTCTCCTGTCGGAGACGCTACGCGAACGTACTTCTACCTTCTGAAGAATAGATAAAGCGATCGCTTCCAATACAGCTAAGAAACCGCAGCTTGCAAGCATAACCCATTCGGTATAAGTAAGTCGTGGAGAAAATTTATAAGTATGTAATAAACAATTAAGCAGAAGAATTAGGTTTGAACTGTTAAGCGTTGTATTAACTCAATATTTTGAGTAACTGCAAATATTAAGTCAATACTATAGCAATTCTAAATCATTCGTGAAAAGTTAGATCCCTGACAACTTTTAGGAAGTTGGGGATCTGGACACCAAGAATTTTCACAAATCAGATAGTATTGCTATATACATGTTCAATTATTAACGCTTTGTTTTATACACCAATTATCACATCTGATGCTTTGATAATTGCTTGTGCTTGTTTTCCTGGCTGAAGCTGAAGATTATCTACAGACTCCTTAGTGATGATTGCAGTTATCTCTATACCTGGTGCAATTTCTAGTGTAACTTCACTATTAATAGCTCCAGTTTGAACTGCTTTAACAGTTCCTTTTAATGTATTGCGAGCGCTAATTTCCATATTCTGGTACTCCTTAATAGTTAGATGTTTTGTAAGAATTTGGGATTGTACAAAAAGGTCGGCGAAGCAGCTTTTTAGTAATAATGATTTCGTTTGATTCAAACACCACGAAGTGCTTGACCAACTCGAAAAAACGCCGTTTATCAAAAATGCCTTGAATTAGCACCTCTAGTTCAGTTGCGCTTTTGGCAGGAAAGTCTTCACCATCAATCGTGTGCCAGGGTAAAAACTCCTCCCAGTCCGAGGTTAATGTACCAATTCGGGCCCGATTTCCATAAGTAATAACTAGGAATGTGTTGTAGTCAAATAGCTTTGGTATTTGTTGACAGTAGGTCTGAATTTGCTGATAACCTTTTTTGAAAGTGGCCTGTTCATCACTTGGCTGAATTGAGACAATAACCGCTAAGGGTAAACCGTTGATAAAGACGACTACATCAGGACAGTGAGCATGACTCCCCTCAACTACAGTTAAGGGATGAATAGCTAGCCAATCATTGTTCAGTATATCTGACGGATCAATGAGCCACACTTTGTCATGAACTATTTCTTCGTTATACAGGTATTCAACTTCCACACCATTGGTTAAAAATTTGTGAAAGCGACGGTTATTTTTCGGCAAGTCGGAACTCTCTGTGTAACTAACCTGATGGATAGCAGCAGCGATCGCCTCATCAGATTTTGTGGGGTTAATTTTCTGCAAAGCACTACAAAGGCGCTGATACAAAACCACATCACTATAACTGCTGCGCCCTATCTGATGCTTACCCAAAGCAATATCTGGCTCTAACAAAACTGTGTAGCCAATAACCTCGAACCAGGTAAGCAAAGATGGTGCAATCGCAGATTGTGTGAAATCAAAACGGTGGCGAAGCTTTCTTGAAACACGACTCGTTTTAGCAGTTGTTTTTTTTAGCTGTGCTGGATTCATCAACAGTAGAAGACTTAATTTGAGTCAACGCAAAAGCTAGTGCCTAGTTACTGGCATCGGTTGGTATATTCACAGATGAAGTATACGGTTTGATAGTAACTATCAAAGCTGAAGTTGATCTGCAAGATTGTATCTTGTGTTACATATTACCAATATTATTGGTAATATTGTGATGAACAGTTAAAGTTAGCTCTGTTTAATGCTTAACCTTTGTTTCTTGCTCTAAAAACAGGTTGCCAATATCAAATAAAAGTTGCATGGTACCTCGATAGCCAACCTTGGTGAGCTGACCATGATCTAAGCGGTCAAAAATGGGAATCCCTTGACGATAGAGAGGAATTTTTAAGCGTTGAGCGATCGCCACTCCATGAGAGTTGGTAATTAGCAAATCAGACCCAACCGCCAGTTGCTCAAAGTCCTCCAAATCGCCGATGGTGATGCTCTTAATCGGAAGTTTTTCCAGCAGAGGAAAGCGTGTTGTTGTCACTGCTGCGTGAATCTGAACTCCAAGCGATCGCATGAAAGAAACTGTTGACCAAAGTAAATCTGGTTCCAGCGCTAGAGAAACTCGCTTGCAACCAAAGTAAAAGTGATTCTCTAACATCACATGTTGTAACTGACGGCGTTGACGGCGGTATTTTTCAGGTATACTAACACCACTGATATCTGCCAATGCTTGCAGGAATTTATCTACTGCTGTTAGTCCCGTTAGTTCACCAAATACCTCGTAAGGTATATTGAATCTTTTATCCAAAATTTGCGCCCCACCCCGCATACTCTCACCTAATGCCAAAGTGAATACAGAACTGCCAATTGAGCGCAACTGTGCTGCATTTGTGCCATTAGCTGTGATGGCACTAGAGGAATCTTCTATATGACCATCTAATGAGCCAGAAAGGTCAGGTACAACAATAGGTACGAGTTTAAAGGAAGTGACAATCTCTTTGATTTCCTTTACATCTCCTGGTGTGAAGGCAGAACTCGCTAAAATAGTGATTTGTGTAGGACAAGCGTCTTGCTTGGAGCTTTTTTGGGGGATTTCCCTGACTATACTCTCAACTGCACCAGCAAAGCCATCCTGTAATGTACCTTTAAAATCTGGTGTAGAGACAAGCACAATTGGTAAATAATCTAGTTCTGGGTGACGGTAGCGAATCTCTTTAACAAAGCGTCCCATGTCATCTCCTCTGGTTTCCACGAGTCCAGTGCTACAAAGACCGATAATTTCTGGTTTGGATCTCTGCACCAAAGTCAAGATTGCTTGTTCTACTCTTTCCTCACCACCCAAAATGGTTGCAACTTCTGTCATTGCTGTACTGGAAAGGGGAATCGCCTGACGCAAATGCTGTACTAATACTGCCTTAGTCAAAGCAGTACAGCCTTGAGAACCGTGTAATAAAGGCATCATTCCCTTCAACCCCAAAAAGGCTAAAACTGCACCTACAGTTTGGCTTTGCTTCAGGGGATTAACTGCAACTGATGTACTCGTAACGCTAATAATCGCCATCAAACGTCCTCCTCTAGAGAATTTCCTGCTTCCTCATCCTCTGACCACGGGGCTGGCTGGCATACTTGCTCCCACACAGGGTTGTAAAAAGCGGCATACAGTTCTTGTGTCACCTCTAAAATTCCTATGTAGCCTGCATAGGGATGGTTGCGTTCTTGATTAATGTCTAGGAATGGAATCCTAGCTGTGAGAGAGATATCTTGATGGCGTTTATCAGCAATTAACATATCAGCTTGATTTTCGTTAATTATCTGGAGGATTTCTTGAGAACTATTTTGTTCTAGAATTATCCCTTCCTGACCCAGTAAACTTTTAACTCTAGTTCTATCCTCCTCAATATTATTCTTAGTAAGAATAGCAATAACTTCCATCCCCAATTTCTTAGCCGCAAAGATAATCAACCAACTCTTGAAACTTCCAATAGAAAGGATAATGCGCTTACCTTGCAATTGGGTGATATAAAGAGCGAGCTTCTCTTCTAAAGCAGCAGTTTCTTCTGCAATTAGTTTTTCTGTACGTTCTTGCAAATCAGGATTACCCAACTTTGCGGCAATGTTCCTTAGGCACTGATTAATTTGCTCAATACCATAAATAGACTCTTCAATATAAGGAATGCCATATTGTTTCTCCATGCTCTTTGCCATGTTGATTAGTGCTCTGGAAAAAAGGAGCACGTTAAGCTTGGCACGATGGGCATAGCAAACTTCTTTGTAGACAGCATCACCTGTAATTTTTGCCAAAACTCGAATACCTAATTTCTCCAATAACGGTAGAATATTCCATATTGCACCTGCAATGTTGTATTCACCAATTATGTTAATGTCATAGGGTGTACTAGTATCTGGTTCAGCTGTTCCAATAACATGTGAAAGCATTGCTTCACCAGCAACACGGTTGCCCAAATTTTGGTTTCCAATGAATCCAGGGCAATGTACAGGGATAGTGGGTATTCCTGTTTTCTCGGTGGCATCTTTGCAAACTCCCTCGATGTCATCCCCAATCAGAGCGGTGATACAAGTGGAGTAAACAAATACCGCCGCAGGTTTGTAGCGTCTTTGTAATTCTAAAATGCCTTTGTACAGCTTTTTGGCTCCACCGAAGATGATATCGTTCTCATCGATATCACTGCTAAAGCGTATTTTGTATAGCATCGAACCAGAGGAAAGACTACTGTAACTTCCCCAAATACTAGAAGCACAGCCACTTGGCCCGTGGACTACATGAGCAGCATCAGTGATTGGTATAAGGGTAATCATTGCACTATCAAAAGCGCAACTGCCTTGAGTCGTTCCAGGTTGGGGTAATTGTGTGGAAGACTTTTTTTTCTTTTGTATCTGCTGCTGAGGAGCATCTTCAGAATTTGAGTCACTGAGTGAATCGTTGATTTTTCCTGGGGTGGGATTCATTTGTTTGGTGACAATAGGTAGAAGTTATTAGGTGTTAACTGAATTCCCAAAGGCTTTTATAGGATTTTTATTTATTTACTGTGTATCTAAAGCATGAAATAAAAGGGAATGAGAAAGAGAATTTCCCATCCCCTAAAACATCAACATCAACTAGGTTAGAGAAGGAGAAAACAAAAACACGAACTAGACTATTAAAGTATTAATCTTGCCCTGTACGTGTTAGTGTATTAGTGTTAGTACGATGAAGCTCAAACACACAAAAGTTAAGATTAGCTATTCGATTACCTCCATTTTAAACGATTGGTGAGAAAGTGGGCAAGAATAGCCCACCTAATATTTACTCTGTATTTAGTACCTGATTCTGAACGAGAACCTTACTTCTTCTAACTACCAGCAACAATCTCTACGTTGCCTTTTTTCAGTGCTTCTAGTGCTTCGCCTTCAGCATCTTCTAGCTTCTTCTCACCATCTGCTTGAGCGTTAGCAGCACCTATCAGTTTTGCAGCATTTTCTTCGCTTTCGAGAATACCAAATTCAATCAACAAATCTTCTAGCTCATCCATCTCAATAGGTGTGGGAACGGCAAGATTTGTATTGTTGATAATCTTGTCTGCTAATGTCCGATATTGATTAGCTTGATTGCTATCGGGTGCGTACTCGTTGACAGTCATCCGGCGCAATTCTGCGTGTTGCACGATGTTGTCGCGGGGAACAAAGTGAATCATCTGAGTACTCAATCTGGCCGCCAATGTGCTAATCAGTTCGTCTTCTCTATCGGTATTACGACTATTACAAATTAGACCTCCCAAGCGCACGCCACCAGTATGGGCGTACTTGAGAACACCGCGAGAGATGTTATTAGCAGCAAACATCGCCATCATTTCACCAGAGGTAACGATGTAGATTTCTTGGGCTTTACCTTCACGAATTGGCATGGCGAAACCACCGCACACAACGTCGCCCAACACGTCGTAGGATACGAAATCTACATCTGAGTAAGCGCCGTTTTCTTCAAGGAAGTTGATGGCGGTGATGATACCGCGACCGGCGCAACCTACACCAGGTTCAGGACCACCAGATTCCACGCATTTGATATCTCGAAAACCATTGATAACTACTTCTTCAAGTTCGATATCTTCCACAGCACCTCGTTCAGCAGCGAGGTGCAACACGGTGGTTTGAGCTTTACAGTGCAGAATCAAACGGGTAGAGTCAGCTTTCGGGTCGCATCCCACAATCAAAATCCGCTTACCCACTTCTGCCATAGCAGCAAGGGTATTTTGGGAAGTGGTAGATTTACCGATACCACCTTTACCGTAGAAAGCAATCTGTCTAATTTTTTCGTCGGACATGAGATTAATCCTGTAATTGTTTTTTTGGTGGGTCTGTCAGTTTATGAGGCGATTGTGCTGTTAAGTTACAGCAGTTACCATGTGTAGAACGTCATTGGAGGTGCTCGTTCTACAGCAAAAAGAGTCCGAATCCAGAACATATTCAAGTTTTGGTCAGTTTTCGTTGGCCATTAGTCATTGTTTTTTTATGACTAACGGCTAGAGCGATAAGACATCACTCAAAGAACATTGCAAGTATTACCATCTGCTTACTCAAATGATTTTTCTGGCGGTTGCTATACCAATTGGAAAAAAGAAAGCTACAGATTCCAAGCTGGAAACCCAGATTAAATCCGAATTTCTTAATTACCTTAGCGCAGCGTAAAGCCTGCGGCATGGCTTCTCTACGAGACGCTCTTGCGTTCGCTTAGAGCGAGTAATCGAGCGTCGGACCGAGCGTCATTACGTAGCTTACTTCTCACCGCAGGTGAGTATTACGAATTGACAAAACTCTATATCTCGTTTATTCAGCATTATTAGTTGTTGTAATCTCCTGAAGGTTGCTCATACCTAAAGAGTGGTTGCAACGAGAATTTAAATTTACGCCAAGTTTTCCTTTAACCACACAACCAACCAAGCATTGCAATCCACTCTAAACAGTCGCTACAACTTCTCCAATTTTACTGATATCGTAACCGCCGAGAATTTCAAATTGTGAGTGAACCAGCCGATGTCCCAAGGTACTAAGCAACTGCTGTACTGGTGCTTCTTCTAGATATTCTTTGAGAATCACTAAATCGTATCTTGATTGATGTAAAGGGATAAATCCTAGCCCAAAGGCGGTAGCTATAGATGCCGTACTGATACCTGCATCAGCAACCCCTAATCCTACAGCTTGGGCAACATCTTGGTGATTTTTGACAATATGGTCAAAGCCTTGAACAGTATGAAACGGTATCTGCTGCTCTTGCAGTGTTTGTTCCAAAAGCATACGACTACCGGAACCTATTTCGCGGTTGACAATAGTCGCTCCCCCTTGTAGCAAGTCGCTAACTGTTCTGATTCCCCTTGGGTTACCAGACTTCACTAAAAGTCCCTCCTCCCAGACACCAAGGGTAATCAGAACTGCTTCCCTCCCAGCCAGAACATTTCGAACAAAGGGAGTGTTATACTCACCAGTCTCAGGATCATACAAGTGCATCCCGGCAATGTGCGCTTCACCTTGGCGTAGACTATATAATGCAGCCATGCTGTTGGCAAAGTTAAATTGGACTCGCAGTTGGGGATGCCAACGTTCAGTTGCTCTCGCCCATAATGAAATCACAGGCGCACAGCCCGCAATCACAATTGTGTTGTGAAGGGTATCGAGATTATCGTCTAGAAGCCGGACTTGAACTTTATCTGTACCTATCCGGCTCTTATCCTGACCCTCCAGATATCTTGCGGGAACCCCAATAACTGCTTCACCATCAGCCGGAATCATATCTTGGCGAAAAGCATCCTTGCCAATCAAGGGATAAGCTATCCATTGTCCTCCTACGCGAGCCAGACTGACTCGTAGCGGCTGACCATAGGGAACAGGCTTGGCAAGAACGGCTTCAATTTTAGGTAAATCCCGCTCTAACCAGAATAGATCCTCAACTTGACAGCCAAGCGCTTTGGCCAAACGAAGTGTTATGGCAACTGAGGGAGCATATTGTCCCGACTCTACACCACTAATAGTCTGACGAGTAACACTAGCGATGTTAGCCAAATCTTGTTGGCTCATGCCTAAGCGAGTCCTAATCGACTTCAAGTTATTACGGAGATCACTATCCTGCTTCATTGGCTTTGTCTGTTAATTTCAAAAAGCCGTAGCGGATTTAAACATTGCATCTGCCAAGGCGAAAGTCTGATCTTTGAGTTTACATCATTTCTCTTTGAAGACTTCTTGTGCTTTCGCTCTCTTGATTCCCTATATAAAAAGACTATCACAGAAATTGCCAATTTGCTTGCCTAGCGCAAATTATTTTTGCGGGTGGTTGCTTCTAATCCACATTCCGCACCTAGAATTGTTACACCGCAACTAAATGGATATATGTAGATAAAAACTATTTATTGGGAGAGTTTATTAGAGCTAAATAAGAATAATTTCTTTTAAGTTAGGCTGAGTGTGTAACCAATCAAAATAATAATCATTCTCGTGTAGGGGAGGAGGAAAGGAGAGCCTGCCAATAGGAGGCTCTCCTTTCCTCCTATGATTGCAATTTGATAATAATTTGAGTTTTTTATACAAACTTAAGTTTATCGTACAAATCTTGACCAAAAATGTGAAAATTTTAACTGATATGGTTTTGGATACTTGGCGAGCATGTTTAATATCAAAGATATTGAAATCAAGAATATTGACCATTTAGGGATAGTGGCAGGAATGGTAGACGCAATTGGTTTAGCGGGACTTAAACATTTGTAAGGGACAAACAAGCCTTAAACCCATGCAGGGTAAGGGAAATACACAAATGCTTAAAAATGGCTGAAACTCAGATATATCAACAAACCCAGCAAAATAGTGTCAAAGTCATTCTGGATATAGCTTTGAGACTATTTTTTAGGTGTTTTTTGTCTAAGTCCCACTACTTATCTATCTGTTTTCAATAAACTATTCTTAGTTTAATTCTAAAAAACATAAAATTATATTATTCATTAAGTCGTAAATGCTTTGATTCTTTACTGCTTCTTATTGAGAATATAATTCGCACGATTTTTGCTTCCTTTTATATCTTTTCTGGTTTTTAATGTTTTATTTTTTCTATTTCCATTTATTAATTTACGTAATAACCGATTGTGATAGTTCGGGGTGCGGAAGGTGGGTTATAAGGAAAGGTGGGCATGGATTGAAAATTCTTTCTATGCCTAAATTTGACTTTCACAAATTTCAGAAAACTATGCTATTTGCCTAGCGATTAATTGGGCAAATAGCCCCTCAACAGTTGTACAATTCCACCAGCTTGAAGTACATAAATGCGGTGAGCGTTGCGGATGGTACTTAGTCAGTGAGCGATCGCAATTATGGTAAGTTGTAATTTATCTAAACTTTCACTGACAATCGCCTGGGTTCTGTTATCGAGCGCACTAATAGCCTCATTAAATAACAAAATGCGCGGTTTTAATGCCAGAGCGATGACTCACCTTGGAGCGATGAGCAATGGAATAAACTGTTGGCTGAATATCGCATTTGCAGTCCAGCAGAAATTGGTAATACAGTCCGTCGTTGTGCTGAGTCGGCTTTTTAATTAAGATAGATCAGAACAAATTGAGTTTGAGGATTTGCTGAAACATCGACAAGAATTTGCATTAGCTATGGAGCTAGAGTCAGAACAGATACAGGCAATTTGCAATCAGGCTTTTTATGCTAAACCTAGAGCTTGTCAGGATGTTTCTCAATTTGCTTATTAGCTACCGGGAGTTATTTTAGTGAGTTGAATGAAATTTTGGAAATTCAGCTGATGTCGTATTTCAAAATACGACATTTATTAAAAATTTCAAACTTATGTTTGTCGGATTTTAAAATCCGACAAATAATTGATATACTGCGACTAAATTTGAGTAATTTTTATGAAACAAATAGTTCTCGCGCTACTGGCTAATGCTGGTGGAGTAGGTAAGTCTACCATTAGCACACATATTGCCTATGAAGTAAGTAAGCGGGGTTATACAGTAGCTATGTTAGATTTAGACCCTCAACGTTCATTGGATGTGTTTTGTGGTTTGTCAGCAGCCGAAGCAAATTTAACTACAGTTGAGTTACTTTCTAAGGATTTTAAAGGTGATTGGTCATTAGTACCAGTTTGGGATTCTAAAGTTGAGGTGTGTCAAGGACATCCCTTGCTGGCTGAAATAGCTAATGAATTAGTAATCAGAAAACGTGGAGAATACAGTTTAGCGGACAAACTAAATAAATATTCATTACCTCATAACTTAATTATTTTGGACTGTCCTGCAACTTTAGGTATGCTAAATGTCAATGCTTTAGCTGCTGCTACTCATGTTTTAGTTCCAGTACAGTTAGAGATGAAAGCTATTTCTGGTTCAGCAGAGTTAGTTGAATGGTGTATTTCCACAAGTGACGAGTTACAACTTGAACCACGTCCACCAATTTTAGGGTTTGTTCCCAGTATGTATAACGGAGTAGTAGCTATGCACAGGCAATACCTGGCACAGTTACCTGCAATTGCTGAAAGATTAGGGATAAAGTTGTATCCAAAAATTCGGAGTTCTAACGAATTTAAAAATGCTAGCGCCTATGGATTACCATTACACAAGTATCGTCCCAAGCATCCTGCTTGCAAAGATTTTAAATTAATTGTTGATGATGTAATTGCATTAATTAAGGAAAAATAATGGCAAAAGGATTACCACAAATCGGCGATAAATTTAAAGAGGCAGTACAGAAAATCGATCAAGAACAAAGAATTACGGATTTACAAGCTGAAGTAGAAAGGTTACGCGCATTACAATCGCCAAAATTAGAGACAGAAATCACCAAATTGCGCGAACGAATTACAAACGCAAACAGGTGAGATTGCCATAAAACTTATCCAAAAAAGATAAAAAGCTTACATTGAGAGCTTTACACGAGTTATAGCTGGGATAAAATGATCTTTCTAACTGAACGTAAAAATAAGGGTTTGAGGATAAAAAAATCGAAATTATTAAAAGTTTTGAGGAACATAGCTTTGTGAAAGATAAAATGCGAACGTAGATAAATCAAATATTATGGTTTAATATAAATGAAGAATCTAGATGCAATCTAACTAATCCGCATACTGCCTATTATTACGTGGCTATAACGATGTCGGGCTAGTCGAAATCTATCACCAGCTACTCGAAAAGTTTTAACCCTACATATTAAATGTTTAACTCCGATTCTGCGAGATGATAGTTCCTGATTCTTCTGTTTTTGCAACTCCAAAAGCTCTGCTTTTTTCGGCTTTTTATAAGATGTGCTAATCAGTTATTCTCCAATATCTTCTTGATGTCCTAAAAATCTTTGTTTTATATCTAGCTCATACCCCCACCTACAGAACGTTTTTGCGGCTTTTGGCGATCGCTTCATGGTTGATTACGTTTTCAAAGGCTTGCGATAATTCATCAAATGCCTTACGGTTTAGACCGATTCGTGACAAGTTAAGATTTTTTAGGTTTTGTCAAGAGATAGTAGAAAGAAACTCAAAAAGCGGGGAAACTTTTGATGGTAAGTCTTCTGGCTCAAACTAATGCCAATTAAAAAACCAAGAAATCTAGACCATGTTCGCCGTCACAACATCCCACAGGCTGATAACGAAGCAATCACCAAGCATTTGCAAGACTTACTTAGTCCAGCCATCTACACTCAAAGTGCATATTACTGAAGTTTGGGATTACGCGATGCCTACGGCGGGCTACGCCTACGCATTCTGACACTACCATTGATGATGGCTGCGGTATTGACACTAATTTGGCGGCAAATACCATCTTTACAAGAGTTGACTCGAATGTTGGAGCAGCAGGAGTTGCTTAGGGGAAAAATAGTAAAAGTATCGCAACAAGTATTGTCACAAAGGTTTCTTAGTTTTCCGGCAGAACTTTTTGAGTATGTGTTTTAGGATTTACTACTACAATTGCAAGTACGTTGGCACAAAAGACAAAAACGACCCTTACCAACAGTAGTTAAATACGCATAACAAAATTTTGAGAAGATTTGCATTGCAGATAGCTCGACACTCGAAGCATTATTTCGCAAACTTGATGCCCATTACGGACTACTTTCTAAGTTGCAGCACTCCACTTTTGGTACAGTTGCAAAATCATTCAAACCAACAGCTTGCAACAGCACCCTCCAAGAAGGATCTTGGGAATTGATGTGACGCAGTTCATTAGCAATGCTCAATGCGTCATACCAAATACCATTACTTCCATAAAGTGTTATGCGCTGGCTTAGTGTTGCTTTTTCCAATTGAGTTTTTAAAGTAGGGTTCAGTTGCTCCCGTTCTACGTATCCTTCAACATTAGCGATAATTTGGTTATCCTTCTGACAGTAAATGTTAAGATACCATCGGTATTGCTTACCTATCTCCATCGGTGCTGCTTTTGATGGCAAGCGAAGGTTTATTACTCCAGGTGTCCCCGTTAAAGAAGTTTTATAAATAGTCTGATTTTGCACTTCATCTTCTAGCACAAATTCTCCATAGGCAAAGTCGGATGAATAAGGAACATAAAATAAGAAACTAGGATACTCAGCAATTGTTGTTCCAAAAACCAATTCTGGATTTGAATAAACAGGTACTAAAGCTGTGAGTCGCTTTTGAGAAGAAGTCAGGGGCTTGTTCATATCCTGACTACAGCCACGGCTACCTGCTTCTGTTCGCTTACCCGGTTCCCCGATGTCTTTAGGTGGAGGTGGCGCAGCGAAAATCAATGATTGATTTAATTGTTCCTTGGGGTTTTGAGACTCTGCCCGTACTTGTATACAATTAAAGAATATTAAACTAATGGCAAATAAGATTTGAATCTTTTGCACAGACAATTTCATTTTTTTATCCCTTATTTTATAGAAATCAGTTGTTGCTGACTTGATTGTAAAGATAGGTAAATTACCATTATCCCGTCGGTAATCACTAAAACCAAGGCTGATGGAACTAGGGGAAGCCAAATCCCTTGATAAAAGAAAATTAAGCAAAGAACGTATAAGACTATAAGTACTCCTCCTCCTGCTAGTACTAAATATAGTCCTGAGCGATTGCGCCAAGGCAGTATCTGTAACACGGCTACGGCGATCGCACCTCCAACCACAGACCAACCCCAAACCCATAAAACTTCACCCCAAACAGGCAAAACTTTGATCAAAGGCCGCCCATCTTTAACCGCACTCACTAACTGACTCACCATTTGCGCTTGTAGAATCACCCCTGGTATTTCTTGGGTAAAACCCTGTTCAGTCATGTAGGGAGTAAGACTATAATCACGAAAGCTTTGGGCAGTAGTACCAATGAGCACAATTCGGTCTTTGACTTGTTCAGAGTTGACTTTACCCTTAAGAACATCTGTGAGCGTGACTTTCGGGGCAATTTCTAAAGGAGAACCTTGGTAAGAGCGGTAATTGAGCAATATTTGATAGCCGGCTGTATCCACTTGTTGATAGCCTCCTCGATGCGATCGCAACCGTTTCAAAACGACGTTACCTAGTTGCAAGTCTCCAGAAGCAGTATATTTAGCAGAAATACCTTCTTTATTTAAATAGTGGAATGCCAGTTGGGCGTTAAAAGCGTAAGGTGCAGTACATGGCGATGTTGGGTCTGCTGGTTTCATTGCTAATAAATGACGACGCAAAACATTGTCTGAGTCTGGGACAATATCACTAAATCCTTGGCGTTCTGGTGGAACTCCCTGTGGAGGGGAAACTCCTGGATAATTTTGTGTGCGATCGCTAACTTTGCAAATTGCAAAAAAATTGTCATCAGTTTTCCAACGAGTGGTTAGAGAAACCTGGTTGGGTTGTACTGGCTCACTACGATAAATATCCAATCCAACGGTTCGCGCTTGCAACTGTGCAAGTTTATCCAACAGTCGCGCCAGTGCAAGATTTGACAGTGACCCACTTTTTTGCTTCTGTTCTGGTAGATAAAGATCATCTTCGGTGACAGTGACTATCAACACCCGCGAATCTTGCTTTTCTTGTGGACGCGATCGCATTAATTGATCGGATGAAAGCAACTCCCATGTTTGCAATCCTCCTTGGTGTCTTATCCCTAGTACACCAGCAGTTATCAGCAGGCTCAAAAGTAATAAACTTTCAAGGCGGCGAGTATTAAAAAACCATCCAGACTTTAACCAAGTCATTGGCACTACCGCAGGATGTTCGCTAATCACTGGCAACCAACTTGCACTAGGATATTCCTTTTCTATTCCTTTGAGCCTTTGTCTAGCAGTGCGAATCGCAGCATATATGGATTGTCCTGATGAAAAAACCTCCAGAAAATACTTTAAAAATTTTTGAGCTACTAAGTCTGGCACTGGCTCTCGCATAACAATAATTTGCGGAATCTGCAAATCTTGTAGTTCTCGCGCTAATCCCAATCCATCACAGGAGTTGAAAATCGCTAATTGTAATCCGTTAGCGACAGCATTTGTCAAAGCATATCTGAGTTCATCAATTGTTAATTTATCTGTTTGATTAATATAGATGCAACCAGTGTCACCCTCGCTTTTACTATGACCTGCAAAAAATAGAATATTCCAAGGTTGTTTCCACAACTCATCATTGATGTTTGAATATTGAGGTTCTACTAAAAAAGTCGTAGTAGCACCGGGTAATTTTTCTAGTAAATGGCGATCTTGTTCCACGTCAATACCGTCACTATCACCCAAAATCGCCAAAATTCTAATTTTATTCCTAAAGGTGGATGTCTGCAATGCAGCTGTCACTGCTTCTGATTCTGGAATACTAAGAACAATTTCAGCTTTTAAGTAATCTCGATCTACCAAATCCCACAGATGCCAAGGAAGTTTTTTTAGTTGCAAACAATGAGTGCGAATCAACACCCGCACTTCTTCATCTGGCATCAGATGTTTGAGCCATTTTTCCCGCAGGGGACGAAAAGATTTTGACAGCAACCAGTTATTCAGATGCTCCCGCACCTCATTAGCTTTGTTGTCACACTCCTTACGCCGCTGGGAGATAGAACCATCGTAAATAATTTTTTTGGCTTTGATCCGGGTAAATTTCCACAAACTACGATACATCGACTGCCACTGGTCAATTGCTGTTGCCATATCTAGATTGGAGGGCAACTTGCCAGTCATTTCGGTAGTCGGGCGTTTACCTTCTTCTCCAATCTCCAGCGTTACCTGCACGCCTAAGTGCAAATCACCGTCTAGCTTCAGCACAACTAACTTTCTCATTGGCAGTACCCCGGCTATTATTTTCAACAAATGACAAAATTTTCTGTAATGTTGATTTCTCCCAGAGTAAGTTTAACGCTGAAACGTTCTCCCACATCACAACTAAACTCAAATTGAATATTTTTATTGCTGCTTCTAGTTTGGGCTTCCATTACACATATTCCCTCAAAATCTAATACCATTAGATGGAGATTTGGTGGTAGATAATGTTCTCCATTTGTCGGATGTACTTCTACAATAATGTCCATTTCTTGCTCGTTGTCTGGAGGCAAGGTAACAACTAAAACTACTGTTTGAGCGGTTACAAGTTTTCCGAAATCAATCAGCTTGCCCCTGCTAAGAAAAGCACCTGCTTTACTTCTCATACTCCAAGCTGGATTAGCACTTTGAGTGCCTAAAAGAGTCTCAACTTCTTGCCAACCAACTTCAAAAATATTCTCCAGCCACTGCTTCAATTTAACTAAATTCTGATTGAAGGTAAGCGAATCATCAGATGTTTCATCAAGTTTAAATTGCGAAATTTCTTCTAAATACTCCAAAAATTCATCTAAAGGTCGTAGTTGATTAATAGGTAAAAAATCAGTTTGTACGTGCTTGACAAATCCCAGCAACTTCGCTTCTCTAAATGATTTACTAATCTGCACAGCTACATAACCAATTCGATTTGATTGTACTTCAGGTGGCACGTAAACAAATTGTGCATCATCCAATACTGAGCGACATTCTAACAAGCCCAAGTTTTTTAGGGACAAATCAGCTACATCCATTAATGTTTGTTGTATAACATTCCAACTGTTACTTTTTTCTAAGTCTGTCTCAAATCCCATGTATCGTAGATAAGAGTTTACGAAAGACACAGATAAAGTATTGAGATAAACTTGGTTACTTTTTTTTTCTGTGGCTTGTCGTCTACGCAACTCTTCTGCTCGATGCCTTCCATCTACAGGTATGGGAGCTGAAAATGTTAAAACGTCTATGGTTTCTCTCATATTTATTGCCTAGCTAATTAGATTGTATTAAACATTAAATATATAAATATTCTTGGAATTTATTAGCAAATTTTTTCAAACAACGTTGATAGAAATTATGTAAAGATGTGATTCCAATACCCCATTCTGCTGAAATATCTTTCCAGGAAATGCCAGAACATCTTCTTTTAGCTATAGCTTGAAAATTTGCCTCTGGATGACCTTTTATATGTTCCTTGCAAAAAATTAACTCTGGGTCAGATTCTATACATTCTCTTACTTGTTCAAATAAAGACATAGGTTGAGATGACGGAATATTTTCCAAGTGAAAGTTATCAAGAATTATTTCATTTTCTTTGCCGATTACTTTCGGGATAGCCTCTGGAAAAAAACGTTTAGTTAATAGCATATTTACCCAAGTCATGACTTCGCCGCGTTCTGGATCATACCTATTAATATTTTTCTCTTGACAAAGGTAGAAAAATAAATTTTGTACTGCCTCATCATAAATATCCTCATAAAGTAGTTGAAATTGACCTTTACAAGGACGAACAAGCCTACCTGATTCCCAAATAGCATTAATCAGACGTGTTAAAGCTATTCGCTTTCCCTTAGCTAGGTGTGTGTATTGTTGGGCTGCAAGCGCTAATTCTTTAAGTTGTACGTCTAGTTGTTTTCTTCGGTCATTAGTCATAAAAGACCTCAAATCAGAAGCTACCAAGTTACGAATCGCACTATATCTCATGTATTAATCCTGACTTTTACACAAAGCAGCCACAATTGTTACAAAACTTTTTGATCAGGCATTAAATCTGATAATTAACAGTGTTTTGCCAGAACGTGGCCAGACATCTCCGAAAAAGAATCTTAAATTCTTATTCTGTTTAGATAAAAACCTAATTTGTGGAGATGTCTATTGAATTACTACGTATTATCTGCCTAACAATCCCCCCACGGCAACCCGTGCCCCCAATGCTTTTGGATGAACAATATTACTACACCCGACAACTTGTGTGATCACCAGCCAGCAATCTGTTTGCTTGCTGTTAGCCACCATCTCTCCATAAATTTAGCTGACCATAAACATTGATATCAAATGTAAATTCAATATTAATGTAGTTCTTGGAATATCCTGTGGGCAAAGGTGCAAAAGGTGCAGATCGCTGTATAGCATTGAGTGCTACTTCATCAGTCACACTAAATCCAGAGGTTTGTGCAATGTTGAGATTGCTGACTTGACCTGAACGGTTAATAGTGAAGTTAAGCACTGTTCGCCGATTAGAATCGCTCATTCCTGGTAGCCACTCCTGCTGAACGCGTTGCTGTAGTTTCTTTAAGTAAAAGGTGAGGTCTATATCTTGACTACGGGCATCAATACCAGGAGTCGCTTGGTGATCACGGTTGGAATTAGGCAGGGCTGCCAGATCATCACTGCGATAATTCCGACTAGATACACTTAGAGTGCCACCTAACAAACTTGCTGCACCTGTTTTTGGAGATGATCGAGCTTGGGACGATGTTCGTCCATTTAATCTAGTTCTCGACTGTCCTAAGTTCTTAGGGTTGCTGGGTACAGGTAATGTCGTAGCTCTTTCAAGTGCTGTTTTTCCCAGTGGGGCTGGTGATGGTGTAGTTGTTGGTGCTACTGCAATTTTCTTGAAATTAGGCACTTTTACTGTGGTTGTAGGTGCTGGCGCTGTTTGCTTTGGGTTGGACACCAAAGGTGTTGTCAAAGGCGCTATTTTTTTTAGTAAAGCTGGTGATGGTGTAGTTGGTGGTGCTACTGCAATTTTCCTGAAGTTAGGTACTTGTGCTGTGGTTGCAGGTACTGATACCGTTTTTCGAGGTTTGAGTTGCAGTTGTTGACGAGATAGATTTGGTGATGCCGTTTTTTGCTGCTGCCGTTCTGGCTGAAATACCTCTGCTGGAGATGAGGGTGTTAAGTCAAAAGAACTCTCGCTAGAGGCTTTATGTCCTGTGGGATTAGCTGACTTCATTGCAGAAACAGGTCTTTCAGGCAAAGCTTTACCACCGGCAATAGAATCTTTGGTAGCTCGGAGTGAGGTTTGAGGAGGTATGTCTGTTTTATTAGGAGGAACTTCAACTACCTCGATTGGAATCTCTTGGGTAATTTCTTGGTTTGGCTCACGCATCAAAGCTCTGTGCCAATATTTGCTCCCCATTAATAAAATAGAGTGCAGCAGGATAGAAGTAACTATACCAAGGAGCATATCGAGAGGACGCACACTCCGATGGTAGAAAAATTCATCACAAGAAGCCATGTTATTGTACTTTACTTTAATAGCAGCCTCAACAGTCTATTTACAGGATACAAGCTTCTGTTATTTCCGGTTATCTACAAAACTATAAGCAACAGTAGACATTCGCTCCAAGTGATCGCTCCAATCACAGCAAGATTATCAAGCCATCCGCTCAAGCACCCTTGGCAAACTGAAAATAGGCAGGTAGTAAACAGCAAAGGCAATTGATGCTTTTATTCAAGAACTGGATTTTCATTTCCTCTTCTTAGTTACTCACCCTGAATGAGGGGTGGCAGCATACAGTCCTTTTGCTGGCGAATGATTTTAAGCAAATAGGTGATCGCATACGTCAGAACAAGATCATTTTCGCTACATCTGCTATTTCTCCAAGGAGAGTGAGAACGATTCCTACTGAAACTTGTGTAGAATAGAGAGCTACAGACGGGTAAAACTTGAGTCAAGGCAAGATTTAAGTAAGTGCAGTAATCGCATTTTACATTACTTATTCCCGCTGATCAAATGTTTAATAATTTGAGGTTAGTTAACAATTTCGTGCATTAAGTCTTGTGGAGTAAATTCTAAAATATTTAAGATAACCACAATGATAAAAATTGCGAGCGCTGTACTGAGGAACGTCTTCAATAAATTCAGCAATGCCTTGAAAATTAAAAAAGCGACAATCATTGCCGCAACTAAAATAATTAAATTAACTGGCATATTTTTGCCTGGGTAAATCTCAAAAAATCAGTAAACCTCAAATCATAGACTAAATCTTTGGCATTACTACACCAAAAATTTAGTTGGGGTCGGGTTTCCTACAGTACTAAGGCGTGTCATCAATCAGATACAGGACTTACGCAAAATACCTCTCAAACTCTTATTCCTCCGTGTCACGCCAGTTGCTTCTCCCTACAGCCCTTTGGGCATCCAACGGCAGGCGCTAGCCTCTCCCAATGTGAGAAGGGGAGACGCTGCGCGTAGCAAGATCCCTGTAGGGGTACAAGTCGGGGAACCGCAGACGCTCTCTACGAGACGCTGCGCGTAGCTTGCTTCTCCGTAGGAGTACGCAGGCTCGCTACCGCTGCGCTATCGCCCTTGGCGTCTCCCCTTGGGAGAAGGGCGCACTGGCTTCTCTGTGTCTCTGTGGTTCGATTTTCCGTGACCTGTGCGTAAGTCCTAAGATAAATTGGAATCAGAACTGCTGAAAAAGAATAAACACTCTTGACAACGATGACGCATCGATACGCACTACGAGATGACCAGTGAGAGAGAATCAAAAACCTGTTACTTGGGCGAGAGGGCTATGTGGGAGCCACGGAAGATAGATAATCGATTGTTTCTCGAAGCAGTGTTATATCGTTACCGAGCAGGCATTTCTTGGCGTGACTTACCATCAAGATTTGGGGATTTTCGTGTGATCCACACTCGCTTCAGTCGATGGCCAAAAACAGGAGTGTAGGAGCAGGTGTTTCAGCACTTAGCAGATGATGCCGACAACGAATATGCGATGATCGTACTCAACGATTGTCCGCGCCTATCAACACAGTGCGGGTGCAAAGGGGGGATGCATCTACAGAAGCCATTGGTCCAAGCATTGGCGGATTAAGTACCAAGATTCATGCTGTGGTGGATGCGTTGGGCAACCCAGTCAGTTTTCACCTGACATCTGGGCAAGCCTGCGATCTTGATGGAGCCGACCAACTGCTACCCAACATTGTTGCTGACACAGTATTAGCAGACAAAAGTTATGATGCGGATAAGCGAGTAATTGAGCGGCTGATTCGGCACAGGGTAAAACCGCAGTGATTCCCCCCAAACCTAACCGTAAGAACCCTCGTGATTACGATTGGCATTTATACAAAGCCCGTCATCTCATTGAAAACTTTTTTGTTAAACTCAAGCAGTACCGAACGATGCCTACGGCGGGCTACGCCTACGCAACGGGCTACGAAAAACGATCTGTAAACTTTTTAGGTGCAATTTATCTGGCTGCTGCTGTTATCTGGCTTAATTAATCACGCGCCCTAGATATTTTGTATGATTTAATCACAAAATCGGTAGAAAACAATTACACCAGAACTCTTACTGGTAATTTCCTTGCTTTTTATAGAGTATAGAATCACACAAAAGATAGAGGTATTAACCGACTTAATTCATTATTATCAATAAAATATAAAAAAATATTACACAAAGGAGTCGGCTATTAGTATCCAATTATCAAAGAATGTCCTCATCCCAAAATGGCATGATTCCAATATTGCTGCGGATTTAAAACGTGCCGCAGAAATTGCTGGTTATTGTGCAAACAATGCAACTGCAATAGATTATAATGGTGCTTTTCCCAAGCATGAATTTGATCTAATTGCTAAGGCTGGGTTGTTGGCTGCACCATTGGCGAAAGAATTGGGCGGATGGGGTGCAGGAATTGATGCTAATGTCACCTACGAGCTTTTAATACTATTAAAGCACATGGGGCATGGCAATCTGGCAGTTGGTCGAATTTATGAAGGACATATCAACGCCCTGCAACTGATTCAGACTTTTGGTACTGTAGAACAAATCACAAGCTACGCCCGTGATGCGCGTGAGCATCACAAAATATTTGGCGTTTGGAATGCCGAAGCTTCAGATGGTGTCAAGGTAATTCCTTTTGAAAATGGACGTTATCGCCTGGAAGGTTCTAAAACATTTTGTACTGGTGCAGGCTATGTTGAACGTCCTTTCGTTAATGGAGTATTGCCAGACGGCGGTTGGCAAATATGCATTGTGCCGATGGAGCAAGTTACGACAGTTAGTGACCCAAGTTGGTGGCAACCTTCTGGGATGCGAGCTACTGCTAGCTACAAAGTGGATTTTAGCGGTGTAGAGTTGGATCAGAACGCTTTAATCGGCCAACCAGGAGATTACCATCGACAGCCCTGGTTGTCCGTTGGGGTGATTCGGTTTGCCGCTGTGCAACTAGGTGGGGCAGAAGCACTGTTTAACCTGACTCGCCAGTATCTTCAGAAGTTGGAATACACAAATGATCCATATCAAAAAGAACGGCTGGGCAGAATGGCGATCGCCATTGAAAGTGGTAATCTCTGGCTGCGGGGGGCTGCGGATCAGGTAGCAGCGTATGCGCCAATGTTTGGTGGCGATCCCACAGTTCCCCACCCGCAAGCAGACCAACTTGTCGCCTATGCAAATATGGTGAGGACAGCAATTGAACAAATTTGCATTGATGTGATGAATTTGTGCGAACGTTCTGTTGGGACTCGCGGCTTACTACCACCAAATCCGATGGAACGCATTATCCGAGATTTGACTCTATATCTGCGTCAACCTGCTTTTGATGCGGCCTTGGCAAATGTCGGGCAGTATGTCTTGCAGCAAAGTAATCCTGGTTATTTGCTTTGGAGTAATGAATAAATTCGGCTTGATTGGATTACCACTAAGCAATCCTAGTGTTTTGCCTTGGCGTTCAGTTAACGAGATCGCTTGTAGTCCGGCATTAATTGTCGCACCCCATCCTGATGATGAGACGTTAGGTTGTGGGGGTGCGATCGCTCTGTTACGGTCTTTAAGTTGTGATGTGCAAGTTTTAGTCATCAGTGGTGGTACCCTTTCACACCCTTGTTCGCGGAAATATCCCGCAGATAGACTTTTAGCTCTGCGTGAAACTGAAACGCTATCAGCATTAAAATTACTGGGTGTAGAGGCTAATGCTGTTACCTTTTGTAGAATGCAGGATGGGTCAATTCCAACACAGTATCAAAGTGCAGTGGCTAGTTGTCGGGATTATATCACAGAAGTCGCTCCAAAAATTATCTTTTTACCGTGGCGATATGATCCTCACGCAGACCACCGAGCGACGTGGAAGTTAATCAAAGCAGCACTGCATGATTTGCACTTATCCCCCCGATTGATTGAGTATCCTATTTGGGATTGGGACTCAGAGCAACGGGGAAATCTGCCAGCATCTCTTGAGGTGACAACCTGGCGGTTGGATATTAGCACGGTAGTGGAAGTGAAACAGCAAGCGATCGCTGCTTATCGTTCCCAAATTACAGACTTAATTGACGATGACCCACAAGGCTTTCGCCTGAGTGCCGAAATGTTAGCTAACTTTACTCGTCCTTGGGAAGTTTATTTAGAGGAAATCCAATGAACCCGTTACAATCTGACTCCTTACCACCTAGCTACTTCGATAAACTTTACAGCGAAGATCCTGACCCGTGGAAGTTTGAGACCAGGGAATATGAAGCTAACAAATATGCTGCTACGATTGCGGCTTTACCAAAAGAGCGCTATCGGTCTGCCTTTGAAATCGGCGGTTCCATTGGTGTTTTAACTCAAAAGCTACAAGAGCGTTGTGACTCACTGCTCTCGATTGATGTGTCAAACCTAGCGCAGAATAGAGCAAAAGAGCGCTGTCAGCATCTCTCCAATGTCAAGTTCCAGATTATGCGTGTCCCAGAGCAATATCCTGATCAGATGTTTGATTTGACCTTAGTCTCGGAAGTTGGCTATTACTGGAGCTGGGAAGACCTGAAAAAATCCCAACAGTGCATTTTAGAACACCTGGAACCTGGAGGACACCTACTTTTAGTTCATTGGACACTTTATGCCCGTGATTATCCGTTGAGTGGTGATGAAGTTCATAACTCGTTTTTTGAGTTAGCCCCAAATAAACTGCGGCATTTAAAAGGTCAACGGGTACAGCATTTAAAAGATCAACGGCAGGAAGAATATCGACTTGATTTATTCGAGCGAGTCTAAGAAATTAAACCTGCCTTATTTTTTGGTGTTTAGTTTTACCTTTTAAAAGAAACCGCTTTGGAAGCGTCACCCTAAAGTAGGGTAATGCTTCCCCTTAGCAATTACTTACGCAAACTCTCAAGACGCAAGCGCAAATCCCCAATTGCTTGTTCAATTTCCACGCATTTCCAGCGCGAAGCCCAAATTTGTTCTTCCTGCTGGCGTTCTTCAACTATTTCAAATAACTGACCAAAGGTATAAGGTTGCGTCAATTTCTGGACAAGCCATTGGGCTGAAACTCCCAGCATCTCTGCCAAGGACACGACGCTGTGATGACTTGGCTGATAGCCATTGAGAGCGCCCCACCACATCACTCGTAATTGGCAACGTGCAACAAAACGAGTTTCGATAGCCGCTGCTGGCTCGACTACAAATGGTTGCTGTTGGCGTCCCATTTCTATCCATTTACTCAGTTGATTTGCTAAACCAACATTTGTACGTCCGATTTGTCTTGCCGAAGTCACTACCCGCACTAGGGAACTGTGGCGGAAACGGGCATTTACCCGTACCAAGGCACGGTAAAAAGCTACATCTTCAGGAGTCCGCACTGGCGGTAAGCCTCCTGCTAGTGCATACATTTCTGCTGTTACTGCCAAACTTGCTCCATAGTGTTGATAGTGGCGGGGAAAGCCGTCATAGGGGTCAGGATCGAGATAAGTTTCTAATTCAGTAATTAAATAGCGGTAGCCCACTTCACGCAGATAGCAAGCTCTGGCGTAAGGGTCTAGTGAAGCACGACCAGCGTGCTCAACGAAAATTCGCCCACCTACAGCATCAGCACCACAAATAATTTCGTACAGGTTGGCAGCAATCCAAGTTGGGCTTACCTGCGAGTCTCCATCAGTTGAAGCAATTACCCCCCTTGTGCGTCCTAAACTAGACAAACGGCGGTATGCTTCATCCATCAAAATCTGACGGACTCGACCAATATAGGCTTCCGCAGAAGGCAGAGTTTTTTCAACTACATGCAGTGCTATATCTGGATGTTGTTGAGCGAAACTCCGGGCTATAGTTGCTGAATCATCACTACAATTATTTGCCAACAAAATTATTTCGTAGCGTCTGGGGTCTAAAAGCTGTCCTTCTAGATCAACTTGATGTATCAAGGCAGTAAGGGTTGCTGCCAATGTCTGAGCTTCATTACGAACTGGAACAATTACACAAACTTCACAATGCACTGATGGCGGTATTTGGACTAAAGTTTGAGGAAAGTTTTTATCGAGTTGTACAGATGGAAAGTCAGCAACGAAGGACAAGCGCTTACTTTCCATAAAAACCATTTTTCCATCTCCGGGAACAGCGACACAGTATATTCATCTACAATCGAAAATTATTAATATTCGTAACTCTATTTTTGATATTTTATCATTTACTTGGAATCTACCTACAGTATGATTAGTGCTGATTAAAACTCTCTGAACATCAGTCTGTATGCTTTCACTAAAAGCTTTACTAATCAACACATATTCCTTATATATATTTTACTTATGTCAAGTTTGAGACTATGAAATCATATTTAAATCATATATTTTGTTCCCTTTTTTTACTGATAATCAGTCTGAAAAAAGAGAGAAATCATATTATAGATTCTCAAGATTTATTAATATAGTCATCATGAATCATTTGTAATAAACACTTAAATAAGTATTCTTATTTATTTTCATATATAATTTAATCTTAATATAGAAATGAAATCAGAGCAAAATAAATTTATAAACCCATCCCTTAATAATATTCATCCTAAAAACCCTAAGCTTTTTGAGAGCTAAAAACAAAATATCAAGCTTTTTAAGCATATTTTTATAAAAAAAGTAGATATTTTTAAAATAGTAGGATAAGTTTCTACAAAAACTTAAATACAAGATTAATGACCTACTTTTTGGTTGTTATAAGCATTGCTTGGATAATTCTAAAAGTCCATCTATTCGTAATTTTGATCGGCTCAATCTTTCCTTAGGCGATATACAAGATATTTCAGTACTTACGCAACTTGCACAAGCAATGGCGCGGTTAAACTGCGTCGCACGCCAAACAACAACTACGCGATAAACATGGAAACGGTCGGACGTTTGAGTTGTTGAACTAAATAATTTGATAACAATCCATGCTTAATCTGATAGATTGTTTGACCAGTATATTGCGCTAAATCTTTAAGTCTAAGCCAGACTAAAATAGTACGAGGCTTTCACGATTTATTTGAATACGACCCTTACGGCATTGGCATGATTCAATGCCAGTCAATTGTTTTAATTCTTGATGAAACTCCTCAACAATATAATCGTTCGCGCTAGCGTGCCGGAGGCACACCTTATACACTTTTTGCACAACGTCCGTATGTGCTTGTCTCTATTTCTGTAGCGGATCATTTATCAAGTACTGTATCATCAAAAACTAGATACGCGCTATCACTCACTTGGACGATATCTTTAACATTATCCCATTTAGGCTTTTTAGAGTTGATTTAACTAGTTTTGTAAAATTTTGTATCAGCATTCAACGATCTAAGTATTTTTCCAGGAGAACCAGTGACGGTTTACGGCACGATCTTTTATCAGTTTTAGTGTCTGTGATCATGAGTAGTAGGGTGGAAAGGGCGCTCAATCTTTTTGTTAGAAGTAATATAATTACTCTACTCAAAGTTTTTGGAGGAGCGATCGCTTCAGTAGGTGAGCACCTGCTTATGCTTTTTTAAGTTCATTACTGGCTTTGTAATGTGGCGGCATCATTATCGGCAAAAACGATGATAAGCCATGTTTGATGACAAGCTCTGATGCTTGGAGGCGTTGTGTTAGGGTTAAAAAACTTGCTGTACAAGAAAGATTTCTTTGCTTCAGCAGGAATGCCTTCATGCATTAGCGATGGTATTAAACTATCGCCAATACATTATAAGCTCTGAGATTAACCTGAAAGTTGCGAGTCTTGAAAATTTTGTTAACTTAAAATAAGAAAAAATATCCCATCTATACTAAATTGGGATTGGATGTCTTTTTTGAAAATAAAGATAAAGCGTTGAAGATCAACTGTCTCAACCCTTTTAAAGTGTGTCTTAATTACGAATTACGAATTAGAAATTAGAAATTAGTATGACGCCTGAAAAGCAAATTCAGCACGAAATCGCCGAAAATATTGTTTTAGCGGGTGAAGTCCTGTTTAGCGCCCAAGCATGGAAGTTCTTCCAAACATTAGGCAGGGGTTACCTTTATATGCATAAAGTACTCCAGATAGACCATACTGGTGGCAATAATTTTTCGCTGATTGAAGGTACATCGCAGTTAGGAGACAGAATGTATTATACTGCTAAAGGCACTCAAGCTTGGCAGATGATGCAACTTTCAGCAGCAGCCGCTAGTCAACCAATACAGTATGCCCAATTTTATGCTTTAATCGACAACTACGATCCAAGAATTGAGTATGTAGTAATTGTGGGTTTTAACTATGGTTCTGATGCCAGAGAATATTTCTTTTTTAGAAGACCAGAAATTCCTCCGGAGCAAGCTTTTAAAATCGTGAGCGATCGCCCTTTAGAATTTGGCATTGAATCACTATAATTCTTGATTTATCTAAAGTTTTTCAACCATTGCGAGTTATCCTTCAAGTCAAGGTCAAGGTAGTTGATAGGTTAACCAGTTTTGCAAGGGATGAATTTTTATTAAATGAATTCTTTGCTGATAATTTCTGTGATTTTAGTTCCACTCTCAAGGGTTGCTGAGGCGATCGCCATTAGCAACCCTTGAGCCGTAATCACCGCATGAAAGCAGTATAGTGAATTCCTGCTGCTTCCACCTTGCTTTGGTCGTCTATTATTTGGCTATTATCTGGAATAAGTTTTCTGCCATTATTGATGGCAGAATCTGTACAGGCACAAATCTTGCATGTAGCCATGTCAAAGATTAAAAAGGTTTTTGCGTAATCCAACATTCAAGCCTTATCTTCCCGCCACTCACCACAGACCACTATTTTTTCTAGGAATTTTCCCCCACAAAGCTATAAATAAACTCAGTTAGTACAATTAAAGTCACAATTATATAAGTCAAGTCCCTTTCTCGTACAAAGGCAAACAGGGAAAATATAACTCGTGCAATCGGTGTGGCAATTAATAGCAGTAATCCAAATTGAATAATCCCACGAGGACGACCTGACAAAACTGCTGTTCCTACTCCCTCTAAAGTATGCACTGGTAATGAAAGACTTTAGGGGAATTTCCTTGAAGCAATGGGGAACGGTAGTGACGCCACTTGAAAGGATTCGATTTGAACATGCAGACGGGAGATGACAGACACGAGTTTTCACTTTACCATCTACCGTTCTTCTTTTTGCAACACAACCCGCCCGCCTTCTTGCGATCGCTTTTTTACCTATGTTTGCTTTTTTTACGCAGTGCGTGAGAAGTCCCAACACGCCCGACGTGGTGAATGTACTTTGCAGTTGTTGCCGGGGAGGCATGTCCCAAATCTGCTTGCAAGTCAAAATCAGAAGCGGGAGCAACGCGATTTTGTGAGGTTGGGTGAAAAAGGTGCGATCGCTAAAATT
>NZ_CALMFY010000183.1 GCF_937863485.1 uncultured Nostoc sp. | reverse complement strand
GGGAATCTGGCATCCTCCACACCATCATAATGCCCCTTCAGTGTCTTGATCATCTTGCCGCCTGGCTTCCACAGTTTGATTGTGCCTTCTGCACTGCCAGAGGCGATCTTTTGTCCATCCGGGCTGAAGCTGACACTGTTTATACTATCAGTGTGTCCCGTCAGCGTCTTGATCAGTGTGCCATCTGGCTTCCATAGCTTGATAGTGTTATCCCCACCACCAGAGGCGATCATTTCTCCATCTGGGCTGAAGGTGACACTTTTAACAGCAATCTTGTGTCCGTGTCCACTTAGCGTGGTGATCAGTGTGCCATCTGGCTTCCACAGCTTGATAATGCCATCTGCATTGCCAGAGACGATCGTTTGTCCATCCGGGCTGAAGCTGACACTGTTTACTATAGCAAGGGGATCGAAACCACTCAGGGGATTGATACCACTGAGATCCAAGCTGTTTTGCTCACTCACCTGATTAACCCCCTGCTTCTGACTTGCGACTTTCAAATTTTGCTTAGAGTCTGCTGACTGTTTCAATAAGTGTTTGTTCTCTGGGCGGGCTGTTTCAACCGCTGCAACTGCGCGATCGCCATTGACAGCAATCATTGTTTTCGGATGCCAAGCCGCAAATCCGGCTGCGATCGCGCCTGTCAGCATCACCCTCAGCGCAATTGCCCCCAACCGAATCCGCCGATTTGCTTTCTGGTTCGTCTCTGACAACACCTGCTTTGGCTGCTCCTTTGCTTGCGTCAATATTTGTCGTTTTTTCATTTTGCCTCCATGAAACAGAAGATTTACCATAATTTTTCAGAGCCTTTTTGTCTAATAATGTTCCTGGTTCAAGATTCGCTGACGTAAAAATATCCAGAATACAAACGATATTATCCGCCTAACGCACCATGTTATATAACGGTGCGTTAAGCTACTTAAGATTGAATTTATAAATGGTCTCTAATGAAAAGATTTTTAACATTTTGCTTTTTAACTTTTGCTTTGTTACTGCTAATCACTAGTTGCACACCGAATTTAAATAGTAGCAGCAATGGCAATATTATCGTTGCTTCCAAAGACTTTACTGAACAAGATATTTTAGGTGAACTTCTAGCACAGCAAATTGAGACGAAAACTAATTTAAAAGTGGATCGTCGTTTCCGTTTGGGTGGTTCTTTTGTTTGTCATAGCGCTATTACTGCTGGCAAAATTGACGCCTATATTGAGTATACAGGCACAGCTTTTACTGGAATTTTGAAGCAAAAAGCTGTTAATGATCCTAAAGAAGTTTATCAAAGATTAAAACAAGCATATGCCCAGCAATTCAATCTGGAAGTGATGCCAAGCTTGGGTTTTGAAAACACTTTTGCGATGATTGTCCGGGGTGATGATGCCAAGCGCTACAATATTCAAACTCTCTCCCAAGCTACTCAATATACACCGCAGTGGCGTGGTGGTTTTGGCTACGAATTTTTAGAACGGGAAGATGGTTTTCCAGGATTAGCTAAAGCTTACGATTTACGTTTTGCTAAATCACCCCAAATCATGGACTTGGGTTTAATATATCGTGCTTTGATTCAAAAACAGGTGGATATGGTAGCGGGTAACTCTACTGACGGACAGATTGCTCGCTTGGGTTTAGTTGTACTCAAGGACGATAAAAAATATTTTCCTCCTTACGAAGCTACACCAATTGTTCGACAAGGAACTTAAAAAAAATATCCTGAATTAAAAAAAGCGATCGCTTCACTTGGCGGAAAGATTTCGGCAGATGAAATGCGGCAATTAAACTATTTAGTTGAGGGTGAATTGCAAGATATTAAAGATGTTGTACGCGAGTTTCGCAAATCCAAAGGATTAGGTTAATCTCAAGGATAAGTAAGTAGGCGCAAATATTTAGAAGATAGTGTAGGGTGTGTTACCGCGTTAGCGTAACGCACCGAAAACTTGAAATGGTGCGTTACCGAAGCCGTAACACTACAGCTTAACGCCTGTCTACTGTTGTCCACGCAAAAAGTTCCTTAACCACCTAATCGCTTCACTTGTTGTTTGCTCGTTTGCAATTTGGAGACATTGCTGCACTATTTCTCTAACGTTAGGAAAGTAGCTGCTTTCTGTAAGCACATAACTTTCTAAGAGCAATCTATAAATTAATAACCGATTACTTTTTAATATCCAGACCTCTGGCACTCGATAAGGCAAGTAATCATTAATGTCGGTGTAGCTTGTAACATCTATTTCAATTGCTAAATCTGGTGGTGCTGACTGCCAATCAATTCTTTTTTTGCCTACTACTGCTCTCCAATTTTCAATGTAAAAGCAATAGTCTGGTTCAATACCACTAACTTCTGGCAAGCTCATGGTGATGGGCGTAAATGACTCGTATATGCGGTTCAAGTGGTCAAGTAGAGCTATTACTATCAATGCCAACAAACTCGCATCTCTTCCATGCTCAGGTAGTGGTGCCATCAGCAAAATCTCTCCAGGTCGATATTTTATCCGAGGCGAGGAGCGATCGCCTAGTTGCTGACTCAATACTTGATAGTCTTGCCAGTCTCCTAAAAGTTTCAACACCGCGCCAGGTGGTAACTCGATTCTTTCTGGGGTAATTACGGTATCCATATTCGGCTGTTTCACCCATTTCAGTTAGCTAGTTGATTACAAGATACATTAAAAAGTTATTTGGAATTACTTATGCAAACATTTTTTCGATTGTTTCCATCATTAGAAACAGCCGATAAGGAAAATTAGGAAATTGAATAAAATTATAATGCTCATAAAAAGAGCGAGCTGCGTCGTCTTTGGCATCAACCACTACAGCTATTGTGGCAATTTCGCTTTGTAGACTGCGATACAGTGCATCCATTAACAGCATTTCCCCCAGCCCTTTTTTTCGATGGTTTTTATCAACTGCTAATCGACCTAAAAGAGTTGCAGGAACATTTGGATATTTTGGTAGCTTCTTTGTGATCTCAATTGGCAATTCATCGAATTTAATACCTGTTGATGATAGTGTGTAATACCCAGCAACGATTCCAGAACTTTTTTCAATTAAAACAAAGGGACCAGCCATCCGTTTACGGGCATCTTGTCCTGCTTGCTGCTTTAAATAAATATCGAGTTTTTCAACATCGCAAGAAAAAGCCGCCCGGTCTTGCTTTCCCAGCGGCTCTATTAAATAATCATCAAAAGTATCAGGTAACGCCACTTATACACCCATGTTTTGTTTATAGCGTTGAGCTGCGGTTTTTAATTTTGCACTTGGTTCTGGTGGATTGAGTAGTGCTTCCACAAAAACTTCTTGGTCTTCTCTGCTTAAAATCATCATTTCATTTTCCTGGATAATCTGTTTGGCAACGTTCATAACGCTGCTAATCACAAAATCTGTTAATGTTCGACCTTGAATTTCAGCAGCCCGCTGGAAAATTTCTTTTTGTTCTTTAGTGATGCGAACTTCCAGACGTTCAGCCTTGGAGCGCGTTAAATTCACTTGGCGGCTTTGACCCACAGTATCAGCCATAATAGCCTTTATATGATACAAATAATTTTTACCAAAAAAATCAAGTGTACGGCAGTTTTCCTTACAAATTAATAGTAACAAACATAGAACAAATTTCAACAGAATTTAGCGATCGCCCTGCAACTGCTCAACCAACAAGCAAGCAGTGTATCAAATGCACACCTTAACGGTAGGCTAATAAATATCAAACAAAATGCATAAAAATGCTTACTGTTGCCAAACCCAAGCGAGTAGCCATCGCAATCTTTTCTTTCACCGTCTTACTTTACAGCCAAGTTGCCTCAGCCGCTTTAACTTTACCCTTACATAGCAAAAAGGGAATGGTAGTTTCAGCCCATCCCCTAGCAAGTGAAGCGGGAATTTTGATGTTACGCAAAGGTGGTAATGCAGTTGATGCAGCCGTAGCCACAACCTTTGCAATATCAGTAGTTGAGCCTTTTTCAGCAGGAATCGGCGGCGGCGGATTTTTACTGATGCATTCTGAAAAAACTGGCGAGATGAAAGCGCTAGATTTTCGGGAACGCGCACCCTTAAAAGCTACAAGAAATATGTATCTAGATGCAGAAGGAAAGGTGCGCCCGAATGCAAGTATCAATGGTTATTTAGCAGTAGGGACACCAGGAACGGTAGCGGGACTTTATGAAGTGCATCGTCGCTATGGTAAGCTACCTTGGCAAGAGGTGGTGAAGCCTGCGATCGCACTGGCTGCATATGGCTTTGTTATTGGCGATGTGGCAACTTGGCGTTCTCTGCAAACAAACCAATCTTACAAGCAAGCACTTCTCAAGAATCCAGCACTGCGGGAAATTTTCACTCATAACGGCGAATTTTACCAACCAGGTGAGAAGCTAGTGCAGAGTGATTTGGCCCGCACCTTAACAGCAATCGCCCAAAATCCCCAAAGTTTTTACACCGGAAGTATTGCTCGGGCGATCGCCTCTGATATGGGAAAAAATGGTGGTTTAATTACTCTAGAAGACTTGAAAGCCTACAAACCAATCTGGCGCACTCCCGTTTGTGGCAATTTTCGTAAAGCTAAAATTTGCTCAATGCCACCACCTTCATCGGGAGGTGTTCATCTATTGCAGATTTTAAATATTATCGGTGACACTGATTTAAAATCTTTAGGATGGCATCATCCCGATGCTATACATTTAATGGTAGAAGCAATGAAGATTGCTTACGCCGATCGCTCAGAATATTTAGGCGATCCAGATTTTGTCAAAGTCCCTGTACAAGAACTGCTCAGTCCAGCTTACGCCAAAAAACGCCGTCAAGAAATTAATATGCAAGTGGCTCGACCCTCGACCGAGGTCAAGCCAGTAGATAAAGAAACACTACAACGTTTTAGTCAAGCTAATAATCAGAGTTTAGGAGAAAATATCATTCCGTTATCTGCTCAATCTCTGAAACTGCACGCAACTCGGTATGAATCTCCCCAAACCACTCATCTTACTGTTGTGGATGAAGAACGCAACGCTGTGAGTCTGACTTTCACGGTTAATCTGATTTTTGGTGCTGGTGTGGTGACACCGGGAACTGGAATTGTCCTCAACAATGAGATGGATGATTTTGCTTCTGCGCCAGGAGTGCCTAATGCCTTTGGTTTGGTTGGTAACGATGCCAACAGCATTGCCCCCCGTAAAACTCCTCTATCCAGCATGACTCCCACAATTGTCACAGAAAATGGTCATTTCCGCATGGCAGCAGGTGCGCCTGGTGGTAGCACCATTATCACCCAGGTTTTACAAGTGATCCTGAATGTGCTGGAATACAACATGGATGTTGGTGCGGCTGTTTCTGTTCCACGCATACATCATCAATGGCTTCCCGATGAATTGCGCGTCGAATCTTGGGGTTTGGATGCTCTCACTGTGCAAGACTTACGCCGTCGAGGACACAAAATTAAGGAAACTGCTCCTTGGGGTAATGGTAACGCGATCGCTGTTACAGCCGATGGAACTTTAGAAGGGGCGGCTGATCCTCGCGGTGAAGGTTCCCCAAAAGGCTTGTGAGCCAGCTACAAGGAGAATAATAACTCCTTGTACAGACGCGATTAATCGCGTCTCTCTATTGATTTTGAGCTGTTGACTCTGCATAGCTGCTGCCGCCAAACTCGTTTGCCCGTGTGCTAGGTACTAGTGTCCAACCTGCTTTGAGAAGTTTTTGATAAGTTGCCCAACCTTTAGAACCACCTGGTATTTGATAATCTGGGACTGCGAAATGTCCAAAAGCTGTGTAAGGACGCCAAGGCTGATTGGGTTCTGTCTGCAAATACAAAATTTTCTCTCCGTCACCACCAGACTTAGATAACCAGCACATTTGTCGATGCATTGCAAACTCCTTTGCTTTGAGCTAATAACTAACGCATAATGGCAGATTTTTGTCAAGCTAAATCTCACCTTTGTGGAGTACTTTTTTGCCTAATACTTTAGACAAAGTGTAATTAAGTTCTATCCACTACAGGATAATTACTTAACAAGTCATACCCTGAGAAAGCTGCTGTAGGACACAAAGATCAACAGCTTTCTTTCACCATCCTTCTAGGAGAGATTTTTCTAATGTTATCCGCGCTTTTGATGAGTGTGTGTAACAATAACTACTATTTTAGCTAGAGTTGACAATCAGACTATTTGTATTTATGGTTACATAAGCGCAGATTTTAGAAATTAATTATAAAGCAATACGCTTGGGTTAAGGCTAGAATAGCTGTAAAATGGGCATTTTTTCCAAAAATGGAAATCAAGCACGGTGCATCTCAAAGAATTCTCATTAGTGTCTCCCAAAATACAAAGTACGGAGATATTCAAAGCGATAGAGGTTGCTATCCCAGCAACTTCAATCAAACAAGCGATAAGCCTACGGCATGGCTTCTCTACGAGACGCTCCGCGAACGCTTACCACTAAAACTAAAGTAGAAGAGGAACGCCATCGTTCGTTACCAGCACATCTGGTCATTTGTCTAATAATAGCAATGAGCCTGTGGCCCTTGAGATTCAATGCCAGATGTACTAAAAAGTCTCATTGATGGTCTTTCAGAGGCATGGGGAAAAGTTGGTAAATATTGGCGTATCCCTTGTAAATCAGCTATCACCCAAGGCAGACAGCGACGGTTGTGCAGGGGTAATGACGCAATTGTTTCATCAGTTGGTGCGACCAATGGCAAACAGCGAAACAATTGGAAGTTTTCTAAACGGACTGAGAATTGTAGTGATTGATGGAACTTGCTTAGATATCCCAGATAGTGATGAAAATGCAAGGGTTTTTGGTCGTCCTGGTTACACGAGCGGCATTTCCACTCATTTAGATTAGTTATTTTGGTAGAGGCAGGGACACATTTAATTTTTGATGCATTAATGTGCCCATATAAGATTGGAGAGCGAGTTAGATCACTAAAATTATTACGCTCAGTAACATCCGGAATGTTGTTAATGTGGGATAGAGGTTTGCACTCCTACGCTATGGTACAAGCAACAGTAAGTAAGGGTTGTGATTATTTAGGAAGAATACCAGAAAAACGTTAAATTTTTAAATGAAGAAGCTTTAGAGGATGGTTCTTATTTAAGTTATATTTATCCTTCTGGCAAACTGAGAAAAAAAGGTTTTGAACCAATATAAGTACGAGTCATTGAGTACACAATTGAGAATCCTGATAACTCAGAAGAAGAAATCAAATATCGTTTAATTACAAGCTTATTGGACAAGAGTAAAATTCCCAGCCCAGTTGCTAGCTTGTGAGTACCATCAACGCCCTTGAAGTCGAGAATACGATTGATGAACTCAAAGTACATCTTCTAGGACGAAGAACTCATATTCGTTCTCAAAAACCACGAGAAGTGGTGCAAGAAATTTACGGTTTATTATTAGGACATTGGGCTATCCGGTTGTTAATTTTTCAAGCTGCCACCAGTGCAGAAGTTGCACCCTTGCGTCTAAGTTTCACTGGAACATTACGAGTTGTTCGTCGTGCCCTCCCAAAATTTCAGCGTTTGCAACCACAATATTTCCCCTTTTTTTGAGTTGGTTAACTGTGGAAATCCTCGACCAAGTTTTACCTGAAAGGGTTCATAGAAATAACCCAAGGGTTGTTAAAAAGCCTGGAGCAAAATTTCGCTCTAAAAAAGTTAAACACAGAGGCACTGGAATAATAACCAATCCTCCTGTGTTTGTTGTTTTAAGCACTGCATAGCCTTAACCCAAGCGTATTGGCATATAACTAGTATATGCTTGTGTGCGCTAACATACATAACTTATTTTTTCGTCTGATAGAATTCATAATGTCAGGTGTTATAAGCAATTACCCAGCCACATAAACAATAATTTAGTTAAAGAGCAAAACTATGGTAATAGAAAAAGTCAATTCTTCCTCTAGCTTAGTCGAAGTTATTGATCGCATTCTCGATAAAGGTATTGTTATAGACGTTTGGATTCGTATTTCTTTGGTTGGGATCGAATTGTTGACAATTGAAGCCCGCATCGTTATCGCTTCTGTTGAAACCTATCTGAAATACGCTCAAGCAGTTGGTCTAACTCAGTCAGCAGCGGTTCCTGCTATTTCCTTAGAATAAATTACTAATTATAAGGAAATAGCGGGATTGAAAGCATTTTAAATTCTAAAAATTCTTCGGCTTTTCTTTAGCTTTCAATGATTTATGAAGACCCTCTTTATACGAGTGCGGTGCTAGAATGGCAGAAGCTTCATTCAACTTTTTAACGGCTGAACAAACAGAATTGATACTAAGTTGTGTAAAAAACTTGGTTAGCCAGCAGAACCGTTTTTACACTATTTTGGAGTTGAAATAATCATGACTTCTACCCCTATAATACCAACAAGTTCCCAAAAGAACTCTACCCGAGCAATTACTACATCTACCCAAGGCTCAACTTTAGCGGATATTCTTGAACGAGTTTTGGATAAGGGAATTGTGATTGCAGGTGATATCTCTATTTCTGTCGCCTCTACCGAACTCCTGCATATCCGAATTCGTTTGTTGATTTCCTCAGTTGATAAAGCGCGAGAGATGGGAATAAATTGGTGGGAGAACGATCCTTATCTAACCAGCAAGGCACAAACTTTAATTGACGAAAATCGTCAACTTCAAGAACGGTTGCAAAGTTTAGAAGCAGAAATACGTTCTATGAGAAGCTTTAGCTAGCAGTCAAATAGAGTTTGGTGCCAGCCGTTACAAAATCCTTATTATATGCCGAAAAATCCTCTCTCTCCTGAAGAGGACATAAACCCTCTAAATGAAACGTAAAAAGTGGCATTATGGCATTAGTTGGCGTATCCTCTGATAACTCCCCTGAAATAGCTCCTAATATTAACAAATTAAACAGTAAGGCAGGGTTGGCTTCTTTACTGTTAACAGTAGTGGAATTAGTTCGCCAGTTAATGGAAGCACAAGTCATTCGCCGCATGGAAGAACAACTTCTCAGCGAGTCTGACTTAGACAGCGCAGCTCTAAGTCTACAAAAGCTGGAAGAACAAGTGCTGCGCTTATGCGAAATTTTTGAAATCGAACCAGCAGAATTGAATGTGAATCTGGGAGAATTCGGTACTCTATTACCACCACATGGAAGTTACTATCCGGGGGAAACTAGCAACAATCCTTCTATATTGGAACTGCTGGATAGACTTTTAAATATTGGAATTGTGGTGCATGGTGATGTTGATTTAGGTTTGGGTAACCTGAACTTGATTCACGCGAAGCTACGGCTGATTTTAACATCAAAGCCGATATAAATATTATATGTGGGGGATTTTTATGAATAATGGTCTTTATCTTTACGGCATTTTACCCGCACCTATTTCAGAAAAAGTGGTATTACTCGGACTAGATAAACAACCAGTACAGAACTATAATGTGGACGGGTTTAACTTTTTATACTCTACAGCTAAACAAGAAAAATATCTCACTTCCAGACGTAATTTATTGTGCCATGAAAAAGTTTTAGAATCCGCGATGGATGAGGGATTCTGTACCCTACTACCTCTCCGCTTTGGATTGGTAGTGAAAACCTGGGACACGGTGAGTGACCAATTGACTTGTCCTTATAAGGAAAAACTAGAAGAGTTATTTCAAAAATTGGAGGGACGCAGAGAAGTTAGCGTTAAGGTATTTTGGAATAGCACGTCGGAGATGCAGGCTTTACTAGAATCAAATGTCAGCTTGAAAGCAAAACGCGATGCTAGGTTAGGTAAAGCTTTAAGTCAGTCGGAAATAATCGAAATTGGCAAGCTCATTGAAAGTGGTTTGCAACTGCGTAAGGAAGCAGTAATTAATGTTTTCTGCTCCCAATTGCAGGTTTTGGCAGAGGAATTTGTGGAAAACGATATAATGACGGAAGAGATGATTTATAATGCGGCTTATTTGATTCCTTGGTCAAGTGAATCTAATTTTAGCGAAACAGTAGAAGCAATCGACCAGAAGTTTGGCGATCGCCTGCGAATTCGCTACAACAATTTTACAGCACCTTATACATTTGCCCAGCTTTCTTAAGGTGAACTCAAGTTATGCTTTTGGAACTATTAACCTTTCCGGTTTCCGGACCACTTGGCGGAATCATTTGGATAGCAGAACAACTTTTAGAGTTGAAGAATGCTGAATTAGATGATACAGAAAATTTGCAAAAACAGTTATTAACTTTGCAATTAGCATTTGATCTTGGTGAGATTTCCGAAGAGGAGTTTGAAGTTCAGGAAGAGGAACTGTTGCTAAAAATTCAAGCACTGGAAGCTGAAGAATCTGGGTAAATAAGGTATCGCCTTTGTTACGGAGCTAAACAGTTGAAAAATCTTTACCTTAACTAGTGTGGAACTGTACAATGTCTATACTTACGCCTTTTTAAATACACCAGCCGCTACCCTAGAGTTACCCATAGGTATCTGTTCGCGCGTACTTCTAATTAGTAACGCAGGCGTTTCAGCTTTGGTGGAACCAGAGGTATCCCTAGAATTATTGCAGAACGATAACGAACTATTAATCCAAGCGGTTTTGTCACACGATCGTGTTATAGGTGAACTGTTTCGCCAGACTACAGTTTTACCATTACGATTCGGTACCTCCTTTGCTTCAAAAGAAAGCTTACTAACTTATCTAGAATCTCACACTGAGGAATATCTAGAAAAGATACGCCAATTAAATGGTAAAGCTGAATATATTTTGAAGTTTATTCCCCGAACTCCAGATGAACCAGTCATAACGCCGCCATCAGCAGGAAGACAGTATTTTTTAGCCAAGAAACAACGCTATCAAACACAGCAAGACTTTCAAAACGCTCAAACTGCCCAATGGGATCGGGCAGTTCATCTGATTACCCAGATATATAAGTCGGCAATTGTTGTTCAACCGCAGGGTGAAGAAGCGCGGATTTATCTTTTAGTCAGTCGCCAAGACGAACCCTTACTCGCCGAACAATTTCTAGCTTGGCAACTCGCGTGCGATCGTTGGGAATTACAGTTAGGACTCGCCCTACCTCCTTATAACTTTATATAATATCAGTTTCGGTTGAATACTTATGTTATCTGTGAAGGTGCTAATTGCTAATAGCTAATTGTTCATTGCAATTAGCAATTAGCTATTAGCAATTAGCCCTTCGGGTTCGCCAGTTCCCTACGGCGGGTTTCCCGCCGTAGGGAACTGGACTCACAATTAGCAATTAGTATAAATACTATGAGCGAGTACGATTCACTTCAAATAGCAATGTTTACTGGTAAAGGTGGAGTAGGGAAAACAACCCTTTCCTGTAGTTTCGCTCGGCGCTGGGCAAGATTATTTACCAACGAACAAATACTGTTAATATCTACAGATCCGGCACATTCTTTAGGCGATGTGCTACAAATAAAAGTTGAACACAACGCCTCACCTTTACCCGATCTACCTAACTTGAGCGTTCGGGCGTTAGATGCTAAAGAATTACTTCTAGAATTTCAGGCAAAATCCGGCAGGTTTTTAGAGCTATTAGTTGAGCGCGGAAGTTTTGTAGAGGGTGAAGATTTAACGCCTGTTTGGGATTTAGACTGGCCTGGTTTAGATGAAGTCATGAGTTTACTAGAAATTCAACGCCTGCTTACAGAAAAAGTGGTAGACCGCGTAGTAGTAGATATGGCTCCTTCCGGTCACACGTTAAACTTATTAGGAATTAAAGATTTTTTAGATATAGTTTTAAATTCTTTGGAGTTATTTCAAGAAAAACATCGTCAGATCGCCACAAGTTTTAGGGGAAAGTATACTGCAGATGAAGTCGATGAGTTTCTGGTAAACATGAAATCTGAATTAGCTCAAGGCAGACGCTTGCTGCAAAATAAAGATATAAGCGCACTCTTGGTGGTGGCGATCGCCGAATCCATGAGTCTTTTAGAAACGTCACGACTTTTAAAAAGCTTGCAAGCATTGTCCATTCCTTGCGGTGGCTTATTCGTTAACCAGTTTTTGACAAATGCTCCTACAGATTTAGACCGCTATAGCGAACAACAACAATTACTGGAGAAATTTCTAAAACTACCAGGTAACCATCCGGTTTTTATCGTACCGCAACAGACATCAGAACCCCTTGGCGGTAAAGCGTTAGATAATATTATTACCCAAATTCAAAAAATTGATACAGTTGCAATTGCTCCACCGCCACCCATACAATGGCCTGCTAAACTACTACCCAGCTTCAGCGATTTTATCACTGAAAGACGGCAACTGATCCTTGTTGGTGGCAAAGGTGGAGTAGGAAAAACGACAGTTGCAGCCGCTATAGGGTGGGCGTTAGCAAGTCGTTATCCTGATAAAAATATTCGTCTAATTTCCATTGACCCGGCCCATTCTTTGGGAGATGCTTTTGGGGAAAAATTGGGACATGAACCCACTCAGCTAACCGCAAATTTGAGCGGTCAAGAAATCGATGCCGACATAGTATTAGAACAGTTCCGCAATGATTATCTTTGGGAATTAGCAGAAATGATGAGTGGAGAAGGGACTGAAGCAGGGGCGATAAAAATTGCTTACACTCCCCAAGCTTGGCGACAAATTGTAGCGCATGCTTTACCTGGTATTAATGAAATGCTGTCCCTCATCACAATAATGGATTTATTAGACCGCAAACAGCAAGATTTAATTATCCTGGATACTGCCCCTACTGGTCATCTTCTTCGCTTTCTGGAAATGCCATCTGCATTAGCTGACTGGCTAGCTTGGATATTCAAGCTGTGGATGAAGTATCAAAATGTTTTAGGTAGGGTAGATTTGATGGGGCGGCTGCGGAATTTGCGACAACAAGTTGTACAAGTACAGAAAAAATTAAAAGACCCCCACCACACTGAATTTATTGGTGTCATCCAAGCTCAAGCTGCAATTATTGCAGAACAAGTGCGGTTAACTGAGTCTTTACAGAAAATGGGAGTTCAGCAGCGTTACGTGGTGCATAACCGCTACAGCCAGGATAGGTCAATCCATGCTAAATTATTTGCTGGGCAAACTATAATTCGCTTACCAATTTTACCCCGTTCTGTGGAACCGCTAGACCGAATTAAAGCGGCGGCTAATCTCCTGTTTTAAAAAGTATTTTCGATACAGCAACTGGCACAGTGAGTGTTTAGTAACGGTTAATGGGGTTTGGTATGATGTACAGCATAGGCACAACAAATAACAAAGCAATACTCACCTCTATGCTGACAAAAGAGATGCCAATACAAGCCAAATAGACCTAACTTTCAATAGTATTAAGCTATATACTCGCCTCTGGGCAGCAGAGGTTCGTCGTCAACTAATTGAACTCAAAGGATACCAGCATGAAGAACTGCCTTCAATTGAGGTTATTAGACAACGATTTGAACCAATTAGGCTATGGCTTAAAGCAGGTTGCTAAAACCAAACCGATAAAAGAGATACCAGAAACTGGAGCTATCTTTAAAGAAGTTAATCGTATTAATCAAGAAGCTGATGATCAGCCAACGACACTACGAATTTCTATGGATGCAAAGGTGGGGATAAAAGTTGGGGAATTTGACAGAGGAGGAAAAACTCGTGTCGCTACTGTTGCGTTGGATCATGACTTTTCCGATTGCCCAACTTTAACTCCCTACGGTATTTTTTTACCTCAAGAGAGTGAGCTATTTTTATTTTTCGTTCAATCCAAACTGACTGCTGATTGTATTGTAAAAATCAAATTAATTGTAGGGTAGAATGGCGTTACTTAACCTAGATTTAGATCCCCGACTTCTTGAAGAAGTCGGGGATCTGGGCAGCAAGTTGGGTTATTAGAAAGATGGAGCATACAACTTATCGCCGACAATCTTGCGAATTGTCTCTACTAATTGGGTGTATGCAAAGTCAGACAAAACTGGTTTTGCTCCTTGCAACTGAATTGGTTCATCTAAATCAATCCATGACTTGCAACCGCCGTATTTAGAATGGTAGGGAATTTCTTGTTGAGGTAGTTGATATGTCCGCAGGAGGAGAACATAAAGCGGCTGGCGTGGTTTCCATTTGAGGCGATCGCTAATAAAATGCTCGTTCCAAATATGGAAGGGAAGCAAGGCGTTGACAAGAAATTCGTCACTAACTGGCAAAATATCCGTAATTTCAGCCCAACTGCCGATGCGAACTGTCTCTGGATGCCAACATGATGTTACTGGATAAACATGATTGGCATACTCTGCTTTCAACATGAAAGCTTGTTGATGTTCACAAGTAGGGTAAAGCAAAATTTGCTTGTGGGCAACTTGGAAATGTCCATTTCGTTCATGGATACCGCCTTTGCGGAGCAACATAATTGTTTTGCCATTTTCCAAAGCATTTATGGCGACTGCCCATTCTTTGAGAGCATGAAAAGTTGTGGTCAATTCCATCAGCATCTACTATAACTCTGATTTAATTTCAACCTAAAACCGATAAAGTGTGAAACTATCCAAGGAAATGAATTAGGAAGCAGTTATGGAAAAGCGATCGCTAGGTACAACTGAAGTCCAAATTACACCTATCCTTATGGGAACTTGGCAAGCTGGTAAAAGAATGTGGGTAGGAATTGAGGATGCTGACTCGATTAAAACGATCCGAGCCGCATTTGAAGCTGGTATCACCACAATTGATACCGCTGAAGCTTATGGTGAAGGACACTCTGAGCGAATTGTCGCTGAAGCTTTATCTGATGTACGAACTCGTGTGGAGTATGCCACGAAAGTTTTGCCTAACCATCTAAAGTATGAACAAGTGATTGAAGCTTGCGATCGTTCCCTAACCAACCTGAAAACTGATTACATTGATCTTTACCAAATACATTGGCCCTCCGGTGCTTTCAAAAGTGAAATAGTACCTATCGAAGAAACTATGAGCGCTCTAAACTTTCTTAAAGAGCAAGGTAAAATTCGAGCCATTGGTGTTTCCAATTTTTCCCACACCCAGTTGGCAGAAGCAGCAAATTATGGACGTATTGATAGTTTACAACCACCTTATTCTTTATTCTGGAGACAGGTAGAACAAGATGCGTTGCCCTATTGTATCAAAAATAATATTTCTATCCTTGCTTATTCGCCTTTAGCACAGGGGTTGTTAACAGGAAGATTTGCTTTCGGTCATAAATTTGACCTAACAGATAACCGTGCTAAAAATAAACTGTTTCAAGGCGATAACTTTGAACATGCTCAACAAGCGCTAGAAAAACTGCGTCCCATAGCCCTTCTTCATAATTGTACCCTTGCTCAGTTAGCTTTAGCGTGGTTAATTGCTCAACCCCAAACAAATGCGATCGCCGGGGCGCGTTATCCCGAACAAGCACTAGACAACACATTAGCTGCCCAAATTCAACTTTCTGCGTCCCAATTGGCAGAAATTGATGCGATCGGCCGTATTGTCACCGACCATCTTGATAACAGTCCAATTATGTGGAATTGATTACAATGCAGTTTGGTTAACCATGCTAATCTCTCTCTTTTGGAGAGGCTACGCCTAGCTGGCTTTTGAGTAGGGGTACAAAGATCCCCTCAACTCTCTTAAAAATAGGACTTACGCATTGACAGGAAATACTAAATATGAATGAAAGGAGAGAGGTCAGAGCATCCATAGACGCGTAGCGGCTTAAAGCAGGGTACAAGCGATCGCTATCAAAGCTTGAAACGACCTATTTTGGTAAATTTATACCATGATTAATTTGTACAGTGCGTAAGTTCTAAAAAAGATAGTCGGGGATCAAATTGGAGCTAGATTGCAAAATCTAACAAAACGTCAATTTTAGTAAACTAAGAGTTGCGATCTACCAACTAACTGATAATTTAAATAGTAGGACACCAAACAAAATAAAACCAAACAATAGGGTCAATGACTTAGTGTCCCCTTGTCATCAACCCAAGTAAATTTCAGCATATCAAACATTATATAAGTGGCAAAAAGCTGAATGTAAAAGGCAAAGCCAAATCCCAAAGTGGAAAAATGCAAGAATGCTGAGTTTGTTAGTTTTTAGTCCACCTTAGTTATTAACTTTCAATTACTTAATTAGTTTAACAATTTGAAACCTGTGAACTTGATAAAACCTGGTCAACCCCGACCAGGTTTTTGGTATTTTATTATGATAAAATTTTTTAATTACGGCAGGGAGTGCCGGAATTCACGCTTGAGGAGCTAGTTGTGAGACTAGGATAACATTAACAAAAGACAGTTAATGTGCCCAAGAAACCTAAAGCCTTTTGGTTAGGGTACTTCACTTAATTTTGCTTAGAAAAACAAGCCCACTGATGTGGGCTTGTTTTTTACAGTATCAACTCAAATAAGACTGTTCCTCCGTTGGCACAGCCCCAGGCATCCAAACTTCCTTTCTTTCCCGCCGTTGAGGCGACTGGTGTACTAAGAACACTTCCCCTAAGGGGTGATCGCACCATAATAATTCGTAGAGTCTGCCTAAGTCTCAAAGAGATCGAACGGCCCCGGTAAGTAGAGATTTAGCCAGTAAAACCTGATCCAACCCACGAAAAATAAGATTGTGGAAGGCTCAGGGATAAGTAATGGATGCGAATGGTAACATTACCCTGGTAGCCCAAACACCTACAGTTAATCCTGTGCGTTCTTGGTTATCACTTACCTTTTGTCATGCTTGTGACTAAACCAACTACGATTTTTGGCGCGAATTCTGTAAAAGTTAAAAGGCAAAAGCAGCTAGGGTGTTGGGAGAAGACCAGGCTAGCTCACTTTTTACGTTTGCCTTTGTACTTCCTAATAGCTTTGCTATGCATCCTTGGTTCACCCGTACTGGCAAAAGTTCCTGGCTCAATTAATTCCTCATCCCAACTACCAATTAATAGTTTTATGTCGCTGGCTGTGGCCGCTGACCCCGCCTCACTATTAGAGCAGGGCCAAATTTTATACAAGGCTGGAAACTTTGCCAAGGCGGTAGAAGTGTTACAACAGGCTGTCCAAGCATATAAGCAGCAAGGGGACAGCCTCAGTCTGGCAGTAACACTAAGTAATCTTTCCCTAGCTTACCAGCAACTGGGTGCATGGATTCAGGCACAGCAGGCAATTACAGAGGGCTTAAATTTGCTCAAACAACAGGATGAAAACCAAAATCTGCAAAAAATATTTGCCCAATCACTGGATATTCAAGGTCGTCTCCAACTAACAATGGGACAGGCCGAGGAGGCTTTAGAAACTTGGCGGCAGACGGAAAAAATTTACAGGCAAGCAGATGATCAAAGCGGTGTGGTGCGATCGCTAATCAATCAAGCACAGGCGTTGCGAAGCCAAGGACTTTACCCTCGGGCTGTCAAAACACTCGAAGAGGTAAGTCTGACGTTAAAATCTCAAGCAGACTCTAGAGAAAAGACAGTGAGTTTGCGATCGCTCGGTGATGCCCTTTTGGTAGTGGGGGATTTGAAAGACTCATACCAGGCGCTAGAAGAAAGTCTAATGATTGCTCAACATCTGCAATCAAGCACTGATATTGCGGCAAGTCTGTTCAGTCTGGGGAATCATGCCCGTAGAAAACAAGACAATATACAAGCGATCGCCTATTATCAACGAACAGTCACAGCATCTCCTTCACTCCTGACAAAAGTCCAAGCGCAACTCAATCAACTAAGCCTACTCATTGAAGATCAACGATGGGCAGAGGTTTACACTCTCTCACCATTGATTGAGTCCCAACTCGATCAACTTCCCCTCAGCCGTGCTAGTATTTACGCTCAAATTAATTACTCACAAAGTATCTTAAAAATCAAGAGTGGTGTGTTGCCAGCATCTAGTCAGAATTACTACTCTGGATTCAGCACAAAAGACTCAACAGTATTACTCACCAGGGCCATCCAGCAATCCCGCAGTTTAGGGGACAAGCGGGCAGAAGCCTATGCTCTGAAAAGCTTAGGCGGTTTGTACGAAGAAACCGGAGAGTGGTCAAAAGCGCAAGACCTGACCCTGCAAGGATTAGCTTTGGCACAGAGCAGCAATGCACCAGAAATTATCTATACCTTGGAGTGGCAATTAGGTAGATTGCTCCGGGCACAAAAAGATATTAATGGTGCGATTAGGGCATATGATCTTGCTGTGGAAACTCTCCAGTCTCTCCGCAGAGATTTAATAGTCAGTAATGTAGTGAATCAGGATGTGCAATTCACCTTCCGGGACAGCGTAGAACCCGTCTACCGAGAGTCAGTAGAGTTACTACTGAAATCCCAAAAAGAAAAATCAGATGAAAAAATATTGGAGAAAGCACGAGAGCGGATTGAAGCACTCCAACTAGCAGAATTGGACAACTTCTTCCAGGAAGCTTGCCTGCAAGGTCAGAGAGTAGCCCTCGATCAAGTGGTAGAAAAAGAAAATGCCACGGCTGCCATCCTCTATCCGATTATTCTTCAAAAAGAACTCCAGGTAATTGTCAAAATTCCCAAACAACCCCTGCAAAGCTACACTACTCAGATTTCCCGTCCAGAAGTAGAGGAACTCTTAGTAAAACTGCAAAAAAATCTTGTTGATCCCACCGCTACCAAAGCCGTCCAAACCCACTCGCACCAAGTTTATAACTGGCTACTCAAACCGATTGAGTCAGAATTGCAAAAAAGTCGGGTAGATACCCTAGTGTTCGTCTTAGATGGCCCGTTACGCAATTTACCAATGGCAGCTCTCTACGATGGCAAGAAATACTTGGTAGAGAAATATGCAATTGCTCTAAGCGTCGGTCTGCAACTCCTCAGCCCTAAACCACTGGTAAAACAGCAACTAAGAGCGCTAACCGCAGGACTGACTAAGCCGCCACCAGGTTTTTCCAACTTTGCACCGTTGTTTGCGATCGAATCTGAATTTGACGGCATTAGCAAAGCAGGAATCTCGACAACTAGCCTACTAGATAAAGATTTTAAGAAAAAGAATTTAGAGAGTAAAATTGGTGCTGCTCCATTCAACATAGTGCATTTAGCAACCCACGGTCAGTTTAGTTCCCGCCTTGAAGACACTTTTATTTTGGATTTTGATGGTGAGATCAATGTTAAGGATTTTGATACTCTCTTCAGCAGTCAGGGTAAAACCATAGTAGAACTATTAGTTTTGAGTGCTTGCCAAACAGCAACAGGAGACAAACGTGCAGCACTGGGTCTTGCAGGAGCAGCTGTCCGAGCTGGGGCACGCAGTACCATAGCCTCGCTGTGGCAGATTGATGATGAATCGACAGCAATGTTTGTTAGTGCCTTCTATCAAAAACTCAACAGTAGCAAAATTACCAAAGCCAAAGCTGTCCAACTTGCCCAGCTACAACTGCTGAACCATCCCAACTACAGAGTGCCAAGCTTTTGGTCTGCCTATGTGTTGATTGGCAATTGGTTGTGATTTGGGGATTGGGGACTGGGAACAAAGAAAATTAGAGACTCATTCATCTCTTTAAGAACTCCGTTCATCTGTTTGAGAACTCCCTTCATCCACCTCACAACCTCAAACCTCTCAATCCCCAATTTTTTAATAATCATTCTCTGTTTTGTGGCATAAATTTAGTGAATGCGGGTGATATCTACATAGCAGCATTGATCACTAGGGATTGACTTATGAATAACTCCACCTATCAGCTAGACGATTTCGCTTTAACATTGCCGATTTCCCAATCAGCTCGCATAACTGCCCAGCAATTTGCTAACCAGCAGCCAAATCCTGAAAAAGCAGAACAAGTTCGGCTGAATACGCTGGCTGTGTGGGTAGTGAATGACTACTTGGAAATGATGGATATTCCTACTGACCTCCAAGCTAGTGACAGCTGGAACTGTGTCATGCGCCTCTGTGGGAATATAGCTGACTTAGAGGTGCCCTCAGTTGGTCCTCTAGAATGTCGCCCTGTGCAGGAACACCAGCAGATATGTTCCATTCCTCCAGAAACCTGGGAAGAACGGGTAGGTTATTTAGTAGTTCAATTTGATGAATCGCTCCAAGAAGCGAGGCTGCTTGGTTTTATGCCTAGTGTCGCAACTGAAACACTGCCTTTAGAACAACTGCAACCATTGGAAGCGTTTATCGACCACCTGAGTCAACTGCGCCAATCCCCAGTTAGTTCACTGGTGAATTTAAGTCAGTGGTTTGCTGGTATATTTGAGACAGGTTGGCAGACTATTGAATCTCTGTGGAACTTGCCGGAACTCAGACCAGCTTATGCCTTTCGCAGTATTGAAACTTTAGAACTAAATACCCTTAACGAACCAGAATCAATTACTAAACGGGCAAAACTGATTGATTTGGGTATCCAAATTCTCAACCAACCCGTCATGTTGATTGTGGAAATCAGCCTAGAAGAAGATCAACAAACCAGTATTCGTCTCCAATTGCACGCCACTGGGAATCAAATCTACTTGCCCCCAGGAGTTCATCTCACCGTTCTAGATAGTTCGGGAGCAGTATTTCTAAATGCTCAATCGAGAAAATTAGACAATTATATTCAGTTGCAGTTTCGCGGTGAACCTACAGAGCAATTTAGCGTTAGGGTAGCTATCAATGATATTAGCATTACCGAATATTTTCGGATTTGAAACATATAGCTATCTTCCCTCTTTGTTGGTAATTTATTAAGTGGTAATTGGTTAATTAAAAATTAAAAGTGAAAAATTCAAGCCGACTTTTGGAGATTTTTCAAAAAGTCTGTAAAAGCTTGTGGAGCTTGTTATGAGACATTAGAACAGGGCATGATTTTGCACAGGGAGATTAGTGACAGTCATGGGTAAGTTAGTGGTTCTGAAATTCGGAGAGGGTAGTTTTGAGCAGGGGTTTGCTGTTACTCTCCAAATTGGTGAAGAACACGAGCGTGCTGCAACAGAAATCACGGGGAGGCTACCTTCATTCCCTGAAATGCCGCTCTATTACAGTCATTGGCAGTCTAGTTATCGGCAGATAGGCAATCGTTATCGCCTCCATGCTGACCAAATGCAGGTGACGAATGTATCGATGATTCAAGACTGCGAAAACACTTCCCATATTTTGCGGGCACGTTTTAATACCTGGCTGCGAGCAGAGGAGTTTCGCCCTTTGAGGGAAAAATGGTTAGAAAGATTGTCGTCCACGGAAGAAGTGCGGGTGATTCTGCAAACAGAAAATAGCCAATTGCAACTATTACCCTGGCATCTGTGGGATTTGTTAGAACGCTACCCCAAGGCTGAAATCGCCCTTTCTTCACCATCCTACGATCGCATTCACAAGCCACGCACTCCAAATAAATTAGTCAACATTTTAGCAATTGTAGGCAATAGTCAGGGGATTGACACCCAGGCTGATCTAGCTTTACTGCAACAGTGTGCGAATGCAGAGGTCAGCTTTCTGGTAGAACCACAACGTAAGGAATTGACTGATCATCTCTGGGGAAAAAACTGGGATATTCTCTTCTTTGCTGGGCACAGTTCCAGTAACAAGAATGCAGAAAGCGGACGAATTTACCTGAATAAAACTGATAGCCTTACCATTGGCGAGTTAAAGTATGCTCTTAGGAAAGCCATTGAAAACGGTTTGCAACTAGCTATATTCAACTCCTGTGATGGATTAGGATTGGCGCGAGAATTAGCTGATTTGCAAATTCCTCAAATGATCGTCATGCGCGAACCGGTTCCAGACCAGGTTGCTAAAGAGTTTTTACAGTATTTTCTCGAAGGCTTTGCCAATGGGAAGTCTTTATATCAAGCGGTACGCCAAGGGCGGGAACGATTGCAAGGACTTGAGGATCGATTTCCCTGTGCGACTTGGCTACCAATGATTTGCCAAAATCCAGCCCAGATACCACCCACTTGGGATGAATTAAGGTCTACAAAAACTGAAGATATACCGAATTTAGCTTACTCTCACAAACGCAGATTTACGATAACCTTGTTATCGAGTTTGGCGATTACAGCCTTGGTTTGTGGGGTGAGATGGCTAGGATTGGTGGAAAGTCCAGAGATGCAAGCCTTTGACCAGATGATGCGATCGCGCCCTGCGGAAGGACTAGATTCGCGCCTGCTAGTAATCACAATTGATGATGACGATATAGCAACTCAACGACAAAATGGCGAGTTTTTGATCGGCGCTTCGATTTCCGAAAAATCACTCAATAAACTCCTGGAAAAACTGAATCAGTACCAACCCCGCGCGATCGGCTTGGATATCTACCGTGATTTTAAAGCCACACAACCAGATTTAATTACTCGTCTCCAAAAAACTCAGAACTTGATTGGCGTATGTAAGGGGAGCGATGTCACAGAAAATATCCCAGGCTTTAAGCCGCCACCAGAAATCCCCACAACAAATTTGGGATTCAGTGACTTTATTAATGATAGTGATGAAGTTATCCGTCGGCATCTCCTGTTCATGAACCCAGAGCCGACATCGTTGTGTCCTGCTCGTTATGCATTCAGTGTAGAACTGGCCTCTCTCTATCTACAACCCTTAGGAATTGAACGAAAGATCACTCAAGGGAATTTGCAGCTGGGTAAAACTATTTTTCCAAATCTGAAATCTCGTACTGGTGGCTATCAAAATATTGATGCTAATGGCGGTCAAATCTTGCTCAACTACCGTTCCTCAAAAGAGATAGCCCAACAGATAAAGCTAACCAAATTTTTATCTTCTAATCCGATTGACCCCAGTGTTATCAAAGACAAGATTGTTTTGATTGGTGTGGTAGCAAAGGGGGATTCTCCAGACGCCTGGGCTACACCCTATGGCGCTGCTTTAAAGAAAATGCCAGGAGTGTTGGTACAAGCGCATATGGCCAGCCAGATCCTCAGTGCTGTCCAGGATGGGCGGCCGTTGCTACGGGTTTGGTCACTGTGGGTTGAGGTGGTCTGGATTTGGGGCTGGTCTTTGGTGGGGGGAGTCCTGGCTTGGCGAAGGCTTTCGTTCCCTTGGTTGGCATTGGCAATCAGTATTACCTCTAGTGTTCTGTATATAATTTGCTTTAATCTGTTAATTTCGGGCGCTTGGGTGCCGTTTATACCTTCGGTTTTGTCGTTGGCAGCTACGGTTGCCTTGATGTCAATTTATGATTCAAAAACAAAAGTTCGGGTGGCGAATAGGGAATAGGTAAAGATTTTTTTATGAAATTTTTGGATAACCAGCAGATAAATCTACAAGGTTTACATACTTAAGGTAAGGTTTTTATGAAGTCAAATTCACAACCGATAAAACTGTTTGTAGTAGTAGCTTTTAGCTGCACCAGTTTACTAGTTAGCCTGACTCCAGTCCTTGCAAAACCAACTCTTAGTTCTTCACTTAGCGATCGTAATGCTAAAACGACCCTTGCTCAAGCCACAACCTTTAATCAACCTCCACTTCCACCTGGCCCCCCTCCTGGAGGTCGGGTTCGTGGTGGAGCGAAGCGTGGGGAACCGATATGTCCACTTACTAAACCTAAGCTGACTGCTTTAGTGCCCTTTACTGAGTCAGCTGACTCAGTGATCAATGTCTGGGGACAGACAACCCTAGAACGCCCAAGTTGGTTTTTCTATGTGCCATATACCAAAAATTCGCCCTATGAAGTTGAATTTGTGCTGCAAGATCAGGACTCTAACGAGATTTCCCGCCCACTGATCGCTCTACCAGATAAACCAGGAGTCATCAGCGTTTCTCTACCTTCCACAGCTCCTGCTTTGGCACTAAACAAACAATATCGCTGGTTTTTCACGATTAACTGTAACAAGCAAACGATTTCGCCCCCGACTTTCGTCGAAGGGGTGATTGTCCGAGTCGAACTAAATCCAACCGTAGTCAAAAAGCTACAAACACCAGAACTTCTAAAGCAGTATGCTATCTATGCTGAAAACGGGATATGGTACGACGCACTGACGATACTGGCTCAACTGCGTCAGAAAAATCCTAAAGATGCAGCACTGCAAGCAGAGTGGCGGCATTTGTTAAATCAGATCCATTTAGATGATATTGCACCAGAACCGATTCTCTCAAAGCAACCTTAGACTAAGAAACACAAAAAATACTACGGTGTACACACAAGTCCTAAAAACCTAGTTTTTTAGGGTGTGTTATTCCTGAGGGTACGGCACTATCTCAGATTTTCGGTTTACCCAAGAGTAGGAAAGCGATCGCTAATTAGTATTATTCCTGAAGGTACTGCACCATCACAGATTTTCGGTGTATTATACCATTTCTTTGTGAGGCTGCGCCAAATTTTCTTGGCTTCTTATTTCTTTCTCCCTTTGTGTCCTTCTCTACGAGACGCTACGCGAATGCGTCCTTTGCGGTTCGTTCCTCATTTCGTTTGGCGCATCTTCATGCAGAATTGGTATTAGGACTAATGTCCATAATGCACCCTACGAGATCCAAGCCAATATGTAAGGTTTTCTGACTTGTATGTACACGGTAGCCACTAGGGGAGAGACTGCTGTTGAGAAGTGAGGTAGGAATCACAAGTAATTTACCGGACATGATATCAAACGCGCAGAAACAAGATCCCCGACTTTTTAAATAAGTCGGGGATCTGCGGGTTGCAATTCTCACAAATCAAATCGGATTGCTATATAACTAATCTTCTTTTTGCAAGATATCATGATCAATCGGTCGCTCCTTTTTAATATCAGGACTTCCTGCTGTCCAATAGTCATCTACTTCAGGAGATTCAGAAACCATCACAAACTCAGTCTCTTTTCTATGGTTATCTCCCCATTGATCCAAAACATCTTTAATTAACACCTCTTGCACCCAAATTTTAGCGACGACAGTTAGAGGTAGTGCTAGAAATAATCCTAAAAAGCCAAAGAAAGTCACGAAAAATAACTGGGAAATTAAGGTTACAGCTGGTAGCAATGAGACTTGATGCGCCATGACAATGGGCGTGATAAAATTACTCTCAATCTGTTGAATAAAAAAGTAGAGAATCAAGACAGCAACTGCTTTCCAGGGTTCATCCAACAGAGCGATCGCCATTGCTGGTACTACACTCAGCGTTGGGCCGAGGTTGGGAATTAAGTTCAAAAATCCTGCCAAAACCCCTAAAGCAAGTGCTGCTTTTACACCCAAAATAGATAAGCCAATTACACTCATCAACCCGACTACACCCATAGCAATGAGAGCGCCTATTACCCATCCCCCCAAGGAGACTTCGCATTGATCTAAAATCCCTTCGACTCGTCGCCGATAAAATGAGGGGAAAAGCCGCACAAAGACTTTGCGGTAAGCCACGGGGTTGGCTAATGTCATTCCTGTTAAAACTAGCACTAGTAAAACCTTGAGGACAATTTCCAAGGAGCCAGATACAAAGGCGAACGAGTTTCCTAATACCCGATTGGCGATGGGCTGTGCTTGTTGGATCAGGCTGTTTAAATCTGGGATGTAAGGAATCAATTCAGTAGGAATGCGGGTTCTCAGACCGTCAAGCCAACTATTAAAGCGTCCAAAACCTTGGGGAACCCGATAGGTTAGTTCTTGAAACTGCTGGGCAAAAGGTGGCACAATTAGCCAGAAAAAACCCACGATTCCGGCAAAAAAGATAGCTACTGAGAGAAGGACAGCGAATCCACGCTTCATACCTGAGCGTTGGAAGCGTTTCGCTAGCCGATTTAAGGTGGTGGCTAACACAACTGCGGCAAACACGAGCAAAAGCACTTCTCGAATTTGCCACAGGATGTATAAAGAAAGAACTATGGCGATTAAGCCGATCCATTGACCGAGTTTCACAGGCTGACTCCCAACGGTTGGCGAGATGCAATTTTGTTGTAATTCAGCTAGGTTAGCTGATTTTAGTAACTTGTGCGTAAATGCTCCCGAGTTAATTTTGTTTCTGTGCTTGGAATCGCCACAGTAGCGCGATCGCCATAATCACAATCGGCAAAAATATTATAATCAGCGCGTTGGTTGCTGTCGGCGGAATTGATAGACTTGGCCCTGCATACTTAATTAATAACGATAACAAAGCCGAGAGTAAAAGCAGTTTCAGAACAAATCCTAATTGATTTTCCATAAAAGCACGGCATACAAATTTTTATGGTACATACGAATTTGCGCTGTACCGTCCAGTTTCTACAATAAACCTACAGATACAATCCTTTCCAACTTTCTCTAGGAAATGCGATCGCTTTTTTACGTCAAACTCAACCAGCCAAAAACTTGTTCTACAGTCAGTTCCAATTCGATACCCTCCAGGATGGGTAATTTATCAGCACCTTCATATAATTCCAATCGTTGTCCCGGAAAAATCCCCAGCACACTTTCGTCTTCTGGGTTGATTAACCAGCCTAATTCAGTACCATTGCGCGAACAATGCAATAACTTACTCAACACTTTTTTTAACCTTTGGTCTGGAGAAAGAATCTCAATTGCCCAGTCGGGATGAATTTCAAAGCGATTAACAATTCTGCCAGTTGAAGTTTTGGGAATTCTATCCCAGCGAAACACAGAGACATCAGGAACGATCGCAGCGCCGCCGAAGGTGCAACGCAGTTCTGTGATAGCTACAGCAATTTTTTGATTTCTCGCTACGCCGTTAATCACTTCAGATAAAATTGTCTGGATCAGACCATGTTCACCTTGAGGCATTGGTTTTTGAATAATTTCCCCGTTGATAAAATCTGATGCTGGCTCAGTTTCCGGCAGTTTCAGGAACTCTTCTAAAGTTAGTTGGGGTTGAGTTGCGATCGCCATAAGTGAGTGAAATAGAGGGGATGGTTTTATTATGTGCGTTAGCCAAGCTCACCGCAGGCATCGCCAAGTGACAGAGATTTTGGCAGAAAGTGCGTTGGCGCAGCCCGCCGTAGGCATCAGCATGGCATCTTATCTTTGCGTCTTTGCGTGAGACTACGCCCGAATTACGAATTAGCCTAGCCCTCAGCTTTTCGCAACTTCTCCAATTCCTCTGGCGTGAGGGGATTATTTCCTGACTTCAGTGCTTCTATCCAGCGTAGCCGTCGCTGCTTCACATCATTTGAGTAATTAAGTGCACCACTGTCTACAGCAGCTTGAAAGTCTTCTAATGCCCCTGCCAAGTCGCCAGTCAAAACTCTAGCCAGTCCTCGACTATCTTGATAGATTTTCTTGTCAGGGTCTAAGGTAACAGCTTTTTCACAGATGAAGAGAAAATTTTTAGCATAACCGTGTAAACAGCTAACCCAGCAGATGCTATTCAAAGATTCAGCAGAGTTTATAAAACTACGGTCAAATATTTGGGCTTGCTTGAAAGCTTCCTGTGCTTCTTTAATTTTGCCTTCTCTCACCCAACTGATGCCCTGACTCAAGGCAACCGCAGCCGCAAAAGCTGAGTCTTGCGCCAACTCTGGAGATACAGCGACTACTTCATGCAGCCCCCTAGCATTGAGCCATTTTGTGTCACTGTTCCATACAACTTTTTGGAGGCTGGCACCTCTGAGGTCGGCATTGCTGAGGTTGGCACTGCTGAGGTGGGCACCGCTGAGGTTGGCACCGATGAGGTTGGCACCGCTGAGGTTGGCACCGCTGAGATTGGCACCGCTGAGGTTGGCACCGCTGAGGTCGGCACCGCTGAGAAATAATCTTAAGTTTTCTCTAAAAGCAGAGATACTCAGGCAGTGACTATAGCCGATAATACGGAGCAAGCGTTCTGAGTCAAATTGATCGGTATTAGGTTTACCGCAGGGGTGAAAGGTAATTTTGTCTTTGAGGTCGTCTTTTCTTTGGGCATAGCGATGCAACTCTAGAAGCAAAATCATCACATTCAGCCCTGTATACACATCCACCTGACGCAATCCCAACTCAATTTTTCGCTCTGGTAATTGCTCCCGCAATTGTTTTTTCTTTATCAGAGGCAGGTTTGCATCTTCTGCATCAATAAATTCCCCATCGCACCAACGGAAATAGAAATCCTCTAATCTTTGAAAAAGTTGAGACAAGCGTTCTACATCGTGAAATTCTGAACTCTCAGCCAACAACCCCATCAAATATTCGACAATCTCAAGTGTTAAATTCCCATACCCGAATAAATCGTAAATCTGCTTATCTATTACCTCCGTGGTAATAAAGTCACGCTTGCTTACCTTGGTTATCCAATCCACAAAGCTTTCTAGTAACCGTTCTGCAAATAAAAACTCGCCAAAACTCTTGTGGACAAACTCCACAGAGCCGCCTTTATCACCGGAGGCTGGTTTAATATAAAATGCCGTTAACAGGTTATTGAGTAGCTTATCTTGTTGATTTTTTTGGGAGGCATTCTCCTGTCTGACATCCTGAATTAACTTTGCAGCTGGGTTGTTGCTGTCTTTGAGCCGTGCTTCTAACATCGTCACTCTGGCAGATTCATTCCCAGACTGCACCACACACAAAGCGGCTTCCGTGAGAAACTGCCGTAAATCCTCACTCTCTAATCCAGTCAAGCGGGAGTTATCATTCTGATTTTCACTGTCACGTTGTTTTTCTAGTACCCACTTCACCGATTCGTCATAAATGCGGATTTTTGCCTTAATAGCGTCTGCGCCTGCAAACATTTGGACATTGAGACGGTTGTCTCGGTGCATCCGTGCCAGTAAATAGAGTAGTAAAGGTTCTCGTGCTAGGTTGTTTTTGACTTCATCAGGGCAAGCCTGCAAAAATTCTTCAAACTCACTCTTGTTAACTTGAGCCGCAACTGACCATTTTTCCAGCCATGTTTGCCGAAGTGAGTCATCCATTGGCTGAAGTTCGACGCGCTTCAAGCTTTTGGTTTGTGAAAGTAGCCGCTCAATTCCTTGCAGCGCTAGGGGACGACCAGTAATCAAAAACTGATGATGGCAAAAGGGGTTTTTCTGAAACTGTTCCACCTGTTCCAGAAATTCCTTCAAGCCGCCACTGGCTCGTCCTTCTAGTAATAACTCGTCAAACCCATCTAGTAAAAACAAAAACCGAGTATTTTTATCTGTCAGCCAGCCTGGATCACTGGTGACAAAATCAAAGTTTTCTAAATAGTTCTCTAGAGTATCAGTTAAATTATCTTTTAGTACGCGCAAATATCGCAACCGAATCAAAATTGGGGTAAAGCTAGGATGTAATTCGCGTCGTACCCAATCGGCAAACATCCGACAAAAGACACTATTACCACGTCCGGTTTCGCCCTGAATAAACAAAACTTGTTTGGGTTTTGTATCTGGATCATTCAGTATTCCCTTAACCAACTCTTCCAATTCAACATTTGCATTGTCTTTAGCATCCAGTTCTTTGACTTGCAAAGGTACATACAAATCCCGAAAAGTAATATGGGTTTCATCAAAAATGTTTTCTTCTGGCTTTGGTTTAATTATCTGTTCTAAATAATCTTCAATATTCAGATTTTTCTCTAGCTTTTCTTTTCCTCCGGCGCTATACCACTTCCAAAGTTTGTCCGCTTTCTCTCCGACTTCTACCAATGCGTCTTGCATATTTTCATCGGTGTGACGCGCTACCCTTCCAGTGAAGGTTTTTGCTTCTGCCTCGGTTAATCCGGCTTCTTGCAAGCGTTGCTGTAAAATCTGATTAAATGATTCTGCTAGTTGAGATTCGTGGAAATAGAGGATGGCTTTTTTTACTTCCCGCGCATTAAATTCTTGCTCACCTAATTTCTGAATCTGCGAAGCTAAACCATGAGAAGCTGGGCGGTCTGGATCAATTTTCTTGAGGAATTCGGAATCTTGTTTGAGAATATCCTGAAAGCTGTCTATGTAAGCAGCCTGACTAACTAGTAGTACACAGTTTTCTAAACTTGGCTCTTTGTGGGTTGCATCAATAATGAACTTGAGGATGGTAATGGCGATGGGTGCAAAGGGAATTACTTCTTTGGTAATTTGACCGAGAGGAGAATTAAATACATCTAATAGCGACGAAATCTGTTCTAGATATGGTTTGAAGTTTTGAACATTGGGTTTTTGCTCTTTGATTGCTTTTGCCAAATCAAGCACGGCTTTAGCTGCTTCGGCTCCAGTCTTTGTTACCTCTACGCCTTGTCCCCAATTCAAATCTTGAATGTTTCGCAAAAACTTCCAGAGCTTTATCATCGCCATAGACTATTCTCCAACAGCATCAATTTGGTAAAAATGCACCTGTATAGCGCTTCTCGTTTGTATGCAATAGACTTTGACCTCTCTCCAAACCTCTCTCCTTTTAGGAGAGAGGCTTTGAAATTTACTCCCCAACGCTTGTAGGGAAGGGGCTGGGGGTTAGGTTTATATTGGACTCAACTGAGAACCGCTATATTACTTAACTCATAGTCAACCAGCTAAAAACTTGTTTAACTGTCAGTTCTAACTCGGTATCATTGAGTATAGGCAACTGATAAGCTATTGTATATAATTTCACTCGCTACTTGGTAAACGCTGTTATAGCGGTTCTCGTTTACGTGAGTACACCCGTAGGGGCACGGCACTGCCGTGCCCCTACACCTCGCAGCATAATGTTGTATCGCATCTGAATGGGAATCACTATAGCAGAGTTTTAAGTTTCACGCAGAGGCACCCAAACGCAAAGAGTTTTTAAAGTTTGTTGTCCAGGAGTATCAAAGACTCGTTAATGAGTATCAAAGGTGGATGAACGAGTATCAAAGACTCGTTAATGAGTATTAAAGGTGGATGAACGAGTATCAAAGACTCGTTAACGAGTATTAAAGGTGGATGAACGAGTATCAAAGACTCGTTAATGAGTATCAAAGGTGGATGAATCCAGTTCAAAGACTCGTTAACGAGTATTAAAGGTGGATGAACGGAGTTTTTTAACTCCTAACTCCTGTACAGACGCGATTAATCGCGTCTCTACTCCTAACTTCAATTCCGTTGCCAAATTTTAATCGTCTTATCCAAACTCCCGCTAACTAACATCTCGCCGGAAGCTGTGAAAGCTAATGCTGTGACTATATGAGTATGACCTGTAAAGGTACCCAGCAATTCCCCAGTTTGTAGATGCCACAATTTGATGGTTTTATCAGCACTACCGCTGGCGATAATTTGACCATCGGGACTTAATGCGATCGCATATACTCTATCTCTATGTCCTCTCAGAGTATGAAGTAATTCCCCAGTCTCCAATTGCCAAATTTTAATCGTTTGATCCCAGCTACCACTCACGAGCATTTTACCATCTGCACTGATCGCCAAGGAACCAACAATGTGAGAATGACCCATCAGGGTATGCAGCGGTTGTGCGTCCTTTAAACTTTTGACTCCCATCAAAAGTGAGGTGCGCCAGACTTTGATTTTGCGGTAGCTACCTGTCACCAGAGTTTCCCCGTCTCGACTCAAAACCAGGGAATGAGCTGCTGTATCATCTAAAGAAAGTGCGATCGCAACCTGACGTTGCATCAAATCCCAAAACAAAATTTTCCGATCATCTCCGCCTGTAGCTAACATTCTGCCATCTGGGGTGAAGGCAGCACACCGCACTACCCCATTATGTTTGTGCAAAATATCTATCAAGTCTAAAGCGCCGACGTGCCAAAGTTTAATTGTGGAATCTGCACCGCAACTCACTAAAGTCTGCCCATCTGAACTAAAAGCCAGAGAATTCACTTCATCCACCAGCCCAGATATCACCCAAGGATACTCTGATAATGTATCTATTAATTCACCCTTGCTTAAATCCCAGAGCTTCGTCTCTCCCCGACTACCACTTGCCAATATGGGTAAAGCTTTGCCATTCTTACACGCAGAACTGAAAGCCAAGCAATTAATCCCTCTATTGTGCCCTTGCAAAGTCTGCCAGCATTCCCAATCACCGACTATACCCTTAAGGCAATGCTCTGATGGTAGAGTTTGTATTGTCTCTGCGATCGCTTTCTCATTAATTACTGGCGACGTGTCTTTTTTAGCAACTAGTGATTCTAAATACCAACTTAACCCCCCCGCATATAACAAATTACTCGGACTGATATCCAGTTTTGGTTCAGTAAGTTCAAGGATATTTGTAGGTAAAAAGCCTGTTATTATACTTTGCTTCTCGAAACCTAATTTACCTGTAGATGGATAAAACAAACAAAGAAAAATTAATCCTTGGTGATTTCTCAAATCTTCTTGAGTAACTGACCACCTAATTTTGTCTTTCTTAATACCATTAAAACTTTCTCCATCAGCAACATAAACTTGAACACTTAGCTGAGGATTATCTTTTAGGACATAAGGAAATTTACTTTCGCCACACAAATTTCCCTCATCATCTAAAATCATGTTTTGCAAGGTATCTTGTGATACCTTTTTTACCAACTTCCCCAAGCGTTCAGTTATCACCCTGTCAACGATTTGCTCCCGCAAAAAATAATCTTCCGCTTGTCGTTGGAAGTATTTGGGAAAAGGTATCGTCCAGTCGGGAGGTTCAGGATATTCAGGCGGCGTCGGCGGCGGATTTTTGGCGAGAACTTCTGCTTGTTGGCGAGAAAGTTCTTGGAGTTTTGCCAAAGGCTCACCCCGAAATCCGATTATTTCAGTGTGAGAACCTTTAACTTGACTTTCCAGCAAAGATAAGTCATAAGTTTTAGGTTTTTTCACACGTTGAAGGAAGTCAGTTTGTTGAGCTTTGAGTAAGCTAATCCAATCCATCTGCATTCCTGCGGCAAACTATTGCATACCTAAGGTAAGCTATACCAATGCAATTACTCAAGTTTATAACCTTAGTTAATTAAAAATTCAGTAATGTTAGCAGTCTAATAAAACACAGCCATTGGCAGATGTTTGCGGGAGAGAGATGGATAGCACTTAAACATTTCATTCACTGATGCAACTGAAGTATATAGAATTAGTTGATGTCAGTTAATTCTAACGGAGATGGAGAGCGAGATACTGTTTCCCCAGAAACAGTTCTAGTTGCAAAGAAAAGTTTAATCTGAGAGACATTTCAAAGGTTGTAGTAACGCTAAGTCAATAAATACCTACATAAAAATAACCTAGTAGCACTGATTTTAAGGGAGATCATCTGAAATCAGTATAAATGGTGAAGATTGGTTAATTTTAACCTTTGCGTTTTGGTTGTCTGGGTGTAGTACTTACATCAGAGGAGTTGCCAAAAGTATCCCTTGCCTCTATATGTTTAATTTTCATTTGCAAGTTCAAGTCATCACTGCTAACAATTGTTTCTAAATTCGCTAATCTTTGCTCTAACAGTTCTATTTGCTGTTGTTGCAAATAGTTAGTTTTTGATTTTTGCTGATCAGAACGCCAAACAGCAACTGTACCAACAGCTGCGCCACCAATAGCAACTAAAGGAAGAATAGCACCGCTTCTGGTAACTGCTGACAGTGGGACGCAAACTCCGAGAATGGCAACTGTAATTACCCAAATTCTTGTGGTGGCAGATAATCTGACATCTTGATATTGTTCTACATTAGGTTGAGATTTTTTAGCCATAAGTAAATCCCTTGAAAAGTTATTTGCTAGATTGGCACAATTGTTTATTAAAATACTTCCTACAATTGGGTTAAGTATAATTATTGTACTAATATTTTTAATTACCAATAGGTAAACAGAATTCAACATTAGGACTTACGCAAAAAACCTCTCAAATTATTCCTCCGTGTACTCTGTGGTTCATTCTTTCATAACCCGTCGTGCGTAAGTCCTGGCACATTATCATTTTTCTGTCAATGCGTAAGTTCTAGTCTCCATTCCTGAAAAACTTTTCACAATCTTGCACCCACGAATTGCCCCTTGGCATGGATGTGGCGAAAGGGATGGCATGAAGGGCTGGCTATGCCCACACAATATTTGCCTAGTTTATTGGATACCTAGATATCCAAGCAAAAAGAGAGCAAGATTCAATAACTTTAAGTTACTCAAAACAGGAAGCGGAAATGGGGGATTTGGGCGAGGGCAATCGCCACCGTCGCAATATCTCGATGCTTGGTATGAGATATAACGAGGCACAGTGATTGAAAAATTCTTCTTAGTGAAGCGATCGCTTTGTCTCTAAGGCTCTACTTGATTGGATAGCACAAATCCAATTATAAAACGACCGATCGCTTGTTTTCAATGCAACTGAGCTAAGAAGACAAATCAATATAGAAGGGTAGAGGCGATCTAGAAGCAGTAACGACAAAGAAGACATTTACTGACAAGACAGATAACAGACAAGCGCAAGTGCAAGTCATCATACTTGAAGATTATAAAATTTTTAAGAAAAATACAGTTAGGGTTTAAACGTTAAAAGTCATTGCTAGACTGGCTTTTGCCTTAAATTATCTATTGAGAATTTTATAAAGAAATTATAAAATACTTACTTCCAGTGCGGAAGACAGCAATCCATTGTCGTCTTACAATAAGATGAGACAAGACAATCAATTTAGTTTGTCAAGGTGAAGAATCTTCTTTACTGAGTCTTGTTATTTACTCTAGAAATTATTTTTTAGCATACATTTATCACTGCCTAAGCAGTTCTTTGCGTTCTATTGCCAGCTACCCAAGTTCAACAACTGCATGAAGTTTCCCGAATCACCCCGTGTCAGATATACCCGCAATCCTCTTGTGGAAGTAATCTGCCAGCTTCGATTTCCGAAGATTTTAATAATCGAAAAAGAAGCTCCTGTAGATTTTCAGGAAGCGGTGAGATTAGAATATCCAGTTTTCAATACTCCTCAATCAATCGATTTGTCGTTTTTGTCAAGTCCACAGCCTAACTCACCACCAATCATGTTAGGGCAAAGTTTTTCCTATGAGTTCGCTGATAAAACAGGAGAATGGAAACTTACTTTAGGAAGTGATTTTATAGCTCTTTCTACGCCGAAATATGAAAGCTGGGAGGATTTCAGAAAACGATTATTGAGCGCTGTTGAGGTACTCACTAAATACTACAATCCCTCATACTTTACGAGGATTGGTTTGAGATACCAAAACTTTATTATGCGCTCTGAGCTTGGCTTAGAAAATCGCCCGTGGCGGGAGTTGCTCAATCCCCCAGTTTTAGGAGTATTTGTAACTGAGGATTTGTCAGAGAAAGACTTACCTGAAGCATTTTTGCATTTTGGGTGTCGTCTTGATTATCCAGATGCAATGGTGCGTGTTCGGTGCGGACTTGGACTAAAAAATGCACTTAATGCAACTAATGAAGTGGGCTATTTCATAGATGCTGATTTTAACACTGAGAAGATAACGGAGATAAAAGATGCCACAATCTATCTTGACCAATTCAACCGAGAAGCTGGAAACTTCTTCCAATGGTGTGTCACTCCCAGCTTACATCAATCTTTACAACCGAAATCGATTCCAGGATAGATACGGCCAAACCTCGGCGAAGAGATCGATACCTATATCTTGTGAGAGTGACGAACTAACAAATATTTCGCCATTACCTGTGTTACTGAACGTATTAATAAACTATGTTCAACATGCCAAAGAGGAGTTTTCAATTGACTACTACACTCTTTTGAATTTATTTGAGCCAAAAGCTATAGCAGTTCAAAACTGGGAGAAAGCATTATCATCTCTTACATCAGCCGTTCCTGCGATGAGGGTGATAGGACTAAATGATTTTCCTGACGAAATCAAAGACTATCTTGATGAGTTGCTTGCAAATAAAAAAGACAAAGATACCCTATATGAAATTGCAGAAGCAGTAGTTCAGTGGCTGAGTGATAGCCCAGAAGAATATCAAACCAGACTAGCTATAGAACTTTGCAAAATGCCTTCAACCGCTAGCCGTATTCTCATAGTGTCGTTACGGAATGCAGAATTCCAAATCAGTAACAACAATTTACTTTATGCCATCGGTTCGTTTTTAGAATCTACGGATAAACTTTTAGCTCAGTCCTCTGCGGCCTGCCTTTTAGCTTGTGGTGGTTCTTTAGGTGAGAGTATAGTGCAAACAGCACTATACTCTCAGGATTTGCCACACTCTCGATTGATTCAAGGCATAATGGGACTATTAAGTTAATATCCCCTCATTTCATGAAATTGAACGCCATACCTTGGTACTTCAGAAAGTTATACCAAGGATCTAAGCGACCTAAATACCTAGTACGTCTTTGTAGGAGCTTAGGAGATTTTGAACCGATTGTAAGTGAGGTAAATAGCTCTGTCGAGAGCCTCTGGAGTCAGGATTTAATCCAACAAGTTATTGAGCAAGTGTTAGGAGGTGAAGCTTCAGGTATCTCTACTTATGAAGCCGATACAATCGATCCTTTTGATATCGGACACGCTCTTGGGGTAGTAGCAGAAGGTATAAATCAAAGCAAGCTTCGTGCTAGCAAAGGCAACAAACGAGACTCAAAGGCTACTAGAGGCTCTTTAATTATTCCAGTAAACTGTCTCCCAAAAACAACCCGCTATGAATTTACTCCTCAAAATAATTTAAATTTTTATCCAGCTAACCATCGCCATTTCGATCTAGATATCAAGGATTCGGAAGAACTAGCAATTACAATCCTAAATGGTATTCGCGATCAAACTATCAAATCTACTTTTATTGCAAATGATAAAAAATACAATGTAAATTATCGGCTTATGTGGGCCATCACGTACTCGCACTGCCTTAAAATGTTTGGAGCATTGAATCACTCTAAACCTCCTACTAGTTGGGCAAATGGTAAAGACCTGACAGCATCTGAGCAAATTGAAACTCTTCAATACGTGGCACAAGGATAAATCGAGGTCGTATAAAAATTTTGTCACCGAGATATCTATAGAAGATATCGTTAAGCTTTAAATAACGGAATTCCAGCAGTAGTAGTGAAGGCTTACATTCAATAACAGGCAGAACGAGAATAAATCTAGCCTTGAAACTCTTCACATTCCCGCCCCCACAAACTCCCCCTACAACGATTATCATTATTATCCAGCTTTAATACCTAATTTTCTGAAAGTCCTGTGTGATCAAGCATTGGGGAATTCCATCTGCCTCATCAATCTTTAATATTTAGATGCGTTCGCCCTGTAAACAGACATGATTAATCGCGTCTTCACTGCTGCCTTCTGCTTTCTACTTAGTTACTTCGTTATTTTAGATGATTAGATTTTGCTTGCAAGGAACAGTTGTAAACTGAGAGGAAGATTTTCTAGAAGTGATAGTCAGGAAGGTACAGATGACAGTTCGGGCTTTTTTTGAAGCTGCCAAAGTTGAGGGTTTCCAGTCACCTTACGATACCATTCACCTGAAAATTCTCTACCCAGCACAGATACCGGATCAGTTAGAAAAAAGTACCAAAATTGAGCCAGCTAATCCAGAAAAGGCACCTTTTCCAGTAGTGATTTTATTCAACGGCTTTAACTGTGATGCTCAACAATACCAATGGTTAGCGGTTAAATTGGCTGAACGTGGATTAGTAGTGGTTCTGTTTAATTGGATTACCGAAAGTCTACCAGGCGTAATTAGCCTCACACCTGGGATTGATTTTGAAAAGATGAAACCCACAATTTATCGTACTGCTCCCACAGCTTCGGCTTTGCCAGCACTTCTAGCTAAACTCGAACAGTTACAAAATCAGGGAATTTTAGCAGGAATGCTGGATTTACAACGGATCATTCTCGGTGGACACTCTGCGGGTGGTATAGTATCTATCGAAAATGCTGACCCTCGGTTTTTCCCTGGAGTTGCTGCATCTTTTTCTTATGGCGCAACTAGCAGAGGACTTTTAAGAATAGGGTATGAACCAGGAACTATCTTGGCTTTACCAGATTCTCTACCAATGCTACTGATGGGAGGAACCCGTGATGAATTCATGGTTAAGAGTAGCGAACTCTATGGTGTAAGTCCTGGGGATGCTGCCACCCCAGTCATCCGTACATTCCAAGAAGCAATTACTGGGGGACGAAATGACACCTATCTAGTAATTTTAGAAGGAGCAAATCACTTTTCGATAGTTGATCAGCCAGACTCCACTACAGTTGGACCCTCTCTCGACTTAGAAGCTACTCAACCCCAAGAAAACTTGCGTTTGCTGATGAGTGAAATTATTGGTTTGTTTATTGACACTTATGTTCGCTATCAACCAGAAGCATCTGAGTTGCTTGAGCAATTATTAAATACTGCCAATCCTCTGATAAAATCCTTTGAGCGTAAGTAGTTAGGCTGATTATGACAAATGCATCTTATATTTTTCTGGCTGGAGCAAGTCGCGGTGTTGGTCGAGAAATTGCCCAATCCCTCACAGCGCAACAGTTAAAGGTCAAAGCACTCCTGAGAACGGCAGCAGTTGCTGCTCAACTAGAAGGAATCGGTATTGAGGTAGTTCTGGGAGATGCCTTGAATATTGGCGATGTAGAACGGGCAATGCTGACAGATGAACCTATTGACACTGTTATCAGTACAATTGGCGGTTTACCAACAGATGTAGAAAGGCCGGATTACCCTGGTAATAGAAATCTGATCGATGCAGCAGTTAAGGCTGGGGTGCAAAAGTTTATTCTTGTATCTTCCATTGGCGCTGGCAATAGTGTTGTTGCAGCGTCACCCCAAGTTTTAGAGGTACTAGGAAAAGTTTTAGCTGAGAAAGACAAAGCTGAACAACACTTAATTGCCAGTGGACTCACTTATACAATCATCCGTCCTGGTGGACTCAAGTCAGAACCAGCAACGGGCAATGGCGTTTTAACCGAAGATCCGCAGATTATTGGTAGCATTAATCGTGCAGATGTCGCGCAGTTAGTTGGTCGCTGTTTAAATAGCCAACACGCCAATAATAAAATTTTGTCAGCAGTAGACCGAAACATGCTGTTTGGGCAAAGAGAATTTGCAGAATTTAGTTTGGATTAGTGCCCCTAAAGCTTCTTCTCAATGCCCAATGTCTTTTAGATCAACTTGTCAGGTGTAATAGGTAAATCACGGATGCGCTTACCTGTGGCATGGTAAACTGCATTGGCGATCGCAGCTGAAACACCTGTGATCCCAATTTCGCCTACACCTCGTACACCTGCTGGGTTGAAGTTGAGGTCAGGTTCGCCGACGAAGGCCACCTGAATGCGAGGAATATCTGCATGGGCTGGGAAGTGATAGGTAGCAAGGTCATAAACCACAGGATAGCCGATGTTTGGATCAACTTGGCACTCCTCCATTAAGGCTTGCCCAATACCCATGATCACGCCACCACGAACTTGACTGGCTACTGTCTTAGAGTTGATCACTCGCCCGATATCCATCACTGACACCCAGCGCGTCACCCGCAAACGTCCGATTTCTTCATCCACGCTGACTTCGCAAAAATGTGCGCCCCAAGATTGGAACGCCCATTTCTTGGTTTCATCGCCAGGAGCGGAGGATGCTGTGACTTCAATTGCTGTTTGGCCGGACTGACTCAGAGTTGCAAACGCCTCCTGTGCGGTCTTAGCATTAGCAGTTTTCAGAACTTGCTCACAAGCTGACATGACCGCCGGCAGGAGAGATGCTGTCATCATGGAACCACCCGCCATGCCTCCATCTGGTAGTAAGGAGTCGCCTAACTCTACATGTATCTGTTCGACGGGTAGCCCCAATGCATCTGCTGCTGTGGCCGCAACAACGGTATATGCGCCAGTGCCCATGTCATTCCCAGCAGTGAGAACATGGGCAGTACCATCTGATAGCAGCCTTACCTTGGCTGATGCTGCACCTCGCCTGCCAGGGTAGGTTGCTGCCGCCATCCCCCAACCAACGAGTTTGCCATCGCGTGTCAAAGAACGCGGCTGTTTTGGTCTGTCTTTCCAGCCAAATTGCTCCGCACCCAAGAGCAAACAGTCAGCAAAATGTTTGGCTGAGAATGGCTGACCATTGCGCTGATGTTCTTTAGTTTGGTTTTTTAGGCGCAGTTCTACCGGGTCAATCTTTAGCATCCAGGCGAGCTCGTCCATCGCTGACTCCATCGCCCACATCCCAGGATTCTCTCCTGGGGCGCGCATGAATGTTGGTGTACCGATGTTCAGCACCGCTAGTTCCTGCTTCAGTTGCAAATTCGGCGCTGTGTACATAACTGGCGTGACCGAAGTACAGGGTTCTGTAAAGACATCCACAGGCGAGGTACAGGATTTAACCTCATGGGCGATCGCAGTTAAACTACCATCAGCAGTTGCTCCCAAGCGCATAGTTTGCTCGGTTTCGGAGCGGTGTCCGGCGTTCGCTGTCATTTGCCGTCGGCTGAGGACGACTCTCAGAGGACGCTGAAGTTCACGGGCAGCCGCTGCACAGAGAATACCGTGGGGCCAGGGAAAGGCTTTAGAGCCGAAAGCTCCACCCAAAAAAGGTGTGACGACATGAACCTGTTCAGTTGGCACTCCAAAGAGTTGTGCATAGGTGCGCTGAGTTCCCAACACCCACTGGGACGGTTCGTAAACAGTGAGTGAGTTTGCATCTTGCCAGTGGGCAATGATCGCATGGGGTTCCATCGGCGCGTGCAGTTCGATGGCTGTCTTGTAGGTAGCTGTAAGTTTCGTTGTTGCACTCGCCACCCCTGCCGCAAAATTCCCCTTTTCAAACTTTAGCTCCTCACCCATCTGTGGTGGTGCCTCCTTGAAGGTGGCGAGTGCAGCTTCCACGACTGGCTTTTGGCTTGTGTATTCCACCTTGACCAAATGCGCCGCATCACGCGCCCGCTCGAAGGTGTCTGCTACTACCAAACCGATAATTTGCCCTGCATAGTGAATTTTGTCATCCGACAACGGCAGACGAGCCTCGTAGATTTTCGAGGTCATAAAGTCGTTGGCTGGCATAAACATTTTAGGCGAGTTTTTATGCGTGAAAACATCTATCACACCTATTGCCTTTTCTGCCACACTGGTGTCGATATTTTTAATTTGCCCATTGGCAATGCTGGCGGTGACAAGATAACCGTGAACCAGACCTGGAATTTCATGTTCTGCGGCGTAGGTTGCCGTGCCCGTAACCTTTGCCCGTCCATCCTTGCGGTTGATGGCAGTCCCAATTACTTTGTTCATGCTACGCCTCCTCCTTTGGCTGACACCGTGAGTGCGCGGCGAATTGCCCGCTTTGCCAAGTCAACTTTGAAACTGTTATAAGTTAATGGTTTCGCTTCTTGAAGTGCAATTTCTGCCGCCTGTTGATACGTTGCAGTATTGGCACTCTTGCCGATCAAAAACTTTTCTGCTTCTTTTGAGCGCCAAGGTTTATGGGCTACACCACCCATTGCCAAGCGCACATTCTGAATCTGCTCACCCGCCAAGTCAATAGCAGCTGCCACAGAGACTAACGCAAAGGCATAGGAAGTGCGATCGCGTAACTTTAGGTAAACCCCTGATTTGGCAAACGGCACTGGGGGCAGAACCACAGAGGTAATCAACTCACCTGGCTCTAAGTTTGTATCTCGCTGGGGTGTGTCCCCTGGTAGTCGGTGAAAGTCTGTCAATGGTATCTGCCGCTTACCCTTGGGGCCTTCCACAACAACAACAGCATCTAGAGCCGCAAGAGGAACACACATATCCGAGGGTTGAACTGCCACGCATTGGTCACTGGCCCCAAGAATGGCGTGCATCCGGTTGATCCCCGTTGCTGCTGGACAGCCGCTTCCCGGTTGCCGTTTGTTGCAAGGGAAGGCGGTATCGTAGTAGTAGGGACAGCGAGTGCGTTGCAGTAGGTTGCCCCCTACGGTTGCCATATTGCGGATTTGCTGAGACGCACCAGAAAGAATCGCCCGAGACAGTATTGGATAATCGCGGCGAACATCAGGATGGTCTGCCACTGCTGTGTTAGTTACCAGCGCTCCAAGGCTCAGACCACCCTCACTTGTCCGTTCAATGCGTTTCATCTCTAATCTAGAAATATCGATAAGTTGCGATGGCTCATCTAGGAAGACTTTGAGACGGTCAACCAAATTCGTACCGCCCGCAATCAATATCGCATTTTGGTCATTCGTTGCCCGTTGAACCGCATCTTTCACAGAGGTAGCACGGGTGTAAGCGAAGTTGTTCATCTGAGCATCTCCTGGGGTTCATTGACCATTACATCTGCGGCAGGAGAGGGCGGTTTTTGTCCCGTTACCTGCTGGACTGCTGCCACAATGCCGTTGTAAGCGCTACATCGACAGAGATTACCACTCAGTCGCTCCTTGATTTCAGCTTCAGAGAGTTCAGCCAACTGTGGGGGACGAGTCAAATCTGGCGTGACAACGCTGGCACAGCCGCGTTTGACTTCATCAAGTAAGGCAACAGAAGCACAAATCTGTCCTGGGGTACAATAGCCGCACTGGAAGCCATCGTTATCAATGAATGCTGCCTGCACTGGATGGAGAGTATCGCCCTTCGCCAGCCCTTCAATGGTGACGATCGCCTTGTCTTCCTGCATCACTGCCAGAGCCAGGCAGGAATAAACTCGCTCACCATCGATCAGAACAGTACAGGCCCCACATTGCCCGTGATCGCATCCCTTTTTACTGCCCACTAGCCCCAAGCGATCGCGCAGGGCATCTAAGAGTGTGACACGCGGCTCAAGGTCAAGGGTTTGCTGCTCACCGTTAACAGTAAGTTTTACGCTCATCTCACCAGGGTTACTTTGGCTAGCTTCCTTTGCTATAGTTGCCTGATTGAGTAATGAAGGAGCGGCTATAGCTGTTCCGGCAGCAGTCAGTGCCTGTCCCGAAAAATCGGGTTGGGATGTTATTTCTGCCCTTTTTTTGTGTTCCATAATTCGTACTTCTAGATTGAATAATCCGGTAATTCTGAGAACTTAGGGATATGCATAGCTATTTAGTATTGTGTACATAATTTCAGGTTAAGTGCAGGTAATAGTTTGAGGAAATAAGGAAAAAATCAGACAAAGTATGCTTACCCAAATAGCCGGATCATCTTCTCAGCCGTGGATTTAGGATGATATTGCTGTTTGAGGCTAAATTCTCAGTTTTGGAGCGTCATTCATTAGTATTGTTGACGTGGCAAGAGAAGTAGATCTGGCGTTGCAGACAGTGAGATGAATTTGGGCAAGCAGGAAAGATCAGCCTTAGTTGCTAAATCAATCCTGCAAAGGGAGCAACGCCGTAAATCTCAATTTTAAGCACGCCAGCGGAGTATTTGACCCTTGACAGGATTCACAAATTCTCGTCCTTCAGCGACAGACCGAGCATACTCTCGCTTTAACTGGTAGTACCACTGCGCCTGCATATCTGAGTCCTTAATCAGTCGCAGCACAGGATTATATTTCAGACCAATCTGCTGCTTTTCCACAACCGTTCGGTCTTGACCGAGGAAGGTTTGTGTTAGTACGTGCATCAATGGCTTGAAAAATCCTGCCCAAGGCAGTGTCCAGTAAAGAGCAAAAGTTACCTCGGTTTCTGTGTCTGAAATGGGTGTAACTGCCGTTAAATTAACGACTCGATGCTTGCCAATCGTGGTTTCTTCAATTCTGACTCCAGGTAAACGAAAAGAAATTTCCGTTTCCGGCACACCACCGCCAATCAGCCAGTATAATCGACCTCCATTTGCTGGTAATCGGTGTCGTCGCATCGTGAAGCCGTAGGGCGAAGCGTCGAATTGCTTTACTTCCTCGTGCAGTTGCTCATTTCGCCACCACCAAGCGCGATGAACATAGGGTGAATGAGCAGGGTCCATCAGACCTACCACTGCATGATCTATAAAACAGGGGAATTTCATGATCTCTACGAATTGATGCGAGCGCTCATCAAACCCTGGAATGACCGGAATCTCCATCTCAGAAGCAGGCTGAGGGTTATCGGGATCAGTTATATATATCCAGATATTCCCTTGGGCTTCCCGAATTGCATAGGATTGGACGTCGAAGCGACTCAAATCCATCTGCTGTTCTTCTACAAGAGACGGGATCGCAGTACAGCGCCCACCGGAGTTAAAGCGCCAACCGTGGTAGCAGCATTCCACTTCCTGCCCATCAAATCTACCACAGCTCAAGGGCACGGCTCGATGAGGACAAATGTCCCGCATCGCTGAGACTTTGCCATCCTGGTCGCGGACTAGCAGCACCGGTTCTCCCAAGAAAATGCGGCTGATCATCATACCTGGCTTGATCTGATTACTAGGCAGAGCATAGTACCAAGTATTACGTAATACAAAGTTATCGTTATTTTTCATAGCTAATTGCGTCTGCCTTTGACACAACGAAAGTCCTGGTTTGTGGAAAGGAAGGTTATGCTTGAAAACATTCTTTCAAATTTTTAATTGCTGTAAGTAAATTCAACTGATACACTTGTTGGTCGTGTTCGTAATTCTCTCAGATTTGGGATAATCTGCGATCGCTCCAGGTGTGAAGTTGCATTATTCGCCAGAAATTTGCACAAATACCGTTCTTTTGCGCGGCCCATCCAACTCAAAAAACAACACAGATTGCCAGGTTCCCAAAGCTAATTTACCATCTACAACAGGAATTATCTCACTAGTAGTCAGCATCATTGCCATGGGAGCATCTCAGTTTTTGAAGTACCTCAAACCGACAATAATCCATTAAGGTA
>NZ_CALMFY010000182.1 GCF_937863485.1 uncultured Nostoc sp. | reverse complement strand
TTCTGGACGCAGTACCGCCACGCCGAACCCCACGCCTAACCCCACGCCGAACCCCACGCCTTCCGCCACGCCTACCAGCACGAACCTAAAGGGAACGTTTACAGCCTGAAAAAATAGACCTACAGCTAGAGGTGTAACTACTGTTAAAACTAATCCTTGGAAAACCAACTGACGTTGAATAGCATTTTGACGTAATAACTCCCATCGCTTCCGCCAATTCATTTCCCTTTTAGGAATATACCTACCGCCAAATCTGTCCACATACCACCGCAAAGCCTGGGGAAAGAAAAACACCCAGTACAAAAGGCGCAGATAATCTAAGGGGTTCCACAGCGAGAGAGGACGCCTCAACTTGGGCGCTAAGTCTAGGCGGGGTACAGGGGTCATTATTCAACCTCCATCATCACCCGCGAAGAACCTAACCCCCCAGCCCCCTTCCCTATGAGGGAAGGGGGAGTAGGAGTAATCTTGCTCCCCTCCCCTCGTAGGGGAGGGGTTGGGGGAGAGGTCAAAGTGGTGTTATTCATTGCACACCCTCCACATACCGCGAATAAGTTCGATAACACAATTGCATCAGTTTGCGAGGATGTCCGCCACTTTCTTGGATGAGTTGGATGATTTCCTCCTCAGTAAAACTCACAGAATTGTTAGCCAAACGGCTGGTAATAAAAGCACGGGCGCTGATTTCATCCCAAGGTTTCATATTTTCTTCTTGGCAAATACCTGCCAGTGGAGATGTTTTGCCGTTATCCTGACTGTCGTTAAATAGCTTGTCCAGAGGTTCGCTAGCAGCTAAAATCAGCCGCAAAGAAGCATCACGCCCTTCGGCTAAACCACGCAGTTGATCTCTTACTTGGCGAGTGAATCCGTCCCAGGTAAACTTTCCTAAATTATCTATAGCCAATAGCACTCTTTTATCTCGTAAGTTACGAGTTAGCTGATAGCCTTTACTCTCAGGTATACCTACCTTGTCGCACAAAGCCATATAGAATTCATCTTCATTATGAACTCCATCATTTAAGTCTAGAAAAACTGGTTGACGTGCTGATTGCAGGTGATTGTTCGCTTGTTGGTAAATCACCCATAACAAAGATGACTTGCCCATTCCCTCTTCTCCTATAAGAGCCACACTGCTACCACTGTTAAGAACTTCAAATACCCACTGGATTTCGCGTTCCCGTCCAAAAAACTGTTGCGGATTTTCTATTCTGCCGTTTTGGGGCATGAAGGGATTATGATTTTGCTGTGATAGATAAGGTGACTGTGATTCCTCCCGTTCTGCTGGATTGGTTAGTTCTGCAATTGGTTTTTGGGAAGGTGAAACTTGTACCGAATACTGTTGATATCGGTATTCTATTGGATTTTTAAAATTTTTCTTACTAACTATTATTTCTAAATCTTCTGTGATTTTTTTACATAAATTCGCGCCGGCTTCTCTCACATATTGATCGCTGTGATGAGTTTGAGCAACAATTTGTGAGTAAGTTTGATCTGCCCATATCCCTAAAAAGAGCTTTTCTTCTAATTCATTTAAAACTTGCTTTCTATTTTCCGCAAGCAGTCTATTGATGAATGCTAACGCTTCTTGTGAGTTCATTCAGTGTAATTGAATTGGCAGAGTAAATTTTAAAATTAGCTATTAGTGTAATACTTTACCCTACAAACCTACATTTGCCTACTTTCCCCTACAACAATTTAATCACTCAAGCTTCCTACTAACGCCTACCTATAGAACCTGTGTCTCAAGTGATTATGGTGTTACAGCAAAAAAGTTAAGGAGTTTGAGAAATGAAAACAACTTTTAGACAACAGCTTATACTTGCTCTTATCGCTGCCACTGCCACCATAGCAACTGTCGGAGTGCCTGCCATAATGGGGCGTGACAACAAGCCTTCTTCAGAACCAAAGCCCTCTTTTACTCTCACTTCTACAACATGTGACAAAGTTATTGCCGCTAAAGTATGCGTTGATAATCTCACGGTGCAGGTTAATAGTGATGAACCTAAAGTAGTGACAAATCGCGATCGCATACCTCTAAAAGCTAAAGATACTCTAAGATTATCAAACCTCAGCTATTGCATACCATCTCAAGCTCTAGTCAATCGAATAGAAGTAAAAGCGTATCTGTTTAAAAATGGAATTGAGAGTTATGAAAATGGCCTTTTCACTTCTAGTAACTTCCCGATTAATGCTAGTTGTCATAATATTGGGAACTTCCAAAAAAGCTGAAAGCTTGAACCAGGACAGCACCGAGTCAACATACCCATTATCAAATATGTTGGCAGCAACAGAATTGTTGACAATACTTTCTACTTTATCTTGGATGTTGGGCAGTAATTTCAGTTGCCTGTACACACAAGTCATCGAATCAAAACAAAAACCTCACCCTGTCAAGAAAGGACATCCCTCTCCTTAGTAAGGAGAGGGACAGGTTTTGCGTAGCATAACCAGGGTGAGGTTTTTGATTACTGAATCGATGCTCTAATATCGAATTCGTGGATCTACATAGGCATTTAAAATATCAATCAAAATGCTGGCACTCACGACGATCGCACCAAAAAAGACTAGCACTCCTTGGACTGTGGGATAATCGCGATCGGCGATCGCTTGATACAATCTATTCGCTAACCCAGGCCAAGAAAATGTTACCTCTGTCAAAATCGCCCCACCCAACAGAGACGCAAAAGTTAATCCTAAGACTGTAATTACTGGAATTAGGGCATTTTTTAAGGCATGGGAGGCTAAAATCTTATTTTCACCAATACCTCTGGCTCTAGCTGCTTCTACATAATCTGCTTGCAAGGTTTGCTTTAAGTTCACTCGTACAATTCGCTCAAAAATCCCACTGAGCAAAATTCCTAGTGTGAGACTCGGTAGAGCAAGATGGTGCAAAGATGTGAAAAACTGGGTGAAATTTCCACCGAGTAAGCTATCAATTGTATACAATCCAGTCACAGGCGTGGGAGCCGGAAGATTAGGCGGAAAGCGGTTGGAATTAGGAAACCAACCCAATTGGACTGAGAAAATCAACTGCAAAAGCATTCCCGCCCAAAACATGGGGAGTGCATAGGTGATGATCCCAAATAAGCGCCCACCGACATCGAAATATGTTCCAGGACGAGAAGCCGAAAGAGTCCCAACCGCAATTCCGATGATGAGTGCAACCGCCATACTACATACTGCTAACTCCACCGTCGCCGGAAAATATTGTCCAATTATGTCCCAAACATTCTCTCCCCGACTCAACAAAGAACTTCCCAAGTCAAAACGCAGTATGCTTCCCAAATAATTGAGGTACTGTAACCACAAAGGAAGGTTTAAACCAAGTTGTTTTCGCAATTCTTCTTTAGCTGCTTCTGGCGCACGTCCACCAAGAATTGCATCTGCTGGATCTCCTGGTGTTGCTCTCAGTAAGAGAAATACAATGGTGATAATCGTTAATAGCTGAAGTGGTGCGAGAAGCAACCGAGAAACAATGTAATATTGTAAAGCTTTAGAGCGAGACATAAGCAATTCAAAATTCAAAATTCAAAATGCAATTTTTGAAAGGATCTTGGCTATTGACCGGATGCGAAACATATTTACTTAAAAACCAAAAGTCAAAATTAAAAATATTGAACATAACCCTTTCAAAGTGACTTATAAAATCTCTTTATTCTCTCTGCGCTCTCTGCGTCTCTGTGGTTAAAACGTAATTAAATTAACTACAAAGGCGCAGAGAACACAGAGGTTAAAGGTTAAAGAGTAATTTCTTATCCCCTTGACTTTTTAACTACTTTTTAATTGTCTGGTAAATCAAAATTTGGGTGGGGTTAAGTTGTATGCTGTTCACACCTTTTTGGGCAAATACATAGTCTTTGCTTTGCCATAAGGGAACGTAAGGTACATCGCTAGTTACTTGCGTTTGAATTTCTGTAAAAATTTTCTGACGCGCTTCGGGGTTTTGTTCTTTGCGTTGCTGATCAATCAGTTTATTTATGGCTTCGCTATAGTAAAATGAACCCTGAGTTTGACTGCCTCCATCTTCGCATCCTTTAGCAGCTGAACCTTTGTCACAAGACAAAAATGGTTGGACGTAATTATCTGGATCTAAAAAGTCTGGATACCAATCAAGTAAAGCTGCCGGATACAAACCCTTAGCAATATCTTTAAAGAAGGCTGGCCCTTCGGCGGGGGTGACTTCAAATTGTAGGATTCCATCCATCTTGACATCGACAAGCGATTTAAGTGTCTGTGCTGCCAAAGTACGAGTAGGTGAACTAGAAGGATACCAAATTTGTACTTTTGCGGGATTTTCTTTGGAGAAACTAGCAGAAGTTAACAATTTTTTCGCTTGATCAAAGTTAGCATCACCATACTTATCTTTAAATAATGGTTGGGAAACATTGAACGTCGTGGGAATCATACTATAAAGCGGATCTGCTTGACCAAGCAACGCCCGCTCATTTAAAAGTGGACGGTCAATTATTGACGCGATCGCTTGTCTTACCTCTAATTTATCTAAAGGCTTTTGATTTCGATTTAATACCAGATAACTTACTACACTACCTTCAGCTGCGATCGCTTGCCAATCCCCTTTTTTACCACCTTCTTCCAAGCTGCGATTTTGATCTGGCTGTAGTGACAGATAAGCTACATCGACTGCGCCTGTACGGAAAGCATTAAACAAATTAACCGGACTAGTTTGAATTTGGAGGTTAACACCCTTGTTAGCTGGTTTTTCTCCCCAATACTTATCAAACGGATCAAATCGGATTGAATCAGTACCATACTGTCCTAATTTGTAAGGGCCAGTCCCCACAAAAATATTCGGCTTAAATTTACCAGCACCGAGTTCGTAAGCTTTTGGTGAAACTGCACATACCCCAGGAAACGCCAACAGTGAGGGAAACGCTGCAAAGGGCTTTTTCAGCTTAATTGTTAACTCATACTCGCTTGTAGTTTTTACCGAATCTACTATATCAGCTAGTAAAAATGAGGGTTTTCCTTTATTTTCAATAAAGCGCTGGATTGTAAACGCCATTGCTTGGGCATTGAAGGGAGTCCCATCATGAAAAACCACTCCTTGACGTAAGGGGATGGTATAAGTTAAGCCATCTTGACTGACTTTGGGTAATGCTGTAGCTAGCTGCGGCTTAATTTCCGTACTTCCTGATTCGTAGGTGTAGAGGCGATCGCTCATATTAAACACCAAACCTAAGGATGCTAACTCATAAGCATCAGCCGGATCAAGGGTTCTCGGCTTTGCTGTTGTACCTATAGTAATACGACCATCACCTGTAGGGCTATTTACAGAACCGGATGGCGGCGTAGAAAGCTTAGGACGAGGAGCGCAACTAACAACTAAAAATAAACATAGACAGAACAAAGATAGGAATTGTGTAATCCGACCCCACCGTTTCACGGACAAGGAAAACCAGGTCATGGCAATAATATTTTTGAGATCAGCGGTCAGTAATTTTACTACATTTGTGACTATTTTGCTGAATCTTCATAAATATAGTGGTTCTCGGTTCTCGTACCCTGCCTTAAGCCGCTACGCGTCTATGGATGGAACACCCGCTTTGGTTGGCAATGCCGATGGCTAAGTATATACGTATAAAAAAACAGAACTTACACACTCAAGTGAGAGAAAACTTGTTCTACATTATGACTCTGTAACCTTCTAAATCAAAAATTTGTGGCGGATGCTCAACTTCATGGTTAAAGGACTGACAAAAAATAAATTATCCAAAATTATTTGTACATTTCTAATAGGAGCGCAAGGTCTTGCGCCCCTACTATGGGATGTTTTTTAACTGGAAGTCCCTAAATTTATTGCTACTGTGCGATGTCTACGATGGTCACTGAGCGGCTGGTGAGCGCACTTGTACTGAGCGCAGCCGTAAAGCCTGCGGCATAGCTACGCCCTAAGCGCCAGCCTCTCGCAGAGAAGTAGTTAAACCATGTCGTTGGCGCAGCGTCTCGTAGAGAAATGCGGGCTACTTGGCGTCGCACTATTTGTGACAAAAAATCATTGACAAAATACAGAAATTTACATTTGTTAAGTACTGAAAAATTTTTATTTAATTAAGATTTTAAACATTGGCTGAATTTGTCGTAAATTCATAGTTACTAGCGAATAGATTTGTTAAGCTTTGACCTTAGTCCAAGTAATGTACATTAAGACGGGAGCATGTTACCGCTTGGACATAACTACCTGTTGAGCGATTTTTCATAGAGATTGGGTGCATGGTTTTACTTAACAAATCTAGTGTTTATACATTAGCGAAATCAAGCGATCGCGATATCGTGAACAGCAGATTGAAAGTCTAATAGTGAGACTAAGACCGTGAAGTATTTCTTTCTATCTGAAGGATGGGCAGTTGCTAGAGTCTGGGCATCTGATGGACTCTGGCAAATAACTGCATGGCGACGCCAACCAGATATTCAGCGAATGAATATTTGCATAGTGGAACAAAACGAATTGCTATGGCTTTATCGAGTTGAAGAAGCCGTTTTAACCGTGGAAGTTAAACCAACAACACCAGCAATCGCCAGTAGGACTATAGGTCAAGTAGTACTCAAGCGTTTGATGAGCGCTGAACAGGTAATTGAACGCCTGGGTACGGCTGAGACGAAATGTCAACTGCAAAACATCCAATTGGTGGTTCAGTAGGATAGGCATTGGGCATTGGGTAAATACTTACTGCAACTTTTCCTCTGCCCTGTGCCCGCTCATCTCACCTCGTAAAGAAAAGATAAGCAAATTTAATCTATGATGGGTATTGGTAGCGAAAAAACTTGGAGATGCTACGCGATCGCATCAATTTACACGCTTGCAAACAATTCCATCAATAGTTACACTTTTTAAAACATTCTCATTTTTGCTTGGCGGTGGCTACCCTACAAGGTAAACCTCCCGAAGCGAGTAAGCATTGCCTCATCTCCCACGCTGTCTGACTTATAAGACTAAGCTATGGTAGAACTCTGGCTCTGGCAATAACAAAAAACAAGAGAGAGTTTTCTGAGTGGCGACTTTCGTTTCTCAGAATCTCAGTAAGAAAATTGCTTTGTAAACTAACTCATCGAGGAGGAGCGTAGTCAATGGGACTACCCTGGTACCGAGTACATACAGTCGTTCTGAATGATCCAGGGCGGCTGATTTCTGTACACCTGATGCACACAGCCTTAGTAGCAGGCTGGGCTGGTTCGATGGCACTCTACGAACTAGCTGTTTTTGACCCTAGCGATCCAATTCTCAACCCGATGTGGCGTCAAGGGATGTTTGTCCTGCCCTTCATGTCACGTTTGGGCGTCACCCAATCTTGGGGTGGTTGGAACGTTACTGGTGGTCCAGCAACTGATCCTGGCTTCTGGTCATTTGAAGGCGTTGCTGCGGCTCACATTGTTCTTTCAGGTCTATTGTTCCTAGCCGCCGTATGGCACTGGGTTTACTGGGATTTGGAACTCTTTAGAGATCCCCGCACTGGTGAACCCGCCCTAGACTTGCCAAAAATGTTTGGCATTCACCTGTTCTTATCTGGTCTACTTTGTTTTGGCTTTGGTGCTTTTCACGTCACCGGACTATTTGGGCCGGGGATTTGGGTTTCTGACGCTTATGGAATAACTGGGGCTGCCCAAGGAGTAGCACCGGAATGGGGTCCAGATGGTTTTAACCCATATAACCCTGGTGGGATTGCGGCTCACCACATTGCTGCTGGTGTTGTCGGTATTATTGCAGGCTTATTCCACCTCACAGTCAGACCCCCTGAACGGCTCTACAAAGCCCTACGGATGGGGAACATTGAAACAGTACTTTCTAGCAGTATTGCAGCAGTCTTCTTTGCTGCTTTCGTTGTTGCTGGTACTATGTGGTACGGTAACGCCGCCACTCCGATCGAATTGTTTGGCCCTACCCGCTACCAATGGGATCAGAATTACTTCCGTCAAGAAATTCAGCGCCGCGTCCAAACAAACGTTGCCCAAGGTGCAACCCTTGACCAAGCTTGGTCGGGGATTCCCGAAAAGCTGGCTTTCTATGATTACGTCGGTAATAGCCCCGCTAAAGGCGGTCTATTCCGTACAGGGCCTATGGTCAAGGGTGATGGTATTGCCCAGTCTTGGCAAGGTCACGGCGTATTCAAAGATTCTGAAGGACGGGAATTGACCGTGCGTCGTCTCCCCAACTTCTTTGAAACCTTCCCAGTGATTTTGACCGATGCAGATGGAATTGTCCGCGCTGACATTCCCTTCCGTCGGGCAGAATCTAAGTACAGCTTTGAGCAATCTGGTGTCACTGTCAGTTTCTACGGTGGTGATCTAAACGGTAAGACCTTTACAGAACCAGCTGATGTGAAGAAGTATGCCCGTAAGGCTCAAGGCGGTGAAATCTTTGAATTTGACCGGGAAACCTTGAACTCTGATGGTGTATTCCGCACCAGTCCTAGAGGTTGGTTTACCTTTGGACACGCCGTATTTGCCCTATTGTTCTTCTTTGGTCATCTCTGGCATGGCGCTCGGACAATCTACCGAGACGTATTTGCTGGTGTTGATGCGGATCTAGAAGAGCAAGTTGAGTGGGGTCTGTTCCAGAAAGTGGGTGACAAATCAACCCGCCGCAAGGAAGCCCTTTAATTTCAGTGCTGAGTTATGAGTCCACAGTTTTGAGTTAAGGCTCTGACTCAGCACTAAGAACTTTAATTACTGGCTCGATAGGCAGGAACTTATAAATATGGAAAGCGTTGCGTACATCTTGATTTTTACTCTGTGTATAGGTACTCTATTCTTTGCGATCGCATTTCGCGAACCACCTCGCTTTGAGAAACCAAAAGATAAGTAGAGCCTATTACTAGACCTGGAAGCGAATTTAATGTTAGTATCCGTTGTTACTAATTGTGGTAGCAACGGATATTATTGTTTTTGTCCTTTGTTGGTTTTAACTACTAAGTAAATGACCAACCATTTTAATATTGTGATATAATTCCCAATCTTGGGAGGAGATATGTGTTAATACTAGCTTTTCTGCGCTAGGATGAAAAAGGATGTGTTATGTAAGCTGCCATAAAACTGCTTGTGTAACATACATCGCGCTTGTGGCACAACCTTTACGGAGACTAGAACCGGGAACAAATAAGCATGGTCAATCAGAATTTAACCGCTACAGAAATTGGATTCACTCACGAAGATTTCGCTGCTCTACTTGACAAATACGACTATCATTTTAGCCCTGGTGATGTTGTCCCAGGAACAGTTTTCAGTATAGAGCCGCGCGGCGCTCTGATTGACATTGGTGCTAAAACCGCAGCATATATACCTATACAAGAAATGTCTATTAACCGGGTAGATAGCCCGGAAGAAGTCTTACAGTCAAACGAAACGCGAGAATTTTTCATTCTTACCGATGAAAACGAAGATGGTCAATTAACTCTTTCCATTCGCCGTATTGAATATATGCGGGCTTGGGAGCGCGTGCGACAGCTGCAAGCAGAAGATGCTACTGTCCGTTCTGGTGTGTTTGCAACCAATCGTGGCGGAGCATTAGTACGGATTGAGGGATTACGTGGCTTTATCCCTGGTTCCCACATCAGTACCCGCAAACCTAAAGAAGAATTGGTAGGCGAAGATTTGCCATTGAAATTCTTAGAGGTGGACGAAGAACGTAACCGCCTAGTTCTATCTCACCGTCGGGCGCTGGTTGAGCGGAAGATGAACCGCTTAGAAGTTGGTGAAGTAGTAATTGGTACAGTTCGTGGCATCAAACCCTACGGTGCTTTCATCGACATTGGCGGCGTCAGTGGCCTACTGCACATTTCTGAGATTTCCCACGAACATATTGACACACCTCATAGCGTGTTCAATGTCAATGATGAAGTGAAAGTTATGATCATTGACTTGGATGCAGAAAGGGGTCGGATTTCCCTATCTACCAAGCAACTAGAACCCGAACCCGGAGACATGATTAAAAACCGGGATTTGGTCTACGATAAGGCAGAAGAAATGGCTGCTAAGTATCGTGAACAGCTCTTAGCCAAGCAACAAGGTGCTACTGCTGCGCCTGCTGCAACTGTAGAAGTTGTTGCAGAAGAAGATATTCCACCAGCTGCGGAACTTGAAGAAGAGATTCCACCAGCTGTAGAACTTGAAGAAGAGATTCCACCAGCGACGGAAACTGAAGAGGAAATTCCAGCAGCTGCAGAACTTGAAGAAGAGATTCCACCAGCGACGGAAACTGAAGAGGAAATTCCAGCAGCGATTGAACAATAATACATTTATAGTTTTACTTGTCTTTAAGTAAGAGTATTAAATCATTATATAAAGAGGGTTTTTCCCTCTTTTTTTATGTGGAGAATTGGCCAAAGTTAGGAATAAAAACTCATAACTAAATAAGTAGGGTGAAATATTGTGGCAACTATTAAATGTGGAAATATCACTTTTGATAATATCCAGGCAATTATATTTGACAAAAATGGTACTCTAGAAGATTCAGAAACGTATTTGCGATCGCTCGCACAAAGGGCAGCGAGGCTGATAGATGCTCAAGTTCCCGGTATTGGGGAACCGCTATTAATGGCATTTGGCGTCAATGGTAGTAGCCTAAATCCAGCAGGTTTGATAGCGGTGGCGAGTCGCCGCGAAACAGAAGTTGCATGTGCGGCATATATTGCCGAAACTGGAAGAGGATGGTTTGAGTCCTTAAAAATAGCCACTCAAGCTTTGGATGAAGCAGAGAAATACATTGAACAAACTCCTTCACCGCTGTTTGTGGGTAGCTTAGACTTATTGAAATACTTACGGGAAGGGGGTTTGAAACTTGGCATCCTCTCAGCTGCGACAACTGAAGAAGTACATAACTTTGTAGCGAATCACCAATTAAATGATTATATCCAATTGGAAATGGGAGTAGATGAGGGGCCGAGTAAACCAGATCCAGTACTATTTTTGCAAGCTTGTCAAGCCTTGGAAGTAGAACCAGGCGCTACATTGATGGTGGGTGATTCAGTTGGTGATATGCAAATGGCACGTAATGCTAAAGCCGCAGGTTGTATTGGTATCACTTGGGTGGGTAAATCGGATAACATCCGAGGTGCGGATGTGGTGATTAATCAACTTGATGAAATCCAGATTTTAGAAGATTAATTTATAACTGTTTTTATATTGCGTGAAGTACAGCAATTTATAGGGTAGCACAGCTGTCCTACCCTACTAGAGCAAAATATCTTGTTTATATCATACTATTTATGGCGTATTAATTGCTCCTCACAGTTGCTAAAGCCATGCAAAACACAAAAACGACGTTAAAATTTTGCCTGTGGACAGTAGAGGAATACCACTGGATTGCTGAGGCTGGGATTTTTGGTGCAGAGCGCTGTCTCACCGCTATGCGTCTACGTACTTTCTTACAAGAATTTGTCAAAATTTGCGAAATATCTATCTTTGGATAGATAGAATATACTTCTCAGGTGACATACTGTAATTATCGACACATTATTTTTGTAGCAATTCTCAATTGAAGAAAAATTCAGAAGTCAGAATTTAGGAGTCAGAATCAATTAATGTGGGATTCAAACCCACCACTTTTTTGTTGATCGCTAAATCGTTCGCGTAGCGTCTTCAAAGGAGAAGATTTAGTGGGGGTCTTAAACCCATTTATTCATCTGCCAGTCGTACAGAATTCAAGTGGAGAATTCTGACTTCTGACTCCTAAATTTATTTCTGATAAGTGAAATATGCTGATAAATAATTTCAGAGCCAGAAATTCATTGTTTTTTACTATTTTCTGTCTCCTTTAACCAGAGCATATTGCACACAACTAAGAATTGCTATAAATCCCCAAACCCCAAAGAGACTGCTGGGTAAAATTCCTTTGTTTAAAAATATCTTAGGAATTTGAAATTGCAGCTAATGTACACAGTAGATTACACGTTTTTGCGGAGTCCTTACTATGAAGAAAATTTTAACTGGTCTGATTTCCAGCTTGACGCTACTAAGTTTAAATGTTGTGGGTTTATCTCAGGTACAGGCTCAAACAGAAGGATTTACATTTCAAAAAGTTCCAGTAACTCTTTTTGGAAATGGTTGCCCAAAGGGAACAGCAGAGGGAATTTTGGTTGGAGATACTCTTTCAGTAACATTTTCCGAATTTGAAGCTAAAGCTGAACCTCCTAAGGTTGTATCAGCATCCTGCAATCTGCGGATCGGTCTGAATGTACCTTCTGGAATAAACGTTCAGCCGATTAACGTCAAGTATCTTGGCTTTGCAGATGTGCCTAAAGGAGGCAGTGCAAACCTGAATGTTAGAATACTATTTCAAGGTCAAATAGTTCCAACTACCAATAATCCAAACGCAACGTTTCCAGCTGGCTTCTCAGATGTTTGGAACAAAGATGTAGGTATTACATTAGGCACAATAAATGCATGCAAGAAGCCAGTGAGTTCGATTTTTGGTATCAATACAAATCTGACGGCAAGAGCTAAAGATGTATCAACTAAACCTGAAGGTCTAGAAACCCAAATCCAAATTGATACAATCGACACAACAATCGGCCCTGTATTGTACCAAATCAAGTTTGCTTTTACTCCTTGTTAAGTTTTTTTAAATGCATAATCTGCATTGAATTTTTTACAAAAGCTGATGCCTCTAAGAGGATGTTTTAAAAGTCCCGGTGGCTCAGGTCAACTGCGACGAAAAAAATAAGGTTTCAACCATGTCCTGAGATAATTACCCGTGCTTTATCAGGAGAGCAAAATACCGTTTTTAAACATCCTCTAAAGTTGCTTTACCAAACTTATACAAAGATTTCTTCCAATCGCCTTGAAGAAATCTTTGGCTCTCTGTTTGGAAAAATAGTATTGGTAATAAAATGGCAATTCTTAAATAAATGAATACGCTGATAAATAATTTTACAGCCAGAAATTCATTATTTTATCCTATTTCTGTCTGCCTTAATCAGAGCGTATTGCAAACAATTAAGAACTGCTATGATTCGCCAAACCCTAAAGAGGATGGTGGGTAAAATTCCTTTGTAGTAGAAGTATCTTAGGGAATTTTAAGTTGCAGCTAATTTGTACAAGAAATTACACGTTTTCGCGGAGTCTAAAAATATGAAAATTTTAACTGGCCTTATTTCTAGCTTGACGCTACTGAGTTTAAATGTCGTGGGTTTATCTCAGGTACAGGCTCAAACAGAAGGATTTACGTTTCAAAATGTTCCAGTAACTCTTTCGGGAAATGGTTGTCCAAAAGGAACAGCAGAGGGAGTTTTAAATGGAGACACCCTTTCAATAACATTTTCTGAATTTGAAGCTAAAGCTACACGTCCTAATGTTATATCAAAATCCTGCAATTTGCGGATCGGTCTGAATGTACCTTCTGGATTTAACGTTCAGCCGATTAACGTCAAGTATCTTGGTTTTGCAGATGTGCCTAAAGGAGGCAGTGCTGACCTGAACGTGAAACTACTCTTTCAAGGTCAAGTAATTCCAACCGACGATAATCCAAACCGAACGTTTCCGGCTAGCTTCTCAGATGTTTGGAGCAAAGATGTAGGTGTTACATTAGGCACAATAAATGCATGTAATAACCCAGTGAGTTCGGTTTTTGGTATTAATTCAACTCTGACGGCAAAAGCTTCAGGTGTACCAAGTAAACCTAAAGGTCTAGAAACCCAAATCCGAATTGATACAATCGATACAACAATTGGGCCTGTATTGTTCCAAATCAAGTTTGCTTTTAATCCTTGTTAGGTTTTTAAATGCATAGTTAGTTTTGCATTTAATTTTCCTAAAAGCTACTCACTCTAAAGCTGCTTTACCAATTTATCGAAAGATTTATTCTCATCTCTCTGAATAAATCTTTGACTCTCTGTCTTGATAAATAGTTAGGTCAAATCAAAGTAGCTGATAAATCTAACTAAATCACAATTTGCAAAACATCTGTCTTTGGATAGGTAAAATATATTTGTCTGTGATTTATAGTGTTCTCAAAACTTATCGTAAGGGCAATTCTCAATTGAAAAAGAATTCCGAAGTAAGAATTCAGAAGTAAGAATTCAGGAGTCAGAATCAATCAGTGGAAGGTTTAGTCCCATTATTATATTGTTGAACACTAAATCGAACGCGAGTGCATCTAAAAAGGAGAAGATTTAGTGGGGTCTTAAACCAATTTATTTATCCCCTTGTAGACTCGCTACCGCTGCGCTATCCGCTAGTAGCACAGAATTCAATTCTGAATTCTAAGTCCTGACTCCTGAATTATTTTCTGATAACTGAAATCCTCTGATAAATAATTTCTGAGTCAGAAATTGATTGTTTTATCCTATTTCTGTCTCCCTGAACCAGAGCGAATTACATACATTTTATGGCTGCTATAAATCCCCAAACCCCAAAGAGGCTGCCAAGTAAAATTTTTTTGTCTAGAAGTATTTTAGGAGTTTTACATTCCATCTAATATTTATAGGAGATAGAAGTTCCAATTATTGATAATCCAAACGCAACGTTTGGGCTGGATTCTCAGGTACTTGGAGCAAAGATGTAGGTATTGTATTAGGCACAATAAATGCATGTGAAAACCCAGTAAGTTCGATTTTTGGTATCAATTCAACTCTGACGGCAAGAGCTAGAGGTATACCTGCAAATCAAGAAACCCAAATCCGAATTGATAAAATAAACACAGCAATCGGTCCTGTATTGTTCCAAATAAAGTTTGCTTTTAATAGTTGTTAGATTTTTTAAATGCATATTCGGTTTTGCATTTAATTTTTCACAAAAGCTGAACTCTCTAAAGCTGTTTTATCAACTTATAGAAATATTTCTTCCAATCGGTCTGAAGAATTTTTTACTCTGTGTCTTGAGACATAAGTATTGACAACAAACCTGATAAGCTCTCCTTATTTGAGATGAAAGATATGAAAGTTTTAACTGCTCTTATTTCCAGTTTGACGCTACTGAGTTTAAATGTTGTGGGTTTGTCTCAGGTACAGGCCCAACCACAAGGATTTCAGTTTGAAAGTGTTCCAGTAACTGTTTTTGGAAATGGCTGCCCCTCGGGAAATGCCCAAACAAGTTTGAAAGCAGATACTCTGTTTGTAACTTTACCTTCATTTGAGGCTGTAGCTGTATATCCTAAGGTTGTATCAAAATCTTGCAATCTGAGAATTGGGCTTAATGTGCCTAAGGGGTACAAAGTTAAGCCCATTAACATCAAGTATGTTGGCTTTGCAAATGTGCCTAAGGGAGGCAGTGCTGACCTAAAAGTTAGATTAGTGTTTCAAGGCAAAGATGTTCCAAATTCTAGTAATAATCCAAACGCAAACTTTCCGTCTGGCTTTTTAAATGGATGGGTAAAAAATGTAGCTATTACACCAGATACAATAAACGCGTGTGCTAACCCAGTGAATTCGGTTTTCGGTATCAACACGAATTTGATAGCGCGTGCCAGAGATGCAGCAGCAGGGCAGCAAACCAAAGTTAGAATCGATCAGGGCTATCAAATTAAGTTTACTTTTACTCGTTGTTAGTAAGGGCAGATATAGCGGTGCGATGTAGAAAGTCAAATGTTAGAGGATTAAATAAATCCTCACAATAAATGAGTGAAAAGCCAGCGCACCAGCTTCAGCATCGTACTGTCCTGGTGCTTGGGTATATGCTTGTGCAACTATCTGATCAGCATCTACGATTACACAGCCTAGTGGTACATTCGGCAAACATTCTGGCAAGGCTTTTCTGCTGGAAGCTAAAGTAGTAAGCATAAATACTTACATATTGTCAATTAAATTGAATAAGACAGTGGAAAAGACTTCGCATCCTTTGGCTTCACATACACTCGCTGTTTGGCTTCTAACTCTAAGTCATTAAAGCGATCGCGTGTTAAATGCGCCGTCACTACTTGTCCATCATCGAAAGTTAATTCCACCTGAATTTCCCAACCCAAATGTACCAACCGGCTCACTGTCGCAGGTGTAGTGGTACCGTTGGCAACTTTTTCCAAAATCACATCTTGCGGGCGCAAAAATACTTGTGGGTGTGGCGTATCAAACCCGCTACTTTGAAAAATCTTCGAGGTGCTAGGTAATACATTCACTGGGCCAATGAAGCTCATTACAAATGCGGTGGCAGGATTATCGTAAATTTCTGCTGGTGTCCCCACCTGTTCCACACGCCCTTTATTCATGACCACAACTTCATCGGAGACTTCCATTGCTTCCTCTTGGTCGTGGGTGACGAAAACCGTGGTAACATGAACTTCATCATGGAGGCGGCGTAACCATGCCCGTAAGTCTTTGCGAACTTTAGCATCAAGTGCGCCAAAGGGTTCATCTAGCAGTAATACTTCTGGTTCCACTGCCAATGCCCTTGCTAATGCTACCCGTTGTCTTTGACCACCAGAAAGTTGTGATGGATAGCGATCGCCTAGTCCAGTCAATTGCACCAATTCTAGTAACTGTTCTACCCTTCCCTTAATCCTCTTTGGCTGTGCCTTGCGAATTTCCAAGCCAAAGGCAATATTCTGCCTGACGGTCAGATGCTTGAATAGAGCATAGTGCTGAAACACAAAGCCAATATTCCGCTGTTGCACGCTTTGGTATGTAGCGTCCTTACCGGTAAGCAGGATTTTGCCGCTATCTGGCATTTCTAAACCTGAAATTAACCGTAGTAGCGTAGATTTACCTGATCCCGATGGCCCGAGCAACGCAACTAGCGAACCACTTTTAATTTCCAGACTGACCTGATCAACTGCCTTGAAACTCCCGAATTGTTTGGAGACGTTCTCAACTACTATGCCCACACTCTACCTCTGCAACTAAATCTACAGATCCTTGCTAGGATTACTGTGTCTTACATATACCATACATAATTATTTATAGATGAACAAGATTTAGCTACCGCAGCTACCGCGATCAAGGAAGCTACAATGATGAGCAAAGTGTGAGGAGCCTTGGGGTTGAAGAAATTCCCTAACCTGTTTCCCAAAGACTCGCCAAGAATCATCCAAAGATCGCGGCTTGTTCTTAAGCAAGGAAAATGGCGAGAGGTTAGATACAAAGGCGAAGAACGCACCGCATCAGGAGTCTATAATTTTATTGTCACTCTAGAAGGAATAGTATTTATTCGTAGAGCCAGCGCTAGGGTTGCAGATAGAGCAATTGGTCATATAGATTTAGCAAAGGGAGAGGATGTAAAATACGCTGGTCGGCTTTACTTTTCAGGACGCACTAATAGAGGAATCCTCCGCAAGTGGACTAATGAATCTGGACATTATCGACCTGGTGCTGAATCGATGAGTAACGCAGATTTACTACCTCAAGAACTTTTTCAGCCAGGTCAATTCAAAAGTCTAATTAGTCTCAATTTAATCACTGGTAATGATTAAGACACAACAGCCTCTCCCATGATAGATAGAAGATGGCATTTGGTAACATTGGGGTGTAATTAAATCGGATCATAAATATTATCAGATATTAATAGGTATAAAGAATATGGTTAGCCGATTTATTACTGATAAAGATTTTGAAGACCATAAATCTTTACAAAAGAAGCTGATGAGTTTACCAGAAGAAGCTCAGTTCGATGAGATCAACGCTATCTTAGATCGAGATTCTGTCATCGGTCTAAAGTTAGCTAATGCCATACTGAAGAATAAAAGATACTTTGAGATTCTGCTTGAGCGAGGAGTAGCAGAAGCAAATGCTAGTGAAGTAGAACTTTGGGTAAAGTATTTACTCCCGCGTCTTGGCTTCCGACGTTTTATGGCCATCCTATCTGACAAGTTATCAGAACATCCTCAGGAAGTACGTAAAGCTTCATACTGGTTACCAAAATTTTTACCAAAAGGTAATGTTCAGGCTGCAAGATTGCTCAAAGAGCTTTTGAATAAGGAGAAACAGATGTTAGGTGAAGAGTACAAAGCTGTTAGGACTTCAGGGCAAGTTTACAAGTTAATTTTAAAAATCAAGAATACAGGTGAATATGCAGTTTTTGGTGGATATCAATTAGGTAGTCAGGGTTCTAAAATAATCGTTGAAATTCTAAATCCAGAAGACTTATATCCAACTGGTGGACTGAGGGAAGTATCACCTGGTGATATAGAGATTCTCGATCCACAACCTTACAACGATTAATACTAAGGGTAGTAATTGGGCTGGGTTACAAAAATTATACCTGTAAATCTTCCACTAACCAAATTCTCCATTCCCCATCTCGCTTTTCGTATCGAAACATTAAGGAATATTGCATTTCAGGAGAAACCTGAAGGTAAAGCGCCAAATCACTAGAAAGACCGTGGTAGTATGCTCTCGGTAAATGTGAAGATTGGGAGAAAGACCTTTGACACTACGGGTTGCTGTTATTGGGTCAGGCCCTGCTGGTTCATCTGCCGCAGAAACACTGGCAGCCTCTGGGATTGAAACCTACTTGTTTGAGCGGAAGCTAGACAATGCAAAGCCTTGCGGGGGTGCAATTCCCCTCTGTATGGTGAGTGAATTTGACTTACCACCAGAGATTATCGATCGCCGGGTACGGAAGATGAAAATGATTTCGCCTTCCAATCGCGAGGTTGATATCAATCTGGTAAATGAAGAAGAATATATAGGAATGTGCCGCCGGGAAGTGCTGGATGGCTTTTTGCGGGATCGGGCGGCAAAAGTAGGCGCAAATTTAATAAATGCCACTGTTCATAAACTTGATATACCAGGAAACAATACTGACCCCTATACCATTCATTACGTTGAGCATACAGAAGGTATATCACAGGGTATTGCCAAAACCCTGAAGGTGGATCTAATTATTGGGGCGGATGGGGCTAATTCCCGCGTTGCCAAAGAAATGGACGCTGGGGATTACAATTATGCGATCGCTTTCCAAGAGCGAATTCGCTTACCCGAAGACAAAATGGCCTACTATAACGACCTCGCCGAAATGTATGTCGGCGATGACGTTTCTACTGACTTCTACGCTTGGGTTTTCCCCAAATATGACCACGTAGCTGTCGGTACTGGCACAATGCAGGTTAATAAAGCCAGCATCAAACAGTTACAAGCTGGTATCCGCGCCCGTGCTTCCGAGAAACTCGCAGGCGGTAAAATCATCAAAGTAGAAGCCCACCCCATTCCTGAACATCCCCGTCCCCGTCGTGTTGTTGGTCGCATCGCTTTGGTGGGAGATGCTGCTGGTTACGTTACCAAGTCCTCTGGTGAAGGTATTTATTTTGCCGCTAAATCTGGGCGGATGTGTGCCGAAACCATTGTAGAAGCGTCTAACAGTGGTAGCCGTATTCCTACAGAAAATGACCTCAAGGTTTATCTGAAGCGTTGGGATAAAAGATACGGACTCACTTACAAAGTGCTGGACATTCTGCAAACTGTGTTCTATCGTTCCAACGCCACCCGCGAGGCGTTTGTAGAAATGTGCGATGACCTCGATGTCCAACGGCTAACATTCGATAGCTATCTGTATAAGACGGTTGTCCCAGCTAATCCCATCACCCAACTGAAAATTACTGCCAAAACTATTGGTAGTCTAATTCGGGGTAATGCCCTTGCACCTTAATTGCGTGCAAAGGACTGGAAATTACTTTTGTGGGGTGGACATTCTGCACGCTCATGAATCAGGGCGGGCAAGATGCCCACCCCACAATATATATTTTTATCATTTGATAAGCTGTCGCGTCTTTACTTTTGCAAAGCATTCTTGATTTATCAAGAGTTACGGTGTCCAAAAAGTGCAACTTGTAGGCGCGACAGCTTAGTACAGCTTTGTGTAAAATCGTAGCGTTTTTAATGCAAGGGGACGCATTGGCATTGTCAGGCGATGCATTGGCATTGTCAGGCGATGCATTGGCACTGTCAGGCGATGCGTTGGCATTGTCAGGCGATGCATTGGCATTGTCAGGCGATACGTTGGCATTGTCAGTCGATACGTTGGCATTGTCAGTCGATGCGTTGGCATTGCAGGGTATTACCCCTAAAACGAATACTCATTCACCTCGACGAAGAAGTAAGCATAATAAAGCGATCGCTCCCGGCTGTTAAAGTCAGGTGAGCCACAGGTCTAGCGGTCGCTGTCAGGACAATTTAGGTATGCTGTATTCTTAACTTCAGCGATAAATTGCTTTTTGAATAAATGCTTAATCTTATTTCCTATTTGTTTTTGGCTCAAGCATCGCCTTCTTTTGCACCTGCACCGCAGGAAATCTTCGTTCCCCAACAAACAAGACCTTTAACAGGACATCTTGACAAAGTACCAGTATTTAACAGTAATAACCCAGAAGTAGTTAAGAGTGAAGGAATTCTGCTGTCTACATTTCCTCCTCAAGGCAAAAGAGTGCCCAGCGCCCACTTGAACTTTCCATTTCAGGGACGATTTGATTTATTTTCTCACCATATTGCTAGAGCAATTGAGACTCCAAATGATTTGCGGACTCTTTATTTGGGGGTAATTGTTTACAATCCAAGCGATCGCCCTACAACTGTCAACATATTGCAAGCAGCTAGTTATGTTAGTCAACCTGATGCACCTTTTATCAAACTTCCCCCCATGCAAGAAAATAATTCGGGAAACATTTATGCTGGGCCTGGCGATCGCGTCATGAATGATGTCCTACGAGTCAGACGGCAGTCAGGATGGCCAGCTCAGTTGGTAATTCCAGCAAAACAAAGCCGGATGTTAATGAATCATCCAATTCCAGTGCGGACTTTAACACCGCCATTGAATGGACGTTCTACTTTGTTGCATTTGTATAGTGATAGTCCAGTTTATCTGGCGAACCTGGCCATGTTTGCTAAACCCAATCCCGATGGTAGTGAACGAGCGCCCACTTTAGAAGAATGGGAGAACTTGTTAGAAAATGGTGATTTTGCAGGACCCCGTGAACCTGCCCCCAGTCCTCCAAATCACCTTGCAGGGGCAACAGAAATTTACGGACGGGTAGCGGGGGTAGCTGTTGGCTCTCGTTGGCAAGCACTAGTTACCGACTCTAATAGTTCATACCTGACAATTCCTGAATCAGGACAAGCTTTTTCCTACGGTTTAAGTACCCTTTTAGCAGGCAAAATGGGTACTGGACAAAACCAAACTGCTAAACTAGTAGCGCGTTATCCTGGTACTGCTTACGAAGCTCACGGCAACTATGGTATTGAATACAACATCTCTCTACCATTAATCAACAATACGGATAAGCCGCAAACTATAAATGTGCTTTTCCAAACACCTATCAAAGAAGATGAGTTAAGTAAACCAGGGCTTCGCTTTTCTTCACCACCCCAATCATCCGTCTTATTCCGAGGCACAGTTCGTATTCGCTACAATGACGATAATGGCTTACCCAGAACCCAATACTGGCATTTAGTTCAACAAGAGGGACAGATGGGAGAACCGCTTGCTCAATTAAAAATATCTCCTGGCCAGCGGCGAATGGTAGAAGTGGATTTTCTCTACCCACCTGATGCTGCCCCCCCTCAAATGCTGACAATTCAAACTGTAAACCAAACATCAGGCAGAGGGCAAATGGGAACAAAAAAGTTTCTCGAAAAACGTTTACCAGCGCGAGTTTCTCCGTTAAGTTAATACAGATGATCTGCTGTGGTTCCCTTAGAAATTGCGTGAAGTACACACAATTGAAAACTGTTAAATTTAGCATTTCTCATCTGCATAGAATACAGGCTTTTCGTTTTGGCTTTAGTGCAATTTCTGATAAAACAGATGTTGAACTAAATGTGCTGGGGCAAAATAGAAAACATGACGATTGAATCCGATTCCTCTAATCTACCAACCCCAGAACCAGTCCCGGAAAACGACTTGCAACCAGATGACTTTGACGGTGGTACAACTGAGAAGAACCTAACCTCAGAAACACTAGCGACACAACAAGCCCAAGCGGCGATCGCATTTTTGAAATCTCCGCAATATACAACTGCTCTTCAACTAGCCCGTTCTGACCTCCAACAACCCACTACCAAGCAATTCACTGTTAAGCCGAGGGCATTGCTAATTACTCTAATAGCGATCGCTGTTACTTTTATTGGAGTTATCCTGAATAACTGGCTCATCGGCATTGTTGGAACACTGATAACTTTGCTGTTATCCCTAGCGATACTATTGCCTTGGTTGCAAAAAGCCTTAGATGAGTGGTTTTCACCCGAAGAACGCACCCTGTTTGTTGCCTTTTTGGGACTGATAGTAGCCATTATCGGCTTGATCAAGTTTACAGGTGTGGGCGATCGCTTACTGCTTTGGGGACACCAGATTGACTGGGACATTGCTGGAACCCTAGCAGACTGGTTTGGCGCTTTGGGGCAAATTCTCATCGCCGTCATTGCTGTTTACGTGGCGTGGCGACAATATGTAATTTCCAAAGACTTGACAATTCAGCAAAACCTGCTCACAGTTCAGCAAAATATTATCACCCAGCAACAGACAATTGATTCGTATTTCCAAGGCGTTTCAGACTTAGTATTAGATGAAGAAGGATTATTAGAAGATTGGCCCCAAGAGAGAGCGATCGCTGAAGGACGGACTGCGGCAATTTTAAGTAGTGTCGATGGCAGTGGTAAAGCGAAAATTCTCCGCTTTCTCTCACGTTCCAAGTTGCTCTCACCCCTAAAACGCGATCGGCTATTAGGTCGAGCCATTCTCGACGGGACTGGCGGATATGCAGAAGACCGCCTGGAAGGTGTGCGTGTCATCGATTTAGGCGTCATGCTAGCCGCAGCAGACCTTTCTGGTACTGATTTGCGTTGGACTGACCTGAGCGAAGCTAATCTTGTCCGCGCTAATTTGGTCGGTTGTGACTTAGTAAAAGCCAATCTTTCTCGCACAATTTTATATAATGCTAATCTCAGTGGTGCTGACATCAACGGGATTCGCTTATTCTATGGTGTAGTAGATAAAGCATCACCCCGCAGTCGCACCCAAGCACCAGATTATGAAACCGGCGAACAAACTGGCGCTGTGGTGGAAAATGCCGATTTCAGCAATGTGCAGCGGATATCTGAGTCTGCACGTAACTACTGTTGCACTTGGGGTGGCGAAAAAACTAGAGGTACTATTCCCGGCGGTTGTGAAGGTATTCCGAATAAGTTGGGAAGATAGTTATAAGACTAGATAAAAAATTAGTTAGCCGCATTAAAAATCTGCTGTGCAGTTAAATTTAATTGGGGAAAGGTAGGTGATGAAATCGCTGTATTATCTTGAAACGGTGTCATTTGATATTCACCATCAACTAATTCGCATACAAAAATAGTGGGTTGTTTGGGATTGCCAATGAACTTTCTTCCACCCAATGCAGCATAATCAGCGATCCAATATTCAGGAATACCCATCTCTTCATAATCCCTAAGTTTATTGTAGTAATCATCTCGCCAGTTAGTGGAAACAACTTCAATAACTATTGGAACCGATGCTGCCTGGCTTACTGTTGACTGTTTTTGAAAAAGCGGTTCATTATTGAGATTATCAAGATTTAGCAGCAACACATCAGGCGAATAAGTGGATTCAGCAGAAGGAGTTTTGACTAATGCGGTTTTGGGTATAGTGTAGGGAAGGTTCAGGCGATCGAACTCGACAGTTAACTTACGGGCTATAAATCCGACAACTTTTTCATGCGAACCGGTTGGAGGCGGCATTTCAATAATTACTCCTTTGTGCAACTCATAGCGTTTTCCATCGTTGGGATACCATTCGATAAATTCATTAAAGGTTAGTAATTTGGGCAACGCTTGGGTCATAATCTTACCTCCATATATGTTTTACTTGATCGTGCAATAAATGTTGATTTTTAGTTGACAAAATTTGCACTTTTGTTTTTTCTTACCTTTAATAAGTGTAAATATTTATCCCCAAATAGCGCCACATGTTCCTCAATCTTTAAGAGGATGTTTGAAAAGTATTATTGCTAACATTAAAACCTCAGAAATCTAACCCACCGAGCAAGCCTTCCCTACAAGGGAATAGGCGTTTCAAAGCCTCTCTCCGCTTGCCTAACGGCAGGCTGACGCCAACGGGGAGAGGAATGGAAGCGGGGTTTTTGCCTACTTTACGACTTTTCAAACATCCTCTAACTATAGTGACCCGCGACAAATATCTGTTCTGCGGTCAAATTCAGGTCTGGAAATGTTTGGGAGATGAGGCGTTCTGTTCCCCTAAACTGTTGTCCTTGATAAGTTCCATCGACTAACTGATAAATCGTGATTACAGGTTGTTTGGATGAGCCGATGTAGCGTTTGCCTCCTAGCCCTAGATAATCTGCGATCCAATACTCCCCAATACCTAAGGCTTCGTAGTCTTCCACTTTCCGGGCATAGTCATTCTGCCAATTAGTACTGACAACCTCCACGACCAATTTAACAGACTTGCCTAGTGTAATCACTGGCTCAGTTTTCCATAATGGCTTATTCGCCAAACCCGTCTGATCAAGAATCACAACATCGGGTCTAAAGGCTGAATTTTGACCTAATGGTTTAATTAGGCATTTCATGGGAATAAACCAAGGCAAGTTGAGCAGATCAATTGCTACGTTGAGCTTACGATTAATTAACCCAGTTACCTGTTCATGAAGTCCAGTGGGTTCCAAGTCGATTAGTTCTCCGTCGATTAACTCGTAGCGGACATCATCCAGATATCCAGCAACGAATGCCTCACAGTTAAGAGTACCTGTATTAATAGTGGCTGAGACCATAGAGATTTGTCCTTCCAGGTTCAGAACTAGAGCAGGTATTGCTGCTCTAATTATTTTAACTACTTTTGATCAGGCAAAAATAAAAAGAAAAAATTGAATTCGGAAAAGTTTTCTGAGAATTAATTCTCTACTTTAGATTTTTAAATTTAACTTACGGCAGCCTCTATAGAGGGCGTTGCCAAGGTGAAGCAAACTGGCGATAACCGACATCTTGAAAGGCTCTAATCATTGGTGCATTGAGGACATCTGTATCACAAAATATCTGCCAAACACCAATTTTTTGCAGAACATGGGTGCCTTGGCACAGAAGGTCGTAAATGTAACGCTTCCCTCGCTGCTTGGGGACAACACCAATATAGTAGATTGTGCCTTCTTCCAGATTCTCTTTACGACATCCGCGATATATTACTGGTTGGATAAACCCGACTAGTTCACCTATATTGTTATAGCCAAGTTGCCACCATTGTGGTTCATAATCAAAGTCATTGCTGACTTGTGCCATTAACTTTGCCGCCGCCTCATCTGCTCCCAATTCTCTAACTGTCTTTTGATCGCTTCGGTCTAATGATGAACTGATAGCACAGCTGACGGCAGCAGTAAAATCTTCTATACTGACATCGTTGAGCGAACGAAATATAAGTCTTTCAGAGATTTGGACTACTGGCTTTGGTTGTTCCCAAATGAAAGGAATTTTTTCATAGTATGTTGTCATACAGCCCAGTAATTCTCACCTTCAGGTAGAGTGAGGATTTCAACGCCATCTTCAGTTACAGCTAAGGTATGCTCACATTGAGCAGAAAGCTTGCGATCGCGCGTTACCGCAGTCCACTTATCGCCCAGAACCTCGACTTCGTAAGTGCCTTCATTAATCATTGGCTCAATCGTAAAAACCATCCCTGGTCTGAGGCGCTTGCCCTTGCCGCGTGTGCCATAGTGGGGAACATCCGGTGCAGTATGGAAAATGTTACTGATGCCGTGTCCAACGAAATCTCGCACTACAGAAAAGCCTTGTCCTTCAGCATACTCTTGAATAGCTGCACCAATGTCGCCAATGCGTCCCCCAGGTTTAACTTCAGCAATACCCAGGCGTAAACATTCCTCTGTCACTTCAACCAGCTTTCTCGTTTTTGGCGAAGGAGTACCGACGAAAAATGTCTTCGATGTATCACCGTGATAACCCTCAACAATCGGTGTCACATCAATATTAATAATGTCACCTTCTTTGAGAATTTGCTTGGCATTGGGAATGCCGTGACAGATTACCTCATTTACACTGGTGCAAATCGATTTTGGATAACCTTTATAACCAAGAGGTGCGCTTTTTGCTCCATGAGCTTGTGTCCAACGTTCGGCTTCATCATTTAGTTCAAGGGTGCTAACCCCTGGCTTCACGAACGGTTCTAGATGCTGAAGAAGTTTAGCTGCTAAACGCCCAGCTTGACGCATTTTGTCTAATTCTCGTTGGGATAAAATAACAATTAGTTCGGTTTTCATTAACTTTTATCTAAAGTATCTTTCATAAACACAGTTAACCCTGTCTGTGCAGATCTTTGGGCAGCATCAGCAACCTTTAGGGTATACAAGCTCTCCTCTGGGGTAACGTACAAAGGAGTGCCATCAAAAAGATGGTCTAATACCATACTGGTGTCTTTGGCGAACAAACCGCGCCGAGGGCCAACCTCTATAGATGTTGTTTCCTCTGGCTGGATAAACAATCCTGTGTCGCCATCAAAAATTAAACCACCTTTTTCACCGTGAACTTCAAACTTGCGTTCTGATTGCCAAAGATTTTCACCTTTGCCATAGACTACTTGGCCTAAAAGTCCACTGTTAAAGCACAGTTCGCTAGTGCAGAAACAGGTTTGGTAGTATTCCGGTTCTATTTCCCAATATCGCTGGTGACAGTTAACAGTAAATACTTTACCAAATAAATCGATGAGACGATGTAGGCGAGACAGGGCACCAATTAAGGGAAAACCGAACAACTCGTGGTTATAAGTCCATTTGCGGGGTGCAGGATTCTGGGGGTTAATGGTGCTGTAGCGAACATAAAACACCTCACCAATTTTGGCTAAGTTTTGCTTCAAGGCTTGATGCAAACCACCCAAAAGTTCCAGGTGTTCAACGTGCAGGAGTTTTTGTTGTGCTTTGGCTAAGGCAATCAGTTCCTCAGCTTCTACTACATCCAACGAAAGAGGATACTCTACAATCAGATGTTTGCCGTTGGTAAGTGCTGCACGAGCGATCGCCCCATGATCTCGATTAATAGTGGAAATTATTACTAAATCTATATCTTCCCGCTCTACTAGCTCTTGCCAAGAACTCAACGTTTCAATCTGGTACTCTTTGGCAAAAGTTTCTGTTTTTTCTGCGGTATGACCAACAACTGCTATTAACTGCGATCGCTCATCATGGAGCAATGCCTCAGCGCGAAACTTTGCCGCATACCCAGTACCTACCAAACCTACACGCACTCTTGCTTTTTCCAAAGCTGCTTCTGAATTATACATGATCCTCCTAGTTCTATTTTCGATCCTCCCACACTTCTAGTGGTAGGATTCTTTTTTCATTCCCGTAAAACAAAGGCACTCTTTCCAAGCGCCTAAGGCAAAAAATCAGGTGATTAAAAAATCTAATTGGATAATTCTTAGGGCGATAGCGAACGCGAACAGCGTCTCGCACAGAAGCACAGAATGCACTTAAATTTTCGGAGTTGTTGCAGGAATTTTTTGATTACCAACTTACCCAAATTTCTTGAGCATTATCTTGACAAAAATAAATTTTTATGATAATCACACACTTAATTAAACATTAATTTTAATGATGTTTATTTCATATAAGATAGTTTTTGTTAATCACAAGCTGACTAGGGCAGTAAATCTATAAATAAAACTTATCTGGATTAAGCAACTAAATTTCATTACTAATCGGGTTCAATTTCCAGTTACATCGTTTAATTTTTCTCGTAGTATCAGAATTGAAGCAAATTTAAACTAGCGGCTAATCCCACGGAACAGCCGTGACCTTTGCCTTAGAATAACTTATACTGCCGTTTCCAAAAGAGAGGATTATTCAATGGCTACTTTTAAAGTGACACTAATCAACGAGTCCGAAGGGCTGAACAAAACACTTGACGTTGAGGACGACACCTATATTCTAGACGCTGCTGAAGAAGCTGGTCTTGACCTGCCCTACTCTTGCCGCGCTGGTGCTTGCTCGACCTGTGCAGGTAAACTCCTAAAGGGTACCGTTGATCAGGGTGACCAGTCATTCTTAGATGACGATCAAATAGAAGCTGGGTATGTACTAACCTGTGTCGCTTACCCAACCTCTGACGTGACAATCGAAACTCACAAAGAAGAAGAACTCTATTAAGAGTTAGACACCTCAACAATAAACCTCTTGCAAGAGTTAATCATGTTGACAAAATAGAAGCAGGGCATCTAGGGTCAACACCCTTTCAATGCCGTGTGTACCTCTTAAAACGACTTTGACAAAAAGCCTAATTTCGTGTTAAGTAGGAACACAAATTTTCTGTGTTCCTGCTTAATTTTTCAGTATGGAGTTTCCCCTCTGCGACTGCCTCTGGCCTCTTTTGTTAAAGCTTAATTTCTTTACTAAGAATTTTAATCTGAGTACCAGGATAATAGAATTGGAGAATTTTTGGACTCGACCAACCTAGTTTTGCTAAATTTTGAGCGCCAGTTTGACTCAAGCCGACTCCATGTCCTAATCCACCACCAATAAAAGCGTATCCCCACAGTTCTGGTTTGCCTTTATTCAGAGGTTCTATATAAAATAGCGTACTCATAGGAGCAGCAAAGGCACTGCGAACTTCGTCTTTGTGGAGAATAAAGGTGCTGTTATCGGTTTTAACTGCGAGTTCAAGGATGCGTCCACTCTGGCTTCGCTTCACTACTGCCATAGCCTGAATTGTCTTAAATTTGGCATAGGGACTGTTTTTCACCTGCAAAAATTTCTGCAAGTCCTTGATAATATCCTTTAAAGGGGTTTCCTTGTGCCAACGAAACATATCCCACTTGCTTTCATTAAATCCTTGTTGGATATTAATAAATTTCTGGAAGTTATTTTCATCTGCCAAACTCTGCTTAGACAAGTTCCAAAAATTAGTCGCAGCATCTAGTACAGGGCGCAGATAGGGACGATCATCGCCATTCCAGACATCGCTGAAGGAGGCGGTAACACCACCAGTAGTGGAAGAATACAGGGCATCTACTAGTTCGTTTTTATAAGTTACTACCTTACCTCTGGTGGAAGCGATCGCTCGGTCTGTTTTGGCAGCAGCTCCATTCAGCCCATAATAAACTTGGCAATGAGTATCAGCACACAACTGATAGTTATCTGCAACAAACCTGCGTAAATTTCTCAAGGCATAAGTCCGGGCGATAATTGCTTGGGCTTCCAGCGCTGCTGTTGGTGCATCTGTACCTATTTCGTAAGGCAGAACGCCACGCAAATAAGTTTCTAAGGGTACTTGGTTAACTAGAGTGTATGTGCCGTATGCATTTGGCTGCAAATTCAGTCGTCCAGCATAAAGACGAGCAAACTCTTGTTTTTCGCTTTTATTCACCCGAATCAAGTTTTTATCAGTACTGATTTCCAAATCATTTGGGCTATAGCGTTTACCATCTACCACCCAACTAGCTCGCGGCACTTGTTTAATAATCTTAGTATCAAGATATACTTTTTGTTTGGTAGAAGCTTGGATGTTCTGCAATAACAAGCGTCGCAGTAAAGGAGTGCTATAAACATCTCGTTTCGCCCAAACCTGCCAGCGTTCTGGCTGGGCTATTTCCACTTCCATTCCCTGAGAACGCCATTTATTAGCACTGTCTTCCGCAGTTTCAAAGGTACGGTATGTGCCTAAAACTACCACTTCTTCAACTGCTGACTGGGGTAAAGCTTGCATGACTGTTTCCAGCTTTACAGGTTTATTGGTAACCAGTATTTGCTGCTTGTTGCCTGCAAGAAATTTTAGCTTTAAGCGATCGCCTTTTGTGGGTTCCAGTTGCAGCTTGGCTGTGGGTTGTGAGCCAAATCGCTGCACAATCCCTATTTTCAGTTCCATACCCTGGATGTTGCTCTCAGGGCCTGATGCAGCAGTCAGTCCCAATAGACAAAATGTTGTCAGCACAGTGTGGGAAAAACGCCAAAACGAAAATTTCATGGCTACCTGATAGCGAAGCGATAGCGAGTCTTCTCCCAAAGAGAGACGCCAAAGGCGATAGCGCAGCTTTAGCGAGTCACCGAGCGTCACGAGTGTCTTCTGCCCCTTAATACGGCGTTGGAGCTGATTTTCCAATTGCTTTGTAGCACGGTCTTTTTGTCGCATGAGTGCTCCAATGATACCATTACCAGTTTTGCCCCAAATACTAGTTGCAAAACAAAGTCATAATGACTATGATTTATTTAGAGACACAAAACAGAACTAGTTGGATAAACTTCTTATGGTTAGAGTCCAAGAAATTCCATTGAATCAGATAAAAAGGCCGTTGCCCCGTGCAAACGATCCAAATAAAGTACAAGCCTTAATGGAATCGATTGCGGAGATTGGGCAGCAAGAACCTATTGATGTCCTAGAAGTAGATGGACAATATTATGGCTTTTCTGGTTGCCATCGGTATGAAGCTTGCCAGCGTTTAGGCAAAGAAACCGTTTTAGCCAGAGTCCGTAAAGCACCCCGCAGCGTTTTGAAGATGCACTTGGCATAGAGACTTGAGTTTGGGGCAGGGGCATGGGGCATGGAGATTTAATTTTCTTGCCAATGCCCAATATCCAATCCCCAATTACATATAACCTAATTAGGAAAAAATTATGTCATCGAAAGTAACAGTCAAAAATGTAAATATCGGCATTGACGAGCCAAGTAGGGCTAAAATTGCCGAGGGTTTATCTCGCCTGTTGGCTGACACTTATACACTGTATCTGAAAACTCATAACTTCCATTGGAATGTAACCGGGCCGATGTTCCAAACATTGCATTTGATGTTTGAGACCCAGTATACAGAATTAGCCTTAGCAGTTGATTTAATAGCCGAGAGAATTAGAGCGCTTGGCTATCCCGCACCAGGAACCTACAGCGAATATGCCAAACTGAGTTCGATTCCAGAAACTCCCGGAGTTCCTAAAGCTGTGGAGATGATTCGCTTATTAGTGGAAGGACAAGAAGCCGTAGTCAGAACTGCACGGTCTATTTTCCCCGTGGTAGAGGAAGTTAACGACGAACCTACTGCCGATTTATTGACTCAGCGGATGCAAGTACATGAAAAGACAGCTTGGATGTTGAGAAGTTTACTGGAAGAATAGGAATGGGGCATAGGGCATAGGGAATAGGGAATAGAGAATAAAGAAAAAACTTAATCGCCAATGCCCGATGACGCCAGTTGCTTCTCAATACAGGAGACGCTCTTGCTAGCAAGATCCCCGTAGGGGTATAAGTAGGGCATTGCCCGCCCAACGCACTGGCTCCCCAATGCCTAATACCTAATACCCTGTTTGGCCAATGCCTAATACCCAATGCCTAATACCCAATACCCAAAAGTTGCAAGATTTAATGCAACAGGTGGGTATTTCTAGTTTTAAAGCGCTGAGTCGCGCTGCTGGTGTCTCAGAGCGTCAACTTTTGCGGTTACGCCAAGGAAAGCTAGAGCAGATGCGGGTAGAAGTGCTGCTCAAGCTGTCGCCAGTGCTACAGATGCCATTGAGTGAATTAGTCACAACTTTTTCAACCGTAAAGTTATTACAAGAGAAAACAGCGCCTACTCAGGAATTGTTACAAGAGATTGCAGATTTAAGAACAGAGTACGATCGCTCGCAGCAACAAATAGAACAACAGCAAGAGATATTACTACAAGAACTCCAGCAGTCGAGTTTGCAACTGCTAGAGTCTTTATTATTGCAATGGCCAACCGCAGCACAGAAAGCGCAAGAAAATCCCCAGCTAGCAGCAGTTAAAATAGTACCGTTGGTGCAGAAACCCCTGGAAAAGCTTTTACAGGCGTGGGGAGTGGAAGCGATCGCACCCGTGGGAGCAGAATTACCTTATGACCCCCAACTGCACCAATTGATGGAGGGTACAGCACAACCTGGAGAAAAAGTTAAGGTGCGCTACACTGGCTACCTTCAAGGTGAAAAGCTGCTTTATAGAGCCAAAGTCAGTGCTGTTTGAGGGAGTTAAAAATTAGTTAGTAAGGGGTTAGAAATTCATAACTCTTTACTTTTTGTGTTATTTGTTGATAAATCAGAGATATTGGGAATACTAAAATAGCCGAGGCAATGACCTCTGAGAACTTCTGTTAGAGCGTTGGTGTGCGTTTGAGCTTGCTTGGCGCTGTTGAAAGCGAGATTTTTGGCTCTAGAGCGGTAGTCCAGAGGTAAATTATTTCAATTATGTAAGTAATTGGACATAAATAAATGTAGATCCTAGTTACTATCATAAATACTCAGTAGTCAAGAGATGGTTATATGTACTAATGATTCTGATGTGAAACCCCGATAGTTGAGTAATTTTCATAGTATTTTTGCTTATAGTGCTGAATTGGGGGCTAGAGACTGAGAAAATTTGGTGGGTGATGCAGATCCGTCGCCAAATTGGAGAATAATCTATACTTACCACCCAGTATCCAGGTAGAGGAACGCCGCTGCTAGACTCGGTTTAGCTGCACTATCGCTGCAACCCCTTGAATTTTGAATTGTTTAATTACGGCTATCATCATGAGGTTTATTCGAGAATCTCAGTTTTGCAAAAATATTTGGTAAATAATCTGAAAAGCAGTAACTTCAGGTTGTAGATCAGTATATACCTACATTAATCAGATGCAAGCAAGTTGGCGTTAAAAATCAACATCTGTGACGAAACATCAAAGCAGCAAACAGCTTATAAATCGCTCATTCCAACATTTTTACAAAACTAAACATATATAATTTTTATCGTGCCGACTCACTTACCTGGTTTATTTCTAATTGGTCTGTTACTAGTAGCAAAGCTATACTTAGTTAATAATATGTTTTTTGTAATTTCAAAAAAATCAGATTAAAATATTTATAATTAATCTTTATCTATGATGATTAATTATCAATGATTACTCAATATGTAATCTTAGCTTTTATTTCACAAGCATTTTTGAATGTTATATAATAGCGAAATAAGAGCATCATTTACACAAATCAGCGTGACATAATTATGAGAGAAGAAGTAAAAGTTATTAAGCTCACTGGTAATTTAAACGCCACAACTTCACAAGACTTTCGACAAAATATCACTAATATTCTAGAAACTGGTGCGAAAATTGTGTTAGTTGATTTTAAAGATGTAACATTTATGGATAGTTCAGGTTTGGGAGCTTTAGTCTTAGCTTTCAAAACCCTGCGAGCAGCAGATAGTAAGCTTGTTCTTTGCTCAATTAGTGAGCAAGTCAGGATATTATTTGAACTGACTAATATGGATAAAGTATTTGAAATATTCCCCAGTCAAGACGCATTTAATCAGGTTTTAGTCTCCAATACGTAATTAATCAAACTTCATTTGCAAAATAGATAAATCATCATCAAAAGCATCTTTGGAGTTCAGAGCGATTAAATAACTCAGTATGCGCTCGAGTTGGCAGTCAACAGGATCTTGCAGACTAACCAGTAGCTGAATAAAAGCATCCAAACTCCAAAGTATGCCATCTGATTTATTTATTTCATAAGCGCCATCACTAAAAATATAAAGGGTACTGAATTTTTCAATATTGCAAAACCCATCAACATATTTTGCCTCTGGAAACATGCCAACTGGCATACCGGGGGTTTTTAAAAGTTTAACTTCAGACTTCCTGGGAGATGTACCGGTTACTAAAACTGCTGGTGGATGACCTGCACTAGCATAAATTAACTGGCGGTTGATTCGGTTGTAAACTCCATACCAAATCGTAAAGTATTTGTCATTTTGATAATTCATCTGAAAGGTATCATTCAAAGCCTTTAATACATCACTAGGTTGATGGTAATTCAGACTTTTGAGCGCACGGGAACGCAGCAGATTTAGGACTGAAACAGAGGGAAGAGTAGCTTTGAGTCCATGTCCGGCAGTATCGAGTAAGTAAATTGCCAAATAATCAGCATCGAGCCAATAGTAATCGAAGCAATCACCGCCGAGTTGCCGCGAGGGAATGAATCGGAAATTTATATTGAAGGGTTCCGTCATAGAAAGAGGCAGTAGCGATCGCACATATTCTGCGGCTTCTGACATTTCTGATTCTAAAAGCAACTTTTGAGCCTGCAAATCTCTACTCAACTGATGCAGGCGTAATCCCGCTCTTACCCGTGCTTGTAATTCATTGTGCTCAATAGGTTTGGAGATAAAATCATCAGCACCAGCATCTAGACCTTTGACGCAATCGGCAACGGAATCTAAGGATGTTAATAAAATAAAGAATGTGGTATAAAATTTGGGGTCTGCCTTAATGCGGTGGCAAACTTCCAATCCAGTCAACCCTGGCATGATCCAATCACAAATAATTAGTGCTGGACGGTAAGCTAGTGCCTTTTCTATTCCTTCCTCGCCGCTACTGGCAGTAACTACTTCATAACCCTGTTTTTCCAACATCCTTTTCAGAAGTATTTTTATTGAATAGTCATCATCAATTATTAGTATTTGAAACATAGAAAGTTGTAGGAAACACTCATTAAAAACTTGCTGTTAAAATAGAAAATAAAAATATGGTATCGGCTAATAAGCTAGTAGTATCTATATAGATATACTACTAACTCATTTATATTTTTCCGTCGAATTTATGACTTTTTAACGTCATAAAACATTATGGGGGGGCAAGAGGATTCACCCACAAGAGGATGGAACTTTTTAGCTGGTTTAAATCGCGGTATGCTTCTTGCTTGAACCATTGCCCTAAGGCATCAAAGGGGCTGAAAGATGTTCCAGTTTGCCATTTAATGTCTTGACCTAGAGGTGTTGTGTGAGTTCCTGGTAAGGTTTGTGCTGTCACCATCTCATCAAAACGTTCTTGTAGGATTTTGGTTAAAGCTGCTGATTGATCAATGGTGTCATTGCTAAATTTTATTAATAAATTGCGCCGGATATTGTAACGCTCTTGGACAAGCTTATTGGTTTCCAACGGTGAAGGGGTAAACTCGATTTTCAAAGTAGAATTGAATTGTTCTACTAAGGGGATAGCTTCTTTAGCGGCGTAGTTGTTGAAGGATATTAAAATATTGCCTGCACGTTCTACTTGAAAGAGGCTACCAATCAGTAAGTGAAGTTTGCAGCCCATACTGTGTCCAACGCCGTAGATGGGAAAGTAAAGCTTGCATAATGCCCCAGAATCATGTAAGCGTTCGAGGGTGCGGTCAAAGTTTAACAGCACGGATTTTGCGATCGCAGTATGATCCAATGTATTAACGAAAGGCGTAGCAATTACAACATAACCTTTACTCGCAAGTTGTTCGAGTAACCAGCGATAAGTGATGTGCGGTGCAGTGGCGACAAATGCACCTCCTAAAAAATGGATGATCCCTATGGGATTTCGGGGAATGATTACCCAGTTACCTCTGATTTCTTTCCAGTCCATGCCAATGAGCGATCGCTTTAGGAATATTCTTTATGTTAGACCGGGGATCGCAACCGTGGGAAGGATTATCTAAAAAGCCATTGAGCATATCTGGCAAAGAGATTGGAAACCAACCCACCCAGCAGCATCTACGCATTCTCCAACTCACTTCTGTTACGCACGGTCGCCCTGAGTATTGGTTTTAACGCTGAGTCTGTAATCTTTTCATTTCGTGTTGCACATCTAATGCAATCTGTAATGCTTCATTGAGTAACCTTCCATGCTCAGTAGCCTGTTCATTTACTTGCATGGCTGTTAAAGTTGCTAAATTGTTGACGAATAGCTCTGTATTACTAAGGATAAAGCTCTTATTTTCTCTCAAAATCTTTTCTGTTTTCAAAGCGCGAACTAAATCGGCTTTGGTGAGCTTAAGCGCTGCCAGAACATTCTCTCTTTCTTTTATAAGTACTTCTGGATTACCAGCTTCTTCTATTTGGTCATTAATATCTATTGCTCTAATAACACTATTATATCTTTCAACATCATTTAACAGGATTTGCAGAGAATTTGTCATGTTTAGTTTGACAACTTTACTTTTACTTTTCCAGATTAAATATAAGATAGTTTGCGTAAGACCGCCAACCCAAAGACCTAAGATAATTAATACTATCCAAGATGGAATTGTTATCCATGATAAAAATACTTTTATAATTATATCAAAGAAAAGATAGCCAAATACAAATGTAGCAAACCCAATAAAAATTACAGTTGCTCCTTCCGAACTTTTAATTTTTTGGATGTATAGTTTTGCTAATTTTTGCAGAGGTTTTGTAATGATTAAAAGTTGATCATTGACAGGTAAATTAGTCAGCTTTTGCAGTTCATCCTGACTAATTTCCAAGCCCTGTAAATCATCCCGCACTGCTTTTTAATCCTTGCCAGAATAGTTATTTAATCTAATATAGCAATCAAATTTCTGGAATGCTGGCATTTTGTCTAAACTTTTTTAAGCAAGTTAATATTTCTAGGCAATATCAAAATTTTTTGTACAGTATGATACTCTTTTGCTAAGAGAACTATTTGTACTATAGCAATCTTATTTGAGTTGTGAAAACTATCGAACCGCCAACTCTTGGAGAGGCTTTGCCAACGCGCAGGGTCTCGCACAGAAGCCGCCAACTCTTGGAGAGGCTTTGCCAACGCCAACGCGCAGCGTCTCGTAGAGAAAAGCGCCAAGAGGAGAAACAGAAAAGTTCATAAATCATTTAGGACTGCTATATAACAGTAAGGAGAACAAAAATAAATCAATTGCTTGTAAATGTGATGAAAATGCAACAGGTTATTGTCGTGGTAAACAGTTATTTGCAACTAGAAGAAATAATAATATAAAAGTCTGCAAAAACAGACTTTTTTGTTGATTTATAAATAATCGCGTCTCACTTATTACATTAACTTCGCTTTGGATAAGATTGTTTCTGTTTTGAAACGCCACATTGAGAATTTAAAAATGGGGGGATGGGACAGTCTAGCGTCATGGCGATCGCTCTTAGTAAATCTGCTTCTGAATCTGTAACTTTGTTATCTAATAATACTGTGTGGGCGTAGGCATCAACAATAGCTTGCTTGAGTTTGGGACTGGCAAGGCGGAGGCGCTCAATACTCTTCTTTAGTTCAGTGAAATTACAGATAAATGGCGTGTGTGGTTTTTTTAGCTTTCCGGCTTTGGGAAATCGAAAAACTCCAGAACGAAAAACATAGGTTATATTTTCACTGGACGCATCGGGTTGGGACTGTCTGACACGTGTAATTACGGATATAACTAAGAGACTATCTGGCCAAATCTGTTCTATGAAGGTAAATTATACCGTTGTAGCCGACAGAAAATTTCTACTAGGTCGGAGACGATGCCACAGTATTAACTGCAACACAAAAGAGCAATTGCTTTTCCCCCGCCCGGAGACGAAAAATTTTATATATACTTGCTAGAGCGATGTCTACGACGGGCTACGCCTACGCAATTATTGTAATTCCAGCCACGTAGAGAAATAATCCTGGATGCCAGCAAATATGAGGAGCCATACGGAACAGAAACAAGGTAGCAATATAAATCGCAATAATCATGACTGCGATCGACAGGGCAAATAACCCGATTAACTGTTGCGTATTTCGGTGTGCTTTATCCTGATGTTCAAAGAAATTCATAAATACCTAAAAAGAGACGTGGGGAGCAGTTTTCATTTCAGGAATGGCTTCTGGCAGTAATTCGGCAGCAGTAAAGTTAAAAGTATTGGTTACCAAATTGGTAGGGAAAGATTCACTCTTGGTGTTGTAAAGTGTCACCGCATCATTAAAAGCCTGACGTGCAAAAGCAATCCGGTTTTCGATGGAAGATAATTCCTCCATTACTTGGCTCATGGCGCGATCGGCTTTGAATTCTGGATAAGATTCCGAAAGTACCATCAAGCGACTTAACGCACCCGTCAGCGCCCCTTCAGCATTACCCAACTGCTGCATTGCTCGGGGATCACCGGGATTTTGCACGGCACGACTGCTAACATTCATTGCAGAATTCCGGGCGGTAATAACTGCTTCTATGGTTTCTCGCTCATGTTTCATGTACCCTTTGGCAGTTTCCACTAAGTTGGGAATTAAGTCATAGCGGCGCTGTAATTGAACATCGATTTGAGAATAAGCATTTTTGTAACGGTTGCGATAGTTGACCAAATCGTTGTAGCCATCAATGATAATTACAGCAATCATAGTAACTAAAACAACAGAAAATATTAAAAGCCCCATATTTTTAGATTATTCTCATCAGGTACTTACTTTTTTGCAGATTAACCAATCACGGTAATCTTTATATCCAGCAAAATTTGTCTGGATATAAAGATGAGTCTACTTTTAGCAAGTTGCCTTCGTCGTCTGTAAAATTAGTTACGCAAATTTACTGACACTGCACGAGATCCCCGACAACTTTTACGAAATTGGGGATCTAAACCTTGCGATTTTCACGGCTCAGATAAAATTGTTATATATTATTAGATAAGTTACCTATAAATCTGGGTGAATAGGGAATAACCGCTGACAGCAAAAATAAAAAGGATGGCAGCAGGAAAAATTACTACATCCCTGACAATAAATAAAATCCAATCTTTTCTTAGTTCTTGTTTAAATTTGAATTCTCGTAGTTTTCGCTCCACTTCTAAGTCTTCTTGTGACTGCAAGTTTACAGTTGAGATAATTAGTGGGTTATCGCCTTTGCTGGCAATTATTTTTGATAAATCTGTTCTATCTGTCATGCTGTTTAGATACCAATAATTTCAGTTTCAAGATTTTGGTTATCATCTACAATCCAAATATGCTTGCCTTTTTGCTTGGCTTCTACGGCTACTTCTAAGAGTGCGATCGCTTTTAGCAACACCTCAGTATTATCTCCATTAATCTGTTGTGCCAGATTGTTTAGTGTCTCATAAACTTCTGGCGATAAATCTAAATTTATTTTAATTCGTTGATTTTGTCCTTGTGCAGTCATTTCTATTTTATTTAATATTTTTAAGGTGAAATCCAGTTTTCCAACTGTAAATTAGAAATCCGGCTGTAATGACGAGTATTGTTTGTGACTAAAGTGTAATTTTCTGCAACTGCAACACTAGCAATTAGTAAATCAAACTCAGCAATTGTTTGTCCAAGTCTACGGAGTTCTGCCTTTAATTCACCATACTTTCTGAGAGCAGGATCAGTTAAAGGTACGACGGGTAAGTTTTGAATAAATTCTTCTGCACGATTTAAATTTTCCATTACTCGTTGAGAGTTATAAGCACCGAAATACAACTCAGCAACCGTGATACTGCAAATACAAATTTGCTCCCATCCTATTTCTCTAACTTTAGTTCTGACTAAATTAATATCTTTAATCCAATAAATGCAAGTATCGGTATCAAGTAAATAAGTCATAGACTAATGTCATTGTTAGAAATAGTACGGCTATCATAAATATCTTTGACTATTTCCTCAGCAGTACGTTCATCTTCCCAAGGGCCAAGCCTTTCCATAAACGTGTCTAGTGGATGCGGTTTTGGCTGCTGTTCAGATGAGAGAATGATTTCATTCACTATCAATTGATTTGCTTCTGTAACTCCTAATTTTTTGGTTTCTTCTTTAGCTATAACCATAATTTGCATCAAGGTTATAGCCTGACGCAGAACATCACTTTTACTTACGCCTATTTTCTCTGCTAGTTCGTCTAGTATCTGATTTAGTTCAGGTGACAAATCTAAGTTGAAGCGAACCATCTTTTGAGTGTTAGTCATGGTTCCATCCTTGTGTAAAATATTAAGTATATTATAGTTGACTGAAGCTGTAAGATTGATAGCGATGATTCAAGAACTTGATAGGGTTATTCTGACTAGTGATATCGCAGAATATAGTTTAGAAGAGGGTGATATAGGTACAGTTGTTTTAGTACATCAGGGTGGCAAAGGATATGAGGTTGAATTTGTCACATTAGATGGCAAGACTGTGGCAATTGTTTCACTCCACAGCATACAAGTACGTCCGATTGGTAGAAGATAAATTGCGCGATCGCGGCTGATGAATTAATGTGATCATTACATGTATTTACTCTAAAGCAATAGTGCGATCGCACTTGTTAAACTTGTATTTTTGAGTGCCGGACGACTGAAGTCGCACCTACAAGAACAAAACCTGTCTACGCAAGTTTCAATCCAGAAAAATTGCTTACTTATACAAATTATTATTTACTACTGTAATTTGCTTGCCTCTGATATTTCACGCCAAAAATCGAGGGCTGATTGAGTTCGGAATTCAAGACGTCTACGCAATGATCTTGCTATTGCTGTACTATACGGCGAAGAAAGACTCTCTGCTATTTGGCGGGGCTTTCCATCCAAGATTTCTTCACAAGTAAATTGTGGAATTTCACCAAGAAGTAAACTTAATAGTAATAACCCTGTATGGTATATATCTACCTGTTTTCCAATTAGTCCATATTTTGCTGGAGCCAGATATTCTGGCGGTAACATCCATTCTGCAAGTATTGTATTAAATACGTCGATATCTTTCTCTAATCTAGTTATTCCTAAATCACCAATTTTGAACATAAAAATTGGATCATTACTTGGATTCATTTTATCCTGTAACAATGACAAAAAAACATTTCCATGATGGATATCTTTGTGAACATAGCCTGCATTATGTATAAAATCAATTCCTTGTAATACTTCTCGCGCAACATGTGGTAGCCAAACTTCTCCTTGTGAAATTGGTAACTGAAGCAAGTCATTGAGTGTAAAATGACAGCGTTCTATAATAAGATAAAAAGTATTACGATGTTCAAAAGCAGCATATACAAAGGTAATCTTTTGATGGCGAAGTAACAATAGCTTGTTTAGTTCTTCTAGCCACTGTTCTCGAACTTCTTCGTATGTTTGATTTCGAGGGACAAGCACTTTAGCGACAAGTTCATTGCCCCACTCATCTTCACATTTATATACTTTTCCATGGTATCCTTGACTAATAACTTCACCAATCAAGTATCGCATTCCATTGTAATAAATAGAATGACCTTCTTCTGGTGGCTGAAAATTTGGTGGATTAATCACTTGTGTATTTAGCCTAATTATCAAAATCCCATAATAGCAAACCCCCAACCAGGAAAACACTGAGACGGGGGTATTATAATACATTATATCTATCTAGCTTAATACACTAACCCGATCGCACCTTTCGTCAAGCCTCCACAGTCAATCCATTAAACGCCATCAACTCAGTAACACTGACGTAGTTTTCCCACGCTTGCAAGCGAATGTGTCACATTTGTTTGTAAATCAAGTTTTGAACTTCTAAATCGAGTTTTGAACTTCTAAATCGAGTTTTGAACTTCTAA
>NZ_CALMFY010000181.1 GCF_937863485.1 uncultured Nostoc sp. | reverse complement strand
CTAGGGGTTGTCACTGATTATACTACGACGAGAGTGACAAAAGAGGGTTAAAGTTACTGAAGATGCTATTGAGCGTTGGCAACCGGATCTGATTATTACTCATGCACCACAACCTGAAAAATATGGACATAGAGATCATGAAGTATGTGCGATCGCAGTTTCTAATGTTGCCACCCGTAAAAATATAACTTTATGGTATTCAGCACCACCTGTTTTTTTACGTGGTTTTGAACCAAACTTTTTTGTGAATATCACCTCTGTAATTGAGGAAAAGGTTGCAGCTATTGGTTGTTATGAATCAGAGTTAAATAAGACATTTATGCAACTTGATGCCATACTGGTTTTATCTCGTTTTTGGGCACGAGAGTTAGGTCAGAAAGATGGTTATTTTGAAGCTTTTGAAATCTCCCGACAATGTGTGGATGCTAGCTTTTTTACTACAATAGCAAATAAGAATCACCAACCAATTAAGCAAAGCTAATTGCATATAAAACACAAAGTTTTTGTAATTGACCACGGGGTGATTGCGAATAAAAATACAATATATCTCAATGAATTAAGGAGTTACAAAGATTAGTTCCAGCGATTCCACCTCATTGAATAAAGGTGAAGAAGTGGGTATGAGAAAGAGAAGTTAAGCAACGTTTGTTACTTGTTCACAAGAAGCAGGAACTTTTAGAAGTAAAGAACGAGAAAGTTTACCAGTGTGTGCAGCACTCGTTGCTGGTGTCATAAAATCCATGACATTCCATTTTACTTAAGCGTAGTGACAACAGTTAATATCCTTTGCACAAAAATACTTATAATTTAAATTTGAGAGCTAAAACTGGTACATAGCTTTCTTCATAGGAGGATGAATAGCTCTAACGGATACACATTAATTAGTTGATTTTACACCCTCAGCTTTCACAAAAAACCATAAAGCTGGTTCAACTTTCAGTAACTGGCAACAAATACGAATAGTTTTGGCAAGTGGTGTTTTTTCTTTGGAACTAATCGGTTATAAACTATGCTCTATCTATTGCGGTTTACTTATGTCAATGCCAAAATATAAATATATATTTTTCAAAGCAAATAGTAGGAAAATAAAACCATGAATTTGAGTGTAAAAGTCCTAGAACTGACTGGAATTTTAGATGGAATTAGAGGTAATGAATTGCGTCGTGAAGTTAGCGGAATTGTTGCAAATGGAACTGACATTTTGTTGCTTGACATGAAAGAAGTAAAGTTTATCGATAGCTCTGGTTTAGGTGCTTTAGTATCAGCAATGCAAATAGTGCGAAATGCTAATGGTAAACTTTTTGTCTGTTCTATTAGCGATCAAGTCAGGATGTTGTTTGAGTTGACTAAAATGGATAGAATTTTTCAAACCTTTACTGATCAAGATGAATTCAATCGCCAAGTGTTGGCAACGCAATAAGCTACTAAACAATACAATATTTGAATAGACCTGTCCAGAAATTTATAACCCAGTCTGTACAAGGGTTTTCAAGCCTGTCTACATGTCTTCAATCACTATAGGAATAAGGGTTTGGCATAGTTGATAATAGTTTAAAGACAAAAAATAGGATTTTCAAACTTTGAACTTCAACAAGATTTCTTATGCTGTATAATGCCCAAAATCTATATAAGGCAAGTTTTAGGGTTTATAAAGATAAAATTTTATATCCTATCTTTAGGCTTATTTTATTTTCGGACAGGTCTATTGTGGTTATTTGATTATGCTAGCTAAAATTAACTTTTACTAAAGATAAATCATCATCAAGATTATCTTGAGCATTTAAGGTAAGAATCTTCGTTAAGAGTTGATTTAGGTTACACGTATCTTTCAGGCTATATTCGGTTAGTAAGTCAATAAAAGCATCAATACCCCAAATTTTACCATCTGGCTGATTAATTTCATAAGCCCCATCACTAAAAATGTATAAAGTGCTGTTTTCTTCGATCTCAAGAATAGCATCCTCAAATTTGACATCAGCTAAAAAGCCAACAGGTAGATCCAAAGAACTTAGCTGTTTAACTTGGATGCTATTCGTAGAGGTATTAGATAACAGTAAAGCTGGTGGATGTCCGGCGTTGGCGTAAATGAGTTGACGTTTAAGACGGTGATAAACTCCATACCAGATTGTAAAGTATTTATCACCGTGCTTTGTCATTTGGAAGGCGTGATTGAGCGCTTTCAATACTTCACTAGGTTGACAAAAGTTAGTGTTTGGTAGAGATTGCGATCGCAATACATTCAGCACGGATACTGATAAAAGGGCTGAACCGACCCCGTGACCTGATACATCTAACAAATAAATTGCCAAATTATCCTCATCAATCCAATGATGGTCGAAACAATCACCCCCTAGCTGCGCTGAGGGAATAAACAGATTTTCTGTAGTTACTGATCCTACAAGCGGTGATGGTAGAAGCGATCGCACATAAGCAACTGCCTCAGACAATTCTGCTTCTAAAATTTGCTTTTGGGTTTGCAAATCCTGATTAAGTGTCTCTAAAGCTTGCTTTTGACTTTGTAAATCCTGATTTAGCTGGTGTAATCTTAGTCCTGCTCTTACCCGTGCTTTCAATTCATTCATTTCTATTGGTTTAGAGATAAACTCGTCTGCTCCAGCGTCAAGTCCTCTAACTCTATCTTCCTCCTCTCCTCGAGCTGCTCCCCTAGCCGTCAATAGAATAAAAAAAGTAGTCGCCAACTTTGGATCTGTTCTAATTCGACGACAGACTTCTAGCCCATCTACCTGGGACATCATCCAGTCACAGATAATTAGAGCAGGATGTAGCAGTTGTGCTTGTATAATTCCTTCTTCGCCATTGCTGGCTACAGTAGTCTCATAACCCTGGTTTTGGAGTGTTCTTTTTAATACTGTTCGCACTATAGGGTCATCATCAATAACCAGAATTTTAAACATAAATTACAGTTTTCTAAGTAAATCGCTGCTTTAATTTAACTTAAACCTCGTCTAGGTTGAGACCCGTAGTTTTTCGTAATCGGGTTTGAGATGAGTTGTAACCCACAAACTATCCTTTGATCGTGATCGCCCGGGGTTTCACGCCGCCACCAGCGAGCCTGGTTTGCGACAGCTCCTTATTGATGTCGGAGTGATAGTAGCGCTCAATAGCTTCAATGTCGGGGAACTCAACGATGATCAGGGCTGAGGGTTGCAGTCACCCTTGATCGTCTTGTAATTATTGCCGCGCACAATAAAGCGACCACCAGCCGCGACAACATGCTCAGTGGCAGCCCCGCTCATACTCGACCAGCTTTGACGGATGGGTGACTTCTAGTTCGATGATTCAAATAAGCTGGCATAATCTTGTTCTCTATCGATTGAGTTCTGTTGTAAAAAAGCCAGATAGTTTGGTAGGTGAGCGCTCACATACCAAGATTTGCACATTCCGCGCTTCGTCGTCTTGACCAAGACGACGTACGTGCCTTCGCACCCGCACTATGCTTTTTCCCATGCTTCCTGGCAAAATTACCCAATACATAAGCCTTTGCCCATCTTGCGGCCGTAAGGCCCAAAGTCCACCATAACATCCTCACTAAAGGCCGAGGCGATGAGTCCCGTGTCGTTGTGGTCTATGCCGGCACTGAGCCTCTATAGGACATCCGTTACCTTCAAGTGCTCGCTGAAGTTAGCAAAGGGATTCTGGTCGGTGTTCATGGTGAGTCCTTTGCGTGGATATTTTGCTCTGGATTTCAGCAACGCGCGATCTAACGCGCGGCTCAAGTAGTCGTTTCGCCTCTTCAGTTGCAAGCGACCGCCGCCACCCGCGCGAAAACTGTACGGGCCGGCGTCGGACTAGGACCGGCCGAAGTCGAGGTCTATCCCGTAGATGTTTCGCCCGACCTCAAGGCATTCACCAATCTCCTTCAGCGTGCGCTCCTGCATGCTCATCTCGAAGGCTTGCACGGCGGCGGTGACCGCTGCGATCGGCTCGGCCGTCAAGCCGTCGGCCAGTTCCAGTGCGTCGAGGAGCGCAAGATTCACGCCCTTGCCAGTGAAGGGCGGCATGGCATGCGCGGAATCGCCGACTATTGCTAAACCCGGCCGCGTCTCCCATCGGTAGTTCGGCGGCATGACGGAAAGGGGCCAACGCTGGAATTTACCTTCGACCTGGGTCAGCATCGTCATCACTTTGGGCGACCAGTCGCGGTAAGCGGCAAAGATGGATTCGAGGACGGCCTTCGTGTCGTCGAGCGCGAAGCCTTGCGATATAGGCCAGTCCTCGGCAACCGCCATAGAATAGTAGAGAAGGATTAAGTCGTGGGAGCAACGTTGCACGAATATGGTCTTCCCGCCGCTGGCGAACATCACTGAGCCTTCGCCGACTAGCTCTGCGATTTCGGAGCCGCGCCACAGATATTGGCGGATGTTCGCAGAAAGCATCGTCAGGCCGATGTAACGCGGACGGATCGACGTCAGCCGATGTCTGACCCGCGAGCCTACGCCGTCCGCGCCGACGACCAGATCGGCGGTGACAGGCCCTTGCTTTGCGAACTCCAGCCGCCACCGTCCGTCTGCCTCGGGATAGACATCTTTGACGAGGTGGCCCCAGGCGACCGTGCCGGGTGCGAGTGAGTCGAGCAGCAATTGGCGCAGGTCGCCGCGGTCAATCTCCGGTCCGGCTTCCTTGTGGGTCTCGGCTCCTCCCGCAGGGTGAACGCCGCCTTCCGAATCCAGCATCTTGAAGGCTTTGGCCTCGCTTCGGGATGCGCGCCGGAATATCTCGCTCAGGCCGGCCCGGTCCACCGCCCGCTGGCCGGATTCCTTGCGCAGATCGAGGCTGCCGCCTTGCGGGCGTGAGGTCGGCGAGGCGTCGCGCTCGAAGACTTTCACGGAGAACCCCTTTGTCTGTAACAGCCGCGCCAGCGTAGCGCCGGCCGGGCCAGCTCCGACAATGGCGACCGTGCCGCCAGTCTGAAGCTCTTTGCTAGTTATCATGAGAAATCCTTTGTATGTGGCCGCGAGCTTGTCTGCTTTTGAGAAGGTTCTGCCTCCGTCGCACGCGCCCCGGCAAGAGGCGACCGTCGATAGAGATCCAGGCACAGATAGTACGTTATTACTTTCGCCATAACAACTGTTTCTTCCTCCGCTAGTAGGCGAAGTGATTCCTGACACGAAAAACCTTTACTGCTTCTCCTCTCTTGTATAGATCCGTTCGGAGCTGATTATGTCCACTCCGGGGTGATCGAGGATGGCGCTTAACGCCCCATCGTTGTTATCAAAGATAATACTACTGCGTTTTCAGCGATAACGCAAGGGCGATAACACAAAAATGTTATAATTGATTACATGGTTGAGCGAATTATGGACATGCGGGAACGCATAATGCAAGCGGCTGCCGAGCTGTTGGCCCGTGGCGGGCGAGAGGCGGTGTCCACTCGGGCGGTGAGTGCCGCTGCCGGGGTACAAGCACCTACCATCTATCGGCAGTTCGGCGACATGCAAGGGCTACTCGACGCGGTTGCCCGCGAAACTTTGGCGGGGTACGTGCGCCAGATGGGCACTCAAGAGCGTGCCGACGCCCCAATCGAGGATCTGCGGAGGGGGTGGGATCTGCACGTGGCCTTTGGGCTTGCCAACCCGGCCGCGTACGCCCTCATCTACGGCGACCCCACCACTATGGCCAATGCGCCGGCGGCGCGCGACGACTTGGCGATCCTGCACGGGCTGGTAGCCCGCGCCGCTGAGGCGGGGAGACTTCAGGTCAGCGTCCCCCACGCCGTGCGCATGCTTGCCGCTGCGGGGATCGGGGTGACGCTCTCGCTCATCGCCACCCCGCCCGAGGCGCGCGACCTGCGGCTGTCCACCGCAATGCGCGAGGCGGTGTTCGCCGCAATCACTATCGCCCCCACGTCCGACGATGCTCCTGACGGTACGCCTGGCCCAGGGCGGGTGGTGGCGCGTGCTGTGGCCCTGCACGCTGTGCTCGCCGAGGTGCCCGGCGTCCTCTCCCTGGCCGAGCGGCACCTCCTCGGCGAGTGGCTTGATCGGCTGGCGGGCGCGGACAGCTGACGCGTGCTTGACGGTCAAGCCGCCAGTCCCCACGGAGACGATCTGGGTGTAAGCATTCGGGAGTGCTGGTAGTCAGTCGATCTCAAGCCTGTTCGCTCCCGGTAACAATGCAATTTTGTACAGTTATCACAGACAGTTTCAGTCTCTTATTGGACCCTAACTTTTACCTACCACTTATTAGAAGTGGGGGACTTTGACCCAACATTAATAACTGATGACTGATAATTGATAACTATTAACACCTTTAGCCTGGTCAACTGTCACTCAGTATGGTGGAGTTGCTGGTTCATTTGGTGAAGGGCTTTTAAATTACGCTAGAATTTTAGCAAAAAAACTACTTATTGGTAGTGGTGCGATTGAAGTTATCTTTTTTAGTAAAACTCCAGTTTTCAAGATGGATGAGGTTTATATGCAATTTAGTTTTTAATGTATAGTAAAAATACTCAAATTAAATAAACTAATTAAGGAATATGATGATTTTAAAATATTTTATTGGTTAAAAAGTGAAAAATAAAATTTATCTAAAAGTCAATACAGACCTGATAGCGTCGCCTCAAGTCCTGTCTTGGTTCCAGCAGATGAATCTACCACCTATTCCTGATAAACAAATTTGGTGGCAATGTCAAACACTGATGATAGAAGGCTTTACTAACATTGTTGAACATGCCCACAAAAATCTACCTATTGAAACTCCTATTGAGATGGAAGCTATCCGATTAGATGAATACATAGAAATTCGCATCTGGTCTCAAGGTGAACCCTTTGACTTAGAGCAGCAATTGCAGCAAATATGTGAATTTGAGGAAAATGAGCAAGAGCGTGGTCGTGGTTTAAAAATCATGTCCGCCATTGCCGACAAATTGAGTTATGAGCCGACAGTAGATAATCGTTACTGTTTATTTATTAGTAAATATTACCAAAGTTGCAACGGCAGTCATGAGTTAGGAATTAAAAGTTAGGAGTCCTGATTAAAAATTCTTGGATGCCTTTAACAAATTCTTCTAACTCTGAGATTATGTTAGTAGTACCTCGACGCTCTTGATTATAAACTAGTTGTTCTAGTTTTTCTGCTGCTAGATGCATGGTTGTAGCTCCAACATTGGCACTAGCACCTTTAATTTGATGGATTTCTCGCGCTAGTTGCTCAAAATTATCAGCAGCGATCGCTATTTTAATTATCTCAAGACGAGGTTGAATATCTTCAACAAATAATTGCAGTAGTTCCAATTCAAATTCTGGGTTATTTTCTGAGAGTTGATGCAAGCGTTCCCAATCAATTGCGAGATCAACTGAACCGACATCTGTTGTAGAAACTGTCTGTTCCATGGCATCCGTTTCTTTTGCCTTGAATATCACACTTGCCCAATGCTCTAGTGTCGCAGCTAAATTTTCTTTCATCACCGGCTTGCTCAGATAGTCGTCCATTCCGGCATCTAGACACATTTGTTTATCTTCTTTCATCGCATTAGCTGTCATCGCAATCACCACAGGACGACAACCATTGGCAAAGCTGCTTTTTTCCCAACGATGAATTTCTTTTGTGGTTTCCAAACCGTCGAGAACTGGCATTTGGCAATCCATCAGAATCAAATCGTAAGGAATTTTTTCTAATAACTGCAATGCTTCTTTCCCATTACCAGCGACATCAGCACTGTAGCCCAGGCCTTTGAGTTGCTTCAAGGCTATTTTTTGATTCACCAGATTATCCTCAGTTAAGAGAATTCTTAATTTCTGGGAGTCAGGTGACGGGAAAGAAGACATAGGGACGCTCTTAGGCGGGGACAACAAGAATAACTCCTGACTGCTGACTTCTGACTCCTCTGGAATAATAGAAGCAGCAATCGTAAAGTAAAATGTACTACCTGCACCAAGCTCACTTTCAACCCAAATTCTGCCACCCATTAACTCGCACAGTTGCTTACAAATGGCAAGACCTAACCCAGTACCACCGTACAGTCGAGTAATGGAGGAGTTAACTTGACTGAAGGCTTTAAATAAACGTTCAACGCGATCGCGTGGAATTCCGATACCTGTATCTTTAACACTAAACTGAATCTCGTCAGTATTTGCAGAAGAATAATTAATATTGCTATTCTTGCGGGTTATAACTGAAACTTCTATGCTTCCAGTTCCAGTAAATTTAATAGCATTACTAAGTAAATTAATAAAGATTTGGCGCAGTCGGGTGATATCACCCACAATCCTAGTAGGAACTTTAGGAGTATCTAAAAATGTGAGTTTTAAACCTTTTTCTCTAGCTTTAGGTGCAAGTAAATAAAGAACCTCATTAATGCAATTTCGCAAACCAAAAGGTTTTTCTTCTAGTTCCAAGTTCCCCGATTGTATTTTGGAGAAATCAAGGAAATCGTTAATAATTTTGAGTAAGGAATTTCCACTGGTGTGAATGGTTTCAACAAAATCTTGCTGTTCGGCAGTCAATCCACTATCTAGTAATAAGCTGGCCATACCAGTTACTGATGCGATCGGAGTCCGAACCTCATGGCTAATCATCGCTAAAAATCCCTGTTTAGCAAGTTCTGCTTGCTTCCGTTCAGTCATGTCTCGCAAAATGTAAACATAACCTTGAAAATGTTCAATTTCTGTCTTTACTATTGAGTATGAAAAAGCTACCGGAATTGTTTTACCACTTTTGGTATAACAAACGGTTTCAACCTCTTTTTCCAGAGGATTTATATCTTTATTTTGCAGGCTACCAATATTTTCAATACCACTAATTATTAGTGGATAGTTATTGATTTCTCTAATAACTTTTGTAATAGATTGACCCAGGAGTTCTACTTCGTCATATTCTAATAAAATTTGTGCCGCAAGATTTATTTTTTTTATCTTTCCTGATAGTGTTGTTACCAATAAGGCGTCTGCTATTGATGTCACAATTTGCTCAATATATTGTTTAGAAGCCCTTAAATTACGTAACAAAAGATTTGCCTCATTTGCACCTTGAAACAAAGATTGCTCAAGAACCATCCTTTCTGTCGCATCTTCCACAAGAATGATTAGCGTATTGCTAGAATGATCTTCTTGTATATTTTTAGTAATACGAATATCAATATACAAAGGAGAAGCTATATCTTGTGAGCGCATAATCCCCTTTAATTCAAAATTATCTTGCTCCCCCTCTCGAATCGCATCAAAAATATCTTCAAGCCCCTCTAATTCTGGAAATACAATCCTAATATCCTCACCTTGCTTCACCTCATTAGGAATGTCAGCAAAATGATTTAGTCCCAAAGACTTCTCCAGAATCTTGAAGTTTTCATCAATTATCAAATATTCAATATGACATATAGATAATAAGTTTATTAACAATGAGTTCATTTTACTAAATTAAACGAGTGGCTAAACTTTTAAATATTTCATCAACATTTTTGCCAGTTTTAGCTGAAGTCAAATAGGTGTCTAATATGTTATTTTGCTCACTAAATTGATACATTTGACGCATTTTTTCTAAATACTCGGCTGCAATCATATCTGATTTGTTCAGCGCAACAACAATATAGCTTTTAGGATTAACAGCTAAAAAACTTTGAATATGATCCTGGAGATGATTGAGCGTTTCTGGTTGTGTGACATCACCAACTATCACAGCACCTTTAGAACCTTGAAAATAGTTTTTAGCAACTGCCTTAAACTTATTACTGCCTTCAATATCCCAAATTATAAGCTGTAAACTTTGCCCATCATACAAGTCTTTTGTAAAAACATCAACCGATTTACGAGAAATTTTTACTCCTACAGTCGAAAGATATTCATCACTAAATTGACACTCTACAAATTGGCGAATTAGACTAGTTTTACCAACACCAAAATCACCAAATAAGCAGATTTTTTTAGAGATTGTAGACATAGTTGAGGGAAAGTAGGTAATATTTTATATGAATCAGAGCTATTTTAAACTTAAAATTGCCTGTTTATCGGTTCTAGAACTACACAGCGGCTTAACCATAAGGGGTGAGTTACATCAATTCCTGGTGGTAAATTTGTCTTACCAATTATCTGTAGACGAGATGGCTCAATACCTAATTTAATCAATGCTTCTTGTACAGCCTTTGCTCGCATAAGTGCCAATTTTTGAGATGTATTCTTACCAGTATGGTCATAACTATAACCAATGATTTTTAAATGCTGATTTGGGTGCTGATTGAGGAAAAACTTTACCTGTTGAACCTTGTACCCTAAATTCGCTCTCATCAAACTCGCTGAATCAGGTTGAAAGTAAAATCGAACTTCAATCTGTGGGGGTTGGACTCGCACTGCGCTAGATATAAATTTTACACCTGGAACTGCTTCAAGTGCATGAGCAATAATCTGAGCATCTGCAATTCGGTTGACAGTACCTTCGACAGCTACTTTACCAGCAATGTATTGAGCAGAAATTGCTATGCCGTCAGTCTGATTTAAAACTGCTGTGATTCTTTTGACTTCAGCAGCAGCTAATACAGGATCTGCTGGTACTTCTACTAATAAAATTTGATTGTCAATCAACCAATTAGGGGAGGTTATTTTGACAATTTGCTCGGCTTTCTGGCGAAGAAGTTGGTTAGGTAATCGTCCTATTAATTTTAATTTATTGTGTTCTACCTGGACTGTGAGCCGATATACAGCTAGTTCTGGAACAGAAATTAGAGCCAAGGAAGTTTGATTTTCAATAGAATGGATCACTCCACTATGGTATTGCCAAAAGCACCAAGGAATGAAAATGGTGCTAATAACTGTTAACCCTAATATCAGTAGTGGTGAGAATTTTTTCTCCTTTTTATGCTGAATATCTGTATCTTTCAGTTCTTCTAGAAGTGTATAAACTTCGATAGGGATTGTATCTGGATCACCATCAAATTTTTCAATTAAATCACCATGTTTTTGAACAATTTTGCTGAATATTTGCCGCATTTTCAAAATAAAATTTTTGCTTGGCTCTCCTTGTACAACGAGCGCTAAATAACAGTATCCTGCAACTTCTAAAATTATTTTAGATGTTCCATATTCAATTGCGTCTAATTCTGTAATATTTCCAGATTGATTGATACAATCATTGGCAAAGCTACGAATTGCTGTCAGCATTCCTGCTACCATTTCAGCCTCTAACTGCTGTGCATCAGAGCGCTGAATATCTGAGATAACTAAACCAGATGCTTTATGAATCAAGAAAATGGCTTGAATCGTAAATGGTAGAGCTTCTTTAAAAATTAATTCTGCTTCAGAAACTCCCTGTAGCTTGGCACGAATTTTACGTTTTATTCCTTCAACACTGAGGGTTTCTTCGACTTGCCGATTGATGGCACGGATTGTCTCTGCCATATATTTAGCTATGGTACTGCCAATAATTGGGTAGAGTGCATCCACAACAATATTCTGTTCAATTTCAATTTGCTTTTTAATAGCTCGTCCGATTGCAGGTGCGATCGCATCTGAAACTTCCTCTGGAGCAACAATAATCTGCTGGGAAATAGCTAGGGGAATAGTAGGAGCGATCGCTGCACTCATGCTAATTTTATCTTGTTCAGTGCGACTATGGATAGCCTGATCGATAATTGGAGCAATTATCTCTACAATTTCCTCTTTTGACTCTGTAATCTTCTGCCTTAAAAGCTCAGAAATACATGGTATTAGTAGATTTATTAGCTCTTTAGAGTCATAAATTTTATCCTCTATTTTTGTAATTTTTCGTTCAAATTTATCTAGGATATTATTGATTTCTGCTAATTCATATCCGACCAATATCTCCCGTAATTTTTGCAATGCATCCTCTGAGTTGTCTAACGTTTCCTCAAAAGTTGCAAAGATCTCAATAGATTTTTCTAATTCTTCTTGAGTAATTTGTGATGGATTAGATATATTTGGAGGAAAATTCCAAGCTGACTCTAAATAAGCTTCACATACTTCTAACGGCACTGGAGGAAGTTGCAGTAATTCAATTTCTTCTGTAATATACTCATGACTATTATCAGTTTCTGATGGTAATAAAGAAAAAGAGTGCTCAGGTGATTCGATAATTTTCAGTTCGACAAGTAAATCCAATAAATTGTCAAGCTCTACAGCTTTTTCTGGTTTTAACTCAAAAGATTGAGAAATCGAATTTTCCACCTGAGTCATATCAGTAAGTCTCGTCTTTAAAAGTGCTGAGTGCTGAGTTGGGAGTAGAGAGACGCGATTAATCGCGTCTGTACAAGAGTTAGGAGTGAACAATTATCTCCCTTATCTCCTTCATTTATCCTTGCCCTGTGACTTGATTAGGAATGTAATTCTGCGGTACTGTTGGAGTGAGTTAACACTTTTGACAAATTTGCAGTTTCTAGAAGCGGTACAGGAGTATAGTCGTTGCTGCCTTCATCGGCTGCTTCTCGCAATTTAGGAATGAATTCAGTTTCTTTCAGACGCATTCCCAAAGCAAACAAAGTTTCAGCCATATCATCTTTAGAAACCTTAGTGTCTGTCAACTGTGAGAAGCGTCGATCTATTTCTTCTAAAATCAGATCCCGTAACGCCGTGACATCATCTTGTAATTGGACTTTAGTTTGAAAGATTTCATCTCGAATCGAGGTAGTTTGGCTATCTAATGTGTCATCAAGTGACTGAACACTGTTAGAGAACTTTTTATTGAGTCTATCAACTTGTTGCCGTAAGTCAAGAGTTTCTTCTTGAGTTGTCAGGTTGAGTGACTTCAGCTTTTTCTCCACCGTCTCAAACCCTGTCTTTAGTTCAGCGGAAAAGTTTGACTTAAGTTGATCGACATGCGATCGCATCTGTTGTTGCAGGAGAGAGATATCTGACTCCAGCTTGTTAAATCGATTTTCGTACTCTCTTAGCTGTGTTCCCAAAATAATATCGCGGATCTGATCGATATTGCCAAGCCGTTCTCGTACATCGTCTCTACTCATCTGACTCATTAGGAAAACCTCACTTTTCGGGAATTAATTGGGGATAAGAGGTGATGCATTTAACTGATATTTAGGCTAAAAATTCTCAGCATAAGACGCAGTTAACTCACCGAACCTACTTTTAGTACATCAAAGTTATTATTCCCAGTTGTTTGCAAGTTCTATCATTCAAAATATGAAATAGGTAATGAGAAATGGAAAATAGGTATTATTCATGCTTACTCATAAAAAATTGTCACCTTTTGTTTATTAATAAATATTATTATTTTTTTAGATTTCTGCGTTACTATCTTGACATTTCAAAAATTTTTGGATGCGTTTAACAAACTCTTCTAACTCTGAGATGAAGTTAGTAGTACCTCGACGCTCTTGGTTATAAGCTAGTTGTTCTAGTTTTTCTGCTGCCAGATGCATAGTTGTTGCTCCAACATTAGCACTAGCACCTTTGATTTGATGGGCTTCTCGCGCTATTTGACCAAAGTCATGAGCAGCGATCGCTATTCTTATTACCTCTAGACGAGGTTGAATATCTTCAACGAATATTTGCAGTAGTTCCAATTCAAATTCTGGATTATTTTCCGAAAGTTGATGCAAACGTTCCCAATCAATTGGGAGGTTAACTGAACTGACATCTCTTGTAGAAATCTGCTCTGTGGCAGCTATTTCTTTTGCCTTAAATATCACACTTCCCCAACGCTGTAGCGCCGCAGCCAATTTTTGTTTAGTTACTGGCTTGCTTAGATAGTCGTCCATTCCGGCATCTAGACACATTTGTTGATCTTCTTTCATGGCATTAGCTGTCATTGCAACTACCACAGGACGACAACTGCTGACAAAGCTGCTTTCTTGCCAACGATGAATTTCTTTTGTGGTTTCAAAACCGTCCAGAACTGGCATTTGGCAATCCATCAGAATTAAATCGTAGGGAATTTTTTCCAATAACTGCAAAACTTCTTTCCCGTTACCAGCGACATCAGCGCTGTAGCCCAGGCTTTGGAGTTGCTTCAAGGCAACTTTCTGATTCACCAGATTATCTTCAGCTAAGAGAATTCTAAGTTTGAGGGAGCCAGGAGAATGATAGTTGCTGTTGTTTTCGTGATTTTTAAGTTTTAACTCCTGACTTCTGACTTCTGATTCCTCTTCTTCCATCTGGGTTCCTAAGATAGTCATCATGGTATCGAGGAGTCGGGACGGCTTAACAGGTTTGACCAAATAAGCCGCAAATCCTATTTTTAGCGCTCGTTGGATTTCATCCCGTTGATTAGTAGATGTAAGCATAATTAAAGGTAGCCCAGCGATCGCTGAATTTGCCTTAATTTGCTCTCCCAAGGTCATCCCATCTATTTCTGGCATCTGCATATCAACCACAGCTATGTCATAGAGATTTTTTTGCTTGGCGGCTTCCTGAATAGCTTGGAGGGCAGTAGTAGCCGAATCAGCCTGATCCACCAGCATCCCCCAACGGGTAGCTTGATGGTGGATGATTTTGCGATTAGTGGCATTATCATCCACTACTAACAAGCGCCGATTGAGCAAAAGTTCGCGTTCGCCCTTGGCGTTGGCGAAGCCATTGCCTTCTGAGGAAATAGGGTAAAGTTGCTTGGCGAGAGTTACTTCAAACCAAAACTTAGATCCTTTTCCCAACTGACTTTCTACGCCAATTTCTCCTCCCATCAAGCTTACCAGTTGCTTACAGATGGCTAATCCCAAACCTGTACCGCCATATTTGCGGGTAGTGGAAGCATCTACTTGGGTAAATGGTGTAAAGAGTTTGGATTGGTCTTCAGAAGTAATGCCAAGACCGGTATCTATGATGGCAAAATAAATGGTAGCTGTAGTAGAGGTTTGCGAACGCAATTCTGCTCGTAATATTACCTCTCCATTGCTGGTGAACTTGATCGCATTGCTGATCAGGTTCATCAGAATTTGCCGCAGGCGGCCAGCATCGCCTTGGAGGTGGTTAGGGACGTTGGGATAAATCAACGCTGCTATTTCTAATCCCTTATTATGGGCTGGGGGAGCCAATAATTCCAATACCTCTTCCACACAGCTAGATAAGTTAAAATCTAGAGTTTCCAGTGCCATTTCCCCAGCCTCAAGTTTGGACAGATCCAAAATTTCGTTGATCAGGCTTAAAAGAGCGTCTCCACTAATGCGAATTGTTTCAATAAAATCCCGTTGCTCTGAATTGAGGGGAGTTTCTAACATTAAGCCTGTCATGCCTAACACAGCATTCATCGGAGTCCGAATTTCATGGCTCATATTGGCCAAAAACGCACTTTTGGTTTGAGAAGCTAATTCAGCTTGCTGACGGGCAATTTCGAGTTCTCGTCGCTGTTGAGTTTCTGCGTTTAACATTTGGGCTTGGGCTAAGGCAATACCTACTTGGTCAGCTATTTGCCGTAAAAGATGAGTTTCAAAGCTAGACCATTGGCGGGAACTGCTACATTGATGGACAATCAGTAAACCGCAGAGTTCTTCTTTGACAAGAATGGGTATGACCAAATTGGACTTGACCCCAAATTCTTGCAGTAATTCCATCTGGCTTTTTTGGACTTCAGCTATATCCAATTCAGCAAGCTCGATATCCCGTCTTTGACGAAACTGCTGTAGATAGTATTGCTGTGTATATTCCGCTTGAAAGTAAGCATCAGTGAGCTTTTTCTCTTTAATTGCCAGCCACCCAGAAACTACTGCCTCAACTACAGTGGTTTCAGATCCATCTGCCAAAGGTTGATAAATCAAAACTCGATCACTATGGATAATTTTCTGTACCTCCGTAACAGTGATTTGGAGAATTTCTTTGATTTGCAAAGACTGACGAATCTTGAGGGTGATTTCAGTAAATAATTGCGATCGCAAGTTTTGGCGTTGAAGTTCTTCTTCTGCCTGCTTGCGCTCAATAAACTGCCCTACTTGCTCACCAATCGAATTCATTACTGTTGCCAAATCCGGGTCATGTTGCTGGATCTCATGGCTAAAGCAGGTAATGACACCGATGATTTTTTTACCACTACGGATTGGAAAACCGAAAGCTCCGTGCAGTTCTACTTCAGCAGCGATTTGAGAGCGCATGAAATTCTGCTCTTTAATGACATCAGCGATCCAAACAGGTTCAACATTAGCCCAGACACGACCAGGCAGCCCAATTCCTGGTGCAAACGTGATCTGCCGACTTAGGATGTCAAATTCTTGCATATTTGAAGATATTTTATACCATGAATTTAGCAATGACAGTAGATTTGCTCGTTGATCTACCATCCAAAATTCACTTAAATCCCATCCCAAACTTTCGCAGATTCCTTGCAGAATTTGGGGCATAGCTTCGTTGATTGTAGTTGACTCTGCTAAGACCCGGGTTGTAGCATACTCTGCTTTGAGATGCTGTTCAGCTAGTTTGCGTAAGCGCAGATCCTCGAATACATCGGTGATGTCGATACCTGTGGCAACAATGTATTCAACGTGGCCCTGATAGTCTTGCAAGGTAGTGTTAGCCCAGGCAATGAGCCGCCGACTGCCATCCTTACTTACCCAATAGTTTTCGTACTCTTTGGGCCCTTTACCAGATCGTAACTGCTCAAAAACTGCTTTAACTTCCTCTACTTGTTCAGGAAGTAAAAACAGGTTCCAGAAATGCCTTCCTCTCACCTGATCAAATGAGTAACCAGTTGTTTGTTCACAAGCTTGATTGAAGCGAACGATTTGCCCTTGTGTGTCAATAACTATTACCAAAGCGCTGGCTGTATCAAGGACTGCTGAGATAAAGTTGCGTTCTTGGTTCAGTGTTTCCTCTGTTAATTTACGCTCTTTTACCTCACGAGAAATTAAGTAGTAGACTATAGCCAGAATGAGAAAACTTAGAAAAATAGCGAGCGCAAGTGTCAAAAGCGTCTTGTTAGCACTGGCTTTTGCAGCTTGTGATTGCTGTTGAAGCAACGTTTTATCCTGATTCTCTATCTCATGTATGACCTTGCGGATATTATCCATGAGATATTTTCCCTGATTTGTCTGGATTAGCTGCAACGCTGCGTCGAATCCCTGATTTTGACGCAGGTATATAGTCTGCTTGAGTATGGCAAGTTTTGCAGCTATCAGAGATTCAAGGGTTGCAAACTGCTTTTGTTGGCTAGGTTGATCTACGATTAAATCCTTCAGTTCTGCAATTTTTTGATCGATGTTTTCAACTACTGCTTGATAAGGTTCCAGATAACTTTCTTGTCCAGTAAGGATATAACCGCGTTGTCCAGTCTCAGCATCCTTCATATCGGACAGTAATTCTTCCAGTTTATTGATTTTCTCTTGGGTTTTTTGCACCTGATTTTTAGTATCAATTAATATGCGTGTGTTTTGATAAGAAATGACGCCAATCAATACTAAAATTGCCGATGCTAACCCAAATCCTGCGGCTACTCTTTTAAAAAATTGTTTGCGTCCCTTTTGCGCCTGTTTGCGTGTGTCACTTGCCAATACCAAATTTGCTAAATTGCGCCGCATTTCTAGTTGTTTAATTACCTGGCGACCTAGAATTCGCAATGCTTCAATTTGTTCTGGAGAGAGGTCTCTTGGTAGATGGTCAACTACACAAAGTGTTCCTAGTGCATATCCTTCAGAGTTAATCAGCGGTACACCAGCATAAAACTGAACATTCGGGTCAGAGGTGACTAGCGGGTTTGTAGCAAACCTTTCGTCTGCTGTTGCATCCGGCACAACAAAAACTTCAGGTTGCATAATAGCATGGGCGCAGAATGCTACATCTCGCGGTGTTTCTAGGGCATCCAAGCCAACTTTTGACTTGAACCACTGGCGATTAGTATCAACTAAACTGATTAAGGCAATGGGAGTTCCACAAATATATGAGGCTAAACGGGTGAGGTCGTCAAAGGCAGCTTCCGAACGAGTATCGAGGATTTTATACTCCAAAAGAGATTCGATTCGCTGTGTTTCGTTATCAGGTAATGGTGCTTTCATTCTTCAGCCTTATCAATGACTCCTAAAATTTGACCCGCAATTGTCCGATCAAGGAATTACCACTATAGGCACTTCCCCCAGTTTCTTGATTTCGGACATTACTAAAGCTATAGCCAAGGTCTAACTCTATATTCGGTGAAACCTTTACTGTACAGCGCGTTTGATAGGTATTGGCATTGTCAAATTCTCCTTTAAGTCGTTGTCGTCCTAAATTGGCAGCGAGGCGACAGCGTAAGAAATTAGCAATATCTCCTTCCCAAGCCACCTCACCGTTATAAACTAAAAAATCTGGTGGAGAAAAATAGCCACTTGTGCGTTCTAAATCGCGATCGTAACTCCAAGTGAATAAGTTAGCCGCCAAAGAAAATTGTCCAAACTTGCGCTCTAATCTACTAAATGACTGCACCTCGGAATTACCATCGTTGTAAGTACCCAAACGCAATGACGAAAACAAGCTGGTATTACGGTCAATCTGCCAGTATAAATCAGGTCCAAATCGCCAAGCAGTAATTTGATTGTCTAAAGTTCGGGCATTGGATTTATAAGGTCCTTGTTCTAAATTACCTGATAGTATTACTGCCGATAGCAATCGACCTGATGACGAAACTCGCGGCGGTGAAATGGGAGCCTCCACCTTAGCATTGAGATTGATAGCTGTGGGTAAACGATTGAACACATCGACTCCGGCTGCTGTTTGTAGAGTCACTTGCCCAATTTTTCCTTGCCATCCAATTTGTAAGGGAAAATTGGTTACTGATTCAACACCCTGTTGCTTAAAGAAGTTAAAACCTGTCTTGAAAAATATTCTATTGCCATTACTCAATCGAAATTTAACCATTGGTTCGAGGAAAAAATTAGTTTGGCCAAAGTTGTCTGTGTCATATCGATAGTCCGTATCAATACTTTCCAAAACTGCATCCGGCGTTCCTGGTTTGGTGGAAGTTGGTGGTGGGCTAGAATTCTGCGGTGGTTCGGGTAGCGCTGGTGGTAATCGCAATGAAGGATTGAAGTTTTCAGGTGCTGCCATCAAAATAGGTGTTGGCTCTAATTGATAGGGGAACGGTATCGAAAATTGTAAATGACCGAAGTTCAGTTCACTCTTGGCAAAGCCAGATGCCCTGGTGCGATCGCTCTTACTAGCTGGCTTTTGAGTAGGGGTACGCAGACTAGTTGGTGCAATCCCTTGTAGAGAATAAGTTGTGCTATCAGCCCAATCTGCCGCTCTGACCTCTCTATGAATTCCAAGTTCTGAGTATTGCTCTGCTGAAGAAGGATTTACTATAGTGACTCGCTCGGTCAATTCTGAAAGTGATTTCCAGGTCTGATGTGCTTGGGCAGCTTGTAACTTAGCCTCTGATAGTGTCAGAATACCTACACTACAGATTACTCCTAATTGAATCTGTAGGCATCCCAAAATTAACTCAGTGTATAAACTATATTGACAAACAAAGAGATAACGTTTAAAACTACCTGCCATAAATCGATACTATAGTTATAAATGAAAAATTTGCTGCCAAAGAGTTTTATGGCTGCTAGCTAATGTATTCGGCTTGGGATTATGATGCCCAGAATATATGCCTGTTAACACATGCCAAAAAAAGACGTTACTGAACTGAGGAATGATTAGTAAATAGGACTTATGCAAAAAACCTCTCAAACTCTTATTCCTCCGTGTCGCGCCAGTTGCTTCTCCTAAAGGAGACGCTACGCGAACAAGTCGGGGAACCCGCCCAACGCACTGGCTTCTCTGCGTCCTCTGTGGTAGCCTGCGGCAAACCGCTTTGTGTCTACGATTTTCCGTTACCTGTGCGTAAGTCCTGGTAAACACAAGGCTGCCCTGAGAGGATGTTTGAAAGGTCTTATTGCTAACACCAAAAGCTCCCAAACCTAACCTCTTACCCCTGTTCCCCCATTCCCTTGTGGGGAATGGGGGTTTCAAAGCTTCTCGACCTTTCGGGGAGAAGAATGGAAGTGGGGTTTTTTAGTATATTTTTAGACTTTTCAAACAACCTCTAACTTCTGACCGTTCATCGGATAATTATGAAGTTTTATAACTAGTTGTGGAATTCACGGACTTTTGATTCCGATAAGTAAGCAGAGGTTCGTAAAGAAGCTAAACGAACTTCCAAAGAGTGCAAGTTCTACCAGGAGGAATCACTGTGGAAAATCCAGGTCTTTGCTTAACACCTTTTCAGCGCAAATATCTACTGAAAAGCTTAGAAACCGACTTACGGGCAGAATACCGCCGTCGCATTGAAATTATGCTGCTTTTCGATGCAGGTCAAACTCAGGCTCAAATCTGTAAAGCTTTGGGATGTTCTCAAGAGACTGCACGCTACTGGATTGCGATCGCTTCTTCAAAACAGGCTCACCATTGGAGCGATCGCTTGATTGGACGACCTAAAACTGTGAATCAGCAGTATTTAAGTCGCTTAAAAGAATTAGCAAGTCATAGTCCCCGTGATTATGACTATCCATTTGAACGCTGGACAGCACAATGGTTAAGCAAGCATCTAGCAAAAGAATTGGGAATTAATGTTAGCAGTTGCCACATTAACCGCTTGCTTAAGGAGATGGGGCTTTCCACTCGACAGGTCAGCGAAGCTGCTAAGAAAAAAATTCATCGCACTAAAGATTCCGGCATTACTATTGGCGATTTACAGTCATCTTCAGAGTTTGATTTCCTATTGTCGCTGAATCTGATCAAGACTAGTAACTAATTATGCCGTTAGAGGATGTTTTAAAAGGGTCTTTTGCTCTCCTAGCTAGGATAGTAAAGTATTTGAGTACATGGCTAAAACTTTGATTGATCGTCGAAGTTAACCCAAGTGAGAGCAGTAAAATTATACCTTCTGGGACTTTTAAAACATCCTCTGAAATTTTCAGCATGAAAATAATAGACTTTTTGCATAAATGCTTAAATTGACGTGAGTTCGACGGTTAGAAAAAGGTAAAAAGCTTTCTAAATAAAAAACGTGAGAAACTGAGCAGGTATTGCGATGCTTGCGGCGGACTTCTCTATGAGAGGCTACGCCAACGCCTACGCTAAGAGGATGTTTGGAAAGTAAAAAAAAGCTCATGTAACAATATTCTGTCAATAGATAAAAATGTGACAGTGTTACCAGAGCCATGTCTAAATCATACCCAACAGACCTACAAATGAGCAATAAGAACTGTTATCATCTCTTATCCCAGAGGAAAACTGAGGTTGCCGTCCTGGTTATATTGACTTACGTGCAGTCATAAGTGCCATATTTTATATTCTTTATGCAGGTTGTGAATGGCGTATGTTGCCCTATAGACTTCCCCAAATGGCAAACGGTGTACTATTCCGAAAAAGGCGTATGGATGGCAGATGGGAACCTATTAACCATAAACTTCAACAATAGGTAGGTGTACTAGAAGAGCGTGAACCAAATCTAAGTGCAGCAATCGTTGATTGTCAATCTGTAGAGAACGGAACAATGATATGCCAATCTATTGGTTTTGATTCGGACAAGCTGGTTAAGGGACGTAAACAACATTTACTTGTTGACACTCTTGAATTGGCTTTAATTGTTGTAGTTACTTCGGCTTATGAATTTAATAAAGCAGAAGCAAGAGAGTTATTTGCACAAGTGAAAAACAAAGTTAGCCTTCGTACAAATATTCTTGTGCTACTAGTCAAAAATGTTTGTAATTTTTACTTTGAAAAATTTAAATACTAAAAACATAAATCCTTTACTTATGCGTATAAAATCACTTTAAAAGTATTGACTTTATAAATTTAATCTTAGAGAATTCAAATGGATTTAGACAAGACATCACTAATTCCACATCAACACCAATCTAGGAAAAGAAAACGACAATGTTAAGCACCAAAGAAAACTTGAAACAAATTGAGATGGACACTATTCAACAGGAACCATTGTTCACCGAGTTGACTCCTGAAGCAGCAGCTACCGTCGAGGGAGGCGCTATTTTTACGTACACTACAAAAAATATCGACCCCGGTTCTTCATTGAATATTCGTCCGACTCCCAGCACCAAATTACGCCCGATCGGGTCTATCCAACGTGGGGAAACCTTTAAGGCATCAAGTAGCGTCACCAAGGGGTTCCGCAAACTTTTCGGACGAGCAGGATGGGTTGCAGCGAAATTCACCCAGCGCGTCTTGAACACTTCAGCTGGGCGTATAATATTAACTTAGAGTCAAGTAGACAAAATCAAAGCACGAGGAGCTACTAGGCAAGCTAAATAATTTTCATTGTTTAAATTACAGCTTTGCAGCGGTAGCCTAACGCCTAGTAGTCCGAGCGGACTATAGCAGTCCTAAATCATTTGTGAAATATTTTTGGAGTTAGTAAGCATATAAGCTCTGAACTAGTAGGGGCGAGATATGTTTCGTCCCTATTTTTGTTTGCTTGTAATAGAACAATTCACGCTCTGTCCAAATAGCGAACCATTTATAGGTACAGGTCTTGAAGATGCGATACCAAATTGTACTTCAACACAGTAAAGAAGACTGCGGTGCCACTGTTGCCAAACACTACGGGCGCAACCTTATGAAATCAAAGATATAGCTTCAGTATCAAGGTGTGTGACTTGGAGTATCTCAGAGCGTCAAAACACTTTAATTTACAAGACAAAAATACCTTTGACTTGAAATTTAAAAAATTTAAATAATGAAAACATAAGTCCTTTACTTATGCGTCTAAAATCACTTTAAAAGTATTGACTTTAGAGATTTAATTTTAGAGAATTCAAATGGATTTAGACAAGACATCACTAATTCCACATCAACACCAATCTAGAAAAGGAAAACGACAATGTTAAACACCAAAGAACACTTCAAAGAAATTGAGATGGACACTATTCAACAGGAACCATTGTTCACCAAGTTGACTCCCGAAGCAGCAGCTACCGTCCAGGGAGGCATTCTATTCACGACGATCGGAGTCACCACCACTTTGAATATTCGTAATGCTCCCAGCCTCAGAACTGGCAAAGTCATCGGCTCTATCAAGGCTGGCGCAATTTTTGACGCGACAAATATCGTCAGCAAGAACGGGTTCCGCCGGCTCACCGTACAAACAGCAAGAGCACTTACGGGGCAAGCGATTGGGTGGGTGTCAAGGGCTTTCATCAGGAGAGTCTAGTAGACAAAATGAAAGCACGAGGGGCTACTAGCCAAGCTAAATAATTTTCATCGTTTAGATTACAGCTTTGCAGCGGTAGCCTAACGCCTAGTAGACCGAGCGGACTAAGCTGAATACCCACTTCGATCGGAGCAATTGCTCCGACCGAACTTTCTCCCCAAGATAATACCAATTGGGTTAATTGTTGATAGACTCATTTGTATTTTAATCGCGAAGCGTTCATTTTAAGCTCTAAAACAAAATAGGATAGGTCTTTAAGAAAAATGCGCTACCAAAGTGTACTTCAACACAGTGAAGAAGACTGTGGTGCTGCTTGCATTGCCACTATTGCCAAACACTACGGACGTACCTTTGCCATCAGTCGGGTGCGGGAAGCCGTCGCTACAGGGTCACGAGGAACCTCTCTGCTGGGGTTGAGCCGGGGTGCTGAAACTTTAGGATTCAATGCTCGTCAAGTCAAAGCCTCAGAGCAACTGGTCGATCAATTGAATAAAGCCCCTCTGCCAGCAATCATTCACTGGAAAGGTTACCACTGGATAGTTTTGTATGGGCAAAAGGGTAAAAAATACGTAATTGCTGACCCAGGTGTAGGCATCCGCTACATCACCCGCAAAGAGTTAGTCGAGGGTTGGGGCAATGGTATTATGTTGTTGCTGATGCCAGATGATAACCGCTTTTATCAGCAATCAGATGATCAAATTGGCGGCTTTGGGCGTTATCTGATGCGGGTTTTGCCCTATCGCGCTATTCTCATCCAAGCGATCGCAATTAACATCGTCATTGGACTACTTTCGATTATCTCTCCCTTAATGATGCAACTGCTCACTGATGATGTACTTGTGCGGGGAGATACCCAATTGCTAACCGTCGTCGCTATTGGAGCGATCGCTCTAAGTCTATTTAGCAGTGTGATGGGTTTGGTACAGTCTCACCTAATTGGTCACTTTGGTCAAAGGTTGCAATTAGGGCTAATTCTAGAATACGGGCGACAACTCCTACGCTTGCCCCTTTCATACTTTGAAGGACGGCGCAGTGGGGAAGTCGTCAGCCGCATTGCCGATGTGGATCACATCAATGAGCTAGTTTCCCAAATTGTCCTTGGTTTACCCAGCCAATTTTTTATCGCCTTGGTTTCTTTGGGCTTTATGCTGTTCTACAGTTGGGGACTGACTTTGGCTTCCTTGGCTGCCTTTATTATTGTCACCCTCATCAACCTGCTTTTTCTCCCAGCCTTGCGCCAGAAAACCCGCAATGAGATTGTCTTAGGTACAGAAAACCAAGGCTTCCTCGTCGAAACTTTTCATGGTGTCCAGGTGCTAAAAACTACCCAAGCGACTCCCCAAGCTTGGCAAGAGTATCAGACGAATTATGGCCGACTTGCTAACTTGGGCTGGAGTACGATGAAGCTAGGGCTTTACAGCGGCACAATCACCAATATTTTTTCTACTTGCACTAATATTGCCTTACTGTGGTTAGGCTCGTATTTAGTAATTAATCACAGTTTAAGTATTGGTCAATTGCTAGCGTTTACTGGCATGAGTGGCAACTTTCTTGGCTTTTTAAGTTCAGTCATCGGCTTAGTTGACGAGTTTATCACTGCCCAAATTGTCATCCAACGCCTGACGGAAGTGATTGATGCTACCCCAGAATCTGAAAAAGACGAGAAAAAGCCTTGGGCAGAACTTCCCGGCAATGCAGATATTATTTGTACCAACCTCAATTTCCACCATGCAGGTAGAGTTGACTTGCTGCAAGATTTTTCGCTGATTATCCCTGGTGGTCAAGTAATTGCCTTGATTGGTAAATCCGGGTGTGGTAAAAGCACCCTCGCAAAATTACTTGCTGGTTTGTATTTTCTCCAATCTGGCAATATCCGTTATACCATCTATAATCAGCAAGACCTCTCAATGGAATGTCTGCGACAACAAGTGGTGCTAGTACCTCAAGAACCTCACTTCTGGAGTCGCTCAATTCTTGAAAACTTCCGCTTCAGCTATCCCCAAATTACCTTTGAGCAAATTGTTCGGGCTTGCGAGATTGCTGGTGCAGATGAGTTTATTAGTAAACTGCCCGATAAATATCAAACTGTTTTAGGCGAATTTGGCGCGAATCTTTCTGGTGGACAACGACAGAGATTAGCGATCGCTAGAGCTATAGTTACTGACCCACCAATATTAATTTTAGATGAATCCACTGGTGCTCTCGATCCAGTGAGTGAAGCCAAACTGCTAGATAGACTGTTATCCCATCGGCTGGGCAAAACGACAATTATGATTAGCCATCGCCCCAAAGTCATTGGGCGCGCTGATTGGATTGTACAGATAGAAGAAGGGCGTTTAAAAATCCAAGGTACTCCAGAGGCTCTACGCGATCAACCTGGTGAACACTTAGACTTTTTAGACGGCGTTAACCCATTTACAAATGTTTTAGTGCCTAAATCTTCTAACTCTAACGGTAAATTAAGCACAATCAGTAAATAAAACAGTATGATTAGCCATTCCAACTCAGACTACTTGCCCGCAATTCAAGACAACGAGTTTCTCCCGCCACTTGGTCGTTGGACTACTTGGGGCGGACTAGTTCTTGTCTGTGCTGTGGGGTTAGGCGTTCCACTCGCCTCTGTTACCAAATATAAAGTGACAGTTAAAGGACAGGCACTTGTCCGTCCTGCTGGTGAATTGCGGCTGGTTCAAGCTGCTACGGAGGGTCAGGTGATGCGCGTCTTTGTTGCAGAGAATCAAGTTCTCAAAAAAGGGGATGTGATTGCTACTATTGACAACTCGAAGTTACAAACCAAAAAGAGCCAACTGCAAAGTAACATTGGGCAAAGTCGTTTACAATTGATTCAAATTAATGCTCAGATTAATTCCATTAATAACCAAGTTTTAGCTGAAACTGAGCGCGTCAATCGTGTTATTGCTGGTGCTGAAGCTGAATTAAGCGGTCGCAGCCGTGACTATCAAGATAAGCAAATTACTACTGTTACTGATATTGAAGAAGCTTCTGCGAATGTAAATGCTGCGGATGCCAGTTTAAAAGCAGCCCAGTCCAAGCGAAATCGCTATGAGAGTGTAGCCAAAGCACGAGCCTTGTCTCAAGATCAATTTGAGGAAGCACAATTAGCTGTTCGCCAGCAAGAACAAGCTCTTCAGGCAGCTAAAGCCAAATTGCAAAATGTCCAAACTGCTCTCAATCCCAGTAATGCACAAGTTGCGATCGCTTCTCAACGCATTGCCCAAGAAAAAGCTACTGGCAAAGCCAGCATTGCGACTTTAGATAAAGAACGCCTTGCTCTAATCCAGCAACGAATTGAAATCCAAAAACAGCTAGAGAGCGACACTCGCGAACTCCAACAGGTTAATATCGACCTCAGCCAAACTAGAATTACTGCCACAGCAGACGGAATTATTTCTAAATTAAACCTGCGAAACTCTGGTCAAACTGTACCTGCTGGACAGGAAATTGCCCAAATTGTCCCTAGTGATGCCCCCTTGGAGATTAAGGCAGCAGTAGCACTTCAGGATAAAAATAAATTGAAACAAGGTCAATCAGTACAAATGCGGGTTTCTGCTTGTCCTTATCCAGATTATGGTACTCTCAAAGGCCAGGTTAAGATGATTTCCCCGGATGCGATTGCACCTCAAGGGAATACTGCTAATGCCACCGATACTACATCTACCAACCAAAAGATGACAGCCGTTAGTGCTTTTTATGGAGTAACAATTGAGCCAGAAAGCCTTTCTCTAGGTAGGGACAAACACTTGTGTGCGCTGCAATTGGGAATGGAAGGTACAGTTGATATTATTTCTAAAGAAGAGACTGTGATGCAATTCTTTTTGAGGAAGGCAAGGTTGATTGCAGACATTTAGGGCGATCGCATTGTAACTATTCGTAACTATTTCTAGCAATCCTACCGTCGGTTTTCTATCTATCCTAATAGGTGGTTGTAGTTTACTTGCTGGCTATTCAAGGGTTGCAATGTTTAGAATGACGCGATGCAGGCGGTGTTGGTGCTGGAAATTAGCACTAGGGAGTTGGTTGGTGATCGGTAGTGCGATCGGCGAAGCTGTATTGCAGACATTCGCTTTCTCTGTTAATTGCGCTTTTGCCCAAATTACCCCCGATAGCACTCTACCCAATAATTCTCGTGTCACAACACAAGACAACATCAGAATCATTCAAGGGGGAACCCAAGCTGGAAGCAATTTGTTCCACAGTTTTCAAGAGTTTTCTGTCCCCACCAATAGCGGGGCTTACTTTAATAACGCTATTGACATCCAGAACATTATTAGCAGAGTAACGGGTAAATCAGTTTCTAATATTGATGGGTTAATTGGCACTAATGGTACAGCTAATCTGTTTCTAATTAATCCCAATGGGATTATTTTTGGTGCAAATGCCAGCTTAAATATTGGTGGTTCGTTTGTGGCGAGTACAGCGAACGCACTACAATTTGGAAATATCGGATTTTTTAGCGCTACTGATAAAAATATCCCTTCACCATTGTTGACTATTAATCCTTCAACATTGCTGTTTAATCAGATTAATCAAAGCGCAGCGATTCAAAATAACTCAGTTGCATTCGCAGGAACAGATCCAGCAGGCTTTAATGCATTTGGTTTACGAGTACCAGATGGTAAGAGTTTACTGCTGGTGGGTGGTAATGTCAGTATTGATGCTGGAGAATTAAATGCTTTTGGTGGACGAGTTGAGTTAGGAGGGTTGGCGGAACCTGGTACTATAGCGCTGAGTGTAGATGGCGATAATCTCAGCTTAAAATTTCCTGAGAATGTTGCACGAACCTCGGTATCCCTCATTAATGAAGCTGCGATATATGTAGAAGGGACTGGTGGCGGTAATATTGCAGTCAATGCTAGGAATCTAGAGATTTTAGGAGGAAGTCTTTTAAGCGGTGGTATTGGGCAAGGTTTGGGGACATCTGAAACAATTGGGGGAGATATAGCAATCCTAAATCATTTGTAAAAAATCACAGTTGTTGATACTCTGAAC
>NZ_CALMFY010000180.1 GCF_937863485.1 uncultured Nostoc sp. | reverse complement strand
AATTTTAGCGATCGCACCTTTTTCACCCAACCTCACAAAATCGCGTTGCTCCCGCAGCACCAAGCAATAACTATAAATATAAGTGCCCCTTTTGAGAAGCCAGTACTAAAACAAGAGACGACAGTATCTACTCCAAATGTCGAGCCAATTGTGAAATCAGTCGCATCTAGCCGGACAACAAGCCATGATTCATCAATAAAAGTACCGAAAGTCTTGCCCGTCTTGAAAGAGACACCAAACTATAATACTGTTGAATCAGTTTTCTCTAAGCCAGTACTGAAATCTGCTGTCCCCACAGAAGCGTTTTGGACACCACACCATACTGAAAAAATACCTAATTTTATTGAACCAAAGCACTGGCAAGAGTTTGAAAATAGCGCCATTCACCCGGACATTGCGGCAAAAAACTTTGAAAGTCTTCAGTTTAACTATGCAGGTGGTGAGCATGAAGCCTGGGAACGGCTCATGGTCAGCGAGAAGCTGAATCGAACAAATACAGGACGGCTAACAGATGGTTTTATAAGGGCATATTCGCATCTTGATGCTGGTGGATGGTGGTGTGATGCTGGAGTTGATGCGCGTTCATTTGCCGATTTGACTCCAGGTGATAAACCTTTGAGCAAAAGATGGGGATGTTACAAGCCGAATACGCCCAGACCAAAAAAAGATGATCATGGTCAAATAATTGAAGGGAAATTTATCAAATATGAGCATCCTCCCAAGGTTGAATTAAGCATCTTCCTACTTGATATCCCTGACGAGTTTGCAGAACGCATCTACTCCAAACACAAAGTTAACCCCACGCAACAGGAGCGCAAATCAGGATTTTGGTACTGTGTCTGGAAACATAATATCCCCTGTGCGATCGCAGAAGGCGCGAAAAAAGCAGCCAGTCTGTTGAGTCAGGGTCATGCTGCCATTGGTCTACCTGGGATTTCGGCGGGATACCGAACTCCCAAAGATGAGTTTGGCAAAAAAATTGGCAAGTCTTACCTACATGAAGAGTTAGCAGTTTTCGCCACACCTTCTCGAGAAATCAAATTCTGCTTTGACTATGAAACCAAGCCTGAAACGAAGCTCAATATTGAGCGAGATATTTCCGTAACTGGAAGATTATTACAAAAAGCTGGAGCTAGGGTCAAGGTCGTCAGCTTGCCAGGGCCTTCTAAAGGTGTCGATGATTTTATAGTCGCTCGTGGGCCACTGGCTTACGAGAAATTGAGTCATCAAGCTATGAATTTAAGAGACTGGCAACGCCAGAATCAATACAAGAGTGCTGCCACGATATCACCACCTCAAAAGTTAACACCAGAACAACGTTCTTTACAGCAAAACCAATCTATAGGACAAACCGATGACATCAACCGACAACAACCCAAAACCGACACAGGAATTAGTAGTGTTAACCGAGAAAATAGAGAAATTGTTGAGCAGTCACGAGAAACTGAGTCAGGAATTGAGCGCAAAAATCCTACATTTGGAACAGAGCCAAGCCGAAGAAATGAGGAATTTCTTACAGCAATTAGCCGAGACATTGAACTCCAAGAAATGGAGCAACTACATTAGACAAACTGACAACAGCATTAATTCAATCAGAACAACGTCAAATATCACAACTCGCCATAAATGCGATAGTTGATTATGTTGACCAATCATCTGTTGAGTCTGCACTGGCTGAAACATTACCAACTGTAATCAAGGAACTATCCTTTTATCCTGCTAATAGTGAATTTACTAAGATTGTCACCAATGTAGTCGCCATAATTGATAAATTGTCGGAGTGCCTTAAACAAAAAACTGCTGGTGCTGTCGAAGAAAAGGAACAAGTTACAACAAATATAAAGTCACTTCTAAGGCAGATGCTCCAGCATTTAGATAAACAAAAAATGTCAGATTTATTTATCGAAGTAGGGAAATATGCTCAAGGTGAAAAAGTCAAAGGTGATCAAGTCAACAAGTTATTTTACCCTGTCGGTAAAGCTGACTTATCTTTAACTTTTGGACAGAAAATGAATATGGTTCGCCAATTAATTAGAGAGGACAAAGCCCGGATTATGATCTTGTTGGAAATTCCCCAATCCCATGAGAGCAAACAAAGTAGATTTAGACGATAAACACTTCTGAGAGAAAGGGGAAAGGATGTATTCAAAACCTTTCCCCTTTCCCCACAATCCTATTTACCCTCATCATCCCTTACCCATTTCACTTTTATCAATGCGCCATATAAAGACGCAATTTTCTATCTCTTTATAGCTCTAAATTCTGAGTTTTGTTGAGCATTATTTTCAATTTGATGATGCATATCAACAACAGATTGAACCTTATCAAGTGCCTGTAACTGTTTCTCTGAAACGTTAGGCGATAAAACTCCATCAGTGAGAACAGTCTCGCCGTTTTTGGCACGAACAATTACATTATCGCCAAGGCGTTCAAAATCAAAATTTGTACTTTTAAAACTCTTGGAACCATCAGGGTTATCTTTGCCCAAGATATTCAGCAGTGCTTTAACACTTTGCTCGATAGCTTGACCTTTAACATCATCAACAGCAGCTCGTAGTTCAGTTCGAGTATTGTCAATAGCTGACTTAACACCCATAAGGCTTTGCTCAACAGTGTTTTTAACACTATCTGCTTGTGTACGTAACTCTTGAGTTAAGTTACCAACTTGTTGATTGAGTTCATTTCTTACACTGTCAATCTGATATTTAACTTCATCCTTGAAGCTAGTAATTTGTTCATTAATTTGAGATTTGAGTAAAGCAATTTCGTTTCTGAGCTTGGTAACTTCAAGTGTTAGCGCATCTTTAACCCACTCAAAAACATTCTTGGCAGTTTGTTTTACCTGGTTCTCAACCGTACCCACCCAGTTTTGAAGAACCGTATTTTGAATTTGTGGTAAAGAACGTTCATTCACCTGGGACAATGCTTTTTGAGTATTTTCAATCAACTGCTGTTGTTTCTCCAAAGATTTACCCATTTCGGCAACTTGGTCAATTAACTTTGACAGCGATTCAGGCGTTTGTTGCGTCTCTTTGATACTTTCAACAAGTTTTTGCTGTGCTTGAAGTTTACTTTGTAAAACTTTCACTTGTTTTTGCAAAGCTTCTACACTATAAATTCGCTCCTTCGTTACAACTTTATTTGGCTGTGATGGGGGAGCTAAACCTAATAAATCATTGGTTATCCGTCCATTTTGAACGCGAAAAACTTCCGATTTACCAATCTTGATCAAGATAGTACCTTGAGAATTTTTGGGGTCAGTTATCGCTTTGTTAATATTTTCTAGTTGTTCGGAAGTCAATAAATTTTTAGATGGTGATTGTCCGACAAGTCCTTTATATACCTGCTGACCACCAGCATAAATACTTATATCGTTGCTAGTCGGTATTTCTTTTGATTTTGCTTTTTGCTGAATATTTTTAAGTAGGGCTTCTAGAATATCCAAGTAGTCACGTTTAATTTCTTTGGCATCTCCATCATCAATCATGATTTGATTCCTTTAGTAAAACTTGAATTAACTCCGAAGGATTGACAGTTACTTTGGGAAGAATTATTCCGCCCAGATGATTGATTATTACCCTTCCTTCAATTTCGATATAAGCAAACTTGCCATCAATGATTACTTGGACAGTTGAGGTATTAATTTCTGGATTAGCAGGTGTATAGTCAGTGAGAACCCCGTCTAAAATACACAAGCTAGCCTTTTCACCAGCATCGCTATAAATTTCAACATATTGAGGAACATAATTAATCCCAAAAGGCTCATCGTCCCAAGCATCGACAACATTTACAATCTCACATGGATATTTATCTGCTAAAGCTGCTATCTGAGGTGGAAGTTTTGCAATTTCTCGTCTGTCATAATCATTAAGTGAGTAAAAATCGCGTGACGACATGGTATTTATCCTGAATATTTGTGATGACTATTAAGGGCAGGAAATTTCACTTTAAATCAGACTTGCATATGATGATAACTGCTCTTGGTTTTCTATTAAAGGTAACAATTTTATCGCGGAGGCTCGGCGAATTTTCATTTCTTCATCTGCTGGAGTTAAGAGAGTAGACTTTTTAGATAAGAACTTTTGAAACTTGTACCAAGCTTTCACACTGTCAGCTTCAGATTGGATTTCATGCTGAGGAATCTTAATTGATTGCAAGATTGGCAAACTTATCTGTCCACGAGAACGAAACCCTGGACTAATAATTACAGCTTTTCCTGATGGCAATGTATTAAATTGGTTAATGTCAAATAACTTCCGAGTACTGTTTTGGTCAGAGTTGGAAATACTTGCACCACCCTTGCCTCCTGATGAGCGAGAACGTTGCTTGTATTTAATTTCCTCTTCACCTAAAAATTTACTAAATCGTTCGGGGGAGCAACGCGATTTTGTGAGGTTGGGTGAAAAAGGTGCGATCGCTAAAATT
>NZ_CALMFY010000179.1 GCF_937863485.1 uncultured Nostoc sp. | reverse complement strand
AAATTAAATAATATACAATTCATATAAATATATATTCAATTCCAATTCTTCTATCTTCAATTCCAATTTATCTCTCTACAATGCCAATGCTTCTCTCTACAATGCCAATGCATCCCCCTACAATGCCAATGTCTTTCTCTACAATGCCAATGCGTCTCTTTGCATTTAAAAAAGCTACGATTTTATGCAAAACTGTACTTAGCAATTAGCAAAGATGTGTATACAATCTCTTCAAAATCATCTAAAGATAAGTATTTTGGCAAAATTGGGATACTCCCCCATCCCTATGCTGGAAACGATAAAATAAAAAATAAACTTACATTCATGCTGTGTTTATGGCAACCCAACTCAGCAAAGCCAAATCACCAACAGAACTGGTAATATCTTGGGAAGCGTTGCCCGACGACTTTCAACTAGAGGATGAACCAGTGGAGAATACGGGTCAGCCAATTTTGGCTGGTGCTTTGCGTGAAAGTCTAGAAATCAGTGGATTCATTCAACCCCAGATGTTAATAGCCTCAAATTTTGGTCTTTGTGCGACTGTCAACGGGCAATTTATTGCGAAAGCACCTGACTGGGTTTATGTGCCGTCGGTTAATGAAGTTGTAAGTAATCGGAAAAGTTATACACCCAATTTAAAAGGTGATATCCCGGCGATTGTTATAGAATTCCTATCCGACACTGAGGGTGGGGAATATTCGGTAAAGCGAACTTATCCACCAGGAAAATGGTTTTTCTACGAGCAAATTTTGCAAGTTCCCATCTACGCGATTTTTGAACCAGATAGCGGTTTATTAGAATTTTATCAACTAGAAAATAGACGCTATGAGTTAAAGCAACCTGACGAAAATGGTCGTCATTGGGTTGAGACAATGGGCTTATTTTTGGGAACTTGGCAAGGAACAAAAGAAGCTCGAACTGGTTATTGGTTGCGCTGGTGGAATGAAGCTGGTAATTTGTTACCTTGGGCTGTGGAACAAATTGAACAAGAACGTCAACGCGCTGAACAAGAACATCAACGCGCTGAACAAGAACATCAACGTGCTGAACAAGAACGTCAACGCGCTGAACAAGAACGTCAGCAAAAAGAACAACTGATTGCTTATTTGCAATCTCAGGGTATTGACCCGAATAATTTGCCTCCGTTCTAGTAGAAAGTAAAAAGTTACTAATAACTCCAAGATTTTGTTTTCGTAAGGTGCGTTAGTGACAACGTAACGCACATAGAATAAAAATAAACCTTATATACATTACGCTGATTAAGCATAATTGCCCATGACCTCCTCTAAACGCCACTACCACATTACTACCTTCGGTTGTCAGATGAATAAAGCTGACTCAGAGCGCATGGCTGGCGTTTTGGAAGACATGGGCTTTGAATGGTCAGAAGACCCGAATAATGCAGATGTGATTCTCTACAATACCTGCACAATAAGGGATAATGCCGAGCAAAAAGTATACTCCTACCTCGGCAGACAGGCGAAGCGCAAACATGAGCAGCCTGATTTAACTCTAATTGTTGCTGGTTGCGTTGCCCAGCAAGAAGGTGAAGCGCTGTTGCGGCGAGTCCCAGAATTAGACTTGGTAATGGGGCCACAACACGCCAACCGCCTCAAAGATTTGCTGGAGTCAGTCTTTGAAGGCAACCAAGTTGTGGCAACCGAGTCGGTTCATATTATTGAAGATATCACCCAGCCGCGACGGGATAGTAAAGTGACAGCTTGGGTAAATGTAATTTACGGCTGTAACGAACGCTGCACCTACTGTGTGGTTCCCAATGTGCGCGGTGTGGAACAATCTCGTACACCGTCAGCTATCCGGGCTGAGATGGAAGAATTAGGACGCCAAGGTTACAAAGAAGTTACTCTACTCGGTCAAAATATTGACGCTTACGGCAGAGATTTGCCAGGAACAACAGCAGAAGGTCGGCATCTGCACAACTTCACAGATTTACTTTATTACGTGCATGATGTGCCGGGGATTGAAAGGTTAAGATTTGCTACTAGCCATCCCCGTTATTTTACAGAGAGATTAATTAAGGCTTGTGCTGAATTGCCTAAAGTCTGCAAACATTTCCATATTCCCTTTCAATCTGGGGATAATGAACTTTTAAAGGCGATGGCGCGGGGTTATACCCATGAGAAATATCGCCGCATCATCGATACGATTCGGCAGTATATGCCAGATGCTTCGATTAGTGCTGATGCGATTGTCGGTTTTCCTGGGGAAACAGAAGCACAGTTTGAAAATACCCTGAAACTGGTGGAAGATATTGGCTTTGACATGTTGAATACAGCAGCATATTCACCGCGTCCAGGGACACCAGCTGGTTTGTGGGACACTCAACTGAGTGAAGAAATTAAAAGCGATCGCCTCCAACGCCTGAATCATTTAGTAAATTTGAAAGTAGCAGAGCGATCGCAACGTTACTTCGGACGCATTGAATCCGTATTAGTAGAAGACCAAAACCCCAAAGATCAAACCCAAGTCATGGGACGCACTGGCGGTAATCGTCTGACATTCTTCAGTGGCGACATCAAAGAATTGAAAGGGCAGTTAGTGAAGGTAAAAATTACCGAAGTTCGCCCTTTTAGCTTGACGGGTGAACCAATTGAAGTCAGACAAGCCATGCCTGTCTAAGAATTAGACATCTGGTGAAATTAAATATGCATCATCCAGAACCCTTGTAGAAACGTAGCACTGCTACATCTTTACATTCTTTATCACCAGATACCTATTTCACCTTAACCCGGAAACGGATAAACCCGTAGGAATTAATTGGTGTACCTGGTGCAGTTGCATTTGGCACATTTCCCAAATTCACAACCACCACACCGTTAGTATTACTACCATCACATTTGATACTAGGATAATTATTCGTGGGGTCAACGCCTGGGGATAAATATTCTGCTGTATCCCCATCTTTGGTATTAGTTAAGGATTCAGTTACACCATTGTTTTGCCAAATGATACCTCGATCGCCACTTGCAAGACCACTTGTGTTTTTGGTTGCGAAATTATTGAATGCAGTTGGTAGGAAAGTGACATTATTAGGAACGCGATCGCAAATTAAAACATTATTTGCTGTTGCCTTACCTGCGGAGAGGAAATAGATAGTGTATTCTATTTGATCACCTGGCTTGACATAACCGCCATTGATGCCACCGAGCATGAAGCTATTTAAGGATGGCCAATTGTCAGTGTCCTGGGGCGGGTCTGTTGGTGTGGGTTGGGTTGGAATGGTGATGTTATTATCATCGTAGGGATTAGTTGGGGCATCAATATAACTGCCCAAAGAATCCCCCCCAAATGTGGTAGTGCCGCCATTAATAGCTGTAATCCGTTTCACAAGCAAGACATTAGGTATTGTAGCGAGAGTGACAGTTCCTGCGGTAAAGGGCATACTCACCGTCGCAGGCGTGGGATCAACTTGCCCCGCTGTATCCACAGCCGCATAGGTAAAGCTGACGGTAATCGCTCCATCATTGGGGTCAAGCTGCAATAACGCAGGGTTATAGTTAGAAATTGTCTGCCCTGTGGTAACAGCGATGCCATTATAGGTCAGCGTGCCATTGGTCGGCAAGGTGACAATCTTGAACGTCTTACCACTGCCCAATGTCCCATCTTCTGGGTCAGTTCCCGCCAAGGTTGGCACCTGCACCTTCGCTGTGCCACCGGGATTGGTTTGAGAAGCGGGACTGAGACTGATTGTATCTGGCAGTTGTTCAATCCCAAAGTTTACACCAGTGACATTGGTAGTAGTGATGCTGACACTGACTTTGCTATCCACTGTACCATCGACTACCCCACTCAGGTTCTCTCCAGTGCTGACCCAACCAGAGGGGAGTGCGATCGCAGGCGGTATTGCACCAACAGTTGCCGTTGCCGTAGTGATTTGCACGGTGTAGTTCGCATTGGCTGGCACATTATTGAAAGTGTAAGTACCATTCGCCGCTACAGCCGTAGTTGCAACCACTTTATTTGTGCTATCAACCAGCACTGCGTTTATTCCACCTGCATTGGTTCCAGTTTCTGTACCATTCAGCAGCTTGCTACCATCAATATCATCGAAAACTGTACCGGACAGGGTTACAGCTGCTGCGGTAAAGGGCATACTCACTGTTGCAGGCGTGGGATCTTCTTTGCCTGCGGCATCGATCGCGGCGTAGGTAAAGCTGACGGTAATCGCTCCATCTTGAGGGTCAAGCTTTAATAACGTTGGGTTATAGCTACTAATAACCTGCCCCGCAGTCACCGCTACGTTATTGTAAGTCAGCGTCCCATTAGTCGGTAAGGTGACAATTTTGAATTTATTACCACTGCCCAATGCGCCATCTTCGGGGTCAGTTCCCGCTAAGGTTGCCACTTGAACCGTTGCCGTCCCGCCCGGATTGGTTTGAGACGCTGGATTTAAGTTAGTCGTATCCGGAAGTTGCTCGATCCCAAAATCTTTACTAGAGATGTTTGTGCCAGTATTAAAAGCAGCTGTTGTTAGTGGGCTAGTATTGACCCAGTTAGGAGGGAGCGATGCTGTAGGGGCAGTATTACCTACTGTGCCAGCAGTTGTACTTAAGAGAATTTCAACGTTGCTTTGATTCAGGGGAACATCGAGAAAAGTGTAAGTACCGTCTGCTGCGACAGTTGTTGTTTTTAATACTTTATTGTTAGAATCTACAAGAATAGCATTTAACAACCCACTTGCATTAGTGCCGGTTTCGGAGCCAGTATTAATATTAGTAAAAGTCCCGTTAGCGCTATTGTCGGCATCATTCCAAACCTTGCCACTGAGGAAATCATCATCATATATAGTATAATTGGAAGCAATCGTTGGGGAACTACCACAAGTTGTTGTTGAACTGGCGAAAAAACTGGTTGAAGATTGTATGGTAAATACGATTGTCCTCATACCTTGAGGAATATTGTTATTAATGACAGTAAAGGGAATGGTAAAGACACTAGTGGCATCACTACCGTCGTAGTTACCCGCAGGAATAGTGATATTAAAGGTGGATGCGTGTGATGTTGTATCGTAGTCTGTACCTCTGACTGCTGTACCAGAAACAGAAATTGGAACAGAGATCCCTCCAGTTGGCACTAAACCAACGATTCTGAGTTTGGGGGGGTTAGTTGTAGGGTTAGTTTCCGATTCTGCTGCACCACCTGAACTCGCTGTAAACTCAAGCACAGGTTTACCAGCAAATTGCACATCATCAAGAAAGTTACCTACAGTATTGTTCCCACCTGCCGTAGAAACGGCCGCAAACCCTACAGGTTGATTACCAGAAGCACCAGTGTAAGGCACTGTGCCAGTGTATCGTACCCAGCCATTTGCTGCATTATTGTTACTTACAGGAGGAATAGTTGCACCATTCTGTGCTACTGGTTGTGCCGTAACTGTTCCATTGCTAGTTGTTGAAAATGTGCCAAAAATAGTTTTTGTTGAATCGGTATTTAGTCCAATTAAAAAATTGGCCACATCAGCAACAGTTGCACTAGAACGCCCACGGTGTAAAAGAGAGAATGTGATCGTCTCATTTTTAATTAGGCATATATTCTGATATAACTGAGAAGCTTGTTCAGCATTTAACTCAGCAAATTGATTTCCTGCATTGGTTGCTGTATTAACACCAATAAATCCTGAAGTCCAAATTTCGATGAGATTGGATGTTGTTTGTATAAAACCTGAACAGTTGCCTGTTCCTTTTACTGGAGTATGAGTTGTTTCCCAACCAGGGATAAGATTTTTATCCACTTGAACGTAACATTGTTGACCGGGAGAACCAAAAACAGGTTGCTCAAAACTAGGATTTAAGAACGATCGCTGGATATATTGAGCTTGGGCTGACGTAGGTTGAAGTACTAATGTCGCACTGAGCAGCCCCCAGCCAAAAATATTAAAATTTTGCCATAAATTCTTCATTAGTAAATCACCATAAAATAACCTTTAAAAGATGCTGATTACCCTAACCCTAATCATCAATGAGGGCTGATTAACCTCAAACAAATCTTCAGTCTTTAGCTTGCCCAAAGTCGTAGATAATCTACCATCTGCATTCAGATTTAGTGTGGCGATCGCTTTTAAATACCTAAATAAAGATGTCATTCTAAAAGTAATAATTAATAAATTTAAATTGCTCCATCTTTTTTCACCTGCGCTTCTGTTTGATTTGGCTGCTTTTGCTGACGTGGCACAGGTTTTTGCTGTCCAAAGCCATCAAATAATTCGTTGAGCTTGACGCTTATACCTAAATACGCCCCACCTGCGGAACGTGTTCCTGAGAAATCCCGATCATCAACTTTACCAAACACATATCCAGCCGAAACGCGCAGGTTAGGCGTGAGGTAGTAGCCTGTTTCTATGACAAACCCTGTTTCGCTGTAGCTAGACTGACTAATTACACGAGCCTCACCCACCAAATCCCAGCTATATCCCAAACGATAGGTTGCCCGGAATTGTGCCAGATTTACTGTACTCGTACCAGCTAAATCGCTGGCTATGTAAGAAGTACTGTTACGCAAGGCATATTTGCCATAAAATTCCCATTGCCAGTTAGGAGCATAAATAGCTTCTAAGGCAAAAGTATGGTCTTGAGAACCCGTACCACTCCCTAAGAGGATGGTGTCAGGAATAGTTGATGGATTTTGGCGATATTCATAACGCAATAAAGCATTAAATTTATCGCTATTGGGGTTGCGGTAGGCTAAACCTAGCTTCAGGTTAGCTGTATCTCCCAATCCTGAAAGTTTTTGATTGGAAGAACCAGCTTGTTGATAACGTACCAAAGCTGTGATCGCCGGAGAAATTTTACCCGTAACACCTGCGGTAATTACTGTATTACCACCACCAGAAGAGGAGCGATGTTCGTAACGAGCGCTGGCTTGAAACTGCGGATTATCAGAGTATTCCAGCCCCACACTATAACTATCGCCACCATCAAATCCGATCGCAGATGCTGATTGACCAAAAGCGAAGGGTTGAGCATATTGTTGACCCGCCGCAGTCCGTCCGAAGAAGTTGCCAAAAACGTGTTCGTAAGCAACGTTCAGCCGCAATCCCGAAGCAATAGTCCAGCGATTATTTAGACCAATCGCCCCTTGGGTAGTCATTTCGTTAGCACCACCCAAAATTGAGTAACGACCAGTCAAGGTAGTATCTGATCCGAGTTTGTGTTCACCGTTGACACTCAAGCTGGTAATGGAATTACCCGAATATTGACCGCCAGTGTAAAACTGTTGGGCCAGACTGATATTGACACCAGGAATTGCTGCCCAATTCAACCCTAAGATGGTACGGTCTGGGTAAACAGTATCTTTTTGGGAAGATAGACTCAGTTCATTTTGGGCTTGGAAAGTCAGATTCTTAGCGATGGGAACTGAAAAACGCGATCGCAATTGATTAGAATCACCACTCAGGGCGCTATCGGGGATGCGGTCTTCCCGATGACGATGAATCCAATCCACATCAAGGGTAGCGCTACCCAAGCGTTGTTGAATCCCAGCGGAAATCGTCGTCAGTGAATTATCAACATTGCTCCCAGGTATGGCCTCAGAACGGGGTGCAAACAGTTCTTCAAAGGTGTCTAAGGGTTGGGGAGCAATCCCAAAGTTGTCTTCGTGGTCATATTGCGCCCTGACGTTGGTGCTTGAGGTGAGTTTAGCTGTAACCTGCGCTCCATAACGGGTTTGTCCTGGGACAAAGCTGATAGTGGCATTATTCGCAAAACCCGTATCAGCAAAGCGATAATAGGCACGACCTAGAATCCCATTGGCAATTTGTCCCTCAGCTTCCAACCGATACGCATCACCCCTGACTTTTCCCACCACATCAGAATCATTACTGGAATGGGCATATTCTGCGATTAATTTACCTTGATTACCCAAAGCAATCAGTGCATCTGCGCCGTAGAGTTGAAAGTCACGCACCCCCTGATTTTCTTGGACGTAAGTTGCACCGATCCAACTTTCCTGATTAAGTTTGCGGGAAAGGTTATATTGCAGACGGCCAGCATAGATATTGCTGTCAGAATCTTGGCTATCATATTGGTAGGTAACAACAATCCGGCGTACCAAGACTTGTCCAGTTTGATCAATATCGGTGCGTAGAATGGGTTCGCGGAATAATAATGTACCGCGATCATAGTCGATTTCGTAGTCTGGGCCTCGGTTAAGCTGCTTGCGTTCTAGTACAGTCCCAGGACGATTGAGTTCTTCTAACTCGATAAAGACATTTTCACTACCTGGTTGTAGTAGTCTGCGAGAGAGAAAGTAATAGCCACTAGTGCCATCAGGAGGAATAGTATCCCGTTGAAACCCTTCTAAGTGGTTGCCATACAAACCTGTAATTTGTAAGTTCCCTAAGTTGTAGTTAGCTTTAAAGCCGTGGAGTTGACGGGTGATAGAAGTAAATTGCTGCGATCGCCGCGCAAATTCTTCTGTGTTGTAGTCACCCCACATGGCATAATCAGGATCAGATCCGGGGATACGAGTTGAACGCTCAAAACGTAGAAAGAAGCTGTCTATAGAAGGAGCGGTGGCATCAACTTTGGAGCTATCGCCGTAGACAGGATAATTTTGCTCGCTGAATTGGTAAGTTTTAAACAGGCGATTATCGCAGTCGCAATCTTCATTGAGGTTACGAGAACTGTTGTATGCACCTGTAAACAACCATTCCCCGATCGCACCAGTGGCAAATATCGCTGAATGAAAATCTAATTGCGTTCTGTTGTCTTTATCAGGTGGGAGGAAATCACGGAAACTGCCGTAATAATTTGTACCTCTAGCGCCCAAACGTAAATCTATTACTCCACTAACCAAACTTGGACGTAGTGCAGTTTCAAATTGCAGTTGGGTAAAGGCTTCTAAATCATTAGCGATCGCACGAATTCTGACAGTTTGGGCATTCAGTTGCGATCGCAAAATCGCTGTAAATTGCCCCGCTTTCGCCTCTACTTGAAATCCGGGTTCATCGGGTTTGAAATCTTTGCCAATAAACTCCCCAGCAGTGGGTATCAAAGTGACAACAGCATCACGGTTAGAGCGATTGCCACTTTCATCGATCAGTTGACCCCGGATTGTAGCCGTAGAACGTCCATCTGCTGGAATCCGAGACTCAACAGTTTCTAAGGTTAGTTGCTGTGGCGCTCCCCGGACTGCGACTTGCAGCGTTACAGCAGGTTCTGTTCCTCCGATTACTTGTGCAGAGATGGTGTTATTACCTTCTTTTAAGGAGACACCATACCATGTCTGCGTTACCAAGTTAGCAGTGGTATCAGTTTCTGTCCGTCCAACTAAGGAGGGGTCTACCAACGCGCCATTCACCCGCAATTCCACTTGACTACCAACGGGAAATTGCACAATCACTGTAGTAGCTGGTACATCTACTACGGTGTCAGGCGTTGGAGTCAGAATTTTAATTGCTGTGGAGATGGGTGGAGTGGGAGACACAGGAAGATTTTTTCCTTGTCCCTGTATCTCCGTGTCCCCGCGTCCTTGCGCCTTTGCATCCTCAGCTACTCCTGCTATTTTGCGTAAGCCTCTAGGCAAATCAATAGAAGTTGCTGGTTGAAATGGTTGTATTTCTGTTGGAGAAGCTTGAAACTGTGTCTTAGTGTCTCTGCGCCCGTCGTTCTTGATTCCGGCTATTTTGCGTAAGCCTCTGGGTAAATCAATAGAAGTTGCTGGTTGAAATGGTTGAATTTCTGTTTCACTTGGCTGAACATCTGGAATTGAAGTATCAGTAACTGGTGCTGAAGAAGTTGAGAGAAGTTCGAGGGGTGAAAGTTGCTTGTCTGAACTTCCCAAAATATGGGGAGAATTTGAATCCGTACTTTTTTCAGCAACTTTATTCCAATTCGCTTGATCTTCGACCTGACTTTTCACATGATCTGGAAAAACCAAAGCGAAACCTAACCCCCTAGCTCCCTTCCCTTGTAGGGAAGGGGAAGAATTCAAAGCCTCTCCCCTCTTAGGGGAGAGGTTTTCCAGATTCCCTGAAAAGTGAGGATCTTCAGCACCCTTGTCTGCTTGCGAAGGCGAATCGGGGAAAAAGAGATTTTCACTTGCAGGTTCCGCTTTGACTATAGCAGGATACAAAACGAGGCTGAGAGCTACTGGCATTACCCCGATCATCTTCAGGTGAAATATAGTTGCATGGTGCAGTCTGGGCTTCATTTCTTGACTGGCTCCTGGAAGGCGGGGGTAACTGCAAAGTTCATACGTACCAAACCACCAGGCTCTAAACGTACTAGACGAGATTGGCTATTTCGTTCGCGGAATTTTTCGTTCGGAGCTAGGGTGTAACCGGGTACACTAATAAGGTCTAGTACACCCGTATGGTTTCCTGGTAAGGCATTGGCTAAGGAAAACAAACCATTGGGATCTGTGGTGATGCGGTTTCCGTCCTCCAGAAAAATCACTGCATTGGGGACTCCAGGCTCACCAGGTTGTTGTTCACCATCAAAATTTTTATCAATAAACACGCGACCGATAATAGTGCCACAGTCAGAAACGATTCCTGAACGAATTTTTAACTGGTGTGTTGCAGGGCCATCCTTGGTGCTAAAACGGTTATCAGCCCGTTGGGCATTAACGATCGCACTGTTGCGACCATTACCACGCAGAGCATCGGCTGTTAGTTGAGCCGCATAAGCAATATTCAGGATTTTTTCTGTAGGAATTGTTACGTCTGTGCGGAATGTCACCGTGTTTCCATTGCGTTCTGAGGTGAGAGTGATTGCTTGACCATCCAACTCTCCCCGCACAGATTTAGGCAAGAACTGGAATCCTAAAGGTAAGTTGTCGGTGATAACTATATTATTCAAACCAGCATCAGCTAGATTTTTTACTGAGAGACGGTAGATTACTGTATCTCCAGGTTCAGCAGCAGCGCGATCGCCTGTTTTGATAATCTGCAACTGGTTGGCTTGACACATATTTACAGTAAATTCAAAGGCTAATAAGTCCAATCCCACTGTTTCTGCGTTGGGAACTAAGACAACTGTTTCCTCTAGCCTGGTTTCACCTGTGAGACTGATTGGTTGTCCATCCAGAGAAGTAGCGATGTATTGCACGACATTATTATTATTTTTTGCAACAATTTCAATCTTGATGCGCCGTTGTTTGTAGATAGAATTTGGCGGTGGATTGACTACAAAAATATAGGCTTTACCTGGATCAGTTTGACCTTTATTCGGGTCAAGTAGAAAATTGTAGAAACCCGCAGGGTTATTTGTAATGAAATATGGATTACTATTCTCGGTATTTGGCGGTTTACCGCCAGGAACATTGTTATTAGAAATATCCGGTAACTCTGTTCGAGTCAAAGCAAGCAAGCTGCCCAATTCTGTTCCCGTTGGGTCACTAGGGTTAAGTTCGTATACGCCAACTGAAAAACCTGTATAGTCAGGTAAAATAGCGCCACCACAACCTAATATTCGCCCTAAGGGGTCAATTAATGGATTAGAGTTAACCTTAAGCTGATTAGAACTTCCTTGATATTCATAATTACTAGCAGAATCTGTATAAGTATAAGTAGCTTGATTAGTTATTGGCAAAGACGCAGCCAGATTGTTAGTCGTTTGTGCTCTGGCTGGTATAGATATAGTAGTATGCAAAAAACTTACCAAAATAACGGTTGCTGTTAACCTTTGACACCAGATATTGTTAGAAGTAATTTGCTTTTGTTTTTGAGGACGGCTCACTGAATACATTTCCTCTGGGATGCCAATTTTATTAATAAAAGCAATTAGCTTTTGGAAAAGACTCATAACTGTTAAACGGTATTTTCCACACCAAAGAATTAGTAATTCATAATTTAAAATTTAGATTACGAATTACTAAATTGAGGAGTTTTTGTATCTTATTAAATCAACGCACTTGGGTTTGATAAGTCGCTTTGACTGTTGTCTTTCCTGCAACTAATGGCACTTGCAAACGGATATGGGTATAAAGATTCGCTGGTGCTGGTTTGGTTTCGACTTTGCCGTCAGGAAAAGTAACTTTAACAGTAGGATTTTCTACAAAGCTGCGTCCGCCATCAATGCTGTAAATAACTTTGGCATTGTTAGTAACATTGGTTGATTGAAGTACGTATACCATTCCTTTAGGAATAGGTTGATTGAGAATCAAATTCTTCACTGGGCGATCGCTCTTATTTTCACCAATCAAGGTATATCGCAACACATCTCCTGGTCGCACCACAACTTGACCTTTCAAAGGTTGCCATGTCTTGCTTTGCTTACCTTGTTGATCCTGTGCTACCACTTGCTTCTCAGCCTCTAAGCGCAATTGTATTTGCCCTTGAGTTTTGACATTTTGAGCGATGGCTCCGCCAACGCCTTCAGCGTACGCACTTGTAGAATGCCATAGAGAAGCTACTCCCGGCACTTGACTGACAAATGGAACTGTAGCAATGAGTGCGAAGGCTCCTAAACCTGCAAAAGAAAGACGCTTCATATAAATAACCTCAAAAACACTTTCACAATGTTGATAGTTGATTTATCTTTCCCTGTTTTGGCTAGGGAATAATCAGTTTGTAGTTAGCCCTTCAGCCCTAAATCACCAACTACAAACACATAGGAGCTATTACACCTCTCTTTACAAACAAAGAGGGGTGAGATTAAACTACCTAGTTAACCTTGCGTTGGAAGGTAAATGTTCTTTGAATACCTGGTGCAACCTGTCCGGTGGCAGTATCTACATACTTGGTGATATCAGTGTTAACTGTGGTTCCAGTTTGGTCGATGCCAGAGGTAGTAGCTGGATTACCATTGAAGAATTGAATAGTTGAAGCCCCAGAATCCTTAGCTGAACCAACAATGTTGCTAGTATCAATTTGAGTATTACTATCGTTGTCTAGCGCCCAGTTGTTGGGGTTTTGTGTACCATCTTCACTAATCACAACTTTGTTAGCATTCAAAATCACATTACCAGTTCCAGCTTGAGCATCAGAAATATTTTTGTACCGAATCTGGTACTCAATAATGTTGCCTGGAGCCGGATTTCTGGGTACATCAGCAATTCCTGGATTCGGATCAATAACAGTGCTGGTAACAGGATTTGTGTAAGCTGGTGTAGACTCAAAATTATCTTGACCTGCACCAACTGCTGGCCCAGTTCCTTGTAAAACTCGTGACACTTTCACCAGTTGTAAGAAGCCAGTGTAGACGCGATCGATGGAGATGTTATAGACTTCAGCACCATCAACTACACCATTATTATTACTGTCAATAAAAGCAGTAATCGGTACTGGGAAGCCCTTACCGATATCAGTCGATAGTTTCGTACCAGCTGGTAGGTCAATTTCTACACCATAATTAACACTGGCACCAGCAGCAACACCAGAGACTTTAATTGGTGTACCGGCTGCTATAGTAAAAATACCAGTACCACTATTGTAGGTATAAACAGCAGATTGATTGTTATAGCTAACAGTCACCTTTGTACCAGTTGGCAAATCTGTAGCAGTTGCTGGTGCGGTTGGCACTATTGTAATATCGTTAGGCGCAGTACCGTTGTTCTTAATTGTGTTAGTGAAGCCAACTGATTGCGGGTCAAGTGTACTACCAGGAGCTGTGTTAGGAGGAACAAAGGCAGATTTGTTAGTGAAGTCATCGTTGGTTAAACCCGATGGGCCAGTAGCATCAGGTGCACCATTCGGCCCATTTAAAACTGAGTTCGCTGTGGCGGTTGAAATGGTATAGACGTTGACATTCCCAGTAGCAGAAGGAGTACCTTGGTTGTTATTGCCTGTGTCAGTATTGGCAGGAGTAGTGGCATAATAGCCAGGGTCTACTGTAGTAGGAAAGGCTCCAGTAGTGGGGTTGATGTTATCTGGGTTTTGGTCACCTGAATCGTCGAAGAGTAGGGGGCTAGCTGGATCACCAGCAGTTTTACCGAACACTTGAGCGATGTTGTTAACATTTGTCGCTGTCGTTCCTGTGATTCCAGTGGTCGTTACTTGTACTGTAAAGCCTGTAACGGTTGTCCCAGTGGCAACTGTAGAGATAGAGCTAGGATTGTTAATAAAACCAACCCGTCTAACTACACCGCCTGTTACTTGAGCTGGGTTAGTTTTCCACAGAGCCTGATCAGCAGTTGTAGTTGCAGGATCTTCGCCAGCGTAAACCACTATCCACCCTGGAGGAGCGGTTGGAGTCCCATTAAGAGTTGTGGATGCTGGAAGTGCATCAGAAAATAAGATGCGAGTAACTGTACTACCATCTACACTGATACTTGTACCAGCTAAAGCTGCGGGTGTTAGCCCCCGATTAGTTACGTCATTGCTCTCAACTCGCAAGCTTAAACCATAAGTCAGCACATCATCATTGAGTACGGAAGCATTACCAGGATTGTAGGCTGTCCGAGTTTTGAGTATTGTGGCTAGAGCAACGGTTTTAACAGTGTTGCCCACTTGAATTTGCTGGGTAATACTAGCTTCTCGTGTACCGTTAATTGGTGCGCCAGCAACTTCCCCACCAGGTGTGCCATCAGCGTTATCTACAGTATAAACGTCACCACCATCGGGACTCCGTAGTTGGTTTTGGGCATCACCAGGAGTGTTACCAAGGGTAACTTTGATTACATCATTCGATTGAGCGCCTGTCTGTACAGTCACTGGCACACGCACCAACACAGTACCGCTAACCGGAATTGAGGGTGTATCTACACCACCTGCTGTTACGTTTATCCAAGTCGCACCACCATCGGTACTATATTGCAATGTGCCACTAGGTGGCGCAGTAGTACTCCCCGTAGGAGGAGGAAGTTGACCAGAAACTGTACCAGGTCCGGTTGTTGTTGCTTGGTTGGGAATATGGAATTTGGTGGGGTCGTTACCTACGTTCGTTAAGGTGTAGGTGTAGGTTAGTAAATCACCAACTGCAACAGAGCCACCATTGTTATCTGTAACACCCGACGCAGTAACGGTGATACCAGCAACTTCTGCCACAGTTACAGTTACAGTATTAGAGGTAGCATTTATAGTTGTCCCTGGCGCGTTAGGATCTTCGTAGGTCGCTGTTGCCGTGTTGCTGATAGATTGACCACCAGCTGTACCGTCAGCTAGTACAGGTGCAATAAATTGGAAAAGGCTACTAGTTAATAATGCTGTTGCTACTAGAGATTGATAACGCTGACGCTGCTTGTTGAGAGATTTCTTTCGGTTTACCATAGAAGTAGTTTATTTATTTGCTGAACTTGTATCTTGGGTTTTGAGACAGGATAAAGTTCGGCAATTTCTTAAAGAATTACCGACTAGACCTGCCCAAAACCTTAATGTTTCGGGGAGTGCGTATTTGAGGAGTTAACTTATTGACACTCCTGAAAAATTAAATTGAGGCAATATGCAGAAAATTTATTGCCTACTTGTTTCACGCTTACCATTGATTATCAAGGCTGGCAACCACAAATAGAAGTAACTTTCTGTAAATTGTCTATGTAAGTAGAAATGTAACTTTTACAGCTAATAAAGTCCTCCGTATAAATAAGTAACTTCTATAGTTGTGAATGAGTGCATCAAAGCTGAAAAATTAACTTTATTTTGGTAATACACATCACAATTTTAGTGATTTAATCAGACGCTAAAAATACTACAACTTATATATGTAAAGGCTTTTGAGTTTTTACTGTTATATATGCATACTAGCTTGTGGAGTCATTTAAATAAAAGATAAAAATAGAAGCTTAACTAAGTGACTCAGATCACTTAAATGGGATAGTGATTGAAATAAATGCAAATTCATCATAGTTACAGTGCAATTTAATCATATTGCTTCTCAGTGTTAAAACTGAGTTTTTATAAGATGGAAAACAGAAGTGTAAATACTAAGTAAAGTAAGCCATTACTGATATCAAAGTTTTACAATAATCATTCCTTTCAATACCAAACATACCCGACAAAAATTGTCGGGTATGTTTGACTGGTATTTTTGCTCGTGTTACTATCAGGCGACAGACAAACAGGGAAAGCTAGTTTATGACTCAGGCAATCAAAACCCAAACCCAAACTCAAACCAGCACTGCCTACTTTCAAGCCTTGAAGTGTAAGGAATGTGGTGCAGAATATGAACTCAAAGCCAGTAATGTTTGTGAGTTATGTTTTGGACCGTTAGAAGTCAAGTATGACTACAGCGCCCTACGTCTAACTGTCACTCGTGAAACAATTCAAGCCGGGCCCAATTCAATTTGGCGCTATCGTCCCTTTTTGCCTGTCGCAACTGACAATGTTATAGATGTGGGAACGGGTATGACTCCCTTGGTTCGTTCCCACCGTCTTGCCCGTCGCCTGGGTCTAAATAAGCTTTATATAAAAAATGATGCCGTAAATATGCCCACCCTTAGTTTTAAGGATCGGGTGGTGTCAGTTGCCCTCTCCAGAGCGCGGGAGTTGGGTTTTACTACTGTTTCTTGCGCTAGCACTGGTAATTTAGCAAATTCTACAGCTGCGATCGCAGCTCACGCCGGTTTAGACTGCTGTGTGTTCATCCCCGCAGATTTAGAAGCCGGGAAAATTCTGGGTAGCCTGATCTACAGTCCCACCCTGATGGCCGTCAAAGGCAACTACGATCAAGTAAATCGTCTCTGTTCGGAAGTTGCTAATACACATGGCTGGGGTTTTGTCAATATTAATCTGCGCCCTTATTACTCTGAAGGTTCCAAGACGCTAGGCTTTGAAGTTGCAGAACAACTGGGTTGGAAACTACCTGACCATGTTGTTGCTCCCCTAGCTTCTGGTTCACTATTTACAAAAATTTATAAAGGGTTCCAAGAATTTGTAGAAGTTGGTTTGGTAGAAGGTAAGAATGTTCGTTTCAGTGGCGCTCAAGCTGAAGGTTGTTCACCCATCGCCCAAGCCTTTAAAGAAGGACGCGACTTTATTAAGCCAGTGAAACCGAATACAATTGCTAAGTCGCTGGCGATCGGCAATCCAGCAGATGGCATTTATGCTGTGGAGTTAGCCCAGAAAACTGGTGGTAACATTGAATCAGTCAATGATGCAGAAATTATTGATGGCATCAAGCTGCTGGCAGAAACCGAAGGCATCTTCACAGAAACTGCTGGTGGAACAACCGTGGCTGTGCTGAAAAAACTAGTAGAAGCTGGCAAAATTGATCCAGATGAAACTACCGTGCTTTACATCACTGGCAATGGTTTGAAAACCCAAGAAGCATTACAAGGCTACGTTGGCGAACCCTTGACTATTGATGCCAAACTCGATAGTTTTGAACGGGCCCTAGAGCGATCGCGTACTCTGGATCGCTTGGAATGGCAACAAGTCCTCGTTTAGTTAGGATTTAGGAGTTATAAGTTTTTTTATTCATAACTCCTAACTCTTAACTATATTCCTCACTCTTCACTTTTAACTTTGTACTTGTATGGCTGTAACAGTTTTAGTTCCTACTACTCTTCAGAATTTGACTAATAATCAAGCTAGTCTAGAATCTAGCGGTAGCACCATTGCTGAATTGTTGGACTCCTTAGAACAAAGCTTTCCTGGTATTAAATCCCGGTTGTGCGATGAAGAAGGCAAGCTACGTCGGTTTGTAAATTTTTACGTCGATAGCGAAGATATCCGTCATTTAGAAGGGATAAATACACCCCTGAAAGATGGCGATGAAGTAAGTATTGTCCCCGCTGTCGCTGGTGGTTAATACAGAGAACAGCAAATAAAGTAGAAGGCTGACTAGACAAACCTTTGAGAGATTGCCTCGTTCCCAGTCTCAGACTGGGAATGCTGATTAAAATAATTCCTAATTCGTAATGACGCTCAAGGTCTAAAGCTACCAGGGGGACGCAATTCTCGCCAATTACTTTCGGGTTCGGCTGTTGTAACTTGTTTAATATGAGCTAGTGATATTTGCCAAAGTTTATTCAAGCGAACAGCTAGCAGTTGCTCTTTAAAGGTAAATTCTATCTGCAATTTATCATCAACTATACTTAGGTTCATGATCAACTTTGTCGCCAGTAATTTTTTCTCTAGTATTATCTACAAAAGTTGTATCATAATCAGTATTTGCTGGAGCTTGGCAAATGGCAAAATAATTCACTAGTATTGTAAAAATATTTTTCAATATAGAGAAACCGTAAGTATATCCAATTCATGGTGCGATGTCTACGATGGGCTACGCTTACACAGGCTTTTTTGATGTCCCAAAGTGGCACATCTTATGCAATATTAATTAACGACAATATAAAACTATATTTTTTTGCTGCAATTCATAACTAGACCTTTTAAGTAACTATTAATTTGTGCTGATAGTAAAATTTATAGCTGATAAAAATATCAAATTACAGAGAAACTAATATTCGTGTTTTATTGGTAAGTATTTGGCAATTTGGCAGATTGTGATTAGAGTCTTTTGATATATTGCAGAAATTACCAAGATGTTTTTACTTATTATACAGAGGACGGGCTAACGCCCGTCTTTTTTATTGCTAATTATTTGGCATTTTGGCATTATATTACAACCAAACTATCATATATAGCAATCCTATTTGATTTGTGAGAATTGCAACCCGCAGATCCCCGACTAGTTTTACGAAGTCGGGGATCTTCGGGGGCAAAATATCACTAACCCAAGCGTATTGTGTTATGCATTGGATTTATATAGAGGTTTGGCGGTGAGCCAAACTTTTTTTTATATCTTTTGAAAATCAGACATGAGGGATTGGAAAAGAGATTTTCATTGTTTGTTGCGCCCAATTGGATATAAGCGCCTGTAAACATAATTAATAATTATTGGGTCAATACTTAAGTTTTATAATTATGTGCAAACAGAATTAAAAACTAAAAGTACTCCGCAGAATGCCGATAGTAACTGAGTCACTATCTGGTGTGTGACCAGGCTCCAAGATATGAATTATTCCTGGTGTAATGCTGATGTTATCTGTTAGCTGGAAACGATAAAATGCCTCAATTTGGGTGGTAGTGTATTCGCGATCATCTAGCGTTCACATGGGGAGATTTACGGATTTTGTCCAAAATTAGACTTAATCCTTCTAGGCAACTTCTGAAAGAACGAGTATAACAGGGTATTAAGTAGTGGGGACTTTTAAG
>NZ_CALMFY010000178.1 GCF_937863485.1 uncultured Nostoc sp. | reverse complement strand
TTATTAGCGATCGCACCTTTTTTGTCCAACCTCACAAAATCGCGTTGCTCCCGGGTGAGACAGCGATCGATGTGATTGGCTATGCGGCTCAGATTGCGGCTCAATTGGGCGCTCACATCATACAAAGTGAAACTGCCCAACGAACACGTTGAACAGGATGCAGCCCGCAAGGTGTATGAGCAAGAGCAAATTCCGATCACAACATTATCTGAACGAGTGCATCATGTGGTGCAATGTGCCTTTAACGGACGGCGGATTGTCATTTTTTCGGGTGGGCCGATCGACAGTGATGATGCTTTCCTCAATAAAGTTCGTGCTATTAATGCCGGACATGGATTTGGTTCGATTATCAATACCTTTGCCAATTTACGAGGGTGAGTTGATGTATTAACTCCCGTATCTGCTGAGGCTTGGCAAAAACAATAAGTCCTAAAAATTCCTTCAAGGTTTCCCACAAGGTTTTTTTAACGTATTGACCGCAGTATAAGAGTTTGAAATTCCAAACTACCTTTTAAATTAAACGCTTATGTATGGGTAATTTTGCAAGTTTTGCAAAAATTTTTGTCGCCTCTTATTTTGGCAAAGGTATTGATTATCGGACGCAATTCTTTCCAGCGTTCCAAGCCAGATGCACTGCGATTGCTCAACACAATCATGGATATTTACAATGGACAGTCTGAGACCATTCGCACTCCTGCACTGACCTAATTTGTCTATCAAGACTGTTTTGATGAGTTTGCGATCGAAATCGATCAAAACAGCCTAAAAATTGGGTTTGTTGTCTCTATTACGAACCGAATCCTCACCTTGAAGCAATCTTCCCCACTCCAATATGCCTGACTTTTTTCATCGCTTGCATCTCTCTATTGCTGGCAGGAAAGCTAGATCATGAGAAAATCACGTCCAAAGCCTACCCTATTGAAAGATTATCGTGCCATCATTCCTGCTTCCTTTTTTGGCATGATTCTGGGTTTGGCAGGATTAGGTAGTTGCTGGCGAGTAGCTGCTAAACTTTGGCACTTGCCTACCTGGATTAGCGAAGCAATTATGTTGCTGACAATTGCAATCTGGCTCGTGTTGTTGCTACTTTATGTGGGTAAATGGCTGTGGGCGAGAGCAGATGCCTTAGCTGAATTTGAGCATCCTGTTTTGTGTTGCCTTATCAGCTTAGTGCCTGTGTCTACGATGTTTGTGGCGCTAGCGATCGCACCCTACTCTCGTGCGATCACCATCACATTATTTGTTTATTTGTTGTCGGTGCAATTGGTCAGTTAAGCTTTGGCGTGTATCATTCCGGTCAGCTATGGATGGGAGGACGTAAGCCAGAAATAATTACACCCATTCTCTACCTCTCTACAGTCGCGGGTAGTTTTGTCAGTGTGATCGTTGCTAGTACCCTCGGTTATCGAGAGTGGGGCCAGTTGTTTTTTGGAAGAGGGCTGTTTTCGCGGCTAGCATTGGAGTCGATGATTATGCAGCGCCTCTACTTGTTAGAAGCATTGCCTAAACCACTTCGTCCAACGCTGGGTATTCAACTTGCCCCCCTGTTGTTGGCTGTGTTGCTTATTTGAGTATCACCAGTGGTCAGCCCGATGCCTTTGCTCAGTTCCTCTTCGGCTATGGACTGTTGCAAGGGCTGATTCTACTGCGGCTACTACCGTGGTTGTTTCAACAACCCTTTACAGCTACTTACTGGGCATTCACCTTCGGCATTGCCGCCTTAAAAACCGTTTCGATGTAATGCCGAGTATGTTGTTTAATAGGGTTCCAATTTGATTTTAATTATGCAAAGAATTGTGGGCTTCATTGAGTTTGTGGGCTGATTCTTCTAATAAGCGTTGTTCATAAGCATTTCTTGATAACAGCAGTTGGCGCTCAATACCTGTTGAGCCAATGATACATGGAAGTCCAAGAACAACTTCACTGCCAACTCCATAGTTAGAATCTGCTCTGGCCAATTAATTCCTTTACCAATAGTTACGCGATTCCATCCTAACTCTCACTCTGAAGCGAGACTGTCCTCCATCATCCGTGAGAGGTTAGAGTGATTGCATATTTGTCAAGAGGGTGCGGGGAAAGGGGACATATCTAGCTTGGAAACTGGTTTTCGCAGCGCTTTGACAACTCCTAAATCTTGATTCTCTTTTGCAGCGAAGTACTTAATAGGGTCATCCGCCTTACCTTTGTCATAGGCAACACTAAAATGGTACAAACCACGAAATATCATCTCCAAAGAAATACGGTCAAATGGTAAAGCTAATTCATCAGCTACCGCATCTCCCAAGTCAACTAATACTGCATAAAAGAGCCAAGTTGCCCACACTTGTGACTTCACACCATTAATAGAACCAGTCCATAAATACGACAGTCCTAATAAACGTTTGACCACGTAAAAAGCTTCTTCAATTCTCCATCTTCTCCGATATAAGTCAGCAACAACGTAGGGAGGTAACATTTGCGGGTCGAGGATAGAAGTAATGTAAGAATAGCTAATTTTACCGACTTGTATTTCAATTAAACGTAAAGTCAGTACTGGTGCTCCACGACGAATAGTACCAAGTTGAATTAATCGGTCTTTAACCGAATGCCCTCGCGCAAACCGAACTTGACAACTACATTGCAGACCAAGCCCAAGCCGTAGCTCCTGAACTACTGACAACTGTAGAAATCAACTTTTACCACCACGAAGTCTACTGTGGCAAAGAACTGATAACCTACATTGCTTATGACCACGATGATTTAATCACCCAACCGTGGCTCGTTATGGTTAACGGCATAGAGAAATTCCGGGCTTCCACCCCCAACAGATGTCAATGCTTCATAGAAGTGCGATTCGTTCAGTCGAAACCGAGTAATCGGGGGATGACTGGCTTCTACAGGGTAATCCATAAGGATTGAGTTCGCACTTTAATCCCTTGTAGATGACAACTTCATAACCTTACAGGTGAGCGCTAGTACCCTAGAAAAAGCAAGAGTAATATCGGTTCGTCGTGTAACTCAAGATAATCAAGGTAAGAAAACGGCTGGTGTGGACGGAGTTAAATCACTGACCCCGAAGTAACGTTTGACCTTGATAAATGAAATTAAACTGGGTTCAAAGGTAAAACCTACTTGCCGAGTTTGGATACCCAAACCAGGAACAGAGGAAAAAAGACCTTTGGGAATACCGACAATGTTCGACTGAGCATTGCAAGCACTTGTCAAACTGGTATTAGAGCCAGAATGGGAAGCGCGATTTGAACCTAACTCATATGGGTTCAGACCTGGGCGCTCATGTCACGATGCGGTTGGAGCAATATACACTGCGGTAAATAAAAAATCCAAATATGTTTTGGATGCCGACATATCAAAATGTTTCGATCGTATTAATCACGATGTACTTCTCAAGAAATTAAATACCTATCTAACCTTACGAAGACAAATTCGAGCTTGGTTAAAAGCTGGTGTTATGGATGGGAAAAGTCTATTCCCAACCGATGAAGGCACACCACAAGGAGGGGTGAAATCACCCCTCCTTGCCAATATTGCCTTACATGGACTTGAGGAATTGATTATGGGATTAGCCCCAAAATTCAATATGAGAGATAGTCGTGGTCATACTTTTGGACTACGGGATAAAATCAAATCGATTTCATGTATCAGATACGCAGATGATTTCGTGGTTCTACATGAGGAGTACGAAGTCATAAAACTGTGCAAGACAGAGATAGAGAAGTGGTTATGTGGCATTGGGTTAAAATTAAAACTAAGTAAAACTAGACTAGTTCACACCCTGAATAACTTAGAAGGCGAAGAACCTGGATTCAATTTTTTAGGATTCAACGTTAGACAATTTCCAGTCGGAAAACACAACTCAGGGAGTAAAAGCAGAAGTGGTTTATTAGGATTTAAGACTATTATCACCCTTAGTAAAGAAAGCCAGAAAAGGCACTATAGAAAAGTGGCTGAAGTAATAGATAAGTCACGTGGGTTAGACCAAGCGACTTTGATTATGATTTTAAATCCCATTATACGGGGTTGGTGCAATTACTTCTCTACCGTCGTTAGCCAGAAAATATTTGAAAGGCTATGGCATTTAGTTGTCTGAAAACTGCTTAAATGGGGTAGTCATCGTCACCGAAATAAAGGCAGAAAGTGGGTACGCCTTAAATACTTCAAAACCGTAGAAGGCAATAACTGGGCGTTCGCAACCAGGGAGGGTAAAAATCCTCTAATGCTGATACAATATAGCTCCACTGAAATAAAACGCTATGTGAAGGTAAAAGGGGTAGCATCCCCCTACAATGGTGACTGGATTTATTGGAGTTCTAAAATGGGTGTACATCCCGAAGTGTCTACGAGAGTAGCAACACTACTCAAAAGGCAAAAAGGAATATGCGCTCACTGCGGTAACTACTTCACAGATGGAAATCCGATTGAAGTTGACCATGTAATTCCCACATTCATTGGTGGACGGAATTCATACGATAATTGGCAACTACTCCATCGACACTGCCATGATACAGCAGATTTCAGGTAAATGCTGCAGGATCAGGATGGTGCGGACAAGCTTTCCCTGTGAACAAGCGGTAGCCAAACGCTGGATTGTCAGCCATGCTCCAGAGTTTGAGTCCGCCCAGGTGACGCTGCTGGGTGATGACCTCTACAGTCGCCAACCCCTGTGCGAGTTATGTCTGGAACAGGAGTGGAACTTCCTCTTTGTCTGCCTGCCTAAGTCGCACCCGGCTTTATATGAATGGCTGGAGTACTTACAAGCCAATGGGGAAGTCCAGACGGTGCAGCAAAGTCACTGGAATAGTCGATACCAGGAAATTCATCACTATCGCCACGTCAATCACATCCCACTGCGGGAAACTCAGCCAGCAATGATTGTCAATTGGTGTGAACTAACCATCACCAAAGCGTCAGATCACTCACTGCTCTATCAGAACTCTTGGGTCACCCAACACCTGCTTGAGAGCAAGAATGTGGCCAAGGTGGTCGCCGCCGCCAGAGCCAGATGGAAGACCGAAAATGAAAATCCCTTCGTGCTTAAAACCAAGGGTTACCAGGGAGCAACGCAATTTGGTGAGGTCAGGTGAAAAACAGGTGATCGCTAAAAAATCCATTTAAGGTAAGGATTCAGGTCTAATATTGCGGAAGCAAAGAAGGGCGAGACTGATAATTAA
>NZ_CALMFY010000177.1 GCF_937863485.1 uncultured Nostoc sp. | reverse complement strand
ACTCCCCACTCCCTACTCCCCACTTACTGTTAACTCGGCATGACAATCTTCTACTGAAGTGCGTTGTCGCATGGCATTAACTAAAGCTTCGTAGCTAGACCAATTTTCTTGCAGTAGGGTTTTTGCCTGGAGAGTATGAAACCGTAGTTTTTGCTGATAAACTGACTCAGAAAATCCCAACATTGTCAATACTCCTATCAGCTTGTTTTTATCATCAGCTCCACCCTCAGCATTATTAAAAATTAGGGTTTCAGCAGCAATACCCGCCATCCAAACAGTGCAGTAGCGGTCTAGCATTTGGGCACTGATTTTACCCACTTTTAGTTGAGATGCTAATTCGCCATCATCAAAGCTAACGCCGCCTTGCCCAGATTGCCCCTGTTTCCAGGCTTCCCAAGCGCTGAGGGTGTAGCCAGTAACGGGAATACCTAACAGGTAAGCAACCAAAAAATGCCCTGCTTCGTGGTGGACGATGCGATCGCGGTGTTCACTTGAAAAACCCGCAATCCAATCTAAAAAGATAGTACCACCCTTGCCTTGCAAGCTGAAACTATCTAACGTGGCTATGCCTAAGATAGTGAAGGTAGCAAGTGCCGGTACTGCTGGCGATAAGTTTAAGAATGGCCCCAGCAGTACCGATAGGGTCATGAGAAAGATAGATATGGCAACTAAATTTAAGGTAGTCTGGCTCATTGAGAGTTATCTGAGAATCTGCTTAATCTTTCTTCATTATGAGGCGATCGGACACTTTCTGTATCAAGTGTCTTTACAAATCCCTTGACGACGTAATTTCCCGCACTAGCATTTGACTAGAAGTGAATTTTATTAGCAATATGCTCGTGGTTTTGAGTTGATAAATCGGTTATCACATTTAAAAGCAGTCTGGCTGATCATGAGGCGAGATTAGCAACAAAAGGAATGCGATTAAACAATGCTGCATTTATTGAGAATGATTTCTAGCTGATTCTGTATCTGCTCAAGTTCTTGGCGCTTTTGGTAAATCCACATCTTTTCAGCCTCACGTTGTTCCAGAGTTTCGTTGTGAGCTTTTTCCTGCTGTTCTAGGAGATTTTCATAAAGTGCGATCGCTTCTGCAATTACTCGACTAGCTGATTCAACTCGGTTTTCAAAGACTGAGGCAATAATCTCATCTAACTTCGCAGGTAATTTATTTTTATCCATTGACTCATTAAATTTTTGAAATCCTATTTCAATTACTTTCCCCTTTATTTTCTCTTTTAGTCCATCCGAATTTAGCATTCCAAAACCAAACGAACCTGCAATTGCAGCAGCTACACTTGCAACAATTACAGCAATAAAACCAAGTCCTGTAAATACCATTAATCCAGCAGCTAAAGCACCAATCCCAAGACCACCACCAATTCCTCCGAAACCCGTAAAGTCATCATTTATACCATTTGTTGAAAGTTTAAGTTGTTGACTTAAATTTGTTTGTATATGCATATCTATGCTTTGAAATTCGCTTTGAATTGCATTTAGCTCATAAGCTATTTTTGCATCTACATCTTCAATACTTTTGAGCAAAATTACATCTTTAAGTTTTTTATCTCCCCATGTATCTATCTCTTTCGACATAGTTCCAGTAAATTTAGTTATGTAGTCTTTAATGAGTTTGTCTTGACTAAAAACAGGATTGTGTACCGAATCCCAGTCTTTACTTTGTTGAATAATATTTTCTTTCAGTTCTTCACGCCACTTAGTCCATGAATCAGTAGCTTGCTCAATTACTTCTTTTTGTTGAATTTCTACTAAATTTTTAATTTTGACATCTCGCCCACTAGCTTCTCCTATGGTTTCCAATATTTTCTGTTTTTCTGCTTCAGAAATTTGAATTTTACCCTTTAAAATTTCCTCAAATTGATATAATCCATCTAAACTTTTTTGTACTATCCTATTGATTTGAGTAATAAAGTGCTTAATTTTTACTTTTCCACTGTCAAAAGTCAGAAATTTATCAATAGACTGGGTAAAATTTTGGAAGGCTTTCAAATAGTCATCTTCAGTTCCCCGCAAAATTGCATCCAGCGCAGCTTGAGCAGAAATAAAATGAACGCGGTTTTCACCTACAACTATAGGATTTTGACCTTGTATAAATCTTTTTATCCTCTGTTTTACTTGCTCGCGTCCTTTTTCGCTACGCACTAAATCTATAAAATTTCCTACTACGAAAAGATTGTTAGCAGGTTCGTTTTCTTTACCATGATTTAGTTGAGTTCTCACATCTTGGAGTAAGTCGCGTTCTACCTGAGTTAGAGAACGTGAAGCATTAGTTAAGAATATCACTGCATCCGTATCCTTCAGTAATTTTTGAGTAATAGCGGTGCGGTCAGGGTGTTCGTTTAATCCTGGAGAATCTACAATTTCTACCCCACTACTGCATAACTCTAAATCAGGATGCTCAAAAACAATTTCATCAATTTCATCATCTGCTAGTTCATCACTCAAACATCCAAGTGCTGCATCTTCTGAAATTGTTGCTTTTAGTTGATATTGCTCAAAAGGAATTTCTTCTTCCCGTCCATCTTTATAACGACAGACTACCCGCTTTTGGGTTCCATATTTTAAAACTGTTACCATACCACTACAAGGAATCTCTCTCACAGGTTGAATTTCTTCACCTAGTAAGGCATTAAGTAAGGTTGATTTCCCTTGGCTAAACTCGCCTAAAACTGCTAACCTAAACTGCTGAGATTTTACTTTTTGAGATATTTCTTTTACTTCCTCTATTAAAGTGTGAGGCAAGAAGCCACGATTAGTACAGTCTGGAATTATCTGAAATAGCTGATAACAACAATTGTCTAATTGTTTGCGATATTCCTGGAATTTTTTCAATTCTCCGTAAGATACATTTCTGTCCGGTTCGGTTATTTTGTGTTTTGGTTTAGCAGGTAGAGTGGCTAACATATCACTAGCAGCCTTAACAAATATAGTATCCAGTTCTTGAAAACGAGCAGGATTGAGTAAAAAATGTACTTCATCTAAAGCAATAGGCTCCACATTTTCTTGATGAGTAAAACCAGCTTCTAAAATTGCTAAATATTGCGGTTTAATACCTAAGTGCTTGGCAAGTATCTCCAAATATTTTTTCTCGTGGGGGTCAAGTTCACCATCTGCTGCTGACATTTCATAGCCAAATCCAATTAACAACAGCTTTTCTGACTCTGAAAGTGGAGCCGCTAATGCTAGTAAGCTATTAACTTGCTTATAAACTTGATTTTCTTTGACTCCCTTAATCATCAAATGTGTCAACTTACGTACATCACTTTCTGGATTACTAAATCGATAAAGGGTTGTCAGTAAACGTTGCTTTTCTGACTCTGCTACTATGCCATCTACAAATATCACTCCCAGCAGCACTGTGACTAAATTTGCCAGAAATATCACAGGTGGCGTGAGATTTTTTTGAGTCAGTTTTTGTCCGGTAATCTGCGACAATAGCTCAACAGCCTGAGAGTTAACTAGTGAAGTATCCATAAATTATGTAAGGCGAGAGAGTTTTTCAGGCTTAGTATGCCCAGATTTAGACAAAATTAATTAATATACCGAATAAATACGGTTATCTTTACTTTTTTATACCAGTTAGGCTCAAGAAAATTAGCTTTTAGCAACCTAAAAATATGCTGTTTCAATTTGCGCCTGCAATTCAAGCTGGTATTGATGCTGGGAAATATCTACAAGTCTTGAGCAATGGAGTACCCTTAAGCATGGCTAGAGATACAGTTACCGGCCAGTTTGTTGCCCATGCTATTGGTGCTACAGTCAATAACAGCCCTTTATCTCCACTGATAGCAGCTTCTAATCTAGTAACTAGTGGGATGCAGATGTATCAAACGCAGCAAGGTTTTACGGCTGTACTGAATGGTTTACAAACTATACAGACTAGCTTGGGTGTGCTGCAAGCAACTACAGCCTTGATTGGTGTAGGAACAATCGCAGGTGTAGCGTTGACAGCAGTCAACCTGCACCAAACAATGAAATTAAGAAAAGAAGTAGAGCAAATGAGGCTAGAAGTCAAAAACGGCTTTATTGACTTGAAACAAGCCTTAAAAGACCAAGGAGTAGAAATTAGACAAATAATCGAACAAGTAGCCCAAGATATCAAATTTGAGCAACATCGCACAGCTTTAGTGAGGGCGTATGGAGTCTTTATCCAGGCGATGAACCGCTTCCGTTCAGCGATGCAATTGCAAGATTTCAGCCGGAGAAACGCTGAAATTGATGGTGTCAGAGGAATGTTATTTGCGGCTTTAGCAGATTACAGCAATCCCCATTTACTGGAAGAAACCTGTGCAGCTGGCCAACTACGCAGACTCGAATGCGCTTGGGCAATTGAACAGGCGATTGTTGCAACTTATCAAGTGCAGAATGAGGTTTCAGCAGTTAGCGATCGCTTGTCTCATCTCCAAGATAAAATCTCTCAAGATGCTCTCACTGTGATTAACCGCTGTGAATCACATGATGACCTTGATTTTCTATTTCCTGAAATTATTCGCATTAAAAATCATGATTTAGCAGTATTGGATTCGTGGCAAAATCATGTTGATTGGATACAATCGCTTCCTTCATCAGAATTAAAACTTTTAAGTAGCGCTGATTTTAATAGTCCAGAGACTCACTACTCCACAATCAATTTAGCAGAACCGCCAGAACAATTAGTATATGGGAGTTTAACCGAAAAATCTCATTTCTATTCGCTTCGTGACCAGTTACTATTTATCTTCGAGCCTGAACTACGTCGAGAGTACGAATTTTATATTAGTGAACAAGCTGTAATTACTGGTTATAAAACATTAGTTACATCTAATTTGCAGCAGGCATCAGACTTAACTGTTGCTAATCTTTATTACTACTTTAACATTAGAGATAAATCGAAAGATGAGACACAGGTAGTTTCAGCTAACTAAAACGCCTACGGCAATTCTTGAAATAACTATTTTTTAAAGTCTGCGTAAGCGGACTTTATTTGTTGGTAGCTGCGATCGTCGCACTTGTTAAGAACTGCTTCTTAAAAGTCATTAAGTTTGACCCACGCGGACTAACAGAAAAACTCAGGCGCTTACAGTGGGATTGTATATTAGGGGTGTAAACACGTTGTTTGTCCGTCTCTAACCTAGTTCCAAACTTGTCACAGCAAAAACGCGATAAATAGGTAAGCTAGGAATTTCTTTATTGTACATCCGAGCAGTTTGAGAGACTGGCTGCAATTGGTAACGTTGAACTAGGTTAATCGCTTGTAGATTTGCATCCGGCACATCAAAAAACACTGGAGCATGAGGATTTTGTGCAAGCAAGGCTTGAAATAATGTTTCAGCAATCTGTTCGTCATTAGCAAACAGTGGCCCAACCTTAAAACCTGTATCGGCAGACCGGATAACTCCGTAACCAACAAGATATCCATTTTTGAGAAACCCTAAGGCAGTACTTTCTGGCTGTTCAATCCAATGTCGCAGAAACAGCGATCGCTCAGAAGGAAAAAGTTGGCGATCATAAGCCACCAACTCTTCAAAAGGCACTGTTTTCAGTTCCACGATCCCAGCAGGCACAACACCGCCACCCACCCCTTCATAACGAATATGGTTATAAGCGATTTGGAAACCAGACTTTTTGTAATTATCTTGTTGAGCCACTACACTATCCAAGCCGATGTTACGATCAGCACCCAGATAGTCCATTGCTGTCTTCCAAATTTTCATACCCAACCCCTGCCCACGAAACTGGGGTTTCACAATGTAAAAACTTAGAAAGCCGAAGTGTGGATCGTAAGCAACAGCAGAAATGCACCCCACCGGCTCACCATTTAACTCCCCCAAAAAAAAACCGCTCTCGTCAGTTTGATAAAAAGATTCAGCATCATAGCTTCCTGGATTCCAACCTTCGGTTGCTGCCCAAGCAATCGCCAAATCCATTTCCGATCTGTTCATTAGGCGAACGATGAAATTGTCAGTAGTCATAATATCTTTTACTACTAGTACAACACGGCGTAAATAAGCAGACCATTGAAAAGCCGTAAAAAGCTTATTCTATAATACTTTTGACTTTTGACTTTTGACTTTTGACTTCCGCCTTGCGGTACTAGGCTGTTAACTATTTAACTTCGCTTTCGCAAACTGAGTGATAACTGTTAATATTTTTATACAGTGTAGCGTTGATAGCAGTGAACCTACACCAGACACTGAAACTCAGAAAAGAAGTAGAGCAAATGAGGCTGGAAGTCAAAAACGGTTTTATTGACTTGAAACAAGCCTTAAAAGACTAAGGGGTAGAAATTAGACAAATAATCGAATAAGTAATCCCAGATATCAAATTTGAACAACATTGTACAGCTTTAGTGAGGGATATGGAGTGTTTATCCTGGCGAAGAATCGCTTCCGTTCAGGAATACAATTGCAAGATTTCAGCTACTCAAAGACTACTGTCCTATTACCATATACTAATACACGATTTTGCAAGTGCGATCGCACCGCTCTTGCTAATACAACTCTCTCCAAATCTTTGCCTTTTCTCACCAAATCATCAACTTCATCACGGTGACTGACTCGCACTACATCCTGTTCAATAATCGGGCCTGCATCTAAATCAGCAGTGGCATAATGTGCCGTTGCCCCAATAATTTTTACCCCACGTTCAAAAGCTCGGTGATAGGGATTGGCTCCGATAAAAGCTGGTAAAAATGAATGATGAATATTAATAATTTGCGGAAATTTATTAATAAAATCTGCACTAACAATCTGCATATATTTCGCCAATACAACTAAATCTATTTTGTACTGGCGGAGTAATTCTATTTGTTGGGCTTCTTGTTCTGATTTATTGTCTTTAGTGATGGAAACGTGCTGAAAGTCGATATTAAATTGTTCTGCCACTACCTTTAAATTAGAATGGTTACTAATAATTAAAGGAATTTCAGCTACAAATTCTTTAGCGCGTTGTCGCCAAATTAAGTCAAATAGACAATGGTCTTGCCGACTCACCCAAATAGCAATGCGCGGTATAGTATCAGAAAAACGTATTTCCCACTTAGCGTCTAAAGGTTGTGCGAGCACTTCGTGATGCTTCGCAAACGCATTAAAAGCAGGTGCAATAAATTCTCGCGGTAAATTAAACCCATCTAACTGCCATTCAATGCGAGTAAGGAATAACCCAGCAGCAAAGTCTGTATGCTGATCTGCATGAATAATATTACCACCATTAGAATAGATGAAATTGGCAATTTTTGCCACTAGTCCCCGTTGATCTGGGCAGGAAATCAGCAATGTTGCTGTCGGATTTGTCATAATAAATTATAAAAAATAGTGAGATTTAAAGTGTCAACTTAACGTTAAATCGGCGGTAAAAACCACCTCTACAGGAAGCTTTACCCATCTACCCTATGGGAAGCCAAGGACAAACGTGGGTTTCAAACCCTCAAATTTTTCCTTAGTCCGCGGGGGCAGACTTTGCTTGTGTAGCCGCTATGCTCATTTACCATTTGTCGGAGTTGGTAAAGGGGTGCTGAGTCCAGGTAGTTTCTGACTATTATCTACAGGTTGCTGCCACTCTGATAGATCCCTATTCACAGCATTTGCAAAATCTGTAGATACTAACAACACATTTATATTACCATCGGGTTTAGCAACAAAGTCAGCTTGAGCATACAAGAAACGTTTGTTAAAGTTAGATTTACCTAAAATCAATTGATGGCTTTGTCGGTTTTTCAGGATGATATTGATAGTGGCTTGGGGTTGATCTAGAGCAAATTCTCCAAGCTCTTTTACTGGAGTTGATAAAGTGCGATCGCTCTTACCTTTGACCAACAAATCCATCAAATAAGAAACAATAGCATCATTTGCTGGGCCCGATATCGGAGATTTGATTAACCACTTGGGATTACTAGATTCAGAGCTACGTTCCAGATTCAAGGTGAGTTTTTTTGTCTTGACTGTTAAAGACTGCACATCATCTTCTGCAAAAGAGAAAATTTGCTGCTTTTGCTCGTTGATTTCTTCTCGCACAGTCGCCCCGCGAAATTCATAGAGGTAAACAAAACCACCTAAACCCAGCGCTAGCAGTATCAAAATTAAAGTCGTTCGCGGCAATTTCATTTTTTAATCATTGGGCATGGGGCATTAGTGAATAATTAATATTTATAACTCCTAACTTTTGTACAGACGCGATTAATCGCGTCTCTCCTTTCTTACCTTCGTTTCCACCAAATAATAACTGCGATCGCAAACCCAATTAAGGGTAAAACTAACAGAGATGACAATATTAAAAGATTGGCTTGTGTGGTTGTCAGGGTTATCCGACGGTTTTTCGGTTCTTTGGGGCGAATGGAAAGGGGTTGCTTTTCCTGTTGACTCAGCCAAGTAACTGAGTTGAGGAATACATCTCCATTTAATTGCTGTTGAAACAAGCCATCAGTGGCGAAATTGGAATTTCCTAAAACCACTAACCGTGACTCAGTGGCTGTTTGAGATGAGGGAGCGGGGGAAGGAGTGGGAGCAGGGG
>NZ_CALMFY010000176.1:14128-23764 GCF_937863485.1 uncultured Nostoc sp. | reverse complement strand
CTCGCGAATATTTTTGGCTTCTCCCCCTCTTTTTGCACAATTGGGATGCTCCCTTATCAGAGAGCTATCAAAGCAAGAGTTATTTGATAAAAAAGAAAGTTTTTATGTTTCTATATCATCGTTAGAAAAGCTCGCAGAAAGACATCTGTGTGCATACTTACAGGAAGCTTGCCTTTGGGCAGCTAGAAAAAGCTCTCAAAGATTTAAATTTATCCAGCATAAATATCCATTAGAGGAATACTTTCAAATAGCTAATTCAGCTATCTATCCTCCAGCAAAACTTTTCAAAAATTTCAATTTTGACTACTATCAAACTAATATAGAAGGCTATACTAAAACAGCTGTTATCCGTTTCATTAGTAATACCATTTATCAGAAAGAGTTAGAAGGTAAAAGAGAAAAGTTTTCTAACTACGGTCTTTTAAAAGATTTGAGTAAGAAAGAGATGCAGGAAGCTTTAACTATAAAAGGAATAAATCAGAATCGTGTTAGCTTATACTGTTTAGCTTGGCAATGCTTGGAGCAAATTTATCAACCAAACCAAAGGCAAGGAAACCGTAGTTTAGAAATACCTAGTTCCGAATGTTTTCAGGAAATTGCATCATTATATAATGAACAGTGTAATCAACTAGGATTTCTGGAAGCACCAGCTTCAAAGGATAAAATTAAAGAAATATTAGAATTTTGTATTCAAGCAGCTCGTGATTACCGAACAAAACATTTTCTGCCTTTAGAAAACTACGATAACTTAACTGATAGCCAGCATACCGCTTTAGATAATCTTATCCAAGAAGAAGAATGGCAACAAGTAAACTCACTTGTTTCAAGTTTATTTTCAACTATCCCAGACACTGGTCAAATAATGTTAATACTTTGGCTGGGATTAAACTTAACTCAAACTGAGATGGCAGTAGTTTTAAAAAATAAATATTCTGAAATCCAAAAACAATATCAAGTAGCTCGACAGCTGGCAAGATATAACAAAATACTTTTAAAAGAGTTTATTAATGAATCTCAAAAAACTTATCCTGAAATTTGTCTGAATGAAGAAAAAGATATTGAAATAATCAAACAGTCATTGGATGAATGTCTACAAGTACACTGTCAGCAATTATGCAAATATGCTTTAGATAAAATTACTAAAGAATGGCAGGTAAAAAGTCAAATAAATATTTTACAATTGGAATTAATGGATAAAGAAAAAACAGATGAAAATTTTGGAGATTCTATATTGAAAGTATCTCCTAATATAAACGAGGTCAATAAGATTTTGAAAGAAGCTTTTATGTATCAACTAGAAATAGATATGGATTTACCTACAAATTCTTTAGCATTAGTCAGTAATAAACTAGCTGATTTTGTAGATGAATGGCTAAAAGATAATTTTAAAAATTTTGGGATCAAGAATTAATAATTATGCCAATTAACTTAAATGATTTGACTCTAATCTATCCTGAACATTTATGTTTAGACATATCAATCCAAGAGCGAGAAGCGGCATGGGAGCAAACTATGCAAGAGCCTTACTCTAACACAGCTGCTCGCTGGAATGCCTACCTAAATCATTTATCTCTAAATAATTTTTTAACTGGGTTACAAGAAGACCCAGATTTGCAAGTAATACCCAGGTTATGCTTTCAAAAAGCTGAACTGCCGAGTATCTGGGAAGTAGTAAATGGCTCTATGTTAACTCTGGGCGAGACTAGATTAGTATTAATCCCCAGCGATAAAAGCTACCTTCCAGAGTTTCGGATTCCGCAAGAATGGATTGATATTCCTAGTTGGTCAGCCCATTATTATATAGCGGTACAATTAAACCTAGAAGAATCTTGGCTGCGGATATTGGGTTATGCTAATTATCAGCAAATCCGAAAGCAAGCTACTTATGATCTAATGGATCGAACTTATTGTTTAGATGTAGAGTATTTGATTGCAGACTTGAATGTAATGTGGGTGGCACAAGAACTTTGTCCTCCCAAGATTCCAGAGGTTAAATCATTACCAACTTTGCTAAAAGCACAAGCAGAGCAATTACTGGAACAATTGAGTAAGTGGACTTTTTCTTCACCTAGACTCAATGTCCCCTTTGATATGTGGGGGGCATTACTGGGAGTAGATGAATTTCGGCAGCATCTTTATCAGCGACGCTTAGAAAAGCAAAAAAATAATCAAGTTGAAGCCAGCTACTCTGTGGGTAACAATTTGAGCTTATGGTTTCAAAATATATTTAGTGTGGGTTGGCAAAATCTGGATAGTTTGTTATTAGCACAACAAAATACTTTAGCTGCTCAATTCAGAAGTGATTTTGAGTTGAATGAGGGATATGTCAAACGAGCCAAGCTAATTGATTTAGGGATGCAACTTGGGGATAGTGCAGTTGTGTTATTAATTGGTCTTAAAACAGAGGTTGATGGCAAAATCAATCTGCGCGTACAATTGCATCCAGCAAATGCAGAAACTTACTTAATACCAAATCTCAGACTGATTTTGCTTTCACAGACAGGGACAATTCTTCAGGAAGTTACTTCCAGAAATTACGATCATTACATTCAACTCAAAAGATTTAAATCTCCCCCTGGAATTCGCTTCAGTATACAAGTTGCTCTCGATAATGTCAGTATAAAGGAAGATTTTGTACTGGAAACAATTGATGACTGATAGTCATGACTAAATTAGTCGTGTTGAATTTAGGAAAAGGTAGCTTGAAGCAGGGATTTACTACTGTTACAACTCAGTTGTATAACTATAGCAACCCTATACCGATACAATTTACAGGCAGCTTGCCTGCTGCACCAGAACTTATAGAACTCTACAGGCGTTGGCAGTTACTATATTTGTTGCTGCATGAAGCTCTTTTTCCTGGTCAACGTTGGCATAGAAATATGGCAAGCGATGGAGATATTGAAATTGATGCAGAAGATATAACTAATATTTCCTCTGTTGAGTTTAGTAATTTATGTAACATTTTACAAAATAAAATTAATATTTGGTTAAAATCTGAGCTATTTCGCAACATTGATCAGAAATTACGCACGAAGTTAGATCCTCATGAAGAAATTCAGGTCATTCTAGAAGCGGAAGATGACCAAGTTCGGCGGCTACCCTGGCATTTATGGGATTTTTTTGAGGATTATCAAAAGGCAGTATTTGGTTTAAGCGCTCCTGAAGTAGATGAAGTTAAACCATTACGCAAACCGACTACAGGCAAAGTTAGAATATTAGCCATTCTTGGTAATAGTGCAGGAATTGATATTCAACAAGACCGAGCAATACTTGAACAACTACCGGGAACACAGACTGTTTTTCTGGTTGAGCCACAGCGCTTGGAGTTAAATCAATACCTGTGGGACAAGCAGGGCTGGGATATTCTTTTTTTTGCAGGACATGGTTCGAGTCAAGCTGATTGTGAAATCGGTCAAATTTATATTAATCAAACTGATAGTTTAACGATTTATCAGTTAAAAAATGGTTTGAAAGCAGCGATCGCTAGGGGTTTACAACTGGCAATTTTTAACTGTTGTGATGGATTAGGATTAGTACGGCAATTGGCATCGCTGCACATTCCCCAAATTATTGTCATGCGGGAAGCAGTACCAGATCAGGTTGCTCAAGAATTTTTGAAGCACTTTTTAGAAGCTTTTGCTAATGGAGAATCTTGCCATTTGGCAATGCGAGAAGCCACAGAAAAGTTGCAAGGTCTAGAAAGCACCTTTCCCTGTGCTAGTTGGTTACCAGTGATTTGTCAAAATCCAACAGCGATGTCGTTGATGTTAGTGAATAAAGTAGACTCTAAACCTACTAGCTTGCACAGCCGAAATATTATTGGGAGAATTTTTAAAGTCAGTATAGTTGTGACTGCCTTGATAATGGGGATGCGCTCAGTTGGCATATTGCAGTCATGGGAGCTTATGGCTTTTGATGCAATGATGCGATCGCGACCTGATGAAGGACAAGATCAACGCATTTTAGTAATTACTGTCACTGAAGCTGATGTGCGATCGCAACCTGCCAAAGAAAGAGGTGGAGCCTCATTATCAGACCGCACATTAGCTCAAGTTGTAGAAAAATTAGAGCAGTTCCAACCGCGAGTGATTGGCTTGGATATCTATCGTGAGAATCGCGTAGGAGCAGAGTATAAAAAATTATCTAGATTAATGCAAAAAAGCGATCGCTTTTTTGCTATATGTGAAGTTAGTGAAGAAAATAAAAACAGTGGTGTTTCGCCACCACCTGAAGTTCCAAAGCAAAACTTAGGTTTTAGTGACGTTATACGCGATCCCGATGGCATTATCCGCCGTCAAATATTGGCTATGACTCCTGCATTTCCTTGCAACATTGATAAATCTTTTAGCTTTCAGTTAGCAAACCGTTACTTGCTTGTTGAGAATATTCAGTCAAAACTTACCGCAGAAAAAAACTGGCAGTTTGGCAATGTTGTCTTTAAAAACTTGGAGGAAAACAGCGGCAGCTATCACAAAATTGATAATTTAGGTCATCAAGTGCTGCTTAATTATCGCTCTTCGGATCAAGCTATTACACAAGTAACTCTTGCAGACGTTTTAAACAATAAACTTACTTCTGATTTAGTGAAGAATCGGGTCGTCCTGATTGGTACAAGTGCTGAAAGTTTTCATGATTATTGGTCTACACCCTATAGTGCCAGTCAATCGTCATATCAGCAAATGCCAGGGGTAATGCTTCAAGCACACATGGTGAGTCAGATTCTTAGTGCCGTTTTAGATAATCGTCCATTATTGTGGACGTTACCGAAGTGGGGCGAATTTATTTGGGTATGGGTTTGGTCGTTGATTGGAGGCATAATTGTTTGGCAATTTCGGTCATGGTTAAGATTGGGATTAGCAGGAGTAGCAACTATTTGCGTGTTATATAGTATATCTTTTGGTCTGTTGCTCCGAGGAGCCTGGATACCGATAGTGCCATCAGTTTTAGTTTTAATAGCTAGTGGGCCTAGTATAATTATTTATCCACTTTTTCAAAATGACCAAAAATAATAAAATTTGTTTTTCAAGGTTGCACAATTAAGATTATGAAACTGAAAAATATACAGAAAATCTTTTTTATCTCTGAAAGTAAATTTATAATCATTTTACTTTTGGCAATGTTTAGCTGTACTAGCTATCCTTTAACATTGATAGCAAAGTCTCAGCAGCCAGCTAGCAGTGGTAATCAACCACCACAAGATGGATCAAGTAGAGGTAGACCTTCTAAACGCGGAGGAGCAGGAAGCCGTGGTAACTGTCCATCTGTGGAAGTACCGCTTATAGCCTTAATACCTGAAAAAAAAGTGGGCTTAATTGTCGAAGAGAATGCCACCTTTTGGGTGTTTGTACCCTATCAACCTAATGATGTATTTGGTGGAGAATTTGTCTTGCAAGATGAAGCAAACAACGATATTTATCGGGCTTCTTTTACCCCACCTGAGATACCTGGTATTGTTAGCTTTAGTTTACCATCAACCGTACCATTGAAAGTTAATAAAACATATCAATGGTACTTTAAACTTTATTGTAATCAACAACAACGATTAGATTCAGTGTTTGTGCGTGGATGGGTGCAACGTATAGCCCTAACACCTAACTTTGAAAGGCAGTTAAAAGCAGCTACTACATTACGCGATCGCATTCAACTATATATCCAAAATGGTATTTGGTACTCAGCTCTGACGGAGTTAGCAAAATTCCGCTTTGCTGAACCCAAAAATACTACTCTTGATAATGAATGGGCTAGTCTGCTGAGAAATATTGAACTAGAAAATTTGGCTAAAAAACCTCTTGTGGGAGAAGTCAAAATTAAACAGTAAGCGTTACAAATTACTTTAAAGCCAGTTTCCGACCAAAATGTATGGTGCCCATAAATAGGGAATTTCATAATCAGTTAACAGCTTAATTTGAGCGCGACGAACAGCTTCAGCTTTAGTTACTTTGCTATTTTCTAATTCTTGATAAAATTGACTCATAAATTCAGCAGTAGACTCATCGTCTACCGCCCATAAAGTTGCTAATGTACTACGAGCACCTGCACGTACTGCTATGCCAGCAAGTCCTAAAGTAGCGCGTTTGTCGCCTTGAGCAGTTTCACAAGCACTTAAAACAAGTAATTCAATCGCGCTAGATTCTCTTTGTCCGCTTAGTCGAATTAAATTATCAAAATCCTTGACTTTTAAGAGCTGATCCCAAGTTAAAATAAATGTTTTATCAGGATTAGAACTAAACTCGCCATGAGTTGCTATGTGAACTACTGTATATGGTGCTTTTTTAATTTGATTTTGCACATTTATTTTGGTAAAGGTCTGATTGAGTAGTTCTGCATTTCTAGGTAAAGCCAACTGAATTTGTTGTAATTCAACTTTTACATTTTTGAGTGGAGCAAATGAATGTCCTTCAATTCGGCGCTGCTCAGTTAGTCCGGCAATTAATCCATTAACTTTGACTTCTTGTAAAGATTTTGGTTGAATTAATTGTAAACCTGGAGCTAAGGATATAGCATATTTTTGTATTAAATACTTTTGATGTTTGTTATCATATAAAACTGCCATTGGAATATTCCGTAAATCACCATCTAGTACAAATACTAGCGTTTTTATATTCGTTCTTTCTAATTCAGATTCTAATGGTTGAATTAACCAGCTATAAACCTGTTGAGATAACTTATTAACATCATTTATTCGGTCTGGTTCTTGCAAATATTGTTGTAATTTCTCTAAAGTACTTTCAACTTCTCTAGCTTTTTTATTAATTGTATAATGAGATAATTCAGCTTGATTTGGTAACTTGAGAATAATATCTAAATGGTCTGGCAAAATAATGGGATAAAGTACTGCTGCTGTAGCATCTGTTTTGTCAACTATTTCATCAATTTGTTCAGGTGCGGCTTTTAAACAAGCTTCTCGGAAGAAGTTTTCTAGTTCAGCTAGTTGCAGTGTTTCAAGTATGTCACGAGCTTGCTTTAAACTTTTTTGACTAATACTTCCTTTTGTATTTACTTTTGTACTTATTGTAGATGAAGGTTGCAAAAGTAAATCGACTAATTGTCGGTAAAGGGGTTCAATATTATCTCGAAAGGAAAACTGGACATCTGGATTAAGAGCAATTAAGTCATTGCGTAGATATTTGAGAGTATTTACTGCTTCAGTGTAGTCTGCGATCGCTCCAGTCAAATCTCCTTGTATTCTAAGTATGTACCCTAGTTGCCATTGCCACAAATAAGCTATATCTCCAGCTTTAATCGCCTGGGCTTCCATTAAAGCTTGCTCAGTCAGTTTTTGGGCATTAGGTATATCGTGGTTTTCTAAATATAATCCACCCAATGCGCCTAAAGCATAAGCAACTGAACGCTGATCACTTATACTTTTAGCTTGCTGTACAGATGTCGCTAAAATTTGAGCGATTTCTTTCCACGAAGGCATATCTTCGTTAGTAGCTTGTTTTAAGCATACTAAGTTCTCAGCAAAATGAATTTGTGCATAATTTGCTGTGTGGCTTGCAGGTATTTTGGTCAGCTTTACCTGAATTTCAGAAGATAGTTTCTTGGCTTGTGACCATTGCTGAAGTTTTAACAATATACTCAAATGATTGAGTTGGGCTTGGATTTGTGAGATTGGCGAGGTTGCTGTGGTAACAGCCTCTTCGTAAAATTGCGCTGCTTGTTGGAAAAATTTCACAGATTCTGTGGAGACAGGTCTGTTGATACAATGCAACGGAGTATAGTTTTCAAAACTGGTATTATTTTGCTGAGATATTTGGCTATTACCTAAAGCTAATGCGGTATTACCTAAACTCAACAATGTAGCACTTATTTCTGAAGGAGATTGTAATTTTTTGGCAATGTCTCGGCTTTGTTGTAAAACCTTAAAGGATAGTTCTAAATCACCGACCAATTGTAGAACATCACCGAAGCTACGTAAAGCAGTAGCTTTAACAAGCGAGTTTGGTTGCTGTTCAAGACGGGGGTGCAATTCTTCTAAAGTGGTGCGAGCTCGACGGTAAAGCCCCAACGCTTGCTGTGCCATGCTTTGGTTAATCAAACTGCGGGTTATGCCAACTTCATCACCTGCTTGAGCATAGGTATTAGCAGATTGCTTCCATGAGTCTAAAGCTTGTTCAGTTTTGCCTAGTTCTAATTGCAGATTTCCTTGAATATCTAGGGTTTGTGCCAAGATTAATGCAAAATCATGAGTTTTGAGTTGTGAGTTTTTTAAGAGGTTCAGGCTTTGGGTAATTGCAGCTTCTGCTTTTTTCCACTGTCCAAGTTGCTTAAAGACTAACGAAAGATTGCTTAACGCCATCGCTTTTCCTCGTTCGTCTTTTTGCAGATTAAAAGCATCTGTTGCTTGTTGCAAAACTGTTACTGCTTCAGATAACTGTCCAGTTTCGTAGAGTTTTCGACCTTGTTCAACTAACAATTGAGCGTTTGTTTGAGTCTGGGGAAATTGAGATAAGACAGGAACTGAAATTCCCCAAACGCTTAACAAGGCAGCCAAAACAGCTATTGTTATTATTCTTAACCATTTTCTAAAATAAAGGCGACTTTTGCAAGTCACGATAATACTTTTTAGAAAACGCTGTACTACAAGAAAAAATCGAAATCTTTTTTTTGTCATTGACTTTGCCTCGGACTCGCACCGTTGATTAGCAAATAATTATTTGAGCTTCTTCCACACTTAAGTTCACAGGAAAGCAACTTGGATTATTTTTGAATAGTGGTGGCTTGGGATGGACAAGTCCCGCCAAGGGCGATCGCAGGAGTAAAAGTATTGGTATGAGTTGCTATAGGTGTAAAGGCTGTTAGCTCCACTGTGCCAGACTTGTTAATTACCCAACCAGTAGCTTCCAAAATCGTCGGGCTGATTTGCGGAACTTCTAGGTCAGGGCTTTTGTGCCCGAAACTCTTCCTAAAGTGTGAATTCTTCCCTACACTTGTACTCCTTTGTTCTTGAGGATTTAATGTCACCCAATCAACAGTTGCAGTTTGATTAGTACGAAGCGCTTGTGTTGGTAAAGGTGGCAAACCTCCGCGTCCGGTGATCGTAAATGAATTGCCTTTATTTGCTGGACAACCTTGGGCAATCAAATCAGAGCGATCAACAAAATCGACTGGTAATTCTACCAATCCCGAACTGGGATCTATATCAGGTGTATTGATTTGCACTGTACCATTCAACTGCTGATTAACTCCTGTGGCGGTGATATCGCTATCCAAAGTAGGTGTATCACGTAATTGAGTACCAAATATCCCAGTAGCCTTGATTTTCACATTTCCGCCTCGAAAATCACTAGAATTGGCACTGATATCGCTATCGGCAAATGCAACTAAAATATCGGTATCAATGTTGATATTGCCACCAATAACATTTTCTCCCTTCGCGTTAGTGACAATGTTGCTGCCACGAAGCAATATCAAATCTTTGGAGCGCAGATTGATAGTAGCTTGTTCAATATTCGGGTCAGTATTGACAGCTTGGGTATTAGCATTGAGAGCAGCGTTGTTGTTTAAAAGAATAGAGCCAGCATTAATAGTTAAATTACCTGCAATTCCTTGGCCTTGGCTTCTGACATTTACTACCGCCCCATCTTGAACAAGTAATTTATCGGTATTAATCGTCAAGTTTCCTGCATT
>NZ_CALMFY010000176.1:0-14028 GCF_937863485.1 uncultured Nostoc sp. | reverse complement strand
CCGCCCCATCTTGAACAAGTAATTTATCGGTATTAATCGTCAAGTTTCCTGCATTCCCGGTTGATATTAATTCGGCTTGAGTATATAAGCCACTGCTAGCCTGACTTTTAGCAGAGGTGCCAATCAGTTGTACATCGTTAGCGGTGACAGTTAGAGAACCCCCCTTACCTGCTCCAAATGTACCATCACCCACCCTTGCACCATCACGTACAAGCAAATGTTGAGTATTAATTGTCAAGTTTCCTGCATCTCCGGTTGAGCGAGCATCTGCAAACAAGCTGCTGCTAAAGCGACCATCAGCAGAGGTACTAATCAGTTGCATATTATTAGCATTGACAGTTAAAGAACCCCCCTTGCCTGCTCCAAATGTGCTAGCACTCACTTGTGCGCCATTTTGCATAAGCAAATGTTGGGTATTAATCGTCAAGTTTCCTGCATTTCCGATTGTCTTAGTTCGAGCAAACAAGCCACTGGGAAACTCACCATCAGCAGAAGTGCCAATGATTTGCACATTATTAGCATTGACAGTTAAAGAACCCCCATTACCTGCTCTATATGTGCTGACACTCACCTGTCCGCCATTTTGCATAAGCAAATGTTGGGTATTAATCGTCAAGTTTCCTGCATCTCCGGTTGAGTAAGCATTTGCAAGCAAATTAGCAGAAGTACCATCAGCAGATAAACCAATGATTTGCACATTATTAGCATTGACAGTTAAAGAACCCCCCTTGCCTGCTCCAAATGTGCTGACAGTTACGTGTGCGCCATCTTGCACGAGCAAATCTTGAGTATTAATTGTCAAGTTTCCTGCATCTCCGGTTTTACCTGGGTAAGTAGCAGAAAAAAAGCCACTGGGAGACTGAGCATCAGCAGAGATACCAACTAGCTCTACTGACTCAGTAGCATTGACTACTAACTTTCCACCTTTTCCTGCTCCCAAAGTACTTGCCTCAATTTCTGAACCATCGCTGAGGGTGACACGCCGACCCTGCACTTGGATATCACCGCTACCTACACCACTAGCATCTACTGCTGAAAGTTGCGATAGTTGAATATTGCCAAAGTTTTGCACTCCATCGTAGCTCAAGGAAAAACCTTTAGTTATCGGTGTAAGACTAACCAGACTGTTATCCCCTACGCTGCCCAACTCTATCCTTCCTCCTGCCGTCTTCAGTGTTGCTCCCTCTAAAAAAATATCACCACCCACCAACGCTAAGGTTTCATTGGCTGGCACTCGTAGCGCATTTGGTGTGTCAATCAATTCATCTGTGAGCCTCACACCCTGACCATTGCCCTTAACTTGAATTGTTCCTGGATTTGCCCCGTATTGCAAACCTATTGGTACATTGATACTTAGTAGAGATGTAGATTGAGGATTTTTTGCACTGAATTCAAAACCATCGGGAAATTTCAAGCTACTTGCAGTGCTGGCAATAAACGAACCGCCAATGTCTAACTGTGCATTTTGACCAAATATAATCCCATTCGGATTTATCAAGAACAGGTTAGCTGTACCATTAGCACGAATTAACCCATCAATATTAGAGAGAGACTTTCCTGTGACTCGGCTAATAATGTTTTGAATATTCAGACTATTGTCAAAATCAGCTGTACTCCCAGTGGTCAAAGAAAATTCACTAAAGCTGTGGAATAAATTGCTTCCAGCAGTAGTTCCGCCTTCAATTTTTATAGTGTTGTCAATTTTTTGAATATTAGAATTAATGGGTAGAGTACTATCTGGTGTGATTTGAGCGTAGGCGCAGCCCGTCGTAGACATCGCACAATTACCAGCGCAAATTATTCCACTGGTAATGGCAATATTTAACCATTTGAACAAGTCTAAATCTCTCATTGCCCTAAATATAATTTTTATTTAGTTTCTGGATTGTTTACTTCAACTTAAAAATCTTAAAAATTTTGCCACAAAAATTTTAGGTTGTTAGATAAAACTATTTGTTTATCTATTTTTTCTATTAGATAAATACCAGCTAAATCTCTGATACTTTACGTTCAGCGGAGTTTGTTGAATTTATTAAAGAGAGTTTATATCAAAATCATCAAAATTAATAGTATTATAAAACTCGTAAGTGCCTAAGTACACGTTACCGGAAAAAGGGGTCGGAAATAGAGGAAGATATTTTTTGTATGGTGGCAGGAGAAACCAGAATATGCAGGGACGTATTTCACACAACTAATTTCACTAATTGATTCTTTAATACCTTTGCGAATAGTTTTTCTATCCCATCCTAATTGTTTTTGAACTAGCAGTTTCCTCCGTGACCGTAGAAGACATCACAGTTTACGCTTGTCAACGTAATCTTGCTGAACCTTTCAATTAAGTTGCTGTTTCTTTAAGTGAGCAACTTCCCAATTTCATCTAATTTCTGTGACAATATTCCTTGTAAAGATTGAAGTTCTTCACGATTAGCATTAGCTAAAGTCATCTCAGATAATCCACTACTGATTTTTTGAATAATTACTTTTATTTCTTTCGATTCTAATTGTTCTGATGTTAAATACTTAGCTTTAATACTTTTAATTAAATCACGTGTCTCAGGTACAGTTAAACTTTCTTTTAATACCTTTTCTGTTGCTTTTATTCGTTCTATAGCTGCTTCTTGTTCAGAAGTTTTCAATATTTTTGATGATAATGTTGCTAATGCCAATGCGTGAGCGCCTTTGAGTTCTTGATGACGAATTGCTTTTTTTAAATCTTCTGGCAAAGATAACATTGGTAAAAGATTGGACTTAACAGAAGCAGGATTCAACCCAAATTCTAAGAAGACTAAAAATAAAGCTTGCTCCTCGTTAATAATACCCAATACTTCTAAACCTTGTTGTTGCTCCTCACTAGTAGCAATTAATAATTTTGTTAACTCTTTGACTTGATTATGACGTTCAAGTCGCTTAAGTACAGCAGCAAGACTTGTAGTAATCTCATCAAATTCTAAAGCAGTTGATTTGGTGATCTCTTTAAATATTGCTTCTGCCTTATCTAGTGGATTTAAATCTTCAAAACCTAAAAAAGTCAATAATGATGATTGGTCTAAATCTTGCGGCTGAGGTACGATTAATGCCCGAATAGTCTCCCATCCTAGTAGCTTTGCTGCTGACCAACGTAACTGCCCGTCCAAGAGCATATAACGACCATGATCTTGAGCCACTAAAATTACTGGTGTAATCTGCCCATGTTTTTTAAGTAATCTCGCTTTTGCTTGAATAGACTCTTGTGTAATTGTCTGTCGTGGCTGATTAGGGTTAGGGTCAATTAAACCTGTATCAATGCCAATCTCACCTATTTGCGTTTGCAATTGTTCCCGCAGTTTGGTAATTTGTGTCTCTAATTCTGGTGATTGCAATGCACGCAACCTTTCTACTTCAGTTTGTAAATCTGTAATCCTTTGTTCTTGATCGGTTTTCTGTACTGCCACTTTAAATTTATCGCCGATTTGCGGTAATAATTTTGCCATTATTTTTCCTTAATTAATGCAATTAGATCATCAACAATTAATTTGAAATCTTTGGAAGCAGGATGCTTGGGACGATATTTGTGCGATAGTAATCCATAGGCACTAGCATTTTTAAACTCGTTAAAACTCCGAATTTTGGAATACAACTTTATACCTAATCTCTTAGCAATTGCAGGTAACTGTAGTATTAACTATCTGTTTCATAATAAATTATTTAGCTTCGTTTTACTATATAAATTTTTTGTCGGATTTTAAAATATAACAAAAATTAGTTTAAGAATTTTATTAAATGTCGTATTTTAAAATACGACACTAAGGCGTCTGAGCAATTACAACCAGATAACAGAAGTTTCTATACCAACTTCGTTGACCAAGTCAGCCTTGTGATTGCTTCATTGCAATGAGGTTGTAGAATTAATTATGTTTGACTACTTACAGCATTCCAAGTCATATCAAACATAAACCGCTCCGCGTCTTGGCGCTCCCTATCACTTTGCAATTGCTTTCTGTAATCGCTGTGAAACACCACTTGCGGCTTTAATTAAATCGGCTGCTTTTTCGCCAAGCATAATAGTGGGCGCGTTTGTATGTCCTGTGATTAGAGTTGGCATGATGGACGCATCAACAACACGCAATCCTTCAACTCCATGTACCCGTAGTTCAGGGTCTACAACCGCCATTGGGTCAGTTCCCATTTTGCAGGTGCCGACCGGATGATGCACCGTATTGCAAGTTTCCCGGGTATAAGCTTCGAGTGCCTCATCACTAATCACGTCGGCACCAGGAGCAATTTCCTCACCCCGAAACTCATCAAAGGCACGGGTCTGAAACAATTGGCGGATTAATTTAATTCCAGCAACTAGCTTTTTCACATCGGATTGGCTTTGCAGATAGTTCATCCGAATTATTGGTGCATCTTTGGGGTCAAGGCCACGCAAACTGACACTGCCAATGTTTTCCGGATGGGTCAAAACGACTTTCCCTGAGAATCCCAAGCTAGAGTTGCGACAATCAGGAGGTGACGACAGAATGAGACCGAAGATCATCTCTAAATCTGGTGCTGCGTCTAGATTACCTTCGCTATGCAAAAACAATCCGGCTTCACCTGCCCCATTACTGGTAATTTCCGTGTGTAAATGCTGAGTTGCCTCGGATGACACAAAAACAAGAACGTACCTCTCACAGATGCCTGTACCCTTAGCTTTTGCAGCTTCGGTAACACTCCCCTATTTGCAGTTAACCCCCGCTAATTTCGGAAAAAACTCCTTCGCAGCACAAGACACTAACATAGGATCTTCAATAGGGGGATTCGTTTTTGGAACAATGTGAGAAGCGGTAACTTTTTTGAGAGTCCATTGAAAATCTTCTCTCTTATTATTAGCAATGCTTTTTGTTTGAGTGTAGAAATATTCGCCACGAGCCAAACGATTAGAACCTTGTTGTGCATCGCACTTATAGGTATCATGCATATCCGATAAAGGTTTGTTATCTTTTGTGCCTAAAATTATTGTCATTGGTGTATTGAAGGTCGTTTTCAAGTCCACAGATGACAGTTGATCTCCGGTTTGTTTATTGAAACCGCAAGGATAGTCCGTATGCTCATCAGGTATTGTGTATGAACCAGCCTCTGCGGCGATAGCCTTTTTGATGTGTGCATGGGGCATAAAGATGACCATTCGATGTACGAACTGTGCGCCAGCAGAGTGACCATAGAGATAGTAATTGGTTGCGTTGACTTCGGTGCTTCTTTTCACGAAGTCAAAAATATTTTCAATTTCAGTAAACGCCCATTGGTTTCGAGGATTTAGAATCTTCAAATCTTCTGTAAACATATTGCCAAGATTATACCCTGTAGCTAATGGATACCACTTTTGCTCAAACTGCGGAGCAAGCAGGATAAAATTTGGGTTGCTGCTGCCCTTGCGGTTGTAAATATTTCTCCAGTCATTTCTATAATCTTCAGCATTCCGTTTTTCGCCATGCATGGCGAATACCACTTTAGTATTTGCCTCCAATTGATTAGGTAGGTAGTAGTAAACAGGGATAGAAAAATTGCCAGCTTCAACCTTGTAAAGAAAACAACCCTCTCCTTTTTTCAACACCCTTAAAGTACAACTATTATCTGAATGTGCTGAGACTGATCCAGACACGTTGAGGAGATGAGCGAAATTAAAGTAGAGGAAAGCAATCGTAATGAAAGCAAACAACTGTTTCATGAACTAATACCTCTTGAGATGGCAGACACCAAACAAGGTGCCATTGTGCGAGTATGGAGTGACGAGCCGTATTGTTCTAATAAAGTTTACTAAAACAATAGCACCTAGAAGCGCGAGTACTCGGATATGCGGATGTTTAAGTACTTACATACTCCGGTATCCGCGATATATTATTACAGGTGCTAAATGAGCGATCGCTCTTTCTAGCTTGTCTATGCAACGCTCCGCTTGGTGCTTGCCAGTTTTTTAGAGGAAATGTGAGATGTGCCTGGAGCGATCGCCTACGGTGGGCGGGTACGCCATCGCACTGAGAGACTTGGTAATGGGATGCGACGGCGCTCTTCGCGATTGCCTCAAAGCAAATGGTATAAAATGCTTGAATCAAACCCAAAGTAAGCAATTAGTTGCTGGAGTTTCTTACTTTTGTAGCCACAGTCAAGTAACATCAATACTTTCGGTTACATCAATATATAGTCAGTAATTACACGTTTTGGCTCTTTCGTGATGTGCTGCACAAGGGAGTGCTGTTTATGACCTTAAGATTAAGTCCCTCGACTCGACTCGTCCAATACAGATATTAAATTGGGAACGCAACTTTTATGTCTCGGTAGAAGCGTTTTCAGATTTTAGAAATGCGCGATATAACTCATCTATTGTATATAACAATCGTTCGGCTTTTTTCTCTAAAGGAGCGAGATTCTGATCTTCACAAGGCTATCGCTTTTTACAAAACTTGACATGATGCAATATAAATCAAAAAACTTTGCAAATCATGTAGAATGCACTTCAAGCAAATTGCCAGTGCCAAAACATTTTTTGATGGCGAGAAGAAATTAACTCAGATTGCCAAAAAAGCGCTTAGTGATATTGTGGATACACAAAATCAGGAAGATAAAAATAAGCGATTGCAATGACAAAGTATAAAACTACGGATTTGCTAATTTACATTGTCTGCTCAAAATGCGGAGTTGAACATTACTTTGAACTAGATTCTCTAGCTAGAGGCAAAGAACACTGTAAGTATTGTGAACAGTGTAACGAAAAGTTAGCTTTATAAACTGAGTTATAAATGAGCAAGGTAGGCTGTAATTACCACCAGATATAATTATGTTTTTTGTCTAATAAAACTTCTACAATATAATCCGTAGTTTAACCTTACAGTGTGCCAGAGTGTATCCCAGACAGAAAAGTACAGACGCTCGCGGACTCGCTAACGCTTCGCTATCATACTACGGTTATAAATTGGGTGAAGGAGGCAGGTAACATCTTAACAGAACAACCGGAAACAGAAGAGATACCAGAGGTCACAAAAATAGATGAACTCGAAACTTTTTTTGGCTCAAAAAAAATAAAGTTTGGTTATAGATAGCCGTCAATCACAGTGATTTAGAAGTTATAGCTTGTATATTAGGAGATAGAAGTTTAGAAACATTTAAACTTTTGTGGCAGAGAATAAAGTGTTTGAAGTCTTATTTTTACGTCATAGATGATTATAAAATTTATCCATATTTTGTTGATTTAGTTGACCAGCTTGTTAATAACACATACAGCTGCATGTTTTTTAGGTACATTAACAATTTATTTATATACAAAAATTAAAATGATCTAGAAGTAAAGTTAAGCCGGTCAAAATTAGGCTGGATAAAAGCCAAATAAATTCATATATAAGTAGTAGAATACAAAACAGAATTTTAACCAGATAATTAAAACCTCGTCTAATATTAAAAGTTAGTCCTTTACAGAGACATTTTAGATGGTATCCCAGCCAGAAGACTTCACTATCGGTGTTGAAGAAGAATACCAAATTATTAACCCCATAACTCGTGAGCTTTGCTCGCGTCAACAGCAAATTTTACAGATAGCCGAGAAAGTTCTTGGAGAAGAGGTACAAGCTGAGGTTTATCTGTCGCAGATAGAGATTGGCACACCCGTCTGTAAAACGCTGGCAGAAGTCCGCGCAGAACTTGTACGTTTGCGGCAAGAAATAATTGCAGCAGCAGCCAAAGACGGGAACCAAATCGCTGCCGCTGGGACGCACTCGTTCTCTTCGTGGTCAGAACAGCAGATTACGCCCAAAGAACGCTACCAAGGGCTAATGCGAGATTACCAGCAACTTACCCGCGAACAAATGATTTTTGGCTGTCATGTACACATTGGTATTAGCGATCCTCAGATGGCACTTTCTGTCATGAACCGCGCACGAGTCTGGCTAGCACCCCTTCTGGCGCTAGCTGCTTCCTCGCCTTTTTGGATGGGTATGGATACAGGATATGCAAGTTACCGCACGGAAATTTGGGGGAGGTGGCCGATATCAGGGCCGCCATTAATTTTTGAGTCACTTGCTGAATATCAAGCGCTTGCAGAAGCTTTAATCGCAACAGGCAGTGTAGAGGAGGCAACAAAGATATACTGGGATGCACGTCTGTCTGAGCGTTACCCAACAGTAGAGTTTCGCGTCACAGATGTATGCATGACAGTAGACGAAGCAGTAATGGTTGCAGGACTGGTGCGTGCCTTGGCACGCACGTGCTACGAACAAGCAAAAATAGACGAACCATTTCCGGCTGCACGCCATGAAGTTATACGTGCTGCTCACTGGCGTGCTGCACGCTATGGATTGGATACAGAACTAATAGACGTTGAAGCAATGCGTGCTGTCCCAGCGCAGAATTTGCTTGAGAAGTTTCTAGCCTTCGTGCGTCCATCGCTAGAAGAGTATGGAGACTGGGACGAGATTTCATCGCTTGTGCAGCAGACAATGCAGCATGGGAATGGTGCAACACGGCAGCGTGAAGTGTACAAGCGTACAGAATGCCTAGAGGATGTAGTGGATTTCATCGTTGCCCAGACGGCGAAAGGTATTGCTTAACTTTTTAGATGCCGACTTTAGCGCTCTTCCATCACTCTAAAACTGTACGTTTGCTCATTTTGAGGGGTGGGAGAAAATTAAGTTTTGCACTGCCTTCAATGTAGCTGATAAAGAGATTCTGAAACCTATCCCACTAATAATATTTGTGCTAAAAAGCTTAAGCTTATTGAGAACGGAAGGGAGCAACGCGAAAAAGTGAGATCGGGGTTTAGTTCTCAATTATACCTCTATATTCTCAACAAAACTTGGTTTTTTAGTTGCGATCGCATCCCGAAACAAGCTATATACGTCCCAGGTTGCAGCACCTCACAAAATCGCGTTGCTCCCCTTCTTTCTTCCCTACTCCCTACTCCCTACTCCCTACTCCCTATTAGAGCGATACAACGCTGCCAGTGTTATTTATCGTAATCGGATTGAAAACTTTGATGATCACTTGATGCTGACCGCAGCAGGATTATGGAACTTCTACTTGATGGCTGCTTAAGAAAATCTGGTGTCGCAAGATCACCATTGCCTCACTCATCTTTTATTTCCCGACAACTCTATTAATAATATAACGGTCTATTAGATTGGGTGCGATTGCGTCCCATCCAATGGGCGGTAAAACCCTTGTTAGTAGCGATGAGGATAGCACTATACATATTTGGCAAATTAAATAACTGCATTAGCCCTATTCTAGGCGTATGGGAACTTCTAAAAGGAGAAGCTGGTTACGGATACAGCACTTTCCTCCCTCTTCATCGGAGCTTTTCGTTTGTCTCTAGCTTTGCTCCTAAATTCAGAAGCACTAAATTCTTCTTCAAGACTATTTTCCAGTAGTTACGGTTGAGGGAATCAAGTATTTATCATACCAAGCTAAATAACGTTCTAGGACATCACGTTGATAACTCGGTTTGCTGATCCCGTGGGACTGTCCGGGATAAACTACTAACTGAGTATCGATTCCGAGACTTTTCAGGGCTTGATACATCTGCTCAGAGTTGTGCAGTGGTACAGAACCATCCTTGTCACCTCCCAGAAATATTGTCGGTGTAACAATTCGGTTAGCGTGAAGAAATGGGAAAGAAATTCGCAGCCATCGATCAAGGTTCTTCCACGGTACGCCTAACTCTTGTTCTTCGTCATAAATATACTCATCTGTACCGTAGGTCGCAAGAATATTTGATTCACTAGCCCCACTAACTGCGGCTTTGAAGCGAGTATCTTGAGCAATAGTATAGTTGGTCAACATTCCCCCATAACTCCACCCGCCAATTCCTAAGCGCGATGGCGAAGCAATTCCGGTAGCGATCGCATAATCAGCACCAGCAATAATATCTTGAGCATCTTTGTTTCCCCAGTCTGCATAAATCGCTTTGGAGAAGGCTTCACCTCTTCCTGAACTCCCGCGTGGATTAACACCGACAACGACATAGCCTTTGGCCGCAAACAGTTGCCAATTAAACATAAACTGATTTGTGAACTGCCCCACAGGTCCGCCGTGCAGCATCAGCAGTGTCGGGTATCTCTTCCCTGACTGAAAGTTAGGTGGCTTGACGAGAAAGCCGTGAATTTCTGTTCCATCTTTACTATGAAAGCTGATTTCATTTGTAGTTGCTAAATTTAGCTGAACTAGCAACTGATCATTTTGGTGCGACAATAGACGCAAATCTTTACCTTTGAAGGTGAAGACTTCATTTGGTTGTTGTGGCGTTGAAAAAAGTAAAGCAATTTTGTCATCGCCTCCTAAATCAAAGTCACTGATATTTCGTCTTCCTGCTAATAAGCGCTCAATTTTGCCACCACCTACGGGTATTTTTGCAAGGTGAACGTTGCCATCGTCTTCGATTAAAAACAGTATTGATTTCCCATCTTTTGTAAAACGCGGTTTGACAACATTGCGATCAAGGCTGGAAGTCAGTAGACGCGGAGTGCCCCCAAGGGCAGGAATCACCGCTAGATGGTAAACTGCGTATTCAATGAGCTTGGGTGAACCTCCTTGAAGATAGGCAATTGACTTCCCATCTGGACTCCAAGCTGGACGGCTACCCCAATCAGGATCGCAGTCAGGTCCAGAAAAAGTGGTTAGCTGGCGGGCTTTTGCTCCAGGTTGGGCAGCGATGACATAAAGATCCCAATTATTGTTGCGCTCGCTATTTTCACCGCGTTTGCTCACAAAAGCAATATTTTTGCTATCACTTGACCAAGCAGGTAAAGACTCATTAAATGAACCTGGGGTGAGAATCTCTGTTTTGCGAGTTGCTAAGTCCAATACATAAAGATGTTCTCGACTTTTGTCGATAAAACCGACACCATCTTCAAGGAAGTGAAACAGATCGATAACAATCGGTGGTGGGGTTTTGCCATTAAAGGGAGTTTCTGGAGCTGGTTGAGAGGCAATTACGGCTAGTCGTTTACTGTCACCAGACCAGACAAAATCGCTAACATCACCAGCAAAGTCGGATATTTTTTCGGCTTCACCACCTGCTAGGTTGAGCAACCAAATTTGCTGTTTTCCAGATTCACGGCTGGAGATGAAAGCTAGATACTTCCTATCTGGGCTGAACCGAGGGTTATATTCACTATCTTTACCGTTAGTTAAATGTAACGTTCGGGAAGCATCCCAAGAAGTCATGTAAATATGTTTTTCTTGTGTATCATTTTTCAAATCCGTATTAGTTACTGTGTAAGCAATCCAGTCTCCAGTGGGAGAAAGTTGGGGATCGCTTATTTGGCGAAAGCCAAACTGATCCTCGATTGTCAGCAGACGTTCTTCTTGGGCTTGAGCCAAAATATTTATACTGAGTGTCATCGCTAAAACACTACTTGCTAAAGCGATTTTTGCTAGCTTTTTCATAACTACATATCATAACTGGGGTTCGTACATTTTTTTTAAATTAGAGAATTTGCTATAGCAATCCTAAATCATTTGTGAAAAATCACAGTTGTTGATCTGGTGAAAGTTGAGAGGTAAGGATTCAGGTCTAATATTGCGGAAGTAAAGAAGGGCGAGACTGAGGATTAATAGAGTCAGCAAGTAGAGCTTGTACAAAAAAATCAATTCCCTTCCGACCTTGACGGCGATACGGCAGTCGCTTCAAGTCGGCAGAGCCGCCCAACGCGCTGCCTCAAGTCTGCATCACCGTCAACTTTCTTGGCAGTATGTTAAAACCGCTCCATCAAACGGGAACCACCACTCACCTTACGTTTTGTGACAGCCAAATCCTCTACCTGTGCGGATTCATACTCGTGTATGTCATCCAATTACTTTTGAAAGATATGGCCAAGATGCAGCCAAGGATCGTAATTTCCCAGTAGATTATCCAAGAGAAGTGAATCAAGTAAACCTGTTAACGGGTTTAGGAGAGCGTAGGCGTAGCCAGGCGTTGGCATCGCCTTACTGCAAAGCGATCGCCAACGCCTTCACTTTCCTTTTTTCCTCTTAGAAATTCTTGGGTATTCATTCACACAAACTATACTTATCCTCAAGAGATAAGGAGCGACGATCAAGCGATGCCTACGCTTGCTTCCATTGCACTTACTCCAGGGAGCAACGCGATTTTGTGAGATCGGGTAAAAAAAGTGCGATGCCTTCGGCGGGCTACGCCTACGCTAAAACTTACATTTCTGTATAAGGTGATTTTATTTGCAATTAACATACGTAATTGCACGAAAAGCCATCTTGATGAGATATCTCAAAAAGATTGCTAGTAAATTATTTTACGATTATTTCCAAATATATTTGCAATAAGTCTTTAAGACTTGGTATCAATTATGGCATAAAATCAATTAAATGCCGAATTAAAGTATAAAATTTATCAGGACATTTTGGGTTTGATAAACGAATTAAAGATAGAATTACAAAAATTATCCCAACTCTTAGCTATCCATTGACAACGTAGGTGCAACATAATTTCTGCGTTATCTTGAAGCCAAAACTTACTATTACCTTTCATCCGTAAATTAACAACTTGACGAATCAAACTTTCAACAGCACCACTACCAAGAGGTAATTTTCGAGACGCGACTTCGTTATACTTTAAAAGCCTCCGTCGGTAAGCTTTTAGAATATAGTTTCGCTCTCGTACCAAAATTTGAAGACGCTCTCCGCTTGCCCCGGAGATAAATTCATCCATGTTTCTAATTAAATTTAATGTTTGACCTTTCTTTAAAGTTTTTCGCGTCTAAACCATTGTTGTCGCTCATTATTTGTGCTAAATGCAGCATCAGCAAAGTCTTGTAAATGTGATGTTGCGTGATAAAAGTCTAATAATTGATAAGTTTCAAGTGAGCATTTTAATTTTTTTAGTAAAGGAGGAATGTGTATCCATATCCATTCTGCCCCATCAGCAATCAATAACACCTGCTTGGCTTCACTTATACCCAAATTTACCAAATACATCTCTAAAATTTTGAGGAATTCTTTATAACCAGAATACGTGCCATCATTAGTAATAGGTATTGCGGATGTTCTAATTTTTTTCCCTTGCTCATTTACTACATAAATTGTTAGTAACTTTGGCTCCATCCATTCACCGACAAAACCATGACGGTTTGTTTTGTTACTGCGTCTACCTTTTTTGTTAAACCTAATTTTAGTTCTTCCACCATCTACAGCGATTACAACTCGTTGTTCTTTGAGAACATTACTATTAGATAAGTGACCCATCTCCAGATTTAATATTTTTGATTGGCGTAGATTAATACCAATTTCACCAAAAAGGTAAGTCAGGCGTTCGATTCGTTTTAAACTAACATTTATTCCCCAATCCATTAGCGTCGAACGTGCTGCATCGAAACAACTAGCGAGCGCACCATATTTTGCGATTATTGACCAGACTAAAGGGGTAATACCTTCAGACATCCCTAGCCACTTTAAAAACGGACAAAATCCTTGATTTGAGGCTTTTATTTTTTGCTCATTGAGTGAAGAATTATCAGATTCTTTACTTGTGGGATTCCGTTCAAGTACATAAGGTAAATTTAAAGTTACTTCGACATTTCCAATTGTTGTTATTTGTCGTTTTTTACAACCATGCTTTTGTGTATTTAATTTTCTCCACCCCTGTGTTTGACTAACAGAATAGTTAAGAATTTTTGGGGATGTTGAAAGGTTATATAATAAAATAGCTATACATTGACCTGCTAAAATTATTGCCTGTTCTCTAATTTATTCTTCTCGCTCTCTCAGCTTTTTCCCATTCCACTCTCTAATATGAGAAAATTCTAAAAGTTTTGTAATATTCAATTCAAAAGTTTTTACTGATTTGTTTAAATCAAGAGTTGCACATATATTTTTTGTCATGAAAGGTAGGCATTCCCTATATGAAAACATTATTTAAAGGGAATCTTACCTTTTTTGTCGTCATCACAGAGCAGGTAAAAAATTTTTAAATATTTCTACGTAATCCTAGGTAATAAATATTTTTTTATTGAAGAGAATTATTCGCGATCGCACCTTTTTTGACCGACTTCACAAAATCGCGTTGCTCCC
>NZ_CALMFY010000175.1 GCF_937863485.1 uncultured Nostoc sp. | reverse complement strand
CCTTAATGGATTATTGTCGGTTTGAGGTACTTCAAAAACTGAGATGCTCCCCAAAGAGTTCTTGCGTAAGTCCTGTTATCATTGCGATCGCTAGTCAACTAGAGGGGATGCAATCGCTCATAAAATAATCTTTGTGTTAACTCTTATAAGAAGCGACTAAATTTGCGACGATCGCAACTAGTTCTCCTGGGTCAACCGGTTTAGCCACATGAGTCTGAAAGCCCGCTTCCAGGGCACGGCTACGATACTCGCTATCGCCATAGGCAGTTAAGGCAATAGCGGGGAGTTTTCCCCAAATATCAGGCTTCAGCGCCCGGATCTTGCGGATAAGAGTGTAGCCATCTTCACCAGGCATCGCAATATCACAAATCAAGACATCAGGTTGCAACTCAGGTAGTACTTTCAATGCTATCGCTGCCGATGCAACTGCCATGACAGTGGCTCCATCTGCTTCCAACACGGTAGTAATGTAAAAGCGGCTATCGTCATCATCATCAACTACGAGGATGTTTAAGCCAGCAACGGGAAGAGCAGGTTCCATAACATCTCCATTAATGTTGATCAAATGAAAGTTATTTCTAATCAGTCGCTTGTTTTTTCTCAGTGACCACACCATTGGTAATTTTACTGCGATCGCGCCTATTTTTCTAAGCAATAATTCAATTTGTCCAGCCACATCCAATTGATGGTTAATTATTAGCTAGCATTTATAATTATTGACTGGATAAAATTATGTTGTTATTTAAATTCCTTTACATTTTAAAAATCCATTTTAACAAATAGTTGAAGTTTCAGAATAATTTTCATAATTACTCACAAAATTTACAATATTTAAATTTTGGATAATGGAATTGTTGGCGGAGCCTATCGTAGAGAAGATTCTTGTGTTCCATTATTTAATGCATGTTTGATACTTGCGAATTTAAACGCGAGAATAATTCTATTTTTCCATTATCCAAATATTTTTTGACAAGCAAGTGACTTGATTGCTGGGGTCAATCTAAATTCTATTTTTCCATTATCCAAAATTGGTTGACTACTTTCTTATTAATAGGTTTGGATTTTGATGGAGGCTTTTAAAATCAATACGCTTGGGTTAAGACTCGATCCTCTTTAACCCACGCCACTTGCTCACAGGGGTCTCTCCAAGTAGAACAATTGGCGTGGAAACCCCCAGACGCTCTCTACCAGACCAAGGCGTAGCATTAGAGCAAGCCTTAAAAAGGGGAGCCACTGCGGTCTTTCCAACGCCAAGGAAGCGTCTCGTTCGCTTGCTCCTGGTGCGGATGCTGCGCGAACAAACTTTTTAAATTTTGAATTTTGAATCTTTCAATTCCAAAATCCAAAATTTAAACATTGTAAATTCGGTGATCAGCTTTTAGTTAAGTAAACTCAAAACTTGATTACTCCCATTCAATGGTTCCAGGTGGCTTAGAGGTGATGTCATAAACCACCCGATTCACCCCTTTCACTTCATTCACAATCCGAGTAGAAATCACTTCCAGGACATCGTAAGGGACTCTGGCCCAATCAGCAGTCATGCCATCTTCACTGGTCACAATTCGCAAGACGATGGGGTAAGCGTAGGTACGCCGATCCCCCATAACGCCAACACTACGAATTGGCAGCAAGACAGCAAATGCTTGCCAGAAATCATGATACATGCCGCGTTGGTTAATTTCTTGCCGGACAATCAAATCAGCATCGCGCAAAATATTTAACCGTTCAGATGTGACTTCCCCCAGGATGCGAATTGCCAAACCAGGACCAGGAAAAGGTTGCCGTTGGACAATTTCTTCTGGTAAACCAATGGAACGCCCAACTTTGCGGACTTCATCTTTAAATAGTTTCCGCAGTGGTTCCACCAATTTAAATCTTAAGTCTTTGGGCAAACCGCCAACATTGTGATGACTCTTAATTTTCACCGCTACCCGCTCACCAGTTTGGGGATCAACGTTGGTGTCAGCAGATTCGATCACATCTGGATAAAGAGTCCCTTGAGCCAGATAGTCAAAGTGGCCGAGGCGCTTGGATGTTTCCTCAAATACGCTGATAAATTCGTGTCCGATGCGGCGGCGTTTTTCTTCAGGATCTGTAATATTGGCAATTGTAGCTAAAAAGCGATCGCGGGCATTCACATACTCTACAGGAATGTGAAACTGTTCTCGGAACAGCTTTACCAATCGCTCTGGCTCATACTTTCGCATAAAGCCTTGATCGATAAATACGCAAGTTAGTTTCTCACCAATCGCTTTATACAGCAAGAAGGCCAGAGTAGAAGAATCCACTCCCCCAGATAGCGCCAACAGCACCCGCTTATCGCCAACTCTGGTGCGAATTTCCTCAATTGCCTCTTCGACAAAAGCCGCTGTTGTCCAAGTGGGTTCGCAATCGCAGATATGGTAGACAAAATTACGGATTAATGCTATACCGCCAATAGAATGCACCACCTCTGGATGGAATTGAACGCCGTAAAGTTTCTTTTCGTGGTCGGCAATGGCAGCACAGGGAGTATTTTCTGTATGTGCCAGCAATTCAAACCCTGACGGCATTTGGATAACTGAGTCTCCATGACTCATCCACATGGTGATGCCATCTTCGACATTAGTGAGCAAATCTGTGGGATCATCAATATATAATGATGCTTTGCCGTACTCACCTCGGTCAGCCTTTACCACTTCCCCACCGAGTTGGTTTACCATTAGCTGCATCCCATAGCAAACACCCAAGACGGGTATTCCCAAATTCCAGATTTCTGGGTCACAATGGGGAGCTTTATCACCATAAACCGAACTCGGGCCACCAGAGAGGATGATTCCCTTAGGATTAAGTTGGCGCAAATGTGCAGAAGAAGTGCGATAGGACAAAACTTCAGAGTATACTTGAGTCTCGCGAATGCGCCGGGCAATCAACTCAGAATATTGAGAGCCGAAGTCCAGAATTACAATCAATTGACGATCAAGCCGCCCAAAATCTTCCAATGTTTGGGGGGCTTGTTCTGTTGGTAGAGTCACCGCTGTATTCATGACGGGAAGTTATATCTGTTAAGGATAAATAGATGCTTTGTGGTCTATGGTGATGCTATTATTCAGCCTACATAGGCTGATAATGGTATAGAAGCCCTAGACAAACGCGAGGTTATGTGCGTTTGTCTAGTCCCGGAGGCGGAGATGGTATGAAAACGATAAATCTACCCTAGAGTGGTTACTTAAAAGATTATTTATTTGGATTGTTTACGATTATTCATAATAAATTAACATAATTTTCCCATCAACAGACCAGCAGTTTTACTCTTCACGATAATTTTGCGATCGCGATCAAACAGGATAGAGCCACAGACTGTTACTCCTGTAGTGCTTTCCCTATGGCTTTGGATGTATTCTTGGGAACGAACATCGATAGTTTCGGCGATCGCAGTATAAACTTGATTTACCCAATCACTGCCTGTGGAAGCATCTAGCGATTTTAGATATGTTAGTGCAACTTCCGCAGTCGCACTGTTAAACACAGCTTGGATATCTGGTGATTTTAAACCAGCGATCGCACAGTGCGCTGCCAAAATTTCCCGGCGTCCATCAGCCAAGTAGTGATGGGTGTGAAAAATCCCTCCAGCCAGTTTCATCAGCTTACCGTGATAGCCAAATAATAATATTTCTTTTACACCTAGCACATCAGCTTCTACTAACATTGGGCCAAGCCAGTTAGCAGTTTTGACCAATTGTTCAGGATTAATCCCTAGTTTACGCGCCAAATCTAGGCCATTCTCGCCGATACAGAATACTAAACTTTCAAAACGACTAGCTTTATTTTGTAATTCCGCCCGAAAAACTGCAAGCTGATCTGGTGTACTTAAGGGTTGAGAAATGCCGGTTGTGCCTAAAAGGGAAAGTCCTTCAACCACACCAAAAGCAGAATTTGAAGTCCGAACAGCAAGCGATCGCCCTTCAGGTAGAATAATCGTCACCGTAATTTTTTGCCCCGGTGATAGCATCCGTTGCAAATTCTCGCGTAAAAGCCTTTGAGCATAAGCATAAATAGCAGGCTTGTCATCAGCATTTAATTGCCTGCCAATTCCTTCCCCTCCTTTAATAATTACTGTCTCCCCTGCTTCCCTCCACTCCACCAATGCCCAAATTGGTGTATTTTTAGTCAAATCGAGATTATCACCAGGATCGCTGCGGGTAATTGCTAAAGCTGTATTCTCCGATAATCCTGCTACCTGTTCAATGGGGATTTCGGCTATTTGAGCGGGTTCAATCAAATCTATAGATGCTAAAGTTATGGGTTGGCGATCGCGTAACCAATGTAAAGCTGCAACAGCAGCAGCACAGGCAAAGACGGGAAGTGTGTATCCAGAACGGGACATTTTTTAAATTCAAAAGTCAAAAGAATTCTTCAAAATTGTTCGCGCAGCGTCTCGTAGAGAAGACAGTTTCAGATGGCAATTTAGACCCAAACTGTAGCTTGCTTCCTTAAGGGTAACGGCAAAATGCAACGGCGGCAGATAATCTCGGCAACCCCAACAGCAGCTTTCATCCGTCCGCCGCCATGAAATGTTAGCCTGCTACCGCAACATGATTTGAGATTATCAACCCAGTAGTCATCATGTAGCCTACGTTAAACTCGATACTAAGATGAGTTGAGGTTAGTATTCACGATGGGTCAGGCTTGGAACAAAGTACAGAAGCATCGACAGGCAAAAAGTAAGCTTGCTGAGTTGATGAGTAAAGCTGATCAAGTCATTGTTATTCACTACTCCTGTGAAAGTTTCTACGACATACTTGATGGCTCATCGCCAAGAATTACGTCCCTTGCTGTTCGGAACCTAGAATCTGGTCAGACTACCTCTTTTTCAATTCATCAGGTAGCAGAACGAGAAGGGTACTCAGCAAGTGACTTAGAACAACACTATGATCAATTAGAGAAACTGATGCTAGATGAGTTTTTTGACTATGTAAACCGTCATGGATCTCATATCTGGCTTCACTGGAATATGAGGGATATAAACTATGGTTTTCCAGCGATCGCACATCGTTACAAGGTTCTTCAAGGCGATCCCGAAGAAATTAACGAATCCAAGTTAGTTGATTTATCTCGATTACTCATCGCAATCTATGGTGTCGGCTACATTCAACACCCTCGCTTAACAAGCCTGGTTGAGAAAAACTCCATAACACATAGAGATTTTTTGGATGGTAAGACTGAGGCGGATGCTTTTATTAATAAGCAATACGTGAAACTTCACCAATCAACTCTAAGGAAGGTTGATGTTCTTGCCAATATAGTTGAACGTGCTGCCGATGGCTCACTCAAGACAAACTCTAATCGTAAAGATATTTATGGAAATTACCTTACAGCCTTTATTGAACTGATCAAAGAAAACCCAATTATAAGCGCAGTCGTAGGAGTAATCGGTTTTGTGAGTAGTGTAGCTGGAATAATTGCTTTGTTTGTGAAATAACCGAATTGGATTGCTATCCCACAGATAACATTGTAATAATGTCGTGGTAATTCATAAAAAAGTACATAACCTTTCTTTGTCCATCACAGATCACTCTTGGTCAGTCGGCTCCAAGGTAGTATTAGCCTGCTGGCTATTGCTTCTTGCTGCTTCTAGCTTTTGGCGAATCGCTGCTTGAACCTTCTCATCAAAATCGGGATCGTTGGGGCTTGCAACAATCCTACGCGGACGCTGATTAATCCTGTCCAAATATGCTTGAAAAGCAGCTTGATCTCCACGATGCTTGAGAAAATACTGTTTCAATTCAACATCAGACATTGAATCGTAATTAATTCGGCTCATCAGACACCTCTCTGTTGGGTAAAATTCGGAATTCAATTTCTTCGTCATACCCTGCCGTATTTTTAACCTACGCTAACACCAAAATACTTTCCACTTCGCTATTTCCAAACTGGCTGATTATACCAAAGTTATCTCGTAGGATTTGGACAATTTTAGAAGTTGGGCTGTTGCCAATACGGAGATAGATAAATTTGGGTGGATGACCATAGAGAAGACTGCGCTGATGAAAATCAGAATCTTTGGAAGCAATTACGAAATCGTGTGCTTTAGCGTACTCCCAGATAACCACATCGTCTGTGTTGATTAACCCTAAAGTTTTAACGTGTACTGAATTAGGATACAAATCTACAATCTGTGAAATAATCCGATCAGATAGATTTTCGTCTAGAAGCAGTTTCACAGGGATACCACAAATAACTTCTTCTCACGATCGGCAGCAAAAGCTAGACACGCTTTGATGTCTTCGGAAGTTAATTCAGAAAAATCTTCTAGGATTTCTGCTTCAGTCATTCCGCCCGCAAGATACTCCAAAATATCATAAACAGTGATTCGCATTCCCCGGATACAGGGTTTTCCACTGCGTTTTCCAGGATCAATCGTAATAATGTCGTGGTAATTCATAAAAAAGTAGATAACCTTTCTGTGGCTCTCAAAGATCACTCTTGGTCAGTCGGCTCCAAGGCAGTATTAGCCTGCTGACTATTGCTTCTTGCTGCTTCTAGCTTTTGGCGAATCGCTGCTTGAACCTTCTCATCAAAATCGGGATCGTTGGGGCTTGCAACAATCCTACGCGGACGCTGATTAATCCTGTCCAAATATGCTTGAAAAGCAGCTTGATCTCCACGATGTTTGAGAAAATACTGTTTCAATTCAATATCAGACATTGAATCGTAATTAATTCGGCTCATCAGACAACTCTCCGTTGGGTAAAATTTGGAATTCAATCTCTTCGTCATACCCAGCAAGGATGTATACATTACGAGTCCGATTTTCAACACAAATGAGGTATATGGGTTGAAGCATGATATACGTCAGTTGATAGCTAATACGATACAAACTTGCTACTTGAGCAGCAGTAGGCATTTTAGTTAATTACACCAATATCACGAATTAGTAATTAGTCAAACACCTACTTCTAATAATAGAGCTTCCATAGCTTCCCAAGAGAGTTCTTGTTGAATATAACGGGGTGCTTCAGGATTATAAGGACTGGCTACTCGGTCAATATTAAGGATGTTTGCCCCATCTGGTATAACTGGTACATCTGGATCAAATGCCGTTGGACGCATCAAAGAACTGGAAAAGCCTTTGAAAATAGCAATTGTATCTTGCTCCTCGGCAATTTCCACTGTTACAAGTAGCACTTCTTGGGGACGTTTAGCGGTGTATTGTTCCAGTCGCTTGCCAATGGAATTCATTTTTTTAAGAGTAGGGGTACGGTGGCGCAGCGACGGTTACTGTGGTGTGGCTGAACGTCCCTGCTTGCCCAGCTTAATCAGAACAAAATAGCTTAAGTAAAGCACATAAATTACTAAACTAATTATGCCAAGAAAACCTAAAAACTCAGCTTTGCTATTAGCATGGAAATATTCTTTGAATAGCAACGGAGCCTCGAACCAGACGCGACAATAGGGAGTCTTAAGCATATTGCCAGAAAAAGCACAACCCAAAAAAGGGATAAAGGCTAGTGTACCCAAAATACAATAAACAGTTGTAGCCCAGCGCCAAGAGGTAAAAATCAATTTCAAAGAGCCACTGGTTTGATACTCAATTTCATCGTTGAGATCCACCCAGAACCACAGCGAAATCGGGATTAAAATCCGAGCTATCAACCCAGAAATAAAGCTAACTGGATACTGAGCAATCATTAAGTAAATCGTGATTGCCACCAAGCTTGATACCTGCCAGTATATACTCAATAAGCGTTGTATACTTTCTGCTTTTTGCACAAATGCCCAAATCAGAAGAATTAGCGGAATAATTACCAGGAATAATACTGCCAGTCGGTAATCAATCCAGACGAAAGGGCGAAACCAAATATTATAGTCCATTGTTTTTCTCAAACGCTAAATAAAACATTTTTAACCAAGAGCAACTATCCATAACTGACAAACCTCTAAGCTATTAGCTAGCTAGTAGTCTATCTATATTAGATAACAGTTTAATCAAAGCACAAAGCTCAGTGTCTTGCCTCAAAACTGCGCTCTAACTTCTTTGTACAAGCAAGTGGCTCCCCAACTCATAAGTAGATGGATCTAAATAAATATAATAGGACTTACGCACACTCTACGATTCTTCTCTTCTCTACGAGACGCTGCGCGTTGGCGTTGGCGGAAGCCTCTGGCAGATATGGCGGTAGTTTGCGGCAAGCCACTACGTGTCTACGATAAATTAAGCTTTTTGGCAATTTTTGCGTAAGTCCTATTAAGAATAGTTCGTCATTGCGTACTCCTTTGGAGAATCCGAACGCGAGTGCGTCTCTGCCAGGAGAAGGGTACAAAGTGTTCGCGGTAGCGTCTTGTAGAGTTGCGATCGCAAAGACTAAGATTGCAACTCTACAAGACACTAGGCGTAGCTTGCTTCCCCGTAGGAGTACACTCCACTGCGTTACGTACTCTACAGTCAGGCTTACGCCAAGGCAATGACATTTTATATTTCATTTCGCCCAACTCATACCATTTCACGAAATTTATACTATAAATACGTTTGTAGGGGCATACATGTGTACGCCCCTACAGCCAATTCATTTGTTACAAAGATTTCTGGAAAAGGTATTACATGGTACAATGCTTAACTCATTTTCCTTAATCTCTCTATTTAGCAAAAAACAAGCAACTCAAAGATCCTCAACTTAGATTTTGCACCTACCTGTAGTAGCATCAGGGAGTCTGTTCAAAACCCACCCACCAACTACAAACTCGGCACTCCCAGACAAAACCCCAACTTTTTTGGGTATAAAGGTTTCCTTATAAGATAAAAAACTCTCAAAGTTTAACCCTTATACATCCGTAACTTTAGATATTTCACCAATTTTCCACCCGTTGGAGAAAATGATCAAAGAGGGAGAGTGGGATTTGAGGCGGGAGTGAGGTGAAAGTGCGACATTTGAGTAAGTAAATCCTGGATGCTTGCTGACCAAATGAACAGAAAATTCACTTGCCTGAATTTTTAGTCGTCGTAAACCCGGCATTCAATTGCATCTGGGTTGTCATCACAATACTGTTCTAGAGAGTTTTTTGGCTTGCTTTGGCGCTTGTGGGAAGCTTCGGCTTGCAATTCTTCTACTGCATCCCATGCAGCAGCACACTCTGGTGAGTTGCTACCGCTAGTATCACAGACAGTACGCGCTTGTTCGACTTCTTCTTGAATTTTCTCTTGGATACCGCTCTTTGTTGTTTCTTGGATGTTAGTCATTGCTTTAGTCTCGTTGTGTGTTGTTAATACCAGTATAGAAAAATTAAGAATGGGAGATTTTGGCTTGATTACTAACCATTCTAACCACTTAGCTCATAAGTTAGTATTTTAGCCTATTGATTTATAACCAATACAGGAAACTGCTGCATCTATAATGCATTCATCTTTAATTTTTTAAGATTTTGTGGAATCAGTACTAGAGATAAACAATCATACAATATATTTAGATGCATCTATTAGGGAATGACAACCCCAGCTTCTTGGGATGGAGGAGACAAAGGGCTGGGGCTAATTCTTGTAAGATGCAATTCTTCCCAAAAGAAAAAATCAAAACCTACTAGCCTAAAAAGAGAAAGAAGCTCAAAACTCATGGCAGACCAAATGCAGTGGGCAAACGCCCTATCAACCCGTCATTCTTTGGAAGCCGCTGTTACAGATGTGGTGGAACGAGCTGTCTCATCATTAACAGCACCTGCGGATCTAGGACTGGTATTCATTTCGTCTGCTTTTGCGAGTGAGTATTCCCGACTGTTACCGTTGTTAGCCGAAAAACTTTCTGTGCCTGTGCTAATTGGCTGTAGTGGTGGAGGTGTGATTGGGACGACAGTTAGCGGAGAAACCCAAGAACTAGAAACTGAACCAGCTATCAGCTTGACTTTGGCACACCTTCCAGGAGTGAAGGTTCAAGTCTTTCATATTGTTGCTGAAGAATTACCTGACTTAGACAGTTCACCAGATGCTTGGGTTGATTTGATCGGTGTGCCAGCATCACCGACACCCCAGTTCATCTTGCTGTCTAGTTCTTTCGCCTCTGGAATCAACAATTTGTTGCAGGGACTGGATTTTGCTTATCCAGGATCGGTGATAGTGGGGGGACAGGCTAGTGGTGGGGGTATGGGTGGTCGTGTTGCCCTATTTCGTAACGATGCTGACGAACACCAAAACTTGTATCGCGAGGGCACTGTTGGTATAGCTTTGACTGGCAATATTGTTTTGGAAACGATTGTAGCCCAAGGATGCCGACCGATTGGCAAACCATTGCAAGTCACAAAAGCCGATCGCAATATTATTCTGGAGTTAGATGATAAAGTCCCTCTGATGGTATTACGGGATTTGATTGCCAGTCTCAGCGAAGAAGAACGGACTTTAGCACAGCACTCTCTGTTTGTTGGTGTGGCAATGGATGAATTTAAGCTGGCTTTGCAGCAAGGAGACTTTTTAATTCGTGGTATTCTTGGGGTCGATCCAGCAGCTGGGGCGATCGCAATTGGCGATCGCGTCCGTCCTGGCCAAAGACTGCAATTTCACCTACGCGATGCTCAAGCCTCTGCTGAAGACCTAGAATTACTCCTCCAAAGTTATCAACACCAAAGAGATTCTGAACCCTCTGCCGTAGCTGCCTTGATGTTTACCTGTCTGGGGCGAGGTGAAGGACTATATGGTAAACCCAATTTCGATTCTGAACTATTTCGGCGCTACATTAACGATATTCCTGTAGTCGGCTTTTTCTGTGGTGGTGAAATCGGCCCTGTTGGTGGCAGAACCTTCTTACACGCCTACACTTCAGCATTTGGAATTTGTCGCCAAAATCAGTTATGAATTATGAATTAGACTCCTGACTCTATAGCAATCCTATCTGAATTTAATTCAAATTCGCGGTGTTTAGATCCCCGACTTCTTAAAGAAGTCGGGGATCTGACTTTTCACGAATGATTTAGGATTGCTATATATTTGCAGATATATATCGAGATAAACGCTCTGAAGACTTGTATATATAGAGAAATATATTCCTTGTATAGACTAGTTTAAATATTAATTTATACCTTGTGTTATTTAACTAAAAGCTCCATGATTGAGAAAGTACATAGTTTTAGGTGAGTTAATAATTAATGCAAATAGACTTCATTATTTTTTCTGATTCATGGCAAGAAAATATCTAATATTAATCTGAAATTTATTCATGTTGGAGTTCGACTAATCCAATGCTAGAAGGATGGATTCAAATTGTATTAACGCTACTAATTGTAGTAGCGTTTACTCCCCTTTTTGGGCGCTACATGGCGCGTGTCTACCTAGAGCAAAATACTTTTCTCGACCCAATTTTAAATCCGGTTGAGCGAGGGCTTTATGCTTTGGTTGGCGTTAAAACCAAAGAAAACATGACCGGCTGGCAGTATGGGCGGGCAATCCTGTATAGCAACGTAGTAATGGGGTTGCTGATTTTCTCTATCATCATGAATCAGGGATGGTTACCACTCAACCCCACGGGGATAAATGCCCCAACTTGGGACACAACGCTACATACTACTATTTCCTTTATTACTAATACCAACCAGCAGCACTATTCTGGTGAAACCTACATGAGCTATGCCAGCCAAATGTGGGGACTTGGTTATCACATGTTCACCTCCTCTGCTACTGGTTTGGCAGTAGGAATTGCTTTTATTCGGGGATTGACGGGTAGACCGTTAGGCAATTTTTATGTAGATATAATTCGCTCGATTACCCGAATTTTGCTGCCTATTTGTATTGTGGGTAGCATTGCCTTGATGGCAGCTGGCGTTCCAGAAACCCTGGCGGGTGCAGTTGTATTCCCGACCTTGGAAGACCCGAATATTAGTCAGGCGATCGCTCGTGGCCCAGTTGCCCATTTTGAAATTATCAAGCAATTAGGGGAAAACGGTGGCGGCTTTTTCGCCATCAACTCGGCACACCCCTTTGAAAATCCCAACGGATTTTCTAACTTAATTCAGATTGTGGCAATGCTTTCGATTCCCACTTCCCTGATCTACACCTACGGCTTGTTTGCAAATAACACTAAACAAGCCTGGTTACTCTACAGCATGATCGGTGTAATTTTTCTCGGATTTCTGATTGTTACCGCTATTGGGGAATACAACGGCAATCCGGCTGTAAATACGCTTTTGGGCAGTCAGCAACCGAACTTAGAGGGTAAAGAAGTCCGGTTTGGTTGGGCAGAATCGGCATTATTTGCAGTAAGTACAACTGCAACCATGTGCGGAGCCGTCAACAGTTTCCACGACTCCTTCATGCCGATCAGCGGTTTTATTTTTCTCTCTAATATGTTCCTGCAAATCATCTGGGGTGGACAGGGTACAGGAACAGCTTACTTGTTTGCCTATAGCATCCTGGCAGTATTCGTCACAGGTCTGATGGTGGGACGCACGCCAGAATTTCTGGGACGCAAGATTGAAAAACGCGAGGTAGTGCTTGCTAGCTTCCTAATTTTGCTGGTTCACCCGATCGCAATTTTAATTCCGGGGGGAATCGCCTTAGCTTTTCCTGACCAACTGGCGGGGATTAGCAATCCCGGCTTTCATGGCTTTTCTCAGGTGATCTACGAATATGCCTCAGCTGCTGCTAATAACGGCTCTGGGTTTGAAGGTTTAGGCGATTCACAACCATCTCCTTTTGCGATCGCCACGGGCGCAAAAACCACTGCAACAGCCCTGTGGTGGAACTTGAGTACCTGCTTCAGTTTACTAGCTGGCCGCTATATTCCAATTTTGGGTTTGCTGTTTTTAGCAGATAGCATGTCCCGCAAGCAAGCTGTTCCCTACACCACTGGTACATTACGAACCGATACTGGACTATTTACAGGCGTTACCGCAGGCGTAATTTTAATCTTGGGCGCACTTACATTCTTCCCAGTACTTGCGTTAGGCCCCATCGGTGAAGCCTTCTTTATCGCCAAAGGCATTGGCTAGTACCGCAAGGCGGAAGTCAAAAGTCAAAAGTCAAAAGTCAAAAGTCAAAAGTATT